>JAFUVE010000032.1 GCA_017483765.1 Bacteroidaceae bacterium | reverse complement strand
CGGACGGGGCCGTGCTTCGGCGGCTGGATGTGCGGGACACGAGGTCCCGCCTACCTCTCCTGTGGGGTTATTTATCTTGATTAGTTGAAAGCTGAATGTTGAAAGTTGAAAGAATAATGGCGACTTTTTTTGAGGGACGAAAATCTGACGATAATCTAAACAATAATTATTTTTGGTCACGACTCGTGTTGATTTTTTTCACAAATGGTCATGAATGACCACGAATTATCATGAATTGGCCATGAATTTACAGAAATTAAAGTGGATCTGGTGAGGTGGAAAGTTACAAGACGCCCCGCGGGGCGTCTCTACAAATCTGAGCAAAAATAGATTGTTGGAATAAATAAAAAAAATAGAAAAAAAATGAAAATAGCAGTAGCCGGAACCGGATACGTAGGTCTGTCAATAGCCACGCTGCTCTCTCAAAATCATGAGGTGACAGCAGTGGACGTGATTCCGGAAAAAGTAGAGATGCTGAACCGGCACGAGTCTCCGATTCAGGATGAGTATATCGAGAAATACCTGAAAGAAAAAAAACTGAATCTGAGGGCGACTCTCGACGGTGAATCTGCTTATAAAGATGCGGAATTCGTGGTGATAGCGGCTCCGACTAACTACGACCCTGTCAGGAACTACTTCGACACGAGCCATGTGGAGGAGGTGATAGACTTGGTTCTGAGTGTGAACCCCGATGCGGTGATGGTGATTAAAAGCACGATTCCCGTGGGGTTCAGCCGCAGTATGTACGTGAAATATCTTTACCGGTTCAGGTATGATCCCGCTCTGAAGGACAAGACTTTCAATCTGATATTCTCACCGGAGTTCTTAAGGGAGAGCAAGGCGCTTTACGACAACTTGTATCCCAGCCGTATCATCGTGGGAACTCCAAAGATTATAGACGATTCTCAGTTTGAAGTGGAGAATGATGCTATAAGGGCAATAGCTGACACGGAGAAACTGCAGGAAGCTGCTGCTACGTTTGCTGACTTGCTGAAAGAAGGGGCTATAAAGGAAGACATCCAAACTTTATTCATGGGGATGAAGGAGGCAGAGGCTGTAAAGCTGTTTGCCAACACTTATCTGGCTCTCCGTGTCAGTTTCTTCAACGAATTGGACACATATGCTGAGATGAAAGGCCTGTCGACAAAGGACATTATTGACGGTGTTTGTCTTGACCCGCGTATCGGCAGTCACTACAACAACCCGTCGTTCGGATACGGGGGGTACTGCCTGCCCAAGGACACGAAGCAGCTGCTGGCCAACTACCACGATGTGCCGGAGAACTTGATCGAGGCCATCGTGGAGAGCAACCGCACACGTAAAGATTTCATCGCAGACCGGGTTCTGAAGAAAGCGGGTTACTACGACTATGACCAGGGAAGCATATATAATCCGCAAAACGAGAAGCGATGCTGTGTGGGTGTCTACCGTCTGACAATGAAAAGCAACAGCGACAATTTCCGTCAGAGCAGCATACAGGGGGTGATGAAACGTGTCAAGGCAAAAGGTGCTGAGGTTATCATCTACGAACCGACTCTGCCTGACGGCACGACATTCTTCGGAAGCCGCGTGGTGAACGACCTGGATGCTTTTAAAGAGCAGTCGGACGCGGTGATAGCCAACCGCTACGACGCTTGTCTTGACGACATCAAGGACAAAGTATACACCCGTGACCTTTTCATGCGTGACTGAGAATATGGATGTTTGGGGAGGCTTGCTCGCGATGGTATCGCGAGCCACATGACGGGCAAAGGGCATTTTATTATGAATAGCGACTGCGTTGGCAATGAAGTATACGAGACGGCTTGATTTTTTTTATGGGGTCGAATGGGTCGAATGGGCTTAATACCGTGAGGGAGTTGGTATGAGGCGGTTTCGAGAAGAGGAGGAATCGAAAAAAACGAGACTCCGAATACTGATAATTGGATGTTGAAAGGACCGTGCTTCGCCGGTCTTTAGTGCGGACGAGGACGTCCACAACCCCAGTGGTGATGAGGGGGCCGTGCTTCGCCGGCCGATTGTGCCGCAGACAACTGCGGCTTACAGGAAAGCGGACGGGGGGGGTAAATGAAGAATGAAGAATGAGGAATGAGGAATGAGGAATTGGCCATGAATTTACAGAAATTAAAGTGGATCTGGTGAGGTGGGAAGTTACAAGACGCCCCGCGGGGCGTCTCTACTGCATATGGTATTACATAAATATAAATATAATAAGCGATGAGTTATTTCACTACAGATATTATGAGGGCAATAGGAGAAATAGAACAGCTGTCGACTGAACTGAAAGGTGTCAACGAGGACACTTGCCCTGCTGTGCGGCAGGCATGCAGGCATTCGGGATTGCTGGACCTTTTCTCGGACAAATATGAGCGGCAACGGATTGAGGCGTTTCTGACTGAGCGCATCTATCATGACCTGACTTACCGGGAGCTGGGAAACCGGATTTTCGAGATGGCGAAGACTGTATGCGGGCTTCAGAGGCAGCGGCAGCAGTCGATGCGGCAGGATGCTCCTTTCTTCTACGAGAATATAGACAAGATCGTGGGGGCTCTGGAGGGGTGTCTTCTGCAATACCGTAATATCCTTCCTAAGGCATGGCAATACGTGATGACGCTGGCTGACGGGACGGAAACCGAAATCGGCAGGTATTACGAGACGCTGGTGAATGGGGAGATCATAAAAATGGACATTCCGGAACAATACTGGTACATCATCAAGAATGTCAGGAAAAACCAGTCTGTCTTTTCCGGCATCTCTGAGCAGACGCAACATTGAGCGTGGGGGGACTGTCGGTGGACTTATGTCGACGGGATGAACACACAGAAAACCGGGTGTGTGTAGAAAATATATAATCGGATAATGGCGGGGCTGCCGTTACAATGAATATTTATAATTGCTTTTTTTCCCCTTTTTTCAGGCGGCCCTGCCATTTTTATAACCAAGAATTATTTTCAAAATACAGGGGGGGAATGGCGTCTGGGAGTCGGTTCGGACAAAAAATTAGCGGTTTGTCAAAAATAATGACAAACCGCTAATTTTTTTATTATATGAAAAAAAGTTGAACTTGATGTCGGAGCGGGGAGGTGATGTGCTTAGGGGAGGGTAGGTTGAATTTTGACTCTTCCACTCTGGACTTTGTATTCGTAAGAGTGTATGCCTTCTGCCCGGAAGTCGGCTGCGTAGCGTGCAAGCACGTGTTTGTAGATTTCCTCGTACTGGGGAATGAAGAGGTCGTCTTTCTGTTCGAGGTGCTTGATGATTTCCTGTGCCATGGGCGCCACGACGCTGAGGTCGGTCTTTCCGCTGTTGAAGCTGGTTCCCTTGAGCGAGCCCGGGGAAACGTTGAGTATGCGGTTGATGCTTCCAGCCTTGATGAGCTCTACGTTGACGCTCTCGATGAAGACTTTCAGAGCTGCCTT
Organism: Bacteroidaceae bacterium; assembly: GCA_017483765.1. Taxonomy (GTDB): domain Bacteria; phylum Bacteroidota; class Bacteroidia; order Bacteroidales; family Bacteroidaceae; genus UBA3839. Next base: position 25,677 of record JAFUVE010000032.1, on the reverse strand, counting down.
TGTCGCGGCATAGATGCTGAAGAATGGCGATGTCATGAACCCGGCGATGCTGACCATGACTCCGCAGAAGAAGTCGTCGGATGGTGACTCCAGCTTAGTGTAGAACCGTCGGATGATTCGCAGTACGGGAATGGTGTTGACGTTGAAGCTGCTGCTGATCATGCTGTCGTCGACGTCTCGGAAAAGCTGCAGACGCCCGAATCCAGCAGTGATCATGAGCGTGTCGATGTCTTGGAATCGGTCGAAGATGGTGTAGTCGTCGGAAGTGAGGTCGAACTGGTGACATTCGAATTTGGGATTCATGTACTCTTCAGCCACAGCCGCCTTGTCGACGATGTAAACTCTCTCCACGTCGTTGCGTGCTGCCAGTTCTGTGGCAATGCTCAGTCCGACGCCGTTGGCTCCGCCAACAACCAATGCTTTTTTCATTTTATTTCTTATAGTCTGTTGTTTTTTTTCAGATATTCCAGATGGACTGGAAATTATAGTTTTTTCTTATATTTCCACCACGTCGTTGCGGTCCAGGAAGCGCTGCATGATCTCGGCCATGCAGATGCTTTCGCGACGTCGGAGCCGCGCGGAAGAGAAGCGGTGGTTGACGATGCAGCTGGTGAACTCCTGTATCTCGTAGCGGAGTCCGGCTCCGTCCCACTTGTAGAAGAACTTCTTGTTGTCGTTCTGGTTTTCGTAGCGGAACTCGAAATAGTCGGTCTTCCACCAGGGAGCCGGTACGTAGGCGTATCCTTTGGTTCCGGATATGACGAGGTTTCCCTCGGTCTTGACTCCGAGTCCCACCTTGAAGGAGCAAACCGTGCGGTCGTATCGAATGACTCCTTTCGTGTACATGTCCACCCCGTTCTGCATGCGGCTGAAAAAGCGTATGCCCTGGTAGTTGATGCCTGCGAGCTTGAGTATGGGCAGCAGTGGATAGCTTCCCAGCTCGTACATGGATCCTCCGGCCTGGAGAGGGTCGAACTCACGAAGTGAGAGGTTGTCGTCCCAGAGTTTGGATAGGGACGCCTCGATGTCGACGACTTCTCCGATGAGTCCGGACTTGATCATGACCATGAGGTGGTTGAAGGCCGGGCAGTGTGCCGTCTTGTTGGCCTCCATGAGGACGAGCCCTTTCTCTTCCGCCATGCGGTAGAGTTCGAGTGCCTGGTCTTTCTGTAGCACCATGGGCGTCTCGCAGAGGACGTGTCGTCCGGCCTGCAGTGCCTGGCGGATATATAAATAATGTGTGAGGTGGGGCGTGGAGATATAGACTGCGTCGACGTCGGCTATGAGTTCCTCCGCGCTTTCGTATCGCCTGAGTCCTTCGGGGAGTGTGATGTCGGGATTGATGTCGTAGAATCCTGTGAGGCTGACTCCGCTGACCACGTTGGCTTCGGCCGGGAACCGTTGTCCCACTCGTCCGTATCCGATGATGCCGAGTCGCACTTCCTGCTGGCTGCTCTCGCGCAGCATGGTGGACGAGATGCCTTCTGTGCGTGGGAGATATACCACCTTGCAGAACTCGTTGAGATAGTCGAACTTGCCCTGCCAGTCGGAGCCAATGGCGAAGATGTCGACGCCGTAGCGCTGGATGTCGTCGATTTTCTGTCCTACGTAGTCCTCGATGACGATTTGGTCTGCCAGGCCCGTGGCACGTACTGCTTCGACTCGCTCGAGCACGTTGTTGCGCACGTTGAGCTTTCCGCGGTCGCGGTCGAACGTGTCGTTCGTCACGCCCACGATGAGGTAGTCGCCAAGCGCCTTGGCCCGGCGGAGCAGGTTGATGTGGCCTTGATGCAGCAGGTCGTAGGTGCCGTAGGTGATGACTTTTGTCATGGAGCCTTTTTCTGAAGGATTTTTTATTTTTATAGAAACTATAGAAGATATAGCAGCTATAGTTTCTATAGGTTTACTGGATTCTATAGTTTAATACAGCTCTTCTCCGAACCGGAAGTCGACTGGGGCGTCCTTGAGGCAGGCGTGGCGCAGGTCCTTTTCGCTGAGAATGGCCTTGTCGGTCGGGATTTGCCAGTCTATGCCGAGAGTGGGGTCGAGTATGCTGATGCCTGCGTCGGCCTCGGGATGATAGAAGTTGTCGCACTTGTACTGAAAGACGGCGGTCTCAGAGAGTACGGCGAATCCGTGTGCGAACCCACGGGGAATGAACAGCTGTCGGTGGTTTTCCTCAGAGAGCTCCACCGCGACATGTTGTCCGAAGGTGGGTGAGCCGTGGCGGATGTCGACTGCCACGTCGAGCACCTTGCCTCGCACACATCTTATGAGTTTGCTCTGTGTGTATGGCATCCGTTGGTAATGGAGTCCTCGCATGACTCCGAATGAGGACATGCTTTCGTTGTCCTGTACGAAATTGACGGGCCTCACGAGTTTGTCGAAATCCCGCTGTGAGTATGACTCAAAGAAATAGCCGCGGCTGTCGTTGAAGATGCGCGGCTCTATGATGACTATGCCGTCTATGGCGGTCTTTATGATGTTCATTTAATCTCGATAAAAAAATGTCTCGTTTTGATGAAGACGAGAATGCATGAAGACGGGAAGGCTGGACGAAAGTCGGCCTCCCCCCCTCAGAATGTTATTGGATGTTTGGCATGCCGGTTCGTTCCACTTCGTTGACCACTTGCAGCAGGTATTGCCCATAAGGGTTTTTGATCATGGGCTGTGCCAGCTGGCGCATCTTGTCGGCGTCGATCCATCCTTGCCGGAATGCGATGCCTTCGAGGCATGCCACTTTCAGTCCCTGTCGTTTCTCGAGCACCTCGATGTAGGTTGACGCTTCTGAGAGCGAGTCGTGTGTGCCGGTGTCGAGCCATGCGAATCCTCTTCCGAGAGTCTGCACTTTGAGTTCCCCGTCTTGCAGGAACTGCTGGTTGACGGTGGTGATTTCGTATTCGCCTCGCGCCGACGGCTTGATGTTGCGTGCCACTTCCACCACTTTGTTAGGGTAGAAATAGAGTCCGACGACAGCATAGTTTGACTTTGGGTGTTGTGGCTTCTCTTCGATGGAGAGGCAGTTGCCCTGCTTGTCGAACTCAGCCACACCGTACCGTTCGGGGTCGCTCACCCAGTAGCCGAAGACCGTGGCCTTGGCCTCTTCCTCTGCAGTGCGGACCGCCTCTCGGAGCATGCCAGTGAATCCGTTTCCATGGAAGATGTTGTCTCCGAGTACGAGGCAAACGGAGTCGTCGCCGATGAAGTCTGCACCGATGGTGAAAGCTTGCGCCAGTCCGTCGGGCGATGGCTGCTCAGCATACTGGAAGCGAACTCCGTAGTCCGATCCGTCGCCCAGCAGCCGCTTGAATCCGGGCAGGTCGTGGGGCGTTGATATGATGAGAATGTCGCGGATTCCGGCGAGCATAAGTGCCGAGATGGGGTAGTACACCATCGGCTTGTCGAAAATCGGTATGAGCTGCTTGCTCACGCCTTTCGTGATGGGGTAGAGGCGTGTGCCGGATCCTCCGGCCAATACAATTCCTTTCATTGTTATTAGTTGGGGTGTTGAGGGTTGAGCGTGAAGTTACTCTTTTTCGAGGTTTCGAATTGTCGAGCTTACGAGATTTCGAAATATCGTGGTTTCGATGTTTCGAAATATCGAGGTTTTTGATCTTACGAGATTTCGATGTTTCGAGATTTCGGGTTTTGATGTTTCTGGGTTCGAAATCTTATAGAACGAGCATCATTCTTCCATCGTGGTCTACGACGGTGACGGTGTTGCCTTCAGCGACGGGAAGTCCGTTGGCCGTGCGTGCCTCGAACTCTTCTCCGTTGATGGAAATTCGTCCGGTGGCGTTCATGTTGTCGATTTTCACGATGACGATGGCCTTCTCGTTTTTGTGCGGCACGTTGTGCTCCTTAGCCTCGAGACGTCTGCGCTCTTCATTTTTGCGCATGGCATATGGTTGGATGAAGAGAGCGAGGACGATGGTGCTGGCGAAGAACGTGACCACCTGGTGCACGATTTTTCCGTCGAACTTGTTGAACGCCATGAATGCCGTGATGAGTGCGGCAGCGGCGATACACAGTGTGATGTACTCTTTTGTGAAAGACTTGATGATGAGGGCCACGATTGCGATGCCAATCCAGAGGAAACCCATCTCCATGAAATCGCCATATATTGCTAAGAATTCCATAATGATGATTTTTATTTGTGGTTAACGAACTGAGAATCTTTTTTACGCTTTGCCTTTTTCAAGTGATAGGGCAAATCTCACCGACTCCCGGTTTTTGGTGAAAAACCAAACCCGTGGCTGCATCCGGAGAGAGTCCGGAGCCATGTGCCAGCACATGTCCGTGGCATGTGGTTGCTGCATTAGACAATGCATTTTTATTTGACTTTCAGGCGGTTGGGATTTTGTCAGGCTGAAAATCAGCAGCTGTCGCCTCCCTGTGAGTTTACAGTTGTTAAATGCCTTGCATTTATAATAACATGCAAAGTTACGAATTTTTTTCGAATTCAGCAAATATAGCTTGGATTTTGTGCGCGCACGCGTGTGTGTTTACAGATTTAAATAGGCTTGTTGTCGGATTAAGTTAATCAAGGTGTGTTGCCGGCGGGCGTGTCGTCTTCTTGCTTGTCCTCCCTGGCTTCGTCCTCCAGTGGTTCCGATTTTTTTCTCCGGAAATAATTTTTCAGTCTACGGTAGCCCTCCACTCCGAGTATGGCCAGTCCCCCGTATTGTGTGGTCTTGGCCAGTCCGAAGAATACTACCCAGAGCGCAGTGTGCCATGCGGCACTCATGGGGATGAGCAGCTGCGCGAAGGACAGTGCGTAGAAGACGACGCAGCTGGAGAGGACGATGACGCCGGTGCGGAACGACAGTCCGGCGAGCCAGTTCTTGACACGTTTGAAGAGCTGTTTCATTTTTTCAGTTTGGCGTTGGAAGTTCAGCGTTGGATTCTTTGTTGAGAATTCGGCGTTGAATATTCAGTTTTCTAATTCTCCGTAGTCAGGAATTTCCTTGAGGAAGGTGTATGTCTGATTTTCGTAGTCCATCTTGCAGCAGTAGTGTTGTAGTCCGTTGCTTACGATGAGGTAGTCGACCCGCATGACGATGTTGTACCGGCAGATTTGACTGAACACCTTCTGTGTGATTTTCACCGTCGGCCTTTTGTACTCGATGATCATTCGTGGCCTGATGTGGATGTCGTAGAGCACGGTGTCGCACCTGCGTTGCATGCCGTTGAGCGAGAGGCTCACCTCGTTTGCCATAAGCGACTGGGGGTATTGCTTGAGATGGATGAGGTAGTTGACAAAGGCCTGCCTCACCTGCTCCTCAGGGGTGAGTGCGACGAATTTTTGCCTGAGCGGATCGAACACGTCAATTTTCCCGTCGTCGTTTTTTCGAAGTCTCATCGGCAGATTAGGCAGATTTAACGCAGTCATGTTTTCTATTGTCAACTTTTATTTTTAACTTTGCAGTCGAAATCAAAATCATCATGACCCCTTCCGCATTTCGGATGCAAAGTTAACAAAAAAAAATCACATGGCAAAACGGCGGGTGGCATAACTGCTTGTGACGCGCCGTGCCGACCGGAGTGCAGAAAAAAGATTCCAATCCATATGGCGAAACAATCAAAACAAGGACCCACCTATCGTGACATTTTGTCAGACGTGGAGAAGAAGCAGTTCAAGCCTGTCTACCTCCTTCAGGGAGACGAGCCGTACTATATCGACAAGCTCGTCGACGCCATCACGTCGAACGCGTTGACGGAGGACGAGCAGGCCTTCAACCTGACCACCATCTATGCCACCGACCAGACCGACCTTGGGGACATAGTGACTGCATCAAGGCGCTATCCGATGATGGCCGAGCGGCAAGTTGTAATTGTTAAGGAATGTCAAAATGTTAAAAACAAAATTGACCAGCTGGCCCCTTACATAGCCAAGCCCTCCATGACGACGGTGCTCGTGTTGTGCTGGAAAAATGGGACGGTTGACGGCCGCAAGAAGATCGTAGGTATGATTCAGTCGGAGGGTGTCGTGTTCAGCAGTCCTCGTCTGAAAGACCAGGCGCTTCCCTCGTTCGTGCTGGATTACCTGAAGACGAAACGGGTGGCGATCGACTACAAGGCGACGATGATGCTGGTGGAGAATATCGGATCGGACCTGAGCCGTATGACGAGCGAGATTGACAAGCTGTGCATCACCCTCCCTCCGGGTGTCCAGTCCATCACTCCCGAACATATCGAGAAGAATATCGGCATCAGCAAAAACTATAATGTCTACGAACTGAAGAACGCGCTTATAAGTCGTGACGTTCTCCGTGCCAACCGCATCGTGAATTATTTTTGTGACAACGTGAAGCAGAACCCTCCGATCGGTGTTATCGCCGTTCTCTTCCCATACTTCGCCACGCTCATGCAGGCTCATTATTCTCCCGACAAGTCGGACAAGGGGCTGTCGGAATACCTGGGCATGAACAACTGGCAGCTGAACGACTACAAGACCGGCATGCGAAACTTCACAGCCATGAAGACGATGCGTATCATCGGAAAACTCCGCGAAGCTGACGTCACGCTCAAGGGGGTGGGGCGTGGCAACATGACCGAGTCCGACATCATGAAGGAACTCATATTCTTCATCCTCCATTGACATGATTAATGCTGTTAAGCGAAACGTTTTAATTACTCTGGTGATGGTATTCGAATTGGTTTCGTTGCTGATGTTGTTATTTCGAACACGAACCTGGACGAATATTTTCGAATGAAGATTTGAAGGACTTTGTATTCCGCTTTCGGGCTTCGTTCTTCAAATAACGCTCTGCTCAATAAAAATTGCAATGCCATATCAGCCCATATCGCCCTCGGATATTTTACGATAATTTTATGTGTTGAACTTGTAAAGTATGTTGCGGGGGGGGTGAATCTGATTTTTCCGAACCCTCTTTCCTGAGTCTGCCATATGGATTTTTCCAGCCATGGCAGACATTATTTAATTAGATGTAATAAAATGAGGCATCATGTTAGGGTGACTCGATATGCGGAAGGGAATGAGTTACAAGACGCGCCGCGGCGCGTCTCTACTACCAGAGGAAGAGGGCCGGGTAAGGTGGTAGAAAAGGGGCAGATGGGATGGTCTGTGGGAGCAGGGGAGGGTCCGCTTTCTTGAAACCGGTCATTTTCTGTCGGGGGAAAATGGTCTCAAAAATGTAAAATCACCCTTTGGCGGTCCTTGGATGAGGGTGGGAACAGCCGGGAAAAAGGCGAAATGGAGTGTCCAGCCTTGTCTGATTTCAGGAAATCCGATTTTTCCGGCCGTTTTTTCCGAACAAAAAATCAGCCCTTGTTTGCTTTGATTCTCATGTCCTTACATATCGTCTTTTCCCTCTGAGAATCGACTGTTTTGTGGGTAGAAGAGAGGTGGTGGAATTTGGCTGGAAACAGGCTGATTTTTGTAAAAAACCAAGAATTTGATAAACAAATGTAATCTTGGTTTACATTTCTATATATAAATATTTGTGATGACAGGCTTCCGGAGTCTTTGCAAAAATGTAAAATTTAAAAAAATAATCACTCATTCTGGTTTGGATTTATAAAACGAAATCCCCATTCAATATTTTTAGGTATAAATGTATATGTATATTTATACATTGTGTATATTTTCATAATAAAGTACTGAATACCAACTATTTGTAACGTTTAAATGAATTGAAAGGTTATTGATGGAACGTTTGGTCGTTGTGAAGTGTTTAATATTGTAAATATTAATGTATTGTAATATATATAACACATTAATAATCAATAGATTATCACATTTAATTAATGTTTAAAATTAACTATAAAACTATCTATTTTTCTTTGATGTTGTAAACTGCCGCTACTATAGTTGTAAATTCGTTATACACACATGAATTTATGATTTGTAAATTTTTTTCGAAAATTATTAAAATTTTTATTTGTAAAATTTTGTACATTTATAAATTTGTTGTAACTTTGTAAAGCGAATTACAAATGTCAATTCTGTTTTGGATTTGTAAAGTCGTGGGTTGAAGGACACATACCCCTGCATAGGATAAGTCAGGACGGAAAAGGTGCAGACGGATCGTGGAAACGGAATATATATATATTTCTATATAGATAATGAGTCGTCTGCTATGCCCTGCAGCCCCCGGGCCTCCGGTCCAGTCATGGAAAATAATGGAAAGAGAATATAAATAAATGTATGAATTGAATGAAAATCGTTCTCGTATGTCAGACACGGAAAGAATACTGGAGATAATCAAGGTGAAGGATCTGAACAATATCCAGTTTTGTTCAGCCACCGGCATCTCGCCGGCCTCCCTCTCCCACATCACGAGCAACCGCAGCAAGCCAACGCTCTCGATTTTGAGAAACGTGATAGCCGGTTTTCCCGACATCAATCCCGAATGGGTGATGATGGGTACGGGTCCGATGTTCCGCGAAGGGGCTGGTCCTGCGAAGTCAGAGTCTGAGAAAGCTCCGTCGGACCCTGTCCGGGCGAAGTCTGACTCCGACCGTATGAACACCCTCTTCCCTGCAGACGAGGGTGCGCCGTCCAAGCCGGAACGTCGCGGCGCTCGCAAGGACTCGGACAGCGACATGCTCTCCTCCTCCTCCATCGAGGCCATTGTTGCCGCGACGGTGATGAAGATGCGCCAGCAGCGGAGGGTGGTCGAGGTAAGGGTGTTCTACGACGACGACACCTTCGAGACTTTCCGCAAGGACTGAGCTGTCGTTAAAGACGGCCAGCCGGACATGTGAGACAAAGAAAAAAGGACGTTGGGAAACGTCCTTTTTTTCGTTGTCTGATTATTCTCCGAACGCTGTTCTGGATGAATCTTCACAATTCTTTCGAACACGAATGTTGTTAAGTCAATAGTGAAAAGTGAAACGTGAAAAGTTTTATTTGCTCTGGTGATGGGATTCATGCTAAGTGAAAAGTGTAGTTACTTTGGTGATGGAATTCGAATTGATTTCGTTGCGGATTTTTTATTTTAAAACGAATTTCCGAAATTGTCAGGTGAGCAGAACTCAGCACAGAATTGATTGATAATCGATTGTGAGATGAGGAGGTGCAGAACTCGGCTTATGCGAGCAGAGGAACGAAAGCGAAGCAGAAGACGCTAAGTTCAAAGGTGTACCAAACTTGTTTGAACTATGCCATGACAAAGAGGAAATCATGAAATAATGTCCATGAATGACCACGAATTATCATTGAATTTTCTTTCTTGAAAAGCGCTCAAATTATGTTATTCCTGCAAATTGAATGCTTTGAATTGGAAATTAACAATTTTACATAAATTAACAAAAATATGAAAAATAAATGCGGATTTAATAATTAAGGTTTTTGTCAGTATTTTTGTTGTTCTAGAGCGCGAGAATCGGTTATTTTTCACCTTCAGTCGATGCGTCTTGAAAAATCAGCTGGATTTGCGTGAAGACAAGTTGGTGGGACTCCCCTTTTGATTTTTGGAAACTGGATGAGATTTTATTGAAAAAATGGAGTTTCAGACATAAAAAACCAGGCTAAAAATACAGCCGGCAAGAAGCTGTGTCGGGTGGATGCTCAAGGCCGGCTACGAGCCAGAAATAGTTGAGAGGAGACCAGGAGTTTTCTAAACGAAATACTGACATTATGGCAGTTTTCTTAGCGTGCAAAATAGAGCGAAAAAAGAAGCGGACGAGCTTATGAAAGCCGTCCGCTTCGAAATTTTTACAGTAGGAAAAGCGGGGTGCGCCCAATGTGATTCTTATCCCAGAATCTGCATGGCGTGCGTCTTCGTCTTGATTTCCTTAGGTCCGATGACACGCTCCACAATCCCGTTTTCATCGATGATGAAAGTGGTGCGGTAGGTGCCCATATAAGTTCGTCCTGCCATCTTCTTTTCCCCCCACACGCCGAAAGCCTCGACGAGCTGCTTGTCGGAGTCGCTGATGAGCGGGAAGGGCAGTGCGTTCTTCTCTGCGAACCGCTGATGAGAGGCAGCGCTGTCGATGCTCACGCCCACCACCTCATATCCTTGGCGTCGGAGTTCGCTGTAGTTGTCGCGCAGGCTGCACGCCTCGCTGGTGCATCCGGGTGTGGAGTCTTTAGGGTAGAAATAGAGCACGAGCTTGCGTCCTCTGTAGTCGCTCAGACGGATTGTGTTGCCGTTGGCGTCGGTGCCGAGCACCTCCGGCGCTTTCATTCCTGGTTGCATTGTTTTTTTAAAGTTGAGAGTTTAGAGTTGAGAGTTTAGAGTGAATTTAGTTGAGAGTTTAGAGTGAAGTTACTTTGAACTTAGTTTAGAGTGAATTTGGTTTAAAGATTAATGTTTAAAGTTTAAGGAGATATTCCAATCACGTCTTTTTCTGACTGGAGTCACTACACTTTTCACTAATCACTATTCACTTTTCACTTAAGGCATGTTCTAATAATTAATAAATCCAAGAGAATTATCTTTGCCTGTGTTTGCCTCTTTTTGGCATCTTTTCCCTTAACCTCTTGAACCGTAGCTCGCTACGCTTCTGCGAGTTTGCGGGCAAATCTGCTCAAAAATAGTCTAAACACAGCCTAAAGCTAATTTTTAGAACCTGCCTTAAAAAAGTTGAGTGTTTCATTCCACCTCCGGCACTTCGATTTGAGAGCCGTAGCGGTGGTATTCGTTGGAGATGGACTGTTCCTTGATGTAGTGAACGAGTTCGATGCGTCCGTTGCTTACGGGCACTGCCTGCGAGATGTATTTGTTGTGGTTGGCGACCGCCTCGAACACGATTGAAGGGATTTCCCTGGTGGTGATGGTTCTGATGCGCTCGTAGCGTGGAATCCGTTCGCAGAACGCCGCCAGGTTTTCTTTCCTGACGTTTCCCTGCAGCTGGTCGGCCAGCGGGTGGCGCGGATCGACGGAGATGTGGAGTGGAGTGCCGACAGTCTTGGCCGCCGTCTGCACCATCTCCACCTGCTCAAGCGTCTCGTCGCCGAAGAGTCTCAGCAGCATGCCCCCTTTGAGTGGCAGATAGCGGAAGACGTTCTGTTCTCCGCGGATGTCCGGCTGGATGTTGCGTGGGTGGCGGAACTCCTTCTCGTACCATTCGGCATAGGAAGCCTTGTAGTCAGTCGTGGAGCCCTTCTTGTCGTGAATCACCATGAACTGCAGGCAGTAGTTTGGTCCACCCGCTTTCAGTCCTGGTCCGAAGGCTGACAGCTTCATGCCTCCGAAAGGCTGCCGGTTGACCACCGCGCCCGTGATGCCTCGGTTGATGTAGAGGTTGCCAGCCTGTATGTGTTCGCGCCAGTAGCGTTGTTCAGCCTCGTCGAGCGACTGCAGTCCCGATGTGAGACCATAATCGAGACTGTTGACCATGCGTACGGCCTCTTCGAGCGAGTCGAAGGGCGTGACGGCGAGCAGCGGTGCGAACAGCTCGGTGCGGAAGGTGTAGGACGATGGCTTGACATGGATTTTGACACCCGGCCTCATGATGAATTTCTTGTCGTCGAGGAATCTGGGCGCGAGCAGCCATTTTTCTCCTGGCTCGCTGTGGAATGCCTTGTAGAGCTTGTCGTTGTGGTTGGTAATCATCGGTCCGACGATGTTGCCGGCGTTCCATACACCGCCAACCATCATCGACGCGGCGCAGTCCTTGAGTTTCTCCATGAACTCGTAGCTTTCGTATACAGAGCGTTCGACGAGGAGGATGGAGCAAGCCGAGCATTTTTGTCCGGCGTTTCCGAACGCGCTGCGGCATGCGTTCATGATGGCGTGGTCGCGGTCGCCCTTGGCCGTGAGTATGATCACGTTTTTTCCGCCCGTCTCAGCCGACAGCGGTTTTTCCGGGTTGTTGCGCAGGAGCGTCTGAGCCGTCTCGGTGCCTCCGGTGAGGATGATGTGGTTGACTACCGGTGAGGAAGTAAGCAGAGGCGTGGCCTCGCGGTCGGTGATGACCACCTGCAGTGCCTCTTTAGGCACGCCGGCGTCCCAGAATGCTTTGGCGAAGAGCCAAGCCACCGGTGCTGCCACCGTGGCAGGCTTGAGGATGCAGGTGTTGCCTGAGGCCAGAGCTGCCACGACGCCGCCGCAAGGTATGGCACACGGGAAGTTCCAGGGTGAGAGAACGAGAACCGTTCCTTTCGCCTTCATCTCGATGTCGTCGAGCGCAGCGTATTTCTTCATGGTGGTGGTGTAGAACCGGCAGTAGTCGATGCCTTCCGACACTTCGACGTCCGCCTCTTCGATGGTCTTGCCGGTGATGGCGCACATGGCCCCGTTGAGGTCGCCCCTCATCTGCCCCATGATGTTTGCCGCCTTGTACATGATGGCGTGTCGTTCCTCGATGGAGGTCTTCCGCCATCCCCCCGCGTCCTTCTTGGCGATGTCGAGAATCTGCTGCGTCTGCGTCTTGTCCGCTCTGGACATCTCGCATACGAGCACGTCGCCCTCCTGGCTCCGGTCGAAATATTTCACGCGGTCGGCGTTGAAGACGAGTTGTTTCCCCACTTGAGTAGGCAGCAGGTCTCCCGGTTTCCAGTCGCCCCATTGCTTCGCCTCGCTCGTGTCGTTCATGCCCGGCGCTGCCTTCCATTTCGCGAAGATCTTTTCCACCCATTCTTGGTTGCAGGCGCGGTCGAAGTCCGTGTCAGGCTCGTTGATCATCTCGTCGCGCGGCTCCTGCCCCTGGTAAGGCTTGTTGCGGTCCTGGGTGCGGGTGGGGACATGCGTGATTTTGTCCTTGATGTTGTATGCGTCGATGAACTGCTGTTCCAGCTCTTTCCATTCCTTCGTGTCGGGACGCAGGGAGAAAGAGTGGGTGAGGAAGTTGTCGGGAGCCGTGTTCTCGTCCATGCGTCTGACGAGGTAGGATATGGCGTTGAGGAAATGTTCCTTCTTCACCACCGGCGTGTAGAGAATGACGTGGTTGCCGAATTTCTTTTGAGCCCTCCAAATGTGGTTGGCCATACCTTCGAGCATCTCGAAGCAGAAGCAGTCCTTCGGAGTCTGGTATTGCTGAGTGAGCAGGTAGGCATACGAGATGGTGAAGAGGTTGTGCGATGCCATTCCGATATGCAGCACCTTCGCGTTCTCCGGCTTGAGTCCCCGTTCGATGATGTGCATGTAGTTGGCGTCCACCTCCGTCTTGCTTTGTCTGACAGGGTTTGGCCATCCCCGGAGGTCGCTGACGATATTTTCCATGTCGAGGTTGCATCCTTTGACGATTCGCATCTTGATGGGTGAACCGCCTTCCGCTACCCTCTTGCGTGCGAACTCAAGCAGTTCCGTCTGGAATCCCCATGCGTCGGGCAGGTAAGCCTGCACGACGATGCCCGCCTCGTAGTTCTTGAACTGCGGCAGTGACAGCACGTGTTTGAAGAGCTTCATCGTCAGGTGTGCGTCCTTGTACTCCTCCATGTCGAGGTTGATGAACTTAGGCTTGGTGATGCCCTGCGGGTCTGTGTAAGGATAGTCGATGGCCGTCTGATAGAGCTCCGACATTCGCCTGACGAGTTCCGGGAAACATTCCTTGTAGTTGAGCGCGTGCGTCTGCGCGTAGATGCCGGAGATTTTTACGGAGATGTAGTTGATGTCCGGCTCCTTGAGTGCGTCGATATAGGAATAGTAGCGTTTGTCGGCCTCCCCGTTTCCGAGCACCACCTCCCCGAGGAGGTTGACGTTCTGTCCGATGTCCTGTCCGAATCGTGTGGCCAGGTGTTTTGTGAGGTTAGGTCTTGCCGCGTTGATGATCACGCGGCTGGTGTCCCTTCTCAGCCTCCATTTGATGATAGGCACGGTGGCCCAGTTGAGCAGAGGCGTGTATCCGAATTTCTGATATACCTGGAACAGGAATCGGTCGCCTTTGTCGAGGAACTTAGGGATGCCGTACTGGTCAATCAGTTCCTTCACGCGTGTCGCCAGTTTTTGCCGGTCGCGCACCTGGCTTGTCTCGTCGAGCATACGCACCATGAACTTCTTGTCGGATGGGGTAGTGACCATCGTGCCGTACATATGCTGCTCCTCCTTCTCGAGCGGAGTCAAGCCTGAATAACTCTCGTCGTAGAGTTTTCTCATCCATGAGAACACCTCTTCAATAGTGGGATATTTTTGTTCAGCCATTTTTTTTAGTTATTAGTTTTCAGTTATCAGTTATCAGTTTTTTAGTGGGGGGTCTGACTAGTCCGACGGGTCCGACGGGTCTGACCAGTCTGACTTGTCCGACCAGTCTGAAAAAACTAAACTGCCGGGGGGCTGAACTTCACGTCCCTGTAGCGGTGCAGAGCCGTGAGGGCCTGCTTGGAGAACATATCGTACATAGGCGTGTCTGTGTTGATTAGGTTTAAGAATAAAGGTGGCTGTGAAAAAACTGATTTTCGTCCACCAGGAAGTTAGTTAGTGATGTCAGTTGCAAAGTTATATTTTTTTTCGGAAAAGAGAAAGAAAAAGTTGAATTTTTTGTTTTTCATGAATAACTTTGTCCGTGTCAGGTGTTTTGGCATGGTTCACATGAAATCATCCGGAAGCTCGGTCTCGTTGCTGTTGAAGTCGGCTTCGTGGTTTTTGTCGGTCTCCCTGATGGCGTCGTCGTAGCCGGTGAGGGCTGCGAAAGGTGCGAACTGGGCGGCCCGGGCCTCCGGTCTCATGCGCGTGTGGTGTCTTGGCTCGGGGTGTGGCAGATGGATGATGTCTTCGTAGTTGTCGTTCATGCCTTGTGTCCTCCTATCTGTTCGTTTCGTTCCTTGGCTGTCGCGCCCTCCTCGTAGTTGATTCCTTTGAGGATGGCGTTGCTGCCGAAACGTTGCTTGATGGCGATTTGTGCCTCCTGCATCCGTCGTTCTTTCACCCGCTCTTCCTCTTTCTTCTTTTTGCGAGCCTCAATCTCGTCGACGTCGTCGAAGAGCGAGAGCTGTACGGGCTGTCTGTCCGCCTTGGCCCTCTGTTCGTCTATCACGTGGTTGACGCTGAGATAGATTCGTCTTACGAGCAGTTCTTGGTTGACGATACGGTCGTAGAGTTCGGTGACGGCGTCGGTCATCTCCCTTGACGACGACGAATAGCCGTCGAGGTTGGCCGTCCCGTGTGCGTGTTTGGGCACCTGTCGTCCGTATCGGTCGGTGCTGACCGGTCCGTGGTATTGTTGTCCCGCTTCCGGTCGGGAGAGCGACTCCGTGTCGTATCCGATGGTTAGTACCAGCTGGTTGGTCACCAGCCGGTGGGCCACCAGCTTGAGTGCCATGGCGTCCGTCATCTCCCTGACCACCACCCTTGCTTTCTCCGGTGTGTAGGGTTGGTTGAGCACCTGTCCGTTGCTGAATGAGTTGGACTCCGGCCTGTATGCCTTCACCTGCTCGATGGTGCAGGGCTCCCATCCCCATGCGTGGTCGATGAGCAGCTCGGCGTTGACGCCGAAGAGTTTGTATAGCAGCTCCTCGTTCTCGATTGACATCCTGGCCAGCTTTCCCATGGTGTCGATGCCGTACTGTGCCAGCCGTTCGGCCGTTCCGCGTCCCACTCGCCAGAAGCTCTTCAGCGGTTTGTGGTTCCAGAGCTTCTGCCGGTAGGACATCTCGTCGAGTTCGCCGATTCGCACGCCGTCGTTGTCGGCCGGCGCATGTTTTGCCACGATGTCCATGGCCACCTTGGCCAGGTAGAGGTTGGAGCCGATACCTGCGGTGGCGGTGATGCCGGTAGAGCGCAGCACGTCGCGAATCATCGTCATCGCCAGTTCGTGTGCCGTCATCTTGTACGTCTTGAGATAGGGAGTCACGTCCATCATCACCTCGTCGATACTGTAGACATGGATGTCCTCAGCCGCCACGTACTTCAGGTAGGTCTGATACACGTCAGTGCTCACTTTCATGTAATGCGCCATTCGGGGCGGAGCCACGAGGTAGTCCATCGCCCAGTCGGGGTGTGCCTGCAGCTGTCGGTCGTCTGCCGACCGTCCGTTGAGTCGTCCGCCAGCCATGCACCGCCGTTCGTTGTTCACCTCCCTCACGCGCTGCACCACTTCGAACAGGCGCGCCCTTCCGCTGATGCCGTATGCCTTCAGCGAGGGAGTGACGGCGAGGCAGATGGTCTTCTCCGTCCTGCTCTTGTCGGCCACGACCAAGTTTGTGGAGAGCGGGTCGAGCCCTCTCTCCACGCACTCCACCGATGCGTAGAAGCTCTTCAGGTCGATGGCGATATAGGTCTTGCCTCCTTCGTCAGTCATGGCAAACGTGCAATGTCCGTTATTCCGGCCTCTTCAGGTTGATCTCCAGTCCTTCCTCCAGCCGGATGCGCAATGTGTTTTCGGTCAGCTCCAGGATGTCGTAGTCTTTGAAGTAGCCGGTGGCTTTGAAGAGCTTGTCGGCATGCGGCTCCACGGCTCTGCGCAGTTGCTCTTCCGCCACGCCGTACACCATGTCGCCGTTGTCCTTGAGCATCTGGCTGACTTCGGGGTCGAACGACTCGATGTTCATGACCGCCACGTCCATGTCGTCTTTGCTGTAGGTGCAAGTCATGTGGTCGCCTTCCCGTTTGTAAATGCCCTGGAAGGTGACGGTTGCGTCCACGTGTACTTTCTCCACCTGCGCGCTCACCTCGATGATGATGTTGGTGATGCTGTCGCTCATGTAGAAGAGGCTGAGTCCGGCATTGAGGTCAGCGTCGAAGTCCAGCTGCTGACCTTCCATCATCTGCTCTACGTAGTTGTTTGCCATCTCCTCGAAAGCCTTGTCGGCCTTGAACGTGCCCTCCAGTCTTTGGGCGTTGGCTGCGGCGCAGCAAAGCGTCAGCAGCAGCGTAAGAATCATTTTCATTTTTTTTAAAAGTTTAGAGTGAAGTTGCTTTTTAGTTTAGAGTTGAGAGAGCCCTGCGGACGGACACCCGACACATGGAACCTTAGTGTGGACGAAGTCAGGATGCGCCACACTGGACGTGTCAAGGCTACGATAAGTTTGGAGTTTGAATGGTTGTTGTTTGTTCTTAAAAGAACGGTCTGACATCGCTTGTGGTTGTACATCAGAAGTAATCAACTGCAAAATTCAGCATTTTTTCTGATATTCGCAAGAAATCCAGCCGTTTTCCGTCTTCAGATGGAGCCTGATTCGAATTTTTTAACGATTTCCACATTGTATTATACTATATGGCACGTGTATTTGCTCATTCTGCATGTAATATCATGCGTTTTTTTCTTGGTATCCGGTTACAATTCCGTTACATTTTTGCGGTGTAACTTGATTGTAACAGGAATTTGCGACAGAGAATCATTTTCTTCTTTATCTTTGCAGTGTCAAATTGACAAACGGAGAGAATACTTTTTTTATTAACTAAACAGACAAACAAAAATTATGAAAAGGATTTTGTATTTTTTATTTGCCTTGTTGGCCGTGACGCAGGCTACTGCGTGCAACGACAAAGATGAGAAAGAGCAGAAAGACCAGATGCAGCTGCCACCTGCAGCCCAGAAGTTCGTCAAGGCCCATTTTCCTTCGCTCACGATCAAGCGGGTGAAGAAGGACAACGACAACGACGGCAGCCTGTATGAGGTGACGCTGTCCGACAACACGACAGTGGATTTTGACAAAAACGGCGATTGGACAGAAGTGGACTGTGGGCGCAAGGCCGTCCCCCCGACGATAGTCCCCGGTCCGATCAGCAAATACGTGAAGACCGCCTATCCCAAGCAGAAGATTGTGCAGATCGACAAGCAGCGCAAAGGCTATGAGATAGAGCTGTCGAACGACGTGGACATCACGTTCAACGCCGCTTACAAGGTGGTGAGGACAGAAAAGTAGGATACCTTAAAATATTTTGTATGCCATATAAAAAATGTGTGGTGAAGCGGACAAGCCCGTGCAGGGTGAGTCCGCCTTTTTTGTATGCTCGGCATGAGCATTGTCTAACGGGTGGAAGTCCCGAGTGAGCCCTAATAGCGGGAATCACATAGCCAAGAGCAAGGGTGTCCGTCGTGAGTCGGAATCTGAAAGAAGCTGGCGGCAAACATCTGGCCTGACGTACAGAAACCACATACAAGGCGCGGAGCCGTGGGTAAGGCTGCAAAACAAGCTGAAGCCCGATAGCTATTCGTAACGGTGAGTGTAAATGTGGCAGGCATAAGATGGAAAGACAGTGCCCTTATCCGAGGAGGTCTGCGGGGCGAGCCATGAGGTGAGCAGCAACAGCGAACCCGCAGAAGTCAGCAGACGCCATAGTAGCCGAGACCTTAAAGCTCGTTGGTCTTGGCGAAGGGCAGAACTTAACCAAACGAGCAGCGACTTTAGATTACCCGAGGAAGGAAGAAAAGCAGAAACCAGTAGAAAGCTGCCCTCAAAAGGATAGCGCGGAACGCGAAAGCTATGAGGGAGCGCAGACTTTGATTGGGATGGTCGGAGACGACCTCGTAGAAGTGCAACTAACGTCAGACAGGATGCTGGAGTACATCTTGACTTCCGACAACCTTAACAGAGCTTATAAACAAGTCAAGGCTAACAAGGGGAGTGGTGGCATCGACAAGATGGATGTGGAACAGCTACTTCCGTACCTGCGAAGCCACAAGGTAGAAATAGTTGAAAGTCTGTTGGACGGGAAGTACCGTCCTAATCCCGTCCGCAGGGTAGAGATACCCAAGGATGGAGGCAAGATGCGTCAGCTCGGTATCCCCACCGTAGTTGACCGCGTCATCCAACAAGCCATCGCGCAGGTGTTGAGCTTGGTGTATGAGCCGAAATTTTCGGGCGGCAGCTACGGCTTCCGTCCTGGCAGGAGCGCACACCAAGCATTACATCGTGCGCAGGAAATTATAGGTGGCGGCTACAAATACTGCATAGCCCTGGACTTGGAGAAGTTCTTCGACACGGTGAACCAAAGCAAGCTGGTACAGCTTCTGTCGGACACCATCAAGGACGGCCGTGTCGTGTCTATCGTCCACAAGTACATGCGTGCCGGAGTGATGATAGGCCACAAGTTCGAGGACACGGAGCAGGGTGTGCCGCAAGGCGGCCCGTTAAGTCCGATACTGAGCAACATAATGCTCAATGAGCTTGACCGTGAACTTGAACGCCGTGGTCTGCCGTTTGTCCGCTATGCCGACGACTGCGTTATTTTCTGCAAAAGTCCACGAGCAGCCGAGAGGGTATGCGAGAGCATCAGTCGTTTCATTGAGAAGAAACTCTTTTTGAAGGTGAATCGCGAGAAGACCCACGTAGGCAGCGTGAACGGACAGAAGTACCTCGGCTACTCCTTCTACACATGAAAGGGAAAGACTCGCTTGTGCATCCATCCGAAGACGAAAGCCAAGCTGCGTAAACGGCTCAAAAAGCTGACCTCGCGCAGTTGGAACATCGGTTATGAGAGGCGCAAGGAGGTATTGACCCAGACCATCCGAGGGTGGGTGACCTACTTTCGGTATGCCGATATGCGCAGCTTCTTGGAGGATACCGACCAATGGCTGCGTGGTCACCTTCGTATGTGTATATGGAAATGTTGGAAGAGGGTGCGCACACGCTTCAAGAACTTGCAAAAGTGCGGCATCCCGAAGTGGCAAGCGTGGCAATGGGCGAACAGCCGCAAGGGTTACTGCCGTGCGGCTCATAGCTTCATGCACCGCGTCGCCACAAAGGAGCTATTGAAACGTGCAGGGTACCCTTGCCTAATGGATTACTACGTGAAACTGCATCCGTGTTAGGAACCGCCGTATGCGGAACCGCATGTACGGTGGTGTGAGAGGACGGAAAACGAAAGTAGGAAGAAAACTACTTCGTTTTCCTCCTACTCGATTTCGTCTGGCGAAGGAGCGGCTTGTTCCCCGTTGAAAAAAATGCGGGAGCCGGCAATGAAAATGCCGGCTCCCGTATAAGAAGATAGGATGATATTAAAATTTCTCCCATGCCGCCACGAGGTCTCCGATGCCCATACCCACGAGGCGCATCTGGCGGAAGAGTTCCGGGAATGTCTCCTTGAGGAATTTCAGCCGTCTGGCCCGTTGTATTTCCCCTTTGGCACCCTTCCTGACGAAATAGCCGAGTCCTCTGCGGTTGTAGATGATGCCTAGCTGAGCCAGCTCCTCGTAGGCTTTCACTGCCGTGTTTGTGTTGACCCCCAGCATCACGGCATATTCCCTGACCGACGGTATGCGGCTGTCGTCCTGGTAGGTGTCTGCCAGGATTTCGTCGCACAGCCGTTCGGCCATCTGCATGTATATCGGTCGGTCGTTGTTGAACATCATAAGTTGACGAATTTACGTGTGACGACTTGCCATCTGCAGAAGAGCCGGTAGGCGAGGGCAGAGAAGACGACGGTACACACAGCCATCAGGCCTATCAGTACCGGCTCTTTGGACTCCGGCGTGAGCAGTCTCCTGAGCAGGTGGTTGAGCACCGTTAATAAGAGCAGTCCGACGACAAAAGTCGCCACGAGGTGGTATTTCTTGAACAGCACACTGCACATGAGGCAGAACGAGTGGAGTGTTAGCATAAGAGCGTAGTACGAGATGACGTCGTAGGTCCTGTCCCTTTCGAGGTTGGGTATGAGGTCGAAGAAATACCGCGTGGCCAGGATCGTCGGGTTTCCTGTGACAGCCATCCATCCGGCATGCAGCAGGTCAGCCACGACGAAGGCCCCGATGCTTCCGAGCAGTGAGAAGACCACGAGGTATACCCATCTTGAGAGGAATTTCTCCGCGTTGGATGCTGGAAGCGTCAGCAGCACTGTCCTTGGCGCTTTGCGCTGCGCCCCCCTGAAAATCGTGCATGACGCCCCCAGTACGAAGAGGTAGGCGGCATAGATAGCTGCCGTCGTCGTCTCATGGATGATGGCTTTCATCAGGAATTCGTTCATCTCCGGCGGGGTTGCCGCCCCCATGGCGTCGTGCATGTTATGGAACAGCCCGAACAGCAGCAGGTATACTATCACCATGCCCAATGAGAACCACAGCATCGGTTGCAGTCCGGTTGTGAAGTCATAGGCTATCACATTCTTGAATCGTCTGAGGTCAAATCTTTTCATTTCACAAGTCCTTTCGTTACGGCGTTAAACAACAGTTCGAGGTTGAGCAGTGACTCCGGCTCGTCCGCTTTTCTGAGTGCCATCGTTATGTTGCCCTGCAGCGACGGCTCGGCATAGAGCACTCCGTCCATGTCGCCCGGCATGCGGATTCCGAAGCTGTAGCGCGAGGTGAGGTCGTCCACGCTGCTGTCGAGCAGCAGCTCGCGCTGGTTGAGAATGAGCACGTGGTCGAGCAGCGTCTCCACGTCGTGCACCTGATGGGTGGAGATGATGAGCGTGCGTCCTTCCCCCATCTGCTGAGCCACCACCTTCCTGAACTGGCTTTTCGATGGGATGTCCAGTCCGTTGGTAGGCTCGTCCATGAGCAGCAGCTTGGTTCCGGCTGCCATTGCCAGCGACATGTACACTTTCTTTTTCTGTCCCATCGAGAGCCGTCCCAGATTCGGGTTGCCCTCCATCTCGAACTCCGCGAGGCAGGTTTTGAGCACCTCGTGGCTGAAACGGGGATAGAACGGGGCCGTCAGTTTCACGTACTTGCTCAGCGGCACGGCAGGCAGGTCGTACTCCTCCGGCACGATGAAGAGCTCCTGCAGCATCTCCGCCTTGCGCAGGTGGGGTGTGAATCCGTCCACGTCCACGGTTCCGCCTTTGGGGCGCAGCAGTCCCGAGAGCAGATAGAGGAGTGTGGACTTCCCCGTCCCGTTCTTGCCCAGCAGTCCGTACACCCTGTTTTCCTGCAGCGTCAGGTTGAACCCGTCGAACAGGAGGCCGTGCTGCCCCGGGTAGCTGAATGTCAGATTGTTTACTTTGATCATCATGAGTTGTTTTTAGTGTACTACTATACTATTACAGTGCAAAGTTAGTCATTAATGTTGAAACGACCAAATTTTTCTGTATTTTTTGTCTGTAATTGGATGCATATTGTCATTCCGACTTGCTATGCGTCCCGATCACTATGTGTTTGAACCACGTTTTGTTACAATCCTGATAATATCTGTAACAAATCCGTATGGCGTTGTGTGTTTTCTTTCTTAACTTTGCAGTGTTTTAATGCTAACAGTAAAAAATAAGTTGCCTTGTTTTGATGCATACAAGAAGACAGGAATACGAGAAGACAAGACGACGGTCAACTGACGGACATATAGAAAGTAAGTCCATAGTGGTGACGGGGTTTCGTTTGAAGACGCCCCACGGGGCGTCTCTACTCCAGACGGTCATACTTAAAGTAAGTCCCTACGATTAACAGGAATGTGAGGCAAGTTATTTTTTTAACATCACTTAATGCTAACAAATCTTTTATATGAGAAGAATTATCACAACCGCCGCAATTTCAGTTTTGTCTCTGACAGCCATGGCCCAGCAGCCCTGGCAGCAGGGCGCGTTCGAGACGCGCCAGTACCGCAACCTCTTCGTCGAGTCCGGCTATCATCCCGACAGCGTGGAGGCACGCCTCGGACAGGTGTTCGAGGAGGTGTTCTTCGGACCCAACCGCGTCTATTTCGAAGTCGGCGACTCCATGGGTTACGTCTCCGACATCAAGAACCACGACGCGCGCACCGAAGGGATGTCCTACGGCATGATGATAGCGGTGCAGATGGACCGCAAGGACATCTTCGACCGGCTGTGGCGGTGGAGCAAACGCTATATGCAGCATCAGGACGGCCCGCTCAAAGGCTATTTCGCCTGGAGCTGCAAGACCGACGGAACACGTAACGCGCAGGGTGCGGCAAGCGACGGCGAGCTCTATTACATCACGTCGCTCATCTTCGCCAGCAACCGCTGGGGCGACGACACGGGCATCGACTACAAGGCGGAGGCATGCCATATCCTCGACTGCACGATGCCGCGTGGCGAGGGGCGCGACGCCTCGTTCCTCATCGACCCGCAGACCCGCCTCATCACCTTCACCCCCTCCGGATTCGGCATGCGTTTCACCGACCCGTCCTACCATATCCCTGCATTCTATGAGGTGTGGGCACGCTGGGCCGGCGACGGACGGGCGGAGCTGTGGCGCGACTGTGCCCGGCGCTCACGCGAGTTCCTTCATAAGGCCATCAACCCGCAGACGGGACTCAACCCCGACCTCTGCGGCTACGACGGGCAGCCCATGCCGGGATTCGGCGGACGGCGCAACGGCGGCAGCAACTTCCGTTATGACTCCTGGCGTGTGCCGATGAACATCGCGTTGGACTATGAGTGGTGCTGCAGCGACGGGCAGTGGCAGCGGCAGTATGGCGAGACGATTCAGAACTTCTTCTACAGCCAAGGAATCGACGACTATGTGGACCAGTACCGCACCGACGGCTCTCTCCCTGCCGACGACGAGATACTGCAGGCGGGCGGCTTCAAGAAGCTCCGCCACAGCATCGGGCTGGTGTCGACGCTGGCAGCCGCCTCCGTACTCTGCAGCCACGACAAGAAGCGCGAGTTCGTCGACGCGCTCTGGAACGCGCGGCACGTGCCGTTCTCCGACGGCTATTTCG
Organism: Bacteroidaceae bacterium; assembly: GCA_017483765.1. GTDB lineage: Bacteria > Bacteroidota > Bacteroidia > Bacteroidales > Bacteroidaceae > UBA3839. The sequence goes on along the minus strand of JAFUVE010000032.1, from coordinate 2,270 downwards.
ACGCCTACTACGACGGACTGCTCCGGCTCTTCGCGTTCATGCACCTCAGCGGACATTATCGCATCATCTTCCCACAGTAAGCTGACAACCACTCTTTGGGAGAGTTTTTGGCGCCGCTATGCTTGAATCTGAAAAAAAATCACTAAATTTGCAAAAACTAACTTGATCATACTCATTTGCAAAAGACTAACTGATTTTTTTTCACAACTCATTTTCTATCATCATGCATATCCGACGAACTATCCTGACGCTGGGCTGCGCCATCTCATGTCTCTACGCCTCCGCTCAGCAAGTGAACGACAACAACACGCCGCTCCATCTCATGAAGCCGGCTTACCGCATCCCTTATGGCATACCGACGGCGGCAGAGGTGAAGCAGACGATGGACCGCATCCTCCGCTATATCGACAGCGAGACACCGGCGGAGCTGGTGGACAAGCGGACGGGGAAGACTGTGACGGACCTCTCGGCAGCCGACGAACAGACGCAGCTGCGTCAGGGCGGCTTCCGGCTGACCAGCTACGAGTGGGGCGTCACCTACTCGGCCGTCCTCTCCGCCTTCGACGCGACGGGCGACAAGGCCTACCGCGACTATGTCTTCAAGCGTCACCGCCTGCTGGCGGACATCGCGCCTGCCTTCCGCAAGCTCCACGGCCAGGGAAAGGCAATCGACGTGAACATCAGGAGGGTGGTGGATCCTCATGCGCTCGACGACGCGGGAGCCGTATGCTGCTCGATGATCAAGGCGCTGGACACCGACCCGTCGCTGCCGCTTCGTCCGCTTATCGACAACTACATCGACTACATCATGCATAAGGAATACCGCCTGGAGGACGGCACCTTCGCCCGCCTGCGGCCGCAGAAAAACACCGTCTGGCTCGACGATATGTTCATGGGTGTGCCGGCCGTGGCGTATATGGGACGGCTCACGGGCGACACCAGCTACTACGACGAGGCGGCGCGGCAGATTCTCCAGTTCTCCAGCCGTATGTTCTTGAAGGAGAAAGGGCTGTTCCGCCATGGATGGGTGGAGGACATGCAGCCGCACCCCGCCTTCCACTGGGGGCGGGCCAACGGGTGGGCCATCCTGACGATGTGCGAGGTGCTCGACGTGCTGCCGCAGGACCATCCCCAGCGTCCCGCCATCCTCTCCCAGCTCCGTCAGCACATGGCAGGACTGGCGGCGCTGCAGCACCACGACGGCTTCTGGCACCAGCTGCTCGACCGGCCCGACACCTACCTTGAGACCTCCGCAACGGCCATCTACGCCTATTGCTTCGCCCATGCCGTCAACCAGGGGTGGGCGGACGCGAAAGCCTATGGGCCGGTGGCGCTCCTGGCCTGGCAGGCCGTCGCCTCGGCTGTGAATGACAAAGGGCAGGTGGAGAACGTGTGCGTGGGGACCGGCATGGGGTTCGACGCCGCTTTCTACGCCTACCGGCCCGTCCATGTCATGGCAGCTCACGGCTACGGACCCGCCATCTGGGCAGGAGCCGAGATCCTGCGCCTGCTGCGCCTCCAGCATCCCAAGCTCAACGACTCCGCCGTACAGTTCTACGACCAGCCGGTGCCCACCGACCAGCCCATCTTCAACTACGACGGGAAAATACGGTATTGAGATGATGAGGGCTGTGGCACTTTAAACCGCTTAAACTCACTTTTTTCAATTACATTTTGACATCTTATAAAAATCTGTAACTTAGATATTTGGCTTAACAACGATTTTTATACAGACAATAATCCTATTATTTTATAAAAAACTAACTTCGAGAGCAACGCGAAGGCTGAGGGCGTGTATGGTGCTGAAGACATGACCAGCGTGATTGCCAACCCGGATGCCAGCGACGGAGCCGTCTACAACCTCTCCGGTCAGCGTGTGAGCCAGCCTACGAAGGGCATCTACATCATCAACGGCAAGAAGGTGATGATGAAATAAGCAAAGCCAACACATGATTTAAATATTACAAAAAAGGTGCGTCCCCACGGTGGCGCACCTTTTTTAGGTAATTTTTTTAGCCTCTACGTATCAGGGGCGTGGTTGCTTCAACGGTCGGAGACCGTCGCTCCTACGCGTGGGTTGCAACGGGGGATGGATTTTTGGGCTTACGTATCAGGGGCGTGGTTGCTTCAACGGTCGGAGACCGTCGCTCCTATGCGTGGGTTGCAACGGGAGGTGGATTTTTGGGGGGCGGTACGTATCAGGGGCGTGGTTGCTTGGAAAAACGGATTTTTCCCCTACTAAACGTGGAGGCTTCGTGGGTGGGTTTGGT
>JAFUVE010000031.1 GCA_017483765.1 Bacteroidaceae bacterium | reverse complement strand
TTTCAGTTTTTAGTCTGATGATGTCACCATCCCCACCATCCACCGCCGCCTTCGATGGTGAACGTGGCCTGCAGATTCACCGCCTTGGCCGACGGCAAATGTCGGTATTGCATGGTTACGGTATGCTCATCCCCACCCCAGCAGTTGTCGGGATGGCAGCCGCATGCAAGCGAGAAGAGGTCGTCGGATTCGATGTAGACATGTCCTTGTGCCCAGGCATTTGTGTTGCCGTCGTCGTCGAACCACGCTCCATATTCTTTCGCGGCCGTGTTGTTGCCTTCTGTGCCGTCAGCATTGAGCGGAACGAGGTCAAGCGTAGTTTCATCCAGGGTGCCGGGCTCCACGTCAAGCAGTTTCGCCAGTTCATCTCGACTGACCGTGACACTGACATCCTGCTTGTATCCACCGGAATATTGCAAGGTATAGGATTTTTCAATCGTACCCACGAGCGTGTATTCATCTGGAATCACGATGACCTCACCGCCCTCGTCTTCAGGCTCGGGATATGCAGCAATGATGGGGTTGAGGTATTTGAGCCGGTTCTGAAGCCATTTTTTCATCTTGCCGATTTCGGTGTCGAAATCGAATCCTCGTATCGGCCATCGTGTCGACTCCCGGGTGGCTGGCGTGGTGTATCCCTGGGGTTGTTTTGCCTGGAGCTCATGCAAGGCGTCGATGTAAGGCTGTGTCTCGTTCCAGTTCCGGATATAAATGGAGTCAGACACCGCGTTCCACAGTTCCTTGTACCGCCTGACGAACCGTCCGTTTCCGAACATGTCGGTGAAGAATCGCGGACATTGGTAGTTGCCGTTGCGGTCGTATGGCCTGGTGCCGAGGATTGTCTCGCGGTAGTCAGCGAAGTAGGTGTGGCCGGTGTACATGTTGGACCAGTCGAAGTCGAAGCCGGCGTCCCAGTCCCAAGCGGGTCCGAACGTGAATTTTCCGTCCTTGTCGCGGAAGAGGAAGATGCTTCGTGGGGCAGACAGCTCGACATTGTAGACGAACTCCTGCAACTGGATTATACGGATATAGGAGTCGATATCCATAAGAGAGTCCACGATGTCATAGTTGCGCGCCTTGATTGCGCTTTCAAGCACAGCGAACTCTGCCCTGACCTCGTCGAGTTGCTCCTGGGTCAGGCTTTTCGGGTTCTTCACCTGCATGGGCATCCCATAGACCTTGGTGCTGAAGTTGTTGTCACCAGGATTGAGTTCCGGACCGTCGTCGACGTCGAGCGTAAGCAACAGACCCTCATTCTCGTTGATCTGTACCCGGTTGCCGCCGACCTCCACCTGCTCTGCCACCTGATAGACCCCTTTGTATTCTCCATTGACGAAAAGTTCCGCGAATCGGACAGGTGTGGTAAAAGGAATGCCCATCCAGTCGGCCGTGATGTTGGTATACACATTCATCATCTTCGTGACATCACGATAATTGGCAAGCAGCACCCAGTCTTTGTTCTTGCTGATTCCCAGCATTTTTGACGACGTGTCGAATTTGATTCGGTAAGGTTTCTTCTGGTACCATTCCCATGTGGAGTTACCTCTTCCACGGATTTGTCCCGGCAGGGAGTTGTCGGGGTACTCCCCCATCCCATCGACGGAGATATGGCAGTGCTTGTACACTTCTTTTGAGTCGATGTCAGAGCCGTCGTCGGTTGTGATGTATATGGCGAACACCTTGTGCTTGTTCTTCCCCCACTGCGAGAGTTCATCGGAGAGCGTGATGCCGTTGGACACGGCATCCCACTTGGAACTGGCCTCCACATTAAAGGGTATGACGATGTTCTCGTCGTCGGCGAGATGCATCTTCACGGCAGAATTATCCTCATTGAAGTCCATGAAGCTGACATGCTGGAAATTGACGGGGAAGAGCCACTCATGCCCATCGTAATCAACGTGCACCTGATACCAGTCCTGTGCTCTGAGGCAAAGGACACATGAGAAAAACAGGCATACGGAAAGAAAAAAGAAACGTCTCATCGCAGAGAAAGCATTTAGTTAGTTTGCCGGACAAGTTCCGGAGATTAGTAATTAATCTGCAAACTTACTAAAAATCGTGGAAAATAAGAAATAATAAGGATAGAAAAACGCAAAAACCGTATTTTCGATGATGAAAATACGGTTTTTTGCAAGTTATGGAAAGTATTCTGATATTATTCAGCCTTTTCCTCTGCCTTGGGAGCTTCTTCTGCTTTGGGTTCCTCAGCCTTTGCCTCCTCAGTCTTTGGTGCCTCGGCCTTAGGAGCAGCAGTCTTCTTAGAAGAACGGCGAGTACGCTTCTTCTTTGTGTCTTTGGCCATGTTCTCATCGAAGTCAACGAGTTCGATGAAAGCCATGTCAGCAGCGTCTCCATATCTCTTACCGAGCTTGATGATACGAGTGTATCCACCCTTACGGTCGCCAACTTTCTGAGCGACGTTTCCGAAGAGCTCAGTGATAGACTCTTTTCTCTGGAGGTAGCTGAACACGACACGTCTTGAGTTTGTGCTGTCGTCTTTGGCCTTGGTGATCAGAGGCTCAACATACTTACGAAGTTCCTTAGCCTTCTGAAGAGTCGTAGTGATACGCTTGTGCTCAATGAGGGAAATTGCCATGTTAGCGAGCATCGCCTTCCTGTGAGAAGCTTTACGACCAAGATGATTGAATTTCTTATTATGTCTCATCGCTTATTAATCTTTGTCTAATTTATACTTGGATATATCAGTTCCGAACTGCAGGTTCATGTTGTCGAGTAGCTCATCGAGCTCTGTGAGCGACTTCTTACCGAAGTTACGGAACTTGAGCAAATCTGTCTTGTTAAATTGCACCAAATCGCCGAGAGTCTCAACACCGGCAGCCTTCAAGCAGTTGAGGGCACGTACGGAGAGATCCATATCGACAAGTTTGGTCTTGAGCAACTGTCGCATCCTGAGGATTTCCTCATCGAATTCCTCATTGTGTTCGAAGTCGTTGTTCTCAAGCGTGATTTTCTCGTCTGAGAAAAGCATGAAGTGATAAATGAGGATTTTGGCGGCCTCCTTGAGCGCATCCTTCGGATGAATGGATCCGTCGGTGGTGATCTCAAGAATCAGCTTCTCATAGTCAGTCTTCTGCTGCACACGATAGTTTTCAACGGCGAACTTGACGTTTCTGATAGGGGTATAGATAGAGTCAATAGCAAGTTGGCTTACCTCCTTGCAGTACTCACGGTTCTCGTCCGCTGGCACATATCCACGTCCCTTATTGATAGTCAGTTCTATGTCAAGAGTTGCTCTCGGATCTAAATGGCAAATAACCAAATCTGAATTTAACACTTCAAATCCACTGAGATAGTTCTGAATATCTCCTGCCTTGAACTCCGTTGCGTTTGACACTGAGATGGAGACCTTTTCGGTGTCCTCCCCATCGACAGCCTGCCTGAATCTCACTTGTTTGAGATTCAAGAAAATATTGGTAACGTCTTCCTTCACTCCTGGTACAGTAGAGAATTCATGCTCCACACCGCTGATACGAACGGTGTTGATGGCAAAGCCTTCGAGCGAGGAAAGTAGTATTCTCCGAAGGGCATTTCCGACGGTGATACCAAATCCTGGCTCCAAAGGTCTGAACTCGAACTTTCCAAAAGTATTGGTTGAGTCCAACATTATAACTTTTTCTGGTTTTTGAAATGCTAATACTGCCATTTTGATTATTTTTATTTAGAATACAACTCGACAATCATCTGCTCTTTGATATTCTCAGGAATATCAGTTCTCTCAGGAAGATGAAGAAGTTTTCCGCCTTTAACGTTCTCGTCCCACTCAATCCAAGGATATTTGCTGTGGTTGAATCCTGCGAGCGCGTTGTTGATAACCTCGAGGGACTTAGCCTTTTCTCTGACTGCGACGATTTGTCCAGGCTTGACGCTATATGAAGGAATGTTGACAACCTGTCCGTCCACAGTGATGTGTCTGTGGCTCACAAGCTGTCTTGCAGCAGCTCTTGTAGGCGCCATACCGAGTCTGTAGACCATGTTGTCGAGTCTTGACTCAAGGAGCTGGAGAAGTACCTCACCGGTCACTCCGTCCTTGGCAGATGCCTTCTCGAAGAGGTTACGGAACTGGCGCTCGAGAACTCCGTAAGTGTATTTTGCCTTCTGCTTCTCCGCAAGCATGAGTCCGTACTCAGTCTGCTTTCTTCTTCTGTTATTTCCGTGCTGTCCAGGAGGATAGTTACGCTTGATTTCCTTACCGGAACCAAATATGTCCTCTCCGAATCGACGTGAGATTCTTCTCTTAGGGCCAATATATCTTGCCATAAATCAAAAGTTTTATTTGATGCAGGGGCTCTTAGCAGCCGCGACTGTAGAAAGGAAAGATACAGTCCAAATAAAGAGCACACTGCTTCATCATATTAATTATACTCTTCTTCTCTTGGGTGGCCGGCATCCATTGTGTGGAAGCGGAGTCACGTCAATAATCTCTGTTACCTCAATACCAGCAGCGTGTACGCCACGTATTGCAGCCTCACGTCCGTTACCTGGACCCTTGACATAAGCAACGACCTTGCGTAGGCCGAGGTCGAAAGCTACCTTTGCACAGTCCTGCGCTGCCATCTGAGCAGCATAGGGAGTGTTCTTCTTGGAACCACGGAAACCCATTTTTCCGGCAGAAGACCAAGAGATAGCCTGTCCTTCGCTGTTAGCCAAAGTAACAATAATGTTGTTGAACGATGAGTGAACGTGCAGCTGTCCTTGGGCGCTGATTTTGACCACTCTCTTCTTCGCTGTTGTTGTTTTCTTAGCCATATGCAAATATTATTTAGTAGCCTTTTTCTTGTTTGCGACAGTCTTTTTCTTTCCTTTTCGTGTACGAGCGTTGTTTTTTGTGCTTTGACCGCGAACAGGCAGTCCAAGACGGTGGCGTATACCACGGTAGCAGCCGATATCCATGAGTCGCTTGATGTTCAGCTGAATCTCTGATCTCAAATCACCTTCCACTTTGTACTCAGCAGAGATGACGGCACGGATTTTACCTGCTTGTTCGTCAGTCCAGTCCTTTACTTTTATGTCTTTATCCACTCCAGCCTTTTCAAGTATCTTGGCTGAGCTGCTGCGTCCGATACCGAAAATGTATGTCAACGCAATTTCACCTCGCTTGTTTTGTGGGAGGTCAACACCTACAATTCTTATTGCCATATATAAACTTTTTTTTTAACAACAGAATTAACCCTGACGAACCTTGAATTTCGGGTTCTTCTTGTTTATAACAAACAAACGTCCCTTACGTCTCACGATAACGCAGTCAGGAGTACGTTTTTTCAAAGATGCTTTAGTTTTCATATTGTGACAATTTTTTGTCTTTATTGAAATGAACTCGTATGGTTTTACTTGTATCTGAACACGATACGTCCTTTAGAGAGGTCGTAAGGCGACATCTCAACCTTGATTTTGTCACCAGGAAGGATTTTGATGTAGTGCATCCGCATCTTGCCAGATATATGAGCGATGATCATATGCCCGTTCTCAAGTTCAACGCGGAACATGGCGTTTGAAAGCGCCTCTACGATTTTTCCGTCCTGCTCGATAGCATTTTGTTTAGCCATAGTTTTCAAATAGATTTTTCTCTTAATACTTCTTCAATGAATTCAAACGATGAGAGGATGTCGGCCTTTCCTTTTCTGACGCATATGGTATGTTCGTAATGCGCAGCTACCTTATGGTCTCTCGTATGTACGGTCCACTTGTCGTCGTCAAGGTAGATTTTGTTGCTGCCCATGGTGATCATTGGCTCGATTGCGATGCACAGACCGCTTTTGAGCAGTAGTCCGCTGCCTCTTTTACCGTAGTTAGGCACCTGAGGCTCCTCATGCATCTCTTTTCCAATGCCGTGTCCTACAAATTCCCTTACGACACCATATCCGTTGAGGACGCAATGGTGTTGGACAGCGAAAGAAATGTCTCCGAGCCTGTGTCCGACAACCGCCTGCTCGATACCCTTGTAAAGTGACTCCTTGGTCGTCTTGAGCAGTTTCATGACGTCTGGCTCTACCTCACCGACAGGAAATGTGTAACAAGAGTCTCCACAATAACCGTTGAGTAAAGTACCGCAGTCCACTGAGACAATATCACCTTCCTGCAGAGGCTTGTCGTCTGGAACTCCGTGAACGACCTGGTCGTTTACCGAAGTGCAGATGCTCGCCGGGAATGGTCCTCCGTATGGGTTAGGGAACCCTTTGAACGTTGGAATGGCTCCATGGTCACGAATGAACTCGTCGGCTACCTTGTCGAGCTGTCGGGTAGTGACGCCTGGCTTGATGAGCTTTGCCATCTCAGCCAGGGTCTTTCCCACCAGAAGGTTGGCTTCTCTGAGAAGCTCCACCTCATCGTCGGTCTTAAGATAAATCATCCTATAACTATGGATTCATTAATGTGCTCCTCTGATACGGCCGGTATCAAGAATACCGTCGTAGTGTCTCATGAGCAGATGGGTCTCGATTTGCTGCAGCGTGTCAAGAACCACACCCACAAGGATGAGCAAAGAAGTACCTCCGAAGAATCTTGCGAATCCCTGCTGCACGCCGAACATACCTGCAAAGACAGGAAGGATGGCGATGAAAGCAAGGAACAGAGATCCCGGCAGAGTGATTTTAGACATGATGTTGTCGAGGAAGTCAGCCGTGCTCTTGCCCGGTTTCACTCCAGGAATAAATCCGTTGTTACGTTTCATGTCGTCTGCCATCTGCGTCGGGTTGATGGTCAGTGCTGTGTACAGATAGGTGAACAAAATGATCAGCGCAGCGAAAATCAGGTTGTACAACCAGCTTGAAGGGTCGCTCAGCAACCTTACGCCTGTGCTCTCCTTACTTCCGATGAGTCCACCGATGAACATAGGTATGAACATGATGGCCTGTGCGAAGATGATAGGCATGACGTTTGCTGCATATGGCTTAAGCGGGATGTACTGTCTTGCACCGCCGTACTGACGGTTTCCAACCACGCGCTTGGCATACTGAACCGGTACTCTGCGCACACCCTGTACGAGCATGATAGCCGCTGCGATGACAGCAAACCATACGATGATCTCGATAAGGAACATAACGAGTCCTCCCTGTCCCTGTGAGCTGGTTCTGGCAGTGAACTCCTGAATGAAGGCCATAGGGAAGTCGGCGATGATACCAATCATGATGATGATGGAAATACCGTTTCCGATGCCTTTGTCCGTGATGCGTTCGCCAAGCCAGAGCACGAACATACTTCCTGCTGCCATGATGATGGTGGAAGTGATGGAGAACATGGTCCAGTCGATACCTTCATAAAGCGCCTGAGTTCCCACCTGCATGTTGAGGTTGAGCAGATAAGAAGGACCCTGCACGAGAAGGATGACGACAGTCAAGTAACGGGTGTACTGATTGATTTTTCGTCTTCCGCTCTCGCCTTCGCGCTGCATCTTCTGGAAGTAAGGGACCACCAGTCCGAGCAGCTGCATGACGATTGACGCAGAGATATACGGCATGATACCGAGTCCGAAGATAGAGGCTTTCTCGAATGCACCACCTGTGAACATGTTGAGAAGGGCCATAAGTCCCTCACTGGTCTGGTTGTGCATCGCTTCCTTGATGGCCTCACGGTCAACTCCCGGAAGCACGATCTGGCATCCGAAGAGATAGACAGCCACAAGTCCGAGAGTGATGAGGATCCTGGTTCGGAGTTCCTCAATCCTCCATATATTCGTGATAGTCTTGACTAATTTTAATTCACTAAACTTTTTCATTGTTCCAGCTTATTTCATCTTTACTGCGTTACCACCTTTCTCAGTAATTGCAGCCTCTGCCGTCTTAGAGAAAGCATGAGCCACAACCTCGAGCTTGGAAGTGATCTCACCATTGCCGAGAATCTTAACAAGCTGGTGCTTGTTGATGTATCCTGCAGCGATGAGGTCTTCGACCGTGATGCGCTCAAGCTGCTTAGCGTCTGCAAGAGCCTGAATGGTCGAAAGGTTGATGCCTTTGTATTCAACGCGGTTGATGTTCTTGAATCCGAACTTTGGAACGCGGCGCTGCAATGGCATCTGTCCACCTTCGAAGCCGATTTTCCTTGAATAACCGGAGCGTGCCTTCGCACCCTTGTGTCCTCTGGTTGAAGTGCGGCCCTTACCTGAACCGTAACCTCTACCGACACGTTTGCTGTTATGCGTGGAACCTTCAGCTGGCTTAAGATTATATAATTCCATTTGTTGAAAATTTACGTGTTAAAACTAGATTCGAAACACTCATCAGTCGATGACCTGCACAAGGTGCTCGACCTTTCTGATCATACCCCGAAGTGAGGGTGTGTCTTCTCTCTCGACAACCTTATTGATTTTGTTCAGTCCAAGAGAGTCGAGTGTGCGCTTCTGGTCGATCGGCCTGTTATTGCGGCTCTTGACCTGCTTTATTTTTATTGTTGCCATATGTAAAGTCCTCCTTAACCTTTGAATACTTTAGTGAGACTCACTCCTCTGTCCTTTGCCACAGACTTAGCGTCCCTCATGTTTGCGAGGGTCTCGATTGTAGCCTTGACCAGGTTGTGAGGGTTGGACGATCCCTTGGACTTGGCGAGAACGTCGGTGATACCTACGCTTTCGAACACCTGTCGCATGGCACCACCTGCCACCACTCCAGTACCTTCAGCAGCCGGCATGATGAGCACTCTGGCTCCTCCGAATTTACCATATGCCTCGTGAGGCACCGTACCGTTGATAATTGGCACCTTGACGAGGTTTTTCTTGGCAGACTCGACGCCCTTCTCAATAGCAGCTGTGACTTCACCCGCTTTACCAAGTCCGTAGCCTACGACTCCTTTGCCGTCGCCTACCACAACGATAGCAGCGAACGTGAATGTTCTACCACCCTTTGTCACCTTGGTAACACGATTAATAGCAACCAATCGATCCTTGAGTTCGATATCGTTTCCTTTTTTTACTCTATTAACCATAATTCTTATTAAAATTTAAGTCCTGCCTTACGGGCTGCCTCAGCCACCTGTTTAACTCTACCATGATAAAGGTAACCGTTACGGTCGAAGACTACAGTCTCGATACCGGCCTTGATCGCCTTCTCAGCAATTAACTCACCCACTTTTGCGGCCTGCTCGCACTTAGGCATCTTATCAAGTCCCATTGAGCTGGCTGCGACGAGTGTCTTGGCAGCTTCGTCGTCGATGATCTGAACGTAAATCTGCTTGTTGCTTCTGAAAACAGACATACGTGGACGGTCAGCAGTACCAGAAATCTTATTACGTACTCTATGTTTGATTTTAATACGTCTTTCTATCTTTGTTATCATAACTCGTACTTTTGTTTAATTATTTTGCACTTGCTGACTTACCAGACTTTCTTCTGATCACCTCACCCTGGAAGCGGATACCCTTGCCCTTGTATGGCTCAGGCTTTCTGAACGAACGGATTTTAGCACATACCTGACCGAGCAGCTGCTTGTCGCAAGACTCGAGCATGATGAGCGGATCCTGGTTACGCTCAGACTTTGTCTCAACTTTCACTTCCTTGGGCACTTCGAACACGATGGCATGAGAATATCCGAGAGCGAACTCAAGGACGTTGCCCTGGTTGCTTACACGGTAGCCGACGCCGACGAGCTGCAGTGTCTTTTTATATCCTTCTGAAACACCCACAACCATGTTGTTGACAAGCGAGCGGTAAAGGCCGTGGAAGGCGTGACGCTGCTTCACGTTGTCGGTCATCATATCAGTGTTCTCCTCAAGAGAGAGTGTTCCGTCCTCGATGGTCAGTTTGATGGCGGGGTTCACATACTGCGACAGCTCGCCCTTCGGACCCTTGACCGTTACAATGTCATCCTTATGAGTGATAGTCACTCCTGCAGGAATAGTAATAGGCAGTTTACCAATTCTAGACATATGTATATCCTCCTCTCTTGATTAGTAGACGTAGCAGAGGACCTCACCGCCGATCTTGAGCTCAGAAGCCTCCTTGTCCGTCATTACACCTTTGGATGTGGATAGAATTGCGATACCCAATCCGTTAATAACTCTCGGCATGTCCTTGTATCCGGTGTACTTACGAAGTCCCGGACGTGACACGCGTTTCAGGCACTTGATAGCGCTTGACTTTGTTTCAGCATCGTACTTCAACGCGATTTTGATGCATCCCTGAGGACCCTCATCAATGAACTTGTAGTTGAGTACATAGCCTTTGTCGAAGAGAATCTTTGTGATTTCCTTCTTCAGGTTTGACGCAGGGATTTCCACGACCTTATGCTTGGCCATGATAGCATTCCTCAAACGCGTCAGATAATCTGCTATAGGATCTGTCATAATGAAATTAAATTAATCGGGATTGCCCGACAATATTTAAATGAATAATAAAAAAAGTAGTTCTGATTCTTACCAGCTTGCCTTCTTCACGCCGGGAATGAGACCGGCAGACGCCATTTCTCTGAACTGGATACGGGAGATGCCGAACTGACGGATGTAACCGCGCGGACGTCCGGTGATCTTGCATCTGTTGTGGAGTCTGATAGGGTTGGCGTTAGCGGGGATAGCCTGCAGTTTTCTGGCTGCCTCATAAGCCTCCTCTGGAGAGCCGGTCGCAATGACCTTCTTGAGCGCAGCGCGTTTTGCTGCATACTTTGCACAGAGTTTCGCACGCTTAACCTCGCGGGCTTTCATTGATTCTTTTGCCATAACAGTCTTTTATTTTTTAGCGTCCTTAAACGGAAGTCCGAATGCCTTGAGGAGCGCGTAGCCCTCTTCATCGGTCTTCGCTGATGTAACGAAAGTGATATTCATACCCTGGATCTTGTCGATCTGGTCGATGTTGATTTCAGGGAAGATGATCTGCTCCTGGATGCCGAGCGTGTAGTTTCCACGTCCGTCGAGTCTGGACTCGATACCCTTGAAGTCTCTGATACGGGGCAAAGAAACTCTGATGAGTCTCTCAAGGAACTCGTACATGCGTTCTCTTCTGAGGGTTACCATGACGCCGATAGGCATCTTCTTACGAAGGCGGAAGTTAGAGATATCCTTCTTTGAGAGTGTAACCACCGGCTTCTGACCAGTGATTTGAGCGATTTCGTTAACGGCCACCTCGATGATTTTCTTGTCTGCTGTAGCCGATCCAAGTCCCTGGTTCACGACAATCTTCTTCAATACAGGAATCTGCATAGGAGAAGAATAGTTGAACTGTTTCATCAATGCCGGAGCGATCTTCTCGGCATAGACATTCTTTAAGTTTGCAGTATTAGCCATTATAACTCCTCTCCTGATTTTTTTGCGTAACGAACTAATTTACCATTTGCACCGATCCGTCTGCCAATTCTGGTAGCCTCACCTGTCTTAGGGTCGACAGGATTGAGGTTAGAGATGTGGATCGGGGCCTCTTGCTTAATGATTCCACCCTGTGGGTGCTGAGCGCTGGGCTTGGTGCTCTTGGAGACCATGTTGACTCCCTCGACGATGGCTCTCTGCTTCTTAACAAGGACCTGAAGGACTTTGCCCTTCTGTCCCTTGTTGTTACCAGCATTGACGACAACCATGTCCCCTTTCTTGATATGTAATTTACTCATTACTTCTTGCTTTTTGAATTAAAGTACTTCAGTAGCGAGTGAAACGACCTTCATGTTCTCCGAGCGGAGCTCACGGGCAACAGGGCCGAAGATACGGCTACCTCTCATTTCGCCCGCGTTGTTGAGCAGAACGCATGCGTTGTCGTCAAAGCGGATGTATGATCCGTCAGGTCTTCTCACTTCTTTCTTGGTTCTCACGATAAGAGCCTTGGAGACAGTTCCCTTCTTGATTTCAGAAGTAGGGATGGCGCTTTTTACTGCAACGACGATCACGTCGCCAACAGTGGCATATCTGCGCTTTGTGCCTCCGAGCACGCGGATGCAGAGCACTTCTCTTGCACCGCTGTTGTCGGCCACTGTTAATCTTGATTCTGTCTGTATCATAATTACTTAGCTCTTTCTACGATTCTTACTAGTCTCCATCTCTTGGTTTTGCTCAGCGGACGTGTCTCCATGATGAGAACTGTGTCGCCAACATGGCATTCGTTCTTCTCGTCGTGAGCATGGTATTTTTTCGTCTTGCTGACGAACTTACCATAAATAGGGTGCTTCTCCTTGAACTTGGAGGCGACCACGATAGTCTTTTCCATCTTGTCGCTGGTGACCACACCCGTTCTTTGTTTTCTAAGATTTCTTTCCATTTGGCGATTATTTATTAAGTTCTCTACTATGAAGCTCACACTTCATACGAGCGATGTCACGACGCAATTTCTTGATTTGAGAATTGTCCTCGAGTGGAGAAATGGTGTGGTTGAACTTCATGTCCGCATAGTTAGCGCTCTCAGTATCGATGCGCTCTGCCAGCTCGGCAGTTGTGAGTTCTCTGATTTCTGAAATTTTCATCATGCTCAAGCGTTTTGGTCGTAATCACGTCTAACAATAAACTTAGTAGTGGTAGGCAGCTTTTGAGCTCCGAGTCTCAGTGCCTCCTTAGCGATGTCGTAGGGAACACCCTCAACCTCGAAAAGGATACGTCCAGGCTTAGCTGGGAAGACATACTTGTAAGGGTCTCCCTTACCTTTACCCATTCGGACGTCAGCAGGCTTCTTTGTGATAGGTTTGTCTGGGAAGATGCGGATCCATACCTGTCCCTGACGCTGCATGTAACGAGTGATTGCCACACGGGCAGCCTCTATCTGAGCAGCACTGATCCATCTTTCCTGAAGTGCCTTGATGCCGAAAGATCCGAAAGCCAGCTCTGTACCTCTGTGAGAGACACCTCTCCAACGACCACGCCCTTTTTGCGGTCTTCTATATTTTTGTCTTTTAGGCTGTAGCATAATTCAAAGTCTGATTAGCGGTTGTTGTTTTTTCTGTTTCTGAATCTCTTTCCACCGGCATTGCCTCTTCCACCATCTTTCTGCTGGCTGAAGTTAGGCGCCAGGTCCTTCTTACCGAAGATCTCTCCTCTGCAGATCCAAACCTTGATACCGAGCAGACCTACCTTCGTGAGCGCCTCTGCCAGGCAGTAGTCGATGTCGGCACGGAGCGTGTGAAGAGGAGTTCTTCCCTCCTTGTACATTTCCGAGCGAGACATTTCGGCACCGTTGAGACGGCCTGAGATCTGAACCTTGATACCCTCGGCACCGTTGTGCATGGCATTGCTGATTGCTGTCTTGATAGCCCTTCTGTAAGCCATCTTGTTCTCAATCTGCCTTGCGATGTTGTTGGCAACAATAGTTGCGTCGAGGTCAGGCTTCTTGATTTCGTAGATGTTGATCTGGATGTCCTTGTCCGTGATTTTCTTGAGCTCCTCCTTGAGTTTGTCAACGTTCTCACCTTTCGAACCGATAATCACGCCTGGACGGGCTGTGCAAATGGTGATGGTGACCATCTTGAGCGTGCGCTCAATGACGATTTTAGAGACGCTGGAGTTAGCTAATCTGGCGTTGAGGTACTTGCGAATTTTGTTGTCCTCAAGAATGTTGTCTCCGAAGTTTTTACCTCCGAACCAGTTCGAGTCCCAACCCTTGACGATGCCGAGACGATTGCTTATTGGATTACATTTCTGTCCCATAATTATTCTTCCTCCTTAGTTATAGCGTCCACGAACACAGTGACATGATTAGAACGCTTGCGAATTCTGTAACCTCTTCCCTGTGGTGCAGGGCGCATACGTTTGAGCGTCTGTCCTTCGTCAACGAAGATTTTCGAGATGTAGAGCTGCTCGTCGTCTGCTTTTCTTTCGTTTTTCTGCTCCCAGTTTGATATGGCAGATTTGAGAACCTTCTCAACGTCGCGTGATGCGTGCTTGGTGACGAACTTGAGTGTGGCTAAGGCCTTGTTGACCTCCATGCCCCTGATCAGGTCGACAACATATCTCATCTTGCGTGGTGATGTAGGTATATCGCGGAGAGTAGCGAAATATGTAGTTTTCTTGGCCTCTTTGATTGCTTCGGCCATCTTTCTTTTTCTTGCTCCCATTATTAGTTACTTGATTTAATCACCTGATTACTTTTTCTTGTTACCGGCATGTCCTCTGAAAGTACGTGTGAGTGAGAACTCACCCAGCTTGTGTCCGACCATGTTCTCGGTGATGTAAACAGGTATGAATTTATTACCGTTATGAACTGCAATAGTGTGTCCAACGAAGTCCGGTGAAATCACGGATGCCCTGGCCCATGTCTTGATGACGGATTTTTTTCCGGACTCATTCATGGCAAGAACCTTTTTCTCAAGCTTTACGTTGATATACGGACCTTTTTTTAATGAACGACTCATATGATCTACTTAGTTAACTTGTTACTTTTTACGTCTTTCAATAATATACTTGTTAGAGTGCTTCTTCGGAGAGCGCGTCTTCAAGCCCTTAGCGTAAAGGCCGTTTCTAGAGCGTGGATGTCCACCGGTCTGACGTCCTTCACCACCACCCATCGGATGGTCGTGCGGGTTCATAACGACACCACGGTTGTGAGGTCTTCTACCGAGCCACCTTGATCGTCCGGCCTTACCTGAAGACTCCAGCGCGTGGTCGGAGTTGCTTACGCTTCCGATTGTAGCGCGGCACACAGAGTGTATTTTCCTGATTTCTCCTGAAGGGAGCTTAATGACGCAGAAGTCACCTTCACGTGAAGTCAACTGAGCGAAGTTACCTGCTGACCTAACCATCTTGGCACCCTGTCCCGGGCGGATTTCGATGTTGTGGATAACGGTACCGACAGGTATGTTCTTAAGAGGGAGGGTGTTGCCGAGATCAGGTGCGGCATCGGGACCTGACATAAGCTTGTCACCCACTTGCAGTCCATTCGGAGCAACGATATATCGTTTTTCTCCGTCAGCATAGAAAAGAAGCGCGATACGTGCCGAGCGGTTCGGATCGTACTCGATTGTCTTGACTACTGCTGGTATTCCATCTTTGTCTCTCTTGAAGTCGATGAAACGTAAGAGTCTCTTGTGTCCGCCACCTCTGTAGCGAACCGTCATGCGACCGTAGTTGTTACGTCCGCCGGTGCTCTTTTTTCCATAGACGAGAGATTTTTCTGGTACTGACGTAGTAACATCATCGAAAGTACCAATAGCTTTGTGTCTTTGACCTGGAGTTGTAGGTCTGAATTTACGAATACCCATTTTTTATTTAAATGTTACTATAGAAATCAATAGTTTCTCCTTCCTGAAGTGTGACGATTGCCTTCTTGTAGGCGTTTGTCCTTCCGCTGACAACTCCAGAGCGAGTGTATCTTCTCTTTGACTTACCGTTGTAGCGTACAGTGTTGACAGAAACTACAGTTACGTTAAACTTTTCTTCTATCTCTTTCTTGATCTCGATCTTGTTGGCCTCAGGCTTTACGATGAACCCGTAAACTTGTCTAGCCGGCTTGTTGTAAGTGTAGACAGTCTTGGTCTTTTTCGTCTCGCCCTTCTTGTTCTTGACGGTATAGGACCGTGTTTCCTCAACAGCGCCCTTCGTCTCAACCTTGTTCTTGTTCAGAGTGACGATTTTCTTGTCCTGAGAGGCCTTCTCAGTGATCGCGTTCATTTTCTCTGTCACCAGAGGTCTGATAATGTATCCCATATTACGTGCCTCCTAATTTTAATCATTTACAGGTTCGTTATCAGCCTTCGGTCCAGTTTTCTTGCAAACCAAAGACAACGCATTTTCTGTCACAACCAGGACATTCGCATTCATCACCCTGTAGGTGTTCAGGTCAGTCGCAGTCATGACGTCAACACGCTGAATATTACGAGCTGACAAATATACGTTTTTATTTACACCTGGCAAAACGAGCAAAAGCTTCTTGTCGTCAATTTTAAGGTTTTTTTGGATTTTTTTGAATTCTTTAGTTTTTGGAGCATCGAATTCAAAGTCCTCAACGACAATCAGTGCATCCTGCTGTGCCTTGTACGAGAGAGCGCTCTTACGCGCGAGATCCTTCACCTTCTTGTTGAGTTTGAAACTGTAGTCGCGGGGCTTGGGACCGAACACGCGTCCACCTCCACGAAGAACAGGAGACTTGATGTCACCGCGTCTGGCACCACCGCTTCCCTTCTGACGGATGAGCTTGCGTGTGGATCCAGCGATTTCACTTCTTTCCTTAGACTTTGCAGTTCCTTGACGCTGGTCAGCGAGATACTGCTTTACGGCGAGATAAATGCAGTGGTCGTTAGGCTCGATTCCGAAAATCTCGTCGTTGAGCTCCACCTTTCTTCCTGTGTCCTCGCCCTTTATGTTAAATACTGATACTTCCATTACGCCTTAATTATTACGATTGAACCTTTACAACCTGGCACAGAGCCCTTCACAAGGAGAAGGTTGTGTTCAGGAATCACCTTAATCACTTGCAGGTTATGAGTAGTCACTCGCTCATTTCCCATCTGTCCGGCCATCGGCAGGTTCTTGTATACACGGGACGGAGTGGCACAGGCACCGATTGAACCTGGGGCACGCTGACGGTCGTCCTGACCGTGTGTTGCCTGTCCGACACCGCCAAAACCATGGCGCTTTACAACACCGGCGAAGCCCTTACCCTTCGAGGTGCCGACTACGTCAACGTAAGGAACGTCCTCGAAAAGCTCTACGGTGATTACGTCACCGAGGTTGTAGTCTTCATCAAAAGTGAACTCGGCCAAGTGTCTCTTCGGTGTTGTACCGGCCTTTGCGAAGTGTCCCTTCATTGGCTTGGAAGTGTTCTTCTCCTTTGCCTCCTGGAATCCCACCTGCACGGCCTTGTATCCGTCGACCTCCTCGGTCTTGACCTGGGTAACAACACAAGGACCTACTTCGATAACAGTGCATGGCAGATTTCTGCCCTCGGCACTGAAAACGGATGTCATTCCGATTTTCTTTCCAATTAATCCTGGCATTTCAAATTGATTTTAAAAATTGATTTTTCTCTTTAGTTTTCGTTTACTTACACTTTGATCTCTACTTCCACACCGCTGGGCAACTCAAGTTTCATGAGGCTGTCAACAGTCTTGGGTGTCGCGTTATAGATGTCGATGAGGCGCTTGTAGGTGCTCAGCTCGAACTGCTCGCGGCTTTTCTTGTTGACGAAAGTACTGCGGTTGACAGTGAAGATGCGTTTGTGGGTCGGGAGAGGAATCGGGCCGCTCACAGTTGCATCAGTAGCCTTGACGGTCTTGACGATCTTCTCGGCTGACTTGTCCACGAGGTTGTGGTCGTAGGACTTCAGTTTGATACGAATTCTCTGACTCATTGTTTTGTTGTTGTAATTAAAAGTTATTAAAGGGTGAGAGGGGTGCGTGTTAAGAGTCATACGCTAACACACATCCCTGTCACAGTTTATTCTATTTTACGAGGTCAACCCTTCCGCCGCATTCCGTGAGAACGGCCTTGGCGATGGAGTTGCTTACAGGTGCGTGGTGGTCGTACTGCATGGAGCTGGTGGCACGTCCGGATGTGATGGTACGGAGTGTGGTGACATATCCGAACATCTCAGCCAGCGGAACCATAGCCTTGACGATGCTGGCACCTGAGCGGGTAGCCTCAGTACCCTCAACCTGTCCACGGCGTTTGTTGAGGTCGCCGATCACATCACCCATGTTCTCCTCAGGGGTAACAACCTCGAGCTTCATGATAGGCTCCATGAGGACAGGGTGTGCCTGAGAGCAAGCGTTCTTGTAAGCCTGCATGGCAGCAATCTCGAATGAGAGCTGGTCGGAGTCAACCGGGTGGAATGATCCGTCGACGAGCTCCACCTTGAGGCTGTCCATAGGGAAGCCACCGAGCACGCCGTTCTTCATGGCGTTGGTGAATCCCTTCTGCACTGACGGGATGAACTCCTTCGGAATGTTACCGCCCTTGACAGAGTCGGAGAACTGGAGTCCGCCCTCCTTGAAGTCCTCATCCACCGGTCCGACGTTGACGATGATGTCAGCGAACTTACCACGTCCACCCGACTGCTTCTTGTAAACCTCGCGCAGGTTGACGGTAGTGGTGATGGCCTCTTTGTAGTTTACCTGAGGACGTCCCTGGTTGCACTCCACCTTGAACTCACGTTTGAGTCGGTCGATGATGATGTCGAGGTGCAGCTCACCCATACCCGAGATGACGGTCTGTCCGCTCTGCTCGTCGGTACGTACGGTGAACGTAGGATCCTCCTCAGCCAGCTTGGCGAGTCCGACAGAGAGTTTGTCGAGGTCCTTCTGTGTCTTAGGCTCAACGGCGATACCGATAACTGGATCCGGGAAGTCCATAGACTCGAGAACGATTGGCGCTGACTCGTCGCAGAGTGTGTCGCCAGTGTGGATGTCCTTCAGTCCGACAACTGCACCGATGTCACCAGCGCTGATTTCCTCCACCGGGTTCTGGTGGTTGGAGTGCATCTGGAAGAGTCGGCTGATACGCTCTTTCTTGCCTGAGCGAGGGTTGTAGACATATGATCCGGACTCGATCTTGCCCGAGTAAACGCGGATGAAGGTAAGTCTTCCGACATAAGGGTCAGTCGCGATTTTGAACGCGAGAGCCGAGGTCTTGTCGTCAGCGCTTGGCTTGCGGTCTTCCTCCTCCTTTGTAGAAGGGTTCTCGCCTACCACATTCTCTGTGTCGAGTGGAGACGGGAGGAATGCGCACACATAGTCAAGGAGAGTCTGTACACCCTTGTTCTTGAAAGAAGAACCGCAGAGCATAGGCGTGCAAGCCTGTGCCACGGTTGCCTGGCGGATAGCACGGAGGATCTCCTCCTCGGTGATGGTTGAAGGGTCGTCGAAGAACTTCTCCATCAGTGCGTCGTCGTATTCAGCGACAGCCTCGAGAAGCTTGCCTCTCCATTCCTCAGCCTCGTCCATCATGTCGGCAGGGATTTCCTCGACGTCGTAGTCGGCGCCCATGGTCTCATCGTGCCAGAGTATGGCTTTCATCTTTACGAGGTCAACGACACCCTTGAATTTCTCCTCGGCCCCGATAGGAATAACCACGGGCACAGCATTTGCACCGAGGATCTCCTTCATCTGTCGAACCACCTCGTAGAAGTCAGCTCCGCTACGGTCCATCTTGTTGACATAACCGATACGTGGAACCTTATATTTGTCTGCCTGACGCCAAACGGTCTCTGACTGCGGCTGTACGCCACCGACGGCACAGTATGTGGCGACGGCACCGTCGAGCACACGCAGAGAACGCTCCACCTCAGCGGTGAAGTCCACGTGTCCCGGAGTGTCAATCAAGTTGATCTGGTATTGCTGGCCCTCATAGTTCCAAAAGCAGGTGGTTGCAGCAGATGTAATTGTGATGCCGCGCTCCTGCTCTTGTGCCATCCAGTCCATAGTGGCCGCACCGTCGTGTACCTCACCGATTTTATGGGTCTTACCCGTGTAGAAGAGGATACGCTCAGATGTGGTGGTCTTTCCGGCATCAATATGCGCCATGATACCGATGTTGCGCGTCAAATGCAAGTCACGTTTTGCCATAATTGAAATTTATTCCTTTTTATTTCTTTTTAACCTTAAAAAAAACTAACAAGTGAATGAAGCTGAGGCGTAGATAACGACGCCTACCAGCCGTCTTGTCCGCTCTGGGCGTGCGATTAGAATCTGAAGTGTGCGAAAGCGCGGTTAGCCTCCGCCATGCGGTGCATGTCCTCCTTGCGCTTGAATGCGCCTCCCTGCTGGTTGTAAGCGTCTACGATTTCAGCGCTGAGCTTCTCAGCCATGCTCTTACCTGAGCGCTTACGAGCATAGAGAATGAGGTTCTTCATGGAGATGGCCTCCTTGCGGTCAGGACGAATCTCTGTAGGCACCTGGAATGTGGCACCACCGATACGACGGCTCTTCACCTCAACGGTAGGAGTGATGTTGTCGAGCGCCTTCTTCCAGATTTCCAGAGAAGACTTCTCCTCATCCTTGAGTTTTTTCTCGACAAGCGCAAGTGAGTTGTAGAAAATGGAGTAAGCAATACTCTTTTTACCATCATACATAAGGTTGTTGACGAATTTCGTCACCTTCACATCGCCATAGACGGGGTCCGGCAGGATCACCCTCTTCTTCGGTTTTGCTTTTCTCATTTTGTTTGTTCTTTTTTTTCAGTCTGTCCGGTTGCCATCAGCGTTCTTCAACGTCCCCACCGGGTCATTTACTCAACCAGCGTAAAAAATAGCTAAAGACAAACTAAATGTTTAAAATTTAAACTTCTTTTCTTGATTACTTCTTAGCCTTCGGCCGCTTAGCGCCATATTTGCTTCGTCTCTGAGTACGGCTGGCTACGCCGGCGGTGTCGAGAGCACCACGAATGATGTGGTAGCGAACACCTGGAAGGTCCTTTACACGGCCGCCACGTACAAGTACGATTGAGTGCTCCTGCAGGTTGTGTCCCTCTCCTGGGATGTAAGAGTTCACTTCCTTCTTGTTGGTGAGGCGCACACGCGCGACTTTTCTCATTGCCGAATTAGGCTTCTTAGGAGTCGTGGTGTAGACACGTACGCAAACTCCGCGACGCTGAGGACATGAGTCCAGAGCAGGAGATTTACTTTTGTCTACCAGCACACGTCTTCCTTTTCTTACTAGTTGCTGAATAGTAGGCATTTTAAAAATTTTTATGTTATTATATATTTATGATTTTATTTCATTCCATTATGGAGAATCTTCAGCCGGGTAATACCTCAACCGCTTACTGCACTTTCCATAACCGGTGCATCCCTACACCTTATATTATATATAGCGCATTATTCTCCTAACTTTTCGCTTATCAGACCAGCTCTCGCGCTGGCCAATTTTAGGACGTGGCCTAAAAAGCGGTGCAAAGTTACAAAAAAAACTCCAAACACCATATATAATGAGAGTGTTTTCATTTGCATTAATATGTAATTTAACTAATTTTAACTATATTTAATACATTTTAATGGGGTTAAAAATACAAAACAGAAAAAATTCATAGCTGAATAACATTTTCAATTCGCCCCTGCGTCATGTCCGGCATTTCCAAAATTGTGCCCCCGCCTGCATCACTGCAGACGGGGGCACGCCCAAATATAATATAGTTAGCTAGTAGTGACAAATCAGTATGGCCATGCGCCGGCGGCATTACCCTCCTTGATTCCGTCCATGGCATACGGACAGAACACGCTGAGGTTTCCGCGGTTGAGGATGGTCATGGTTCCGTTTGTTCCGTTCTGGTTCGTGGCGTTGATGTCCCATACCATGAGCACGAGTCCGTTGTCGACCGCCTGCTTTGACGTCTCATAGAAGAATGACTTGATGGACGCGTTGTGCTTGTCCTGGCTGGCTCCGCTGACACCGCTGAGGTCTTTCCAGTTGGCTCCGCACTCACCCACGATGACAGGGTAACCCTTGTCGACGAAGTTGGTCTTCATAAGCTGGAACTGGCTCTTCACCCAGTCCTCCTCGCCGAAGGAAGCATTGTTCTCGGTGTGGTGGTTGGCCTTGCCCCAGTAGTAGACGCCGCTGCCTCCGCAGAAATCCCACGGGTCATAGTAGTGTACCTCCACCATGAGCGCATCCTGCGCCGCGTCGTCAGGCATGGTGAATCCGTAAGCCGCGTTGGTGGTGGATGCGATGTTGACCGACGGTCCCTGCACGACGAGGGCACGCTGGCTGTTGTTACCGCCAGTGGCACGCACAGCCTCCACGAACGCCTGGTTGTAGCGGTTGAGGATTGGCGTGAGCTCCTGGTGGTGGTTATGGAAGAGGTCGTACTGCTGGAACGGCTCGTTCATGCCTGCGAAGAGCAGGTGCTCGTCGTAGTCCTTGAACTCCTCTGCAATCTGTGTCCAGATGTTCTTGAGGTCAGCGATCTTGGCCGTGATGTCATTCTCGTCAACCTTCTCGTAAGAAGAAGCGCTCTTGGAGAAGCCGAGCACCTCAATCCAACCCCCGTCATAGTGGTCGTTGAGCATGACGTAGAGGTCGGCTGCGATGCAGTAGTTCACAACCTCCTTCACGCGTGCCATCCACTGGGCGTCAATCTTTCCGTCGGAAGCATGCTGCATCCATGAGCAAGGAATACGGACGGACTTGAAGCCCTGGCTCTTGACATAGTCGAGCAGCTGCTGTGTGGTCTTTGTAGACTGCCATGCGGTCTCGGCTGCGAGGTTGTTTCCGCTTGCCTCCATGGTGTTTCCGAGGTTCCATCCGGGATACATGTTCTTCGCGATGGTCTTGGCGTCGGAAGTGATGTTGCCCATCTGTGCACCTTCCTGCGTGATGGTGGCTGTGACGGTGATGTCGTCGAGGATGAACGAGATGGTACCCTTACGCTCCGATCCGGCGTTCTTCGCCACGACGAAGGCATGTGTGGTCTCCTCCATGGCACGTGTCTTGGCTGCCGTCAGTGAGTTGGTTATCCACTCGTTGTTGATTTTCACGGAATAGTCTCCGTTTGCCGCCACCTTGATGTTGACGATTCCACCCTCAGCGCCGATGGTAGACTCCTTGCCGGAAGTGATGGTGATTCCGTCGGCAGAGAGCTGGGTGACGGTGACAGTCTTCGTCTCTCCGGCCACGGTCACGTTGATGGTGGCTGTTCTGCCCTCCACACCGTTATATTCCGCGGCGGTGACATCGTAGTTATACGTCACAGCGGAAGATGACTTGGGAGCGACTGTGAGCCAGGACTCGCTTTCTGATACCTGGGGAGCCGATGGCGCCTTCACCGACAGGACAGCCGTACCACCCTCACTGAAGAAGGTGATGTCGGTCTTGCTGACGATGAAATCCTTCGTCTTTCCGTAGTTCGCCTGGCTTTCGTCGTCGTCGCTACATGCCGTGTTGGCAAATGCGAATACCGCCAGCAGTAGCAGCGACATAAATTTGAAATATCTTTTCATTTCTTTTTTCAGATTTTTGTTTGCTCCCGCCGCCGCCCTGTGGATGCCGGCAGGAGCCTAATAATGTTACTATCTATTCTTTTGCTGGAACAATCACACTGTTGATGGTGGCCTTCACCTTCGAACCGTCCACGAGGTCCTTCCAGAGTCCGTAGAGCTCGATGGTCCACACACACGGGCCTGGTGTAGCATCGCCTGAGAGCGGTGCCCATACCTCGTATGTGCCGTCGCCGGTCACGGTAGTGGCAGCCGGGTCGAATCCGCCCCAGTACTGGCATCCCCATCCCTGGTCGGCGAAGGAGAGCTCCGTCTTGTAGCTGCCGGTCGCGCCACTGACGAGGTTGCCGTCGATTCCAGAGATTGTGAAGTTGACAATCATATACGAGTTCTTGAACTTGAGGTCGCTGTAGTCAGCCCCAGCAGCCTTGGTGGCGCCCCACTCGTTGAAGATTTCAACACGTCCGTCCACTCCGTTTCCATCCTTGTTGTTGAACTGCACGAGGTTGTTATCCACATAATATTGGATAGCACTGTCGTCGACGTCGAAGGAAATACTCTCGATAGTGGCCTTCACATTGCTGATGGCGTCACCGAGCTGGGTGTGGAGACCGTCGATGTCGATGCAGAATACAGCGGCACCCTCAGCCAAAGCAGCTGTCTCCATCCACACGGTGTACGTGCCGTTCTTCGTGACGTGGCAGTCGTACTTGCAGTTGAATTCGCTCCAGAGAGACGGATCCCAGCTGTCGTCCGCGTATTCCAGTCCTCCATAGCAGTCCACGCCTTCCTCAGGAAGTCCTTCAAGCGTGAACTTCACGATCATATTCTTCTCAAACTTCAGCTTGTTGATGTCGATAGGCGGGTTGGCATTCGTGCCTGCACCGTAGAGATTGAAAATCTCGATACGGAATCGTCCGTTGTTTTCGATGTCACCATAGATGATCTTCGAGTTGTCGACGTCGAGCGTAGCCTGTGGCTCAGCTTCGCGAACAGAGCGGACTGAGAGACCGAGCTGTCGGGCACTGGTTCCAGCCGCGATTCCAGCCTCGTTGAACGTGATGGTGTTGGCATAGTCACCGTTGGTGGGGTTGATCGTTCCCGACCAGTAGTATCCAGCCACGCCTGCGTCAGCGACAGAAGTCTGACTGCGGTATCCTGCTGCAGGGAAGAAGACGTAGTTACCATTCTTCGCCGTGAGCTTGTAGCCCGGTACACCGTCGATCTCGGTGAATTCCTTCGTCGTGTTTGCCAGGAGCTCATCAATCTGAGCCTGAGTCGGCATCATGCTCTGCTTGGTGGCCTCGCCATCGATGGCGCTGCTGATGGCAAGCGCGATGTCGTTCTCTGTTCCAGCGATGTCGCCGGTGGCATACTGCGCCGCATACTCCGATGTATTCAGTCCTGTGAGGTCACCATATCCATAGAGACCACCGAGCTCAGTCTCGCTCTCTGCGCCCAGGTTGTACTTGGCCCACATGACGGTGAGTCCGAGGTCCACGTACTCCATCTCCATGTTCTTGGTGGTGAACGACTGCACGTCGCTGTACACCAGTCCGTCTCCTATCTTGAAGTAAGAGGCATAGTAGTAGGTCTTACCAGGGAGTAGTCCGTCCACCTGCTGTGAGAAAGTCGTAGACTCACCCACTGCCGGGAAGTCTATTCCCTCCTCCACTCCATCCTCATCGGCTGAGAGCTTGAAACCATATTCGATTTCGGTGGCGCCGGCGTTGATGATGTCGGCCGTCTGGCTCACAGTCGCGTTGAGTGTTGCCTTCGTGGCTGTCACCTCACCCGTTGTTGACGCGATGTCGGCATCGGTGGTGTAGAAAGACTTCACTTCGCCATACTGGGTGACCTTCCCCTGGAGCGTCACATAAGTGGCATAATAATATGTCTGCCCCTTTGTCAGTTCCGAGATGGTTGCGGTGACGGTTCCGTCCTGGGCGAGAGAGCCCGGCTGCCGCTTTCCGCTGGTAGTAGGCGTGTTGGACGTGGAGTAGACGGCACCCACTTCATAAGAAGCCGATGCGAAAGAAGAGAGGTCGAGCACCGTACCCGTGGTGGTGGCAGTAGTGGCGGTGACAGCCGCGTCTCCTGTTTGTACCACAGAGAGTACATTTCCGCTGTATGCCTTGTAGTCGTCATCGTCGGAGCAAGCCGTGAAGGAGAATCCGATCGCGAGACATGCGGCACCTAAAATATATTTTGCATTCATAATTCGTCAAAGTTTTTATAGGTTATTCAGTTGCTTCTGGATTCATCACGTTGCTTCCGCTGTCCATCACCACCTTGATAGTGACTTCGAGTGAGCTGGTGAACACATAGTTAGGTGCGTCAGCCGCAGTTGCTCCCCACGGGTTGAGGATATAACGTCTGGCCGTTCCCGGGTCGTCGCCCACGCCGCGGTCGATGACGGTGTCGTCGAACGGCACATCCTTACCGTCAGCCTTGATG
Source organism: Bacteroidaceae bacterium (assembly GCA_017483765.1). Classification (GTDB taxonomy): domain Bacteria; phylum Bacteroidota; class Bacteroidia; order Bacteroidales; family Bacteroidaceae; genus UBA3839. The sequence continues at coordinate 53,684 of JAFUVE010000031.1, read as the reverse complement.
CTGGTGATGATGAGGTCGACATTGACGTTGTCCTTGAATATCTTAGCCACGTCGAGGAAAATACCATATGGCTTGTCGCTGCTACCGTTGATGGTGAAGGTGTAAGATCCGTCTCCTGTGATGAAGACGTTCTCAGATGTCTGGAACACCCAGTCGGTGTCGAAGAACTGCAGAATACCGGTGTAACGCTTTACGTCTCCCGCTCCCGCCACAACAGGCACGAGGTGGTATCCCATATACTGAATGCGGTTGCCCTGGTCGTCCTTCATCTCAGATCCGAGCCAGAGGTCCTTGATGCCTCCAGTATAGTCGTCGAGTACCACTTGCATGATTCTCAGCGTGTTGTCAGCATTGGCCTTCATCTGGAAAGTGCCGTCGGAAGAGAGGTTCTCGGCGATGATGCCGTCAGAGAAGGTGTAGACACCGTCGTCAGAGAGAGTGTAAGTACCCGAAACGACGTCTCCGCTGCCGGCGGTGTACTTATAGGTGTTGTCGTTGCGGTTGAACTCGAGACGGATGTCGCTGATGGCGTCATTGGCAGTGTAGCTGCCCGTGAGCCCCTTGTTTGTTCCGTCGAGGTTCATGATGTCGAACCAGTCCTCCTCAGCGAACTTGAATGTCATCTGCTTGGACGTCTTCGGCTCCACATAGTCGCGCCAGTCCTCTGCCAATGACGGGAACACGTCTGTGGTTCCGGCGTTGTCGGGAGTCCAGTTGTTCTTGTAGTCCTCCGAGATGAAGTTGTAAGAGAGCAGACACGGTCCCTCGTTCGGGTCGTTGTCGCGCAGGACGGCAAGCTGCATGTGGTTCTCGTCGAGTGCAAGAATGGTGATGTTACCCCACTGTGTGACGATGGCGTCACGTCCCGGGTCGTGCAATATTTCCGCGTCGGTGAGCTTCATCGTGTGGTTGTCGGTATCCATCTGGAAAGTTCCGTTCATGACGCGGTTGTGTGCTTTGTCATCCACGATGATGTTGGCACCTCCCTCGAGGGAGAAGGTCATGGATCCGAAGTCGATGGCACCCGTTGAGCCGAAGAGCCAGCTTCCGTTACCTGCCCAGTCTGCACCCCAGCTCCAGCTGTCTCCTTCGACAGTCTGTCCGAGCGTGACGGTGTTCCAGTTGTCGGCTGTGCCATAGAAATAGAGCGGTCCGACGAAATAGCGGCACACCGCGTTCTCGTCGAGGTCGAGATACCATGTCTTTGAGTGTCCGACACCACCGGTGAGTGTCTCCCAGAGCGGGTCGCTTACGAAGTCAGCACAGAAGTCGTCGATGGTGAAGTCTACATAGTCTCCGTAGACAACTCCGCCTCGTGTCTCCACACCCATCTGCACCTGGTATGTTCCGGCAAACGGGAATTTCAGCGTCACTTTCTTTCCCTGAGAACGTCCCTGAGGATGGTTCCAGAGCACCTGGTAGTTGTCCGGCATCTTGCTCTCGAGGTAAACGATGTTAGGATTCGACTGGTCGTGCGTGATGGTGAAGGCAATCCCCTCGACCAAGTCCTCCGACGTCACATCCTTCTTTCCCAGACTGTAGTCGTCGGGCGAGCATGCCTGCAGTGCGAAAAGCAGGGTGAGGCATGTCATTAATGAATATACTATCTTTTTCATACGTTTTCGATTAAATAGTTAATGAAAGTCTTACCATCCCGCATTCTGCTTGAGCACTCCGTTGGAGAGCTGAATCTGGGTGTTAGGAATCTGGAGGAATCCCCTCTTGGAAGTGATGTTAGACGGCACGTAGTTCATGGTCTCGTCGCTACCACCCGACTGAACCACCTCACCGTTAGCGGCGGCGATGGCGTTTGCCGCATAGGCTCCGTTGGCGTCCTGACGGCGGATGTCGAACCAGCGCTGTCCCTCAAAGGCGAACTCCAGCTTACGTTCTTCGAGGATGTTCTCCTTCGTAGGGCTCTTCACCTGGTAGTAGCCACCCAGGACTGCATTGCCCTGTCCGTCGTCCTCCATGAAAGCGCGCTGACGCACCTGGTTGAAGTAGTTCTGTGCGTTCTGGCTTCCGAGCTCAGCAGCCATGAGCAGCACGTCGGCATACCGCATGATGACATAGTCGATGGGCTGTGAAATCTGGAAGTCTCCTGCCATCACGTCGTTGTAGTAGTGGGTGAGGTTCCAGCTTCCGTCTGTCTGCTGGAAGTACTTCGAGCGTGCCGTGTATTTCTTGTTGAAATAGCCGGTGTACTCGCGCTGGTCGGGCAGTGCCTTCTGGTACTCGTCCATGTCCTCGATGCCCTCCGACTTGAGGTCGATGACGCTGGCCGCGCGGCGCTGGTCTCCCATAGGATAGGAAGCCACGACATACTTCGGTACTGTAGCTCCACCCCATCCTTGTCCGTAAGGTGCCTTGAAAGTGCCTCCACGGATGGAGAACATCTGGATGCCGTTGTTACCACCTGCGTTTCCGTTATAGTCAGAGGTGTAGTTGAATTTCTGTGCGAGGATGACCTCGGAGTTCCCGTCTCCCGCATACGTAGACACCTCGTTATGGTTTTCGTCAGCCTTTGTGCTGGCACAATACCAGAGGTTCTTGTAGAGGGGCACAAGAGAATACTCCTTGGAAGCGACGATATCCTCAAGCCCTTGTAGCGCCTCCGCCTTAGTGAGGTCGCCCGGTTCTGCACCGTACACACCGTTATAGAAGAGGTAGACACGTGCGAGGAGCGCTTTGGCGGCATAAGGCGTGATACGCCCGTCGTTTTCCGCAGCCCCACTCTTGGGATATGCGTCAGCAGGGATGTTGGCAGCCGCGTATTTCAGGTCAGCCACGATTTGTGCGTAGACCTCCGCCGGCTCCGCCTGTGGCAGGTTCTCCGATGACGGAGAAGTCAGCAGCGGCACGTTCTCGAAGAGACGTACGAGGTCGAAGTAGCAGATGGCGCGGATAGCCCTTGCCTCTCCCATGTACTGGCCTCTCGTCGCGTCAGAAGTCCATGCAATCTGTTCCTCATGCGCGAGAAGTTCGTTGCATCTGTAAATTGCAGCATAGTAGTATCCCCAGAGGTCGTTGAAGAGGTTGACCTGTGAAGGGTCCTGTGCGATGTCCCATCGGTCGACCACCTGTGAGTTTCGGACGTCGTTAGCCCCGGTTCCCCCGAAGCACTGGTCTCCCATGAGCTCTGTGAGGTAATGGAGGCTGAAAGTAGGTCCGTTTGAGATGGTGCACTGCCATCCGTCGTAGCATCCGATCAGCGCACGGGCAGCATCGCTTTCGCTCTTGAAGTAGTTGTCTGTCGTAGACTCCGTCTTAGACTCAACCTCGAGCCAACTGTCTCCACAAGAAGCGGTAGCGAGCATCATCAGTCCCAGTGCGGCAATATTCAATATTTTCGATTTCATAATTGCTTCTTTATTATAAAAGGTATAACATAATCGTTGATTTCTTATTCATACAGAATCTTGGATTAGAACTTGAGGTTGACTCCCACGAGGAAAGTGCGAGGACGCGGATAGTATCCGAGGTCGATACCCGAAACCCATCCGTCCATACCGTAACCGATTTCAGGGTCCATTCCGTTGTACTTGGTGAGAGTGAAGAGGTTCTGAATCTGGAAGTAGAGTCTGCACTGGCTGATGTACTTGCAAGCCATGAGGTCTGCGAAGTCATATCCGATAGTGAGGTTCGACAAGCGGAGGAAGTCTCCCTTGTGGAGGAAGAGGTCGGAGAACTGGTAGTTGATGTTGGTGTTGGTGACACGTGGAATCTTGTTAGATGTTCCCTCACCCGTCCATCGTTTCAGGATCTCAGTGGTGTAGTTTGCCGTAGTCGAGCCTACGTTGCGGTAGCTCTGCACGATCTTGTATCCGGCCAGTCCGTTTGCAGTGACTGAGAAGTCGAAGTTTTTCCAGTCAAATCCGAGTGAGAATCCGTAAGTCCAGCTCGGCATACCGTTACCGAGGTTGACTTTGTCGGCGTCGTTGATTTGTCCGTCGTGGTTGATGTCGTAGTATTTGACGTCACCCGGCTTCACGTCTGACTGCAGCACACCGTTTCCAGCGGCGATCCAGTCGTAGATTTCCTGTTCGTTCTGGAAGAGCCCGGCTGTCTTGTAGCCCCAGAAGTATCCGATAGGCTCACCGTTGCTTGCGCGATAGAACTCGCCCGAGTTGTCGTATAGCATGTTGGTCTGTCCGTGGATGATTCCATCCTCGTTCGGTATGTTGCCCACCTTGTTGTGGTTGTATGCGAAGTTGGCGTTTACATAGTAGTTGAAGTCCTTTCCGATGTGGTCTCTCCATCCGAGTCCGAGCTCGATACCAACGTTCTTCACGTCGCCACCATTAATATAAGGTGCACCTGTTCCGACGGTGGCGAGAATAGGCGGCTGAACGAGCCAGTCCTTCGTCGTCTTGTAGTACCAGTCGAATGTCATGTTGAGCTTGCTGTTGAAGAAGCGTGCGTCGAATCCGAGGTCCCATTGCTCAGATGTTTCCCATGTGATGTCCTCGTTTGCCAGACGGCTGACATAAGAACCCCATTGGTCGGCCGCGCTGCCGAGCGTGGTGCCGAAGTTGTAGTAGCGGTTGGAGAAAGAGACGGGAGCGGAGTACATGTAGTTACCGATGTTCTGGTTACCCACCTGTCCCCAGCTGGCTCTGAGTTTGAAGTAGTCCATGAAGCTGGCTACTGGCTTGTACCAGTTCTCATTGGAGATGATCCATCCTGCGCTGACTGAAGGGAACCAACCCCATCTGTGACCTTTCGCGAATCGGCTGGAACCGTCGGCACGGAGTGTTGCCGTAGCCATGTACTTCTCGTTGTAGTTCCAGCTGAGACGTCCGAAGTAGCTCATCATGCGGGTCTCGTCCCAAGGAGTTCCGCTTGCGCTGAGCCCGTCCTCTGTGCTCTGTGCCGTACCGTTGCTCACGTAGGCATATTTCCATGAGTCGAAGCCGTCGCGGAGGTATCCGTTGGCGGCATAGAGTGAGGAACCCTCTGTGCGGTAGGACTCCATACCGAGCAACGCGTCGAAGTGATGGTCGCTGGCGAGGTCAAACTTATAATTTAAGGTGTTGGTCCATGTGAGTTCCCATCCGTCATTCTTGCTCTGAGCAGCCGAGGTGCGGGTGTCGTTGAAAGAGTAGATGGAGAAGTGGTAGAGCGGAGTGAAGCTGCGGTAGTCTGTTGAAGTGTAGCGCGCTCCAAAAGTGGTGCGGAACTTGAGGTCCTTGATAAGCTGCATCTCAGCATATACGTTGCCAGAGAAATAGGCGTTCTTCGACTTGTTGTTCACCGTAGTCATCATGGCACCATAGGGGTTGCCGTCCGCATTGTACCAGTCGCTGTTGCTCGTGTCGTTATACGGGCTGTCGTAGATGTTGTTGTCGCTGTAGACTGGTGCGAGCGGGCTGGTTCCGAATGCACTGCGCAGCGTGTTGTTGTACTGGTTGCCGACGCTGATACCCCGTTTCTTGTCGTAGACGAAGCTGACCTGCTCACCAACCTTGAGGAAGTTCTCGATGATGTCCTGGTCGGCATTGAGTCTGAAGTTGTAGCGCTCATAGTTACTTACCTTGCTGCCACCGATGATACCTTCCTGGCTCATGTATCCGAGAGAGAGAGCATAGGTGTTCTTTGCGTTTCCACCCGTTACACCGATGGTGTAGCTCTGCTGCTTGGCGTTGTCCTTGAACATCTGGTCCACCCAGTCGGTGTCATATACTTTGCCGTCCTTGTCGTAGATGCTGGTGTAGCTTGTCCAGTCGTAAGGTGTGCTGCCCGAGTTGACGTTCTGCTCGTCCATGATGGCCATGTACTGCTTCGAGTTGAGCATCTTCGCCTTACGAGCCACGTTCTGCCATCCGATATATCCGTCGAACGAAACGACAGCCTTACCGTCCTTACCGTTCTTGGTCGTCACGAGCACGACACCGTTGGCAGACTGGCTACCGTAGATGGCAGCACTGGCTGCGTCCTTGAGCACGTCAATACGTTCGATGTCGGCAGGGTTGACGGTGCTGATGTCACCGCGGACACCATCGATGATGTAGAGAGGACCTGAGTCTCCGGTCGTACCGAGACCACGGATTGTGACCTTCATGCCCTCACCCGGCTGTCCGGAAGTGGAGACGATGGCCATACCCGGTGTCTGTCCCTGAAGTGCCTGCAGGGGCGAGGTGGTGTTCAGTTTCTGCACATCCTCACCTTTAACCTGGATGGTGGCTCCAGTGACGAGTTTTTTCTGCATCGTGCCGTAACCCACTACCACCACCTCGTTGAGCAGCTGTGAGTCTTCCACCATTCGAATGGTCAGGTTTGTCTGTCCCTGGATTGTAATCCGCTGGGTGACATAGCCGACGTAAGTCACTACAAGCGTCTCTCCGTCGTTGACATCAAGGGTGAAGTTACCGTTCATGTCGGTCATCATTCCCTTCGATGTGCCTTCAACCTGTACGGAAGCAGCGATGAGCGGCTCGTCGTTAGCCGCATCAACCACCGTACCCTTGATTGCACGTGCAGAGATTAAGCCCGCTTGCATCACATTCATTGCAGGGAAGAGCAGGAAAAGCGCTATCACTGCAACTTTGAAAAGAAACGTCTTTCTCATTAGTTTGAATTTTTAGTTAGTAATTAATAGAAATATTTTCGTGTTATTATTGTGTCGGACGTGTTAGTAGTCAAAAGCGGTTTCTGCCGAAGTCTAACCATTGCAATCAGTCAGAAAAGAAGCGTTTTCGTCGGCTATTTTTCGACGGTACAAAATTATCACAAAAAAACCGAACAAAAGTTAATAATTGTTTCTTTAAGTGTACGCGTATCATATTCAATAATGTAAAAATGTTTTCAAAGTTGTGCAAAAATGTTTCCACAGGCTGTTATCACACACATTTTCGGATTATTACACTAAACCAGCACCGTTTCTTGGCAGTCAAAAAGAGCAGTGTTTCATCCGAGGATTATGCATGGGCAAAAGGGCTTTTTTCATGAATGATTCTGAGAAATGAAAATAAATTCCTAAATTTGTTGCCCGAAAAGCGAGAAAGCCAATATTTATATATATGAAGAGAATCCGACAAATCGTGATGCTGCTGATATGCATCGCCGTGATGGCCGTAGCAGCCATCCAGAAGAACGGCAAGCTCCTGGGCCAAAAAATAGGAGGCGAGAGTAAGACAGAGTTGACAACCGACAGCCTGGCTGGCGCCGGTGCAGAAGTGCTTCAGACTGAAGACGACGGCACGATTGTGGTGAACACCACCAGCCTTTGCCGTGACGTGGACGGCTATGCCGGGCCCGTTCCGATGGAAATCAAAATCCAGGACGGCAAGATTGTTGATTTGAAAGCACTGGCCAACGACGAGACCCCTGAGTTTTTCGACGAGGCAAAAGTGATTATCGCGGAATGGAGAGGCAAGACGCTGGAAGAGGGTTTGCAACTTCAGGTTGATGCCGTCAGTGGTGCCACGTTCTCTTCGAACGCCATCATGACGAACATCAGGGAGGGCCTGTCGTATACCGTGGCCCACATGCCAGACTCCGACGGAAACGGTGACGCCTTCTCCGGCATGGGCAATATGGACTTGTCGGCAAAGAGCATCATCGGTCTTATCGTGGTGTTGATGGCGGCCTTGATCCCGTTGTTTTTCAAGAGCAAGACCTTCCGCACCATCCAGCTCCTGCTCAACGTGGGCGTGCTCGGTTTCTGGTGCGGCACATTCCTGAACTACACGATGTTCCTGCGTGCGCTGTCCAACGGCATGGACTGGTGGGTGGACCTGATTCCCATCATCATGCTCATCACCGCGTTTGTCTATCCTTTGTTCGGTAAGAAAGCCTACTACTGCACGAACGTATGCCCGTTCGGTTCGCTTCAGGACTTGGCCGGGAAGCTGAGCAAAAAGAAATGGAAGTTGTCGAAAGGAACCTTGCAGGCCCTGAACTGGTTCCGGCGCATCCTATGGATCGTATTAATGGGCCTGATGGTGAGTGGCATCTATTTCGACTGGATCAACTATGAGTTCTTCACGGCGTTCATCTTCCAGGCCGCCTCCTGGGTGGTCATTGTGCTGGCCATCGTCTGCACCCTCCTGAGCATTTTCATCCCACGGCCCTACTGCCGCTTCATCTGCCCCACCGGATCGCTTATGAAGACGGCCGAGGACCGGTTCTGAAAAGAAAAAACATAATAAAGGGGCTGTGCTTCAATCTTGCACAGCCCCTTTATCGTATGTAGGTAACGTGAGACTTACCACAGACCTTTTGACCAGTGGTCCTCCGGCTCCGGTGGCATTTCCACATCGTCTTCGCGTTCTTTGCCGAGTATCGGGTCGTCATTCGGGATGCTTTCCTTCACAAGCATAATGTCAGACGGATACTGACATGTTTCTGTTATCGGTGCTTTATATATCTTTTTCATAATCCTTTCTTTCTACTTTTTTATCATACCTTATGAAGGCAGTCCCGGACGAGTCCATCCGGGACCACCATGTTTATATTTACAGTAAAAATAAAATTATTTAACATACACTTTCTTGCCGTTGTTGATATATATACCACTGACAGTTGGACGTTCGATGCGCACACCCTGGATTGTGAACCACTCATTGCCAAGCACTGTGCCAGCATCTTCTGTATGGTTGATAATGCCAGTCGCCTCATCATAATCGTCGCCACCCATGACATATATACCCTTGACAGAGTTGGTCTTTGTGGAAACCATTCCAATCTCGTCAGCACCGTTCAAGTAGGCTTTGTGGTCAGGAATCTCCCGGCCCTCCTTCACTTTGTTGAAGTAAGGCTCTTCAGTCTCTGTCTTCCACTGCAAGACGAAGTAGCGGATGCCACTGCCAACAGGGGCTACTGCCAGATTGGGAGAGAGGGATCCGATGAGCAGGTTGTTCTTCACCGTTGGAAGCATCGACGGTGCGGTGTATTTCTCGAAACTGATGGTCTCACTTGCCGGTCCGTGGATAATGACCGGGGTCTTGGCAGGAATATAACGTTCGCTGTTGTTTTCTGTTGTATATTCCTCAAATTTGCCAAGCTGTTGGAGAACCACCTCGTCGAAGTCGAATTCCGTCACTTTGTAGATTTGAAGGGTCTCCTCGCCACCGCTGATATAGTTCTGAGTCGTGGCATAAGCGTCGATATCGTGGTCGAACACGTATGTGGTCCATCCTCTTTCATTCATCTCCAGTTCTTCCACATCGACTGCGTTGATTGTAACCTGATCGATGTTCCAGGTGCCGTAGGATTCCGGTGTGGAAGCATAGGAGAAACGAATCTTGATGATGTGGTCTTGATATGTGGCAAGGCTGATATCACCAGAGTTGGCACGAGGGAAAGAACCGCTACGGCTTGTAGTAGAGCTGGAAGCGAGTTGTCTTGGGTTGCTTGAAGAAGCGATATCATTCCTGAATGCCTGCTCAAACCAGTTTACGTCATCAGAAACGTCTGTTGAACTGATCAGGCTCACTCCGTCTGTTCCATAGTCGTCAATATACACATGACATGACGTGCGGACAGCGCTTCCTGCCGTGCTTTCGCTCAGAGTAGTTTCTAAAGTGTTGTCTGTGGCGCTTGCGCTTGTGTTCGGGTCAGCATAGAAATGGTGGCCGGCATGTATGAAACTGAATGTGGCTTGTGACTTGTCTGTCAGGTCGATGAACGGACTGGTGAGGTCGGCAGTACCATACCAACGGGTACGGTCTTGATTGGTGTTGCCACTTGTGCCGCGTACATACATATAATAACGTTCTTCACCCCAGTTTGCAATAGCGGAGGCACCGGTATTGGAATTCATCTTCCACTCTGGGGCACCATTGCCGGTGATGGTGTTTTCATCCGCTGTCTGAGTGACAACGAAGTCGCCTTCTGATGCAGAGAAAGATGAATAGTAGGGGGGAACCACCTTTCCCGTGTAAGTGTATTGTGCCGTTACCGGGTCGGAGAGATTTCCGTCGGCATCCATACAGATAGCCGTAACCATCATCGACTGTCCGAAAGTCAAGGCACCGCTATATGCCATCGCTGTTGAGACGAGCTCACCGGTACTTTCCGAGTAGGTTGCTGTCTTACCTGTGGAAGACTTGAAAATCTTGTTGTCCTGAGTGATATAGTAGATTGTCAGGCCGAGGTCAGCAGAAATCGAAACATTGTAGTCCGAATCGAAACTGGTTCCTGTGGCCGGTGAGAATACAGGTGCATTCACTTTCATTGTGATGACACTGGATGCCACGCGGCTTGTGTAGTTCGTACCTTCTTTTGTCAGCACCGCGATTGCCTTCACTGTGGTGTTTCTTTTAATACTGAAGGAAGCTGTGTACTGAGTGCTGCTGGTTGTCGGGTTGCTACCGTTGGTTGTGTAGTAGATCTTCAATGTCTCGCCTGCTGCCGGAACCGTAGAGCAAGAGATCGTCACAGTCTGAGGGCGTTCTGTATAAGTGCCAGTCTCAGGGGAAATAGTCGGAGTAGCGACAGTTACAGATGAAGTTGACTTCTTATAGAGCTGGATTGCTTGTTGACCACTTCCGAAATAACGGAAACGCTCTTGACCAGAAGTCTTGTTATATCGCAATACATTTCCTGATTTTCCTTTGATAACTACGTTTCCATTATCAAAAGTTATAGTATTTAGATAGTCACCTGAATAACTGGTACTTGCGTTGAGGCCATTGCTTGTGGCACTTCTTCCAATATAATAACCACTTGCGCTAAGAATGGAATATCCACCATCGATGGCTGTTATCGTAAAGGTTGCGGCATCAACAGTTTCTGTAGCCTCGATTGTGTATGGAGAACTCTCTGTGTCAATTGTCACACTGATGTTATTTCCAGTGCCATCCAAAGTAGTAAGTCCACCATCAAATGCCACTGGTCCGTCTTCATATACAATCAGGTATTCACCGTCTGTAAGGTCGTCTGTGCTTGTAATCTTCACATAGTCGCCTGAAACCGCGCTTGCTTCTGTCACCTTGAGGGTGTATGTGGCATTTGCCGCATTGTATTTGGCATTGCCGGCAAAAGAGGCTGTTATCGTTGCAGACCCAATACCACCTGCAAGCGTGATGGCTCCCGTTGCTGCATCTACCGTTGCCACTGCCGCATTGTTGCTGCTGTAAGTGATTTCATCGTCTGTGATATCCGACGGTTTTGTTACTGTCTGACCTGCGTAAGTCTCGCTCTCCGTGATGGTGACGACAGCGGTTTCGAAAGACAGCTCAGGGTCATTCTTATTCACTGTCAGCTCGTATGTGGCAGTGTATTCTGTTACGTCAACGGTGACAGATGCGGTGATGGTGACAGTTCCTTCTGCCACACCAGTTACCACACCGTTTTCATCAACAGTTGCAATCTCAGCATTGCTGGTTGTGTATGTGATGGTGTTCTCGCCTGTGTTGTAGGCATTGACTTCCTGGGTGAAAGTCTCTCCAACATGAACACTTGCACTTGCCGCAGAGAAGGTCAAAGACGGGGCAGTGTTCTTCTTGATTACCTTAATCTGGGTAATCTGAGTGTTATGGGCAGATGTAACCTGCAACTTATAAATATTACCTGCAGCCTGATATCCTGGTGCGATTGTGTATGAGTTGGTGACATTCTTTGCACCCGTTGTCGCAGTACTTACAGGTTCATCACCCACATAGATGTTTTGACCGACGTTTGTCGAAGCTGTGCCTGTACCAGTCACTTCTATACGCTCCACATCGAAATCGAAAGCAGGCAACTGGAGATATGCACCGCTCTTACCCATCAGCAAGTAACCATAGTAGTAATAGCCGTTTTGTGCGCTGCCACAAAGGGTAATGGTGTAGCCACTATTCGTGTAACTGTTTATTTCAGAAGTCCTATTATCGCTTCCTTCCGGCAATCCCCAACCCGTATCGTTGAACAGGAATGTGATGTCGCCTGTCGTAGCATCCACTGTTACCAATTGGTTTGTCGGAGCAGAACTTGTAACTGTCAAGTCGTATGTGTCGGAAGAAGACCTGTAAGTTCCCGACTCTCCTGCGTAAGATGCTGTTATTGCCGTGGTTCCGGCTCCCACTAAAGTAACCATACCGTCGCTGGCGACAATTGCAACATTTTCATTACTGGATGTCCACGTAACTGTAGCACCGCTAATTGGATTCCCACCTGATGTAACAGTGGCGGACAAGGTACCGGCAGCAGTACTTGTGTAAACGTCGGTGTTGGTAATACCCGATGCGTCAATTGTGGTGGTTGTGGCCGCTGATGAATTATTCGTGTAGGTAATTTTGTATGACTCGCAATAAAGGGAATTTTCGGTCGCCTCAATTTTGATTATTAAATCAGAAGAAGTGGCTTCTATTTCAACGTCTTTAGAGACATCAACATAAGAGGTTGACCAACCATCATGCCAGTCACTCGTATTGAAAGCGACTCCTGCTGGAGCAGAACCGGCAAGATAGGTGTAATTCTCACCGCCATCTGTTGAATAAGACAGTTTTCCGGCACCACTACTTTTGTTGGAGCGCATACTCAGTGTTATGTTGGAAATAGTGCAGCCTTGAAATCCACTTAATGTAAGTGTCTGGCTGTTGTCAGCAGTCATCTGTTTAGACGTACTATAAGTCTCAACCAAAGTGGCAGTCGATCCTTCTGGTGCCGTTCCAGTGGGAGAAAGTGTGTTTTTGGAAGATATGGCATAAGTAACCGTCTCCGCCCACGCACATTCTACGCCCATGACGAGCATAAGGCTCACAAAGAGCCATCGTAAGTTTTGTGTAAAATGTTTCATGAATATAAGAATTTGATATACGATTTGTAGAGTCCAATAAAGTCAGATAAAGTTTTGACATAGTGAGGTTTGGCGAAATTCATTCCAAAAGTAAATCACATCCAATTCTATCTAAAACCTCATTCTCTTCTTACAGTCTCCACATTCTGGCTGGATTGTAGGATGAATTTATTCAAAAATATTTTGCAAATTTACACATTATTTATATCCCCGACAAATGAATTCTCCTATTTTTAACGAAAAAATAATAGTTGTAGTTGACGATATGCAGTCGCAGATGCCACTCACAGCTGACGGACATACTGTAGAGATGCCCACAAACGGTGTCTCCCCTGCAACCGTAACAAAAACGAGTCCGCAAGATAAAGTTCAATGTTCAAACCTCAAAGGCACAAAATTCCGTCACGTTGCGCTCCTTGGTGGAGAAGGTCATGCCGATCTTGGTCAGGCGGCGGCCGTCGAGGGTGTAAGGAACGAGGTAGCCCTTGGCATCGATCTGCTCCAGCGCCTCGCGGGCGGGGCGGTCCAACTTCACCTCCATCACGTAGATGTAGTCCGCCGTCTTCACCACGATGTCGATACGGCCTTTCGCCGTGCGCACCTGAGACTCCGTGTGGATGCCCAGCAGGGAGAAAACGACGTAGAGCAACTGTGTCCAGTGGTTCTCGTCGAAGTGGCTGTCCTGGTAGGGGATGCCCTCGAGGAAGGCCTGCAGCACCTGGAACACCTGGTCGAGGTCGTGGCTTCTGAATCCCTTGACTATCGAACGCAGCGCGTCAGACCTTCCCCGTGTGTCCTTTGTGACATAAAATGGGTAAAGCGCGTCAAGCAAACCCGTACGGACTTCCTTGTTGGGGTATCCCAGCGTATAAATGCTGAACTCCGGGTCGTAACCCTTGATGGTGAGGTAGCCGCTCTGGTAGAACAGCGGAAGGATGGAGTGCATGTTCTCTGTCGGTGCGTCGAACTCCTCTACGGACGCGTCGTTCCCGTCAACATCGGCGATATCGGTATGGAATTCCTTCAATGTATCTACAAGAAAGGACGGCGTTCCCGTGGCAAACCAGTAATTCTCCAATTTACTATCGGAAAGAGCGTTGACGATGCTGTAGGGGTTATAAACGCCAGGTGAATCAGCGGAAAAATGGTAGCCGTCGTAGGTCTGACGCAACGCGTCAAGCGTCTGCTCCCGGGTCAGCCCTGTTTTCTCTGCCAGCTTGCTGATTCCTTCCTGAAATGTATTTTCCAGTTCCAGCTGCGTGAAGCCGCACAGCGTGGCGTATTCCGGCAGCATGCTGATCGCCTTCAGGTTGTTCAACTCGCTGAAGATGCTCAGCTGGGAGAATTTCGTGATGCCTGTGATGAACAGGAACCGCAGATAGGGATCGCTGTCCTTCAGCGGGGAGAAAAGGGTGCGCATAATCTGGCGGACCGTTTTCTGCTTCTCAGGCTCGTGCAGCACGTTGAGCAACGGAGCGTCGTACTCGTCGAGAATCACCACCACCTTCTCACCGTATTTCGCATGACATTTCAATATGATATTGCCAAGGCGTCTGCCCAAGCCGCCTGTCTTTGCCTGAATGCCGAAACCGTCCTCTATCACCTCCAGCTTGTCGTCAATCAGCCCTTTGATCTCCGCAGGGTCGTCGCTCTTCACCGACGCCAGGCTCAGGTGAATCACAGGATACTGTTTCCACTCCTTCTCCAACCGCTCCATCATCAGCCCCTTGAACAGCTCCTTCTCCCCCTGGAAATAGGAGGCGAGCGTGGAGCACAGCAGCGACTTGCCGAACCGGCGCGGCCGGCTCAGGAACACGTACTTGTATGTATGCGTCATTCGGAACACCAGCGCCGTCTTATCGACATAGTATTTGCCGGCTGTGATGATTTCCTCGAAGGTCTGGTTGCCCAGAGGATATCTGGCTTGCTCCTGGCCCATGCCGTCCATCAGGCATTCAAGCTCCTGACTCATCTCATTCTCGTTCATGTCATTTCCGTTTTTACTTTCTGACGGCAAAAATAAGCATATTTTTCCAATTCTCCAAATTATTGAGCGTCAAGTTTTCTGAGTGCTGCCAGGAGGACAGGAGCGAACCAAAAGCAAGCTGTGTGTCTTTTTCGCTCAAGACACACAAAGAAGCCATTTTGCAAAGCAAATGTCCTATATTTATTTGTCACTTTGTGTTAATGCATCGTCTTGAGATGAAGTCAAGCACGAATCCGTAGTCATCCGGCTCGACAAAGACGCGGTTTTTTGTGAATCGGCAGTTCACCTTGATAAGGTTCCGTTTTCTCACTGGGATCACCTTTCTCACCTTTTTGAACTCCGTATTCCAGGAATTGACAGAAGCTGCAAGTATGCTGTTGGCGGTGAGCTGGGGAGAGTCCGTCGCCACTCCCAGCAGGCCGGCGATGAATCCCGCCATCCGGGTGCGTGTCACGTGCTTGTCCATCTGCGTGTGGGTCACTCCGTTTTCGTCCATCTCCATAAGCGCACAGTATTCGCCGCCTTTCATCATAGCCCAGATGTAGTAAGAAATCAGGCTGATGACAAACATAAACGCGCAGGTAGAGACAATGGCGATGAGGATACCCTTGATGGCGTCGGCATCCATGTCTCCGGAGAAGAGGTTAACCGCTATCATCAAAAGGAAAACAAAGCCGAAACATAAGCCCACAACCTTGAGCAGATCGTAGAGAATGGACAGGTTTTTGTAGAGATTCACGGTGTAAGTCCAGCGGTACACACCGTCCGGGCACAAAGTCACCCTTGTGCCCGGATCGGATGATTGCTGTTGCTGTACAGAATCGTTCATTGCGTTTCAGTTGAAAAAGAATATACAGAGCAGTTGTTGTTATCCTGCATTCTGGAAGGGCTGCCACTGTTTGAATGGGAGCACAAGGTAGAATCCATGTGTTCCGCCCCCATGATGCTGGATGTCGCCTTGCAATCCCCGTTTCTGTGCCTCCATAATTTCTGAGGGCGTTGCAATCCTGAAGTTCAAGACACCGTCACATTCCTTATTAAGCGTATTGGCCACTTTCTCCTGTTTGGCACGGCTCACATAAGCGGCCTGGCTGACACTCGTGGTGGATGAATGTGCCTTCTCTCCAGTAATCACCCAATATTGATAATAGCTAATCGGAGTACGGGTGATGGCAAATTTGTTCCCCACAGGGATCATGTTGAAAATCATGTTGGAGATGACCTGGTCGCGCTTCTCAGAACTTACTTTATGTGCATTCATGGATATGCAAACAGCAATAAAAGCCACAAAAACTAAAAATTTCTTCATCATAAAAAATAAATAATAGGTTAATAATAAGTGGTTGATTTCAATCTGCCGGCAAATTTACACAAAAAAAGACCTTCGTAAACTAACAACCAAAGGAAATCCACTTACAAATCGTGGATTTGTGAGTGGATTTCCATATTTTCATTTATGGCTCGGACCTGTCTGCTGAGAAAGGTGTCGGATTCTTACCCGTTTCTCAATTGGAGCCACTCACGCGGCGTGTATCCCGCGACCTGCTTGAATGTGCGGAAAAAGGAAGTCTCATTGGAGAACCCGGACTCGGTGCATACCGTCACCATTTTCATTTCCGGGTTATCGACCATAAGCTGTTTTGCATGGTTCACTCTATATTCATTGATGAATTGCGAGAATGAGCACCCGCGCTTGGAGTTGATGCAGTCGGTGACATACGTGCTGTTTGTTTCGAGCGCGGCTGCCACATCAGAGACTTTGAGCCGGGTGCGCAGGTATAACCGCTCGTTTTCAATGAGTTGGCAAATCCGTTTCATAAGTTCGTCCTCACTCTCCTGCGACTTCGGATCCTGGCTTTTCACAGCTTTGCTTGCTCTTTCAAGAGAATCTGATGAAACTTCCTCCTGAGAGCACTCTGCGTTCACAGGCCGGGATGTCTTTCTTTTCTTGCAAAGAACACAGCCCCAGCCAAAAGCAGAAAACCAGCTATAGCTATTATCCACCACTTGAAAGACAGCTGCTCATACCCCTCCTGACTATCGGTGATGCATAGCGCATCTTTGTCTGATCTGACATGCAGGATCACAGCTCCACCTTTCGGAGCAAAATTGTCGTTGTTGTGTCCTCCTGCCAGCAGGATATTGCCGTCGGAAGTGAGTACGGGCGTTGTCATCCCCACATCCGTCAATGGCTCAGTCACGAACAGGGTGACTTTAGCCCTTTCTCCTTTGAAAACGGGTGGATACTCAAATCTGGCCACGTAGAGCCGTGCATCGTTACCGCGCCCCATGAGGTATGCCCTGCCTGACTTACGGTCGGCAATGACTGAGGCAAAATAAGTGATGTCGCCGTATTCACATGTCAAGGGGATGAGCCGGTTGGTTGACAGAAGTGAAATGTCGGTGCCGTCGGTGATAGCGATTTCTATCTGCCGGATGTGATCCCCGTCATCTCCTTGAATCACAGGAAAAAGGTATTTGTATTCCCCTTTCTTTTCGTCCCCCACAAAACTGTCTTGTGCCGGATGGTCGAGCAATGTCGGCATAGGTTTCCACTTCTTGAAGATCTCAGCTTGGGAAGGCAGCCCGTGCAGCTGGTCGATAATGATTTGGTCATGAGGGTTTCCATGTTCATCGATAGCACTGAATATCATCAGGTTGTCGTTGGAAGTACGGAAGATGTATGGCCTGGCCCGATTTTGTGTCACCTTCTTCTCGAAAGAGAAGAATTTTTTTCCGTCGAACCGCTCTACGGCATCATCGTGGTACCAGTTTCCGGTTATGATGACTTGTCCGCTGTCCATCTCGATGCTTTCAGCGAAACACCGCTTGTAGTCGAGACAGCCGAATCCCTCAAAAGTGTGGTTGTCAGGATGATAGCACTCTGCGGAGAAGATATGTCCGATACCGAGGTCCTGGCTGCATCCACCGGCAAAAAGTATTTTTCCCGACTTCATTCTTAGGAAGAGTCCGAAATCATGATTATAGGCAGTTGGCATCTTCCTCCACTCCCTACCGTCGAATAATTCGGCCGTGTCGGTGAGAACGAATCCAGACTTATGCCCTCCGGCGACAAGTATCTCGTTGCCGAGACAGACGGTGTGATGACCGGTACGGGGTATGTTCAGCCTCGGCAGTTGCGTCACCCTGAGTGGCACGAACGGGCAGTTGGCGATGGTGTCCTCTTCGGGCACGGAAGCATAGCCCCATGCTTTTGTCAGCATGAAGAGCCATGTCATTATGATAATTCTCCAGGTCATCAGTTGCGGGAAGACAACAGTAATTCCGTTATGGAAAGTCTTGTCATTCCTTGTTCCACGCCTCGATTTCCTCGCGGTTGATGGAGTTGAGCAGTTTTCCTTGTTTCCATTTCAGGTCGGGATAGGTCTTCTTGAGGTCTTCACAAGACTTCTCGATGGTGCTTCCGCCCGATGTGGCAAACGGCACGACAGTTTTTCCCTTGAGGTCGTTGGCCTCGATGAAAGTGTTGATGATGGTAGGTGCCGTGTACCACCAGATCGGGAATCCGATATAGACGGTGTCGTACAGGCTGAGGTTGTCGACGGTTCCCTTGATGGCAGGCCGGCTGCTGAGGTCCTTCATCTCGACGGATGAGCGCGACTGCTTGTTGGTCCAGTCGAGGTCTGCGTCGGTGTATGGTGTTTCCGGCGTGATCTCATAGAGATCGGCTCCGATGATGTCCGCCAGCTGCTGAGCAGCCTTTTTCGTGGTTCCTGTGGCGGAAAAGTAAGTCACTAATGTCTTCATGTCTGAAGTTTTTGAATGTTCACTTGTTTTGTTCTGGTTCTGCCCGGTGCATGACAGTGTCGTAACTGCAACTACTGCCATCATTAAAAGGATACGTTTCATTTTAATATTGAATTTACGGTTTGGAATTTACGATTTAGTATTTAAGTTTTTCTAAAAACACCCTCTGAAAATAAAACTCAGATGAGGTGTGTTTCTTGATAAGGAAAAGTGTCTCAGCCTACCGTCCATTCCGTCACGTTGCGCTGCTCGGTGGAGAACGACATGCCGATTTTCGTCAGCCGACGGCCGTCGAGGCTGTAAGGAACGAGGTAGCTTTTCGCGTCAATCTGCTCCAGCGCCTCGCGGGCGGGACGGTCCAGCTTCACCTCCATCACGTAGATGTCGTCAGCCGTCTTCACCACGATGTCGATACGGCCTTTCGCCGTCCGCACCTGCGACTCGGTGTAGATGCCCAGCAGTGAGAAGACGACATAGAGCATCTGTGTCCAGTGGTTCTCGTCGAAATGGCTGTCCTGGTAGGGGATGCCCTCGAGGAAGGCCTGAAGCGTCTGGAACACCTGGTCGAGGTCGTGGTTCAGGAATCCCTCGCTGATGCGCCAGATATTTGTGTCGCGGTGTTCCGTGTCAGCTGCCACATAGTAAGGGTAGAGATTCTCCATCAGTCCGTTCTTCACCTCCTTGTTCGGAAAGCCCAGGGTATAGAGCCTTGCACGCTCGTTGTAGCTTTTGATGGTTATGTAGCCGCTTTGGTAGAACAGCGGGAGAATGGAGTGCATGTTCTCGGTGGGTGCGTCGAAGCTCGACTCCATCGCCTCGCTTCCGTCGATGCTTGAGAAGTCGGTGTTGAACTGCCTGAGCATATGAACTAGGAAGCTCGGTGTTCCCGTGGCAAACCAGTAATTCTCTGTCTTCTTCTTTGCCAAGGCGTTGACAATGCTGTAGGGATTGTACACACCGGGAGAATCGGCCGAGAAATGGTAACCGTCGTAGGTCTGGCGAAGCTCGTCGAGCGTCTGTTCACGGCTCAAGCCTTTTTTCGTTGCCAGCGCGTCGATGCCGTCAGTGAACACCGTCTCCACCTCCTGCTGCGTGAAGCCACACAGCGTGGAGTACTCGTCGTCCATGCTGACAAGGGTCAGGTTGTTGATCTCGCTGAAGATGCTCAGCTGCGAGAACTTCGTGATGCCTGTGATGAACAGGAACCGCAAATATGGGTCGCAGTCCTTCAGCGGGGAGAAAAGCGTACGCATGGTCTGACGGACATCTTTCAGCTTATCCGGCTCATGGAGCACATTCAGCAAAGGGGCGTCGTACTCGTCGAGAATCACCACCACCTTCTCACCAAATTTCTTATGGCATCCCAATATGATATTGTTCAGGCGCCTGCCTAAGTCGCCTGTCTTTGGAGAAATGCCGAAACCCTCCTCTATCAGCTCCAGCTTGTCGTCTATCAAGCCTTTGATTCCTGAGGGGTCGTCGCTCTTCACCGATGCCAGGCTCAGGTGAATCACAGGATAGCACTTCCACTCCTTCTCCAGACGGTCCATCGCCAGTCCCTTGAACAACTCCTTCTCACCTCGGAAATAGGAAGCCAACGTGGAACACAGCAACGACTTGCCGAACCGACGCGGCCGGCTCAGGAAAACGTAATTGTATGTATGCGTCATGCGATAAATCAGTGCCGTCTTGTCCACATAGTACTTGCCGTCTGAGATAATCTTCTCAAATGACTGATTGCCTAAAGGGTACCTGGCCTGTTCCAGGTCCACCCCCTCCATCAGGTTGTCAAGCTCGTGGCACGTCTCGTTCTCTTCCATAACATTTCGTTTTTTTTGCGTTCTGACGGCAAAAATACACATATTTTTTCAAAACACCAAATGATAGCAATTTTCTTTTTCCGAACAAGGAATTTCCGAATTGCGATGAACACGCAGGAACCGATTCAGCTCTGCCTCCTGCAAGCCATCGTCTCCCAACGAGTGTACAAAATTCCTAAACTGCACATATTTTTTCGCATCGCATTCCTGTGCGGACCGGCGAAAATTCCTTTTCATTGGAATTTTCTTCCTGTCCGCACATGGAATGCTCCTTTTCAGTTTGTTATTCTTTTCATTTTTTCAGGAACTCAAAGGACAAGGCGCAAGCCGAGGCCGTTGTTGCGGTGGCCAGGGGTGTAGTGGTAGCGATAAGACACACGGCAGTACCCCGAGTCGTTGATCCAACAGCCACCACGGAACACGCGGTAGAAGCCCGAGGACGGTCCCGTAGGGTTGTTGATGACGGACGACGAGTAATAGCTGCTGCCATACCAGTCCTGACACCATTCCCACACGTTGCCGCTCATGTCGTAGATGCCCAGCTCGTTCGGAGACTTCGTGGCGACCTCATGAGTCTTGCTTCCACTGTTCGATGAGTACCAAGCCACATCGTCAACAGTGTCGCTTCCGCTGTAGGTGTAGCCCTTGCTCTTGTTTCCGCCACGGGCGGCATACTCCCACTCCGCCTCAGTGGGCAGGCGGAACTGCTGACCGGTCAGTGAGTTCAGCTTCGTAATGAAGGTCTGGCAGTCATTCCATGACACCTTCTCCACCGGCAATTTCAGACCCTTCCAGTTCGACGGGTTCGTACCCATCACGGCCTCCCAAAGTTCCTGAGTCACCTCGGTCTGACCGATGGAGAAACTGTTGAGCTTCACCTCGTGGACGGGTTTCTCATCGTTTTCGCCTGACTCCGACCCCATCTTGAACACGCCCCCCTCCACACTGACCATCTTGAACTGCACGCCGTTGACAGAGTAGGTCTGCAAGGAAGAATCTCCACCTGTCGCTATGATGTTGATTATAGCCACAATGTCGGAAATGTCCACTTTTCCGTCTTCGTTCACGTCGCCACGTCTGCTCTGGGCTGACAATGCCAGAGGAAATGCCATCAGGCATAAATAAATCAATACTTTTTTCATAACTCTAATTTTTTAAATATGGATGACCAACTTAAGTTTCTAAAATAAAAATGGAAGACTTACGAATATTAACATGTCTCAGAACCTGCCTTTATCCGTCTTACATCAGCAAACTTCACTTGGGCTATGCCAGCCTGCCGAGCAACTCGACAAGCACCTTCCATATATCGTCGACTGTGGACAGCTCCACGCGCTCAGACGCAGAATGGGGCTCGACGATACGTGGCCCGATACTGGCCATCTCGATTCCCGGGAATTTCTGAACGAAGAATCCCGCCTCAAGCACAAAATGCATAGCCACCATGCGCGGCCGCCATCCCAGCACATCGTCAAAAGTGTCGGACGTGAGCTTCAGGAAGTCGGAGTGTTGGTTTTCCTGCCATGCCGGCGCCGACATGATGATTTCGGACTCACCACCGCGCTTGGCGAAGCATTCGGCAATTCGCCGGCTGAGAATTTCCATGTCCTCATCAACGAAACTGCGCGTGTGGGTAGAGACGAAGAAATGGTCATCCTGTGTGCCGACACGGCCGATGTTGTTGGAAGTTTCCACGGTGTTTTCCATGACCTGGCTCATGGCCACCACCCCCTGCGGGATATGCCCCAGGCAATATAACAATGTGTCTACAGCCGCCTTGTCGGCCACGCGAGGATGAGCATCACAGCGCTCTATCGTACAACGCATTCCAGGATCCGTCTGTCCATAATGGCTTTTCAGCCAAAGGTTCATCTGTTCCACTTGTTTCTCCACAAACGACACGGCCGCAGGGGAAGAGACTGCCACGACGATTTCAGCCGCAGAGGCGATAGACGCGTTGGCCTCTCCAGCGTTGAACTGGGCGATGTCCATGTCGTGCGCCTCATGGATTTTGGTGAGCAGACGGCATGCCATCTCCACTGCGCTTGCCCGGCCCTTGTTGATGTCCACGCCCGAATGTCCTCCGAGCCCACCCATGAAATGGATTCGGAACCACAGCCGGTCAGTCTCCTGCACATCCTGCCATTGGACAGGAATGCGATGGAACTGCAGGCAGGCACCAGCCGCGCCGGTGGTGATGGTGTCGTAGTCCTCGGAGTCGAGGTTGATAACCTTCCGTCCTTTGATGAAGTCCGGTGAAAGATTTGAAGCACCCGACATGCCGTCCTCCTCGTTGGTGGTCGTGATGACCTCAAGGGGACCGTGTACGATGTCCTGGCTTTCGAGAACCGCCAAGGCCATGGAAAGTCCGATTCCGTTGTCGGCTCCCAAGGATGTTCCCCTTGCTTTCATCCACCCTCCGTCCACGTAGGCCTCCACTGGCGAGTTGAGCGGATCAGCCATACCCACGCACACCATGTCCATGTGGTTGAGCAGCACAACCGGCTCCGCATGCTCATGTCCGGGAGTGGCCGGCTTGCGTATCACCACACAGTTGTGGCTGTCGCGGTCGTAGTCGAGGTTAAGACGCTGTGCAAACTGGCACAGATAATCAGCCACGCGCTCCTCGTGATGGGAAGGGCGGGGTATTTGGTTCAGCTCCTTGAATATGGCGAACACACGTTCTGTCGAGACAAACATAGATTAGTTGAGAGTTTAGAGTGAAGTTACTCTGTTGAGTTGAGAGTTTAATGCTGAATGTTGAAATAAAAATGAGGGACTATGGATTTACTTACGCAGACGAACAGAAGTCAGAGATTAGCCTTCACGGCGTCGATGAGTTGCTGGTATTCCTCGTCGGAGAGATACACCTTGCCGGGATTCATCTGGAATGTGCCGCCGTAGTCCGGCCCGTCCACGTATTTGGGAGCGAGATGGAAATGGAGGTGGCTGAGCTTGTCGCTGTAAGCCCCATAGTTGATTTTCTCCGGATTAAAGGCTTTCTGTATGGCACGCGTCACCTGGGTCACGTCGGCCATGAACGCATTGCGCTCATCGTCGCTCAGCTCATTGAGGTCGTTCACATGACCATTGTAAGCCACGAGGCAACGGCCGCGGTAGGTCTGCTCCTTAAAAAGGAAAACACGCGAAACACGCAGTTCCGCAATCTGAATCATGAGGTTGTGGAGTGTCTCATTGTTCGTGCAATAGAGACAGTCGGCTGGATTGCTGTACATAGTAGTAGTTTTTGTTTGAGTGTATTAATAAATGAATATGCAAAAATATGAATTTTATTCCGTCGAAGCAAATTTATTGGAAAAAAAGGAAATAGAAAATGTGAAGTAGCCTAAAAAAACAAGTTGCCTCGTTTTAACAATGAAGAAGAGAAGACAGCAAGGTGCGCCAATGATGTCAAAGTTCGGAAAAAGAAGGAGGAGTTCACAATAGCCTGGTTTGGAACCGCGCCTATCTCCCTGACTCCTTCAGAAACGGAATCTTCGTTCGAGCTGAATCCCTGACCGGCCTTGTGAACTCCCTTTGCGTGTGTTGTTCAGCTATATGGCGCAAAGTACGGGGCAAGTTGTCTCAATTCATGGGACAAGCTGTGTTTTTTTTAGGAAAAGACAAAAAATTCAATATTTTTATATAAATTTGCAAATGGTTTGCACACAAGCAAAAAAAAACAGACGACAAAGCAAATCGCAGACATACCCCACTCCATGTCAGGCTGTCGGACACAAGTATTCTTAAACCAAGATGGAACGCTTCGAAGTGAACATATTAGGCTGCGGCGCAGCTTTCCCAAACCAGCGTCATATGACGAGCGGGCAGTTGGTGTGTGTACACAACGAGCGATTCATGGTGGACTGCGGAGAAGGCATCCAGGCACAGATATGGAAATTCGGGTTCAAAACCGCCAACCTCAACCATATCTTCATCAGCCACGCACACGTCGACCATTTCTACGGTCTCCTGCCTTTCGTCTCGAGCCTCGACCTGATACAGAACCGCAAGTCGCCGCTCCATATCTGGCTGCCCGAGGACCTGAAAGAACCTCTCGAGTACGACTTCACAACTTACTGCAAGTTGTCCTTTCCTCTGCTCATGCACGGCATCGACACGTGCAAGGCAGCAGTGCTCTACGACGGCAGAAACATGACGGTGGAGAGCATACCGCTCAACCACCGTACACCATGCTGCGGATTCCTTTTCAGAGAGAAGAAGAAGCCACGGGTGCTGCTTCCGCAGAAATGCCTTGCGCTGGGAATACCACAGACTGAGTTCGGGCGAATCAAAGCCGGAGCAGACTGGAGAAAGCCTGACGGCACCGTCATCCCCAACAGCGAACTGACCACAGAGTGCACATTCCAGCCTCGCTCATACGCCTACTGCAGCGACACAAGCTACAACCCGGCAATGATACCGCAAATACAAGGGACCACCCTCCTCTATCATGAGGCCACCTATCTACAGAGCGAGATAGACCAGGCGGAGAAATACGGGCACTCCACTGCCGCACAGGCTGCAGCCACCGCACGTGCCGCCGCAGTGAAGCAGCTCTTGATCGGGCATTTCTCATCACGCTACGACGACGACAGTCTGTTCCTGAAAGAAGCACAGGCCATTTTCCCCAACACCATCGCCAGCAACGAAGGAATGACAGTAGAGGTCGTTTGAACCAAAAGATATAAAAAAACAAACAAAATGAAAAAACTACTTTTTTGCATTTATTTTATGATGTTATGCGTGTTTGGGCATGCCCAGACCGACATAGAGATCAGCAACGCCAGTTTTGAGAGCGGAACGACCGGTTGGAACACGAACATGACGCAACAGAGCAACTCGGTCTTCACCCGCAAGAAAGGGACTTACTACATGGAAATCTGGACCGACCGCGGTAAGCACATCCCTGACGCCTACGTGTCGCGCACACTGAGCGGGCTTAACGACGGAAACTACACCCTGAAAGTGTATGCCCTTCATATCCAACAGAATGCATCATCGAGCACAGCCAACAGCGGCAAGGCACAGACCGGCGCCTACCTCTATGCTGGACACAAGCAGACCCCTATCACGGCGATGCGCCAGTACAGCGTGAGCTTCAGCGTGGTGGACGGTGAGGGAAGCGTCGAGATTGGCGTGAAGGCAGAGAACGCAACTGGCAACTGGCTCTGCGTGGACTACTTCACGCTGACTTACGACAGCGAGTTGACGATGGCAGACTATGCCGGAGTCGTCGAAGATATGGCGGCACATGCCGGCGAGTTGCTGGAAAAGGGTATCCAGACGAGTGTGGCAGAACCATTGAAAGCTGCCATGGAGAACGCCTCAGCACTCGCCGAACAAGCCAAGAGCGAGACCTACGAAGGGGACAAGGATGCGCTGTATGTACAGCTGAAATCCGCCAAGAAAGAGCTGGAAACCCAGCTGTCGGCAGCCGAGGCATCGCGCGCACTTTATGATGCGCTCCAGGACCGCATCGACTACGCGAAGAAAGTGCAGGGATGGTGGAAAGACGTGGAGCGAAAGTCCGTGGCATTGGGGTTGTTGGAGAATGCCATCGAAACAACAGAAAACAAACTGACTGACTACGAACTGTCCAAATTCCAACTCAACGCAGCCGTCAGCGCCATCAACAACCGCATCAGCGCAGTGGACAAGAAAATCTATTGCAGCACCAGCGCATGCGGCACCGACGCCCAGCTGAAAAACGCCAACAGCCAGTATTGCTACGAGCGAAGCTACCAGTCGAAGCACTGGATTCTCTTCTGGGAGAAAGGCTATGGGACGGAAGTGCCGGCTTCTGTGCCTGAAATCCTCGAGACGGCCGACAAGATCTTTGAGTTCTATGCCGACAGCCTGAAGTTCATCACAATCAACGAAGGGAAGTCTAAGACGGACACATACAAGATGATTATCCGTCTTCTCAGCACCAGCGAATGGACCGCAAACGGAAGCGGTATCGACGACCAGATCGGAATGCTCACCCTGTCCAACGGGGCACACACCTCAAGAAGCGGACAGACGGTGGCCCATGAGATTGGTCACTGCTTCCAGTATCAGGTACACTGCGACAACAACAACCAGAACGGATGGATGTACACATGGATGAACTCCGGAAACGGCAACGTGTTCTGGGAGATGTGCGCACAGTGGCAGGCATACAAGTACTACCCCACTTACCAGTTCAACAACGAGTGGCTGACGAACACGCTGAACGGCCTGCACAAAAACCCGTTCGCAGAGGAACTGCGCTACAACAACTACTTCATCCAGGACTATATGTGCCACAAACATGGCATGGGCTTCATCGGACAGCTCTGGAACGAGTCGGTACGACTTGAAGACCCTCTCCAGGCCTATATGCGACTGACGATGGACAGCAGTCTCTCACAGGAAGAGAAGCTGGAACAGCTGAACAACGAGATGTGGGAATATGCGGCACGATTGACCACTTTCGACATGGAACCCATCCGCAAATACGGCAACAGCACCATCGGGAAGCGGGCACAAACCGCTATGACAAAAGACACCGAGGGATATTTCAAGCCCACAGCAGCCAACTGCGTGGAGAATTTCGGAAACAACGCCATCAGGCTGAACGTGCCATCCAGCGCCAAGACCGTGTATGCCGAGCTGATCGGACTGCCCGACGAGACTGGATACATCGCCTACAAATCGAAAGCAGCCGGATGGAAGTTCGGATTCGTGGCTCTCAAAAAAGACGGAACACGAGTGTACGGCGACATCGCCACCGCCACCTACGACCAGACACGAGAGACCGTATCGTTCGACTGCCCATCAGGATGCTCATACCTGTGGCTCGTCGTCACCGGCGCACCCACCGACTACTGGCCGCGCGGATGGAACGGAAGGACCACCGACGACGAGCAATGGCCATACAAGGTGAAACTCTACCAGACCAACGTCTACGGAAACACGAACAACAACTCCTTCCCCGTGGGCATCGACGACATCATGGCCGATGAGAGCCACGCCACGCAGGACGGAAACATCTATTCGCTCTCCGGACAACTCGTGCGCACAGGCACAAACTCCACGGAAGGCCTCAAGCCTGGCATCTACATCGTGGGCGGAAAGAAAGTGATGGTGAGATAAGGCTTTACGGTACCAGTTGCCAGAATTTTCGAATTTCATTTAGATATTTAAACCCGAGTTACTAATTCATAAAGCGTAGAAGATATTTAAAAATGAAAAAAACAGCGATTCTCATCCTTATGGCACTGCTGAGCATGTCAGTCCGTGCCGCAGAGTATCTGCCCGTCGTAGGCAACGTGTTCAACCGACAGAGTGTCAGCCTTAACGGCGACTGGCACTATATTGTCGACGTGCAGGAGGAGGGATACTACGACTACCGTATGAACCCCACAAGATGGGGCTTTTTCCGCAATGCGAAACCACAAAAGCCGGAGGACCTGATTGAATACGACTTCGACGCATCTCCTACGATGAAAATTCCCGGCGACTGGAACACGCAGGACGAGCGCCTCTTCTTCTACGAAGGGACCGTGTGGTTTGAGCGCGAGTTCGACTACACAAGACATGCCGGCAAGCGCACTTTGCTCTATTTCGGAGCCGTCAACTACGACAGCCATGTCTACGTGAACGGAAAGGAGGTGGTACACCATGTGGGAGGATTCACCCCGTTCAACGCCGACATCACCGACGCTCTGAAGGACGGAAAGAACGTGCTGATACTGAAAGTGGACAACAAGCGTCATGCCGAGGATGTACCCACACAGATTTTCGACTGGTGGAACTACGGAGGCATCACACGCGACGTACTGCTCGTGGAAGTGAACGACACCTACGTGGAGAACTACAAGCTGGCGCTCGACCGGGAGGACTTCAAAAAAATCCACTTCACGGCACACCTCAACAAAGCCGTGGCTGGAGAGACCGTCACGCTGAGCATTCCCGAGCTGAAAATCGAGAAGACGCTCACTACCGATGCCTCAGGCGATGTGAGCACGGAGTTGAAAGCCAAGCCCCAGCTGTGGAGCCCGGAGAGTCCCAAGCTCTACAAAGTCGTGATTAGCCAAGGAGGCGAGACCATCAACGACGAAATCGGATTCCGCAGCATCACCACACGCGGAAAGCAGATACTGCTCAACGGAAAGCCCATCTACCTCAAAGGCATCAGCGCACACGAAGAGAAAGCATACGGAGGTGGACGCGCGAACGGAGCAGACGATGCACGCACGCTCATATCATGGGCTAAGGAGCTGGGATGCAACTTCATGCGATTTGCTCACTATCCTCACAACGAGCACGCGGTGAGGGAGGCCGAACGGCAAGGGATTCTCCTGTGGTCGGAAATCCCATGCTACTGGACCATCGCATGGACCAACCCGTCTACATTGGAAAACGCGCGCAACCAGCTGCGCGACATGATTCTGCGCGACCAGAACCGCGCCAACATCATCGTCTGGAGCATCGCCAACGAGACGCCACACAGCCAACAGCGCGATGCGTTCCTCAGCAACCTGGCCACATTTGCACGCAACCTCGACAACACACGCCTCATCAGCATGGCCATGGAAGTGACCGGAGCCTCTAACTACGTGAACCGGCTCAGCGACAACATGAACCAGTATGTAGACATCATCAGCTTCAACCAATACGTGGGATGGTACCGCGACGTGAACGACGCACCCAAGATGACTTGGGAAATACCATACGAGAAGCCGGTCATCATCAGCGAGTTCGGAGGAGGAGCCAGAGCCGGGCTGCATGGAGAGAAAAACCAGCGGTGGACTGAGGAGTTCCAGGAGAACCTCTACATCGAGAACCTGGCGATGATAGAAAAAATCGACGGACTGGCCGGCACGACACCCTGGATTCTGAAGGATTTCCGTTCGCCAAGACGTGTGTTGCCAGGAATACAGGACTACTACAACAGAAAAGGACTGGTGAGCGACAAAGGAGAAAAGAAGAAAGCGTTCTTTGTGCTTCAGAAATGGTACGAAAAACGTTAAGAAAAACACGAATACAGGGTACTTTTTCAAAAAAAACGATGAAAAGGACCCTGTTTTTCGCATTTTTTTCGAAAAACCTTTGGAAATAAGCAAAATAAGTTGTAACTTTGCAACTGACCGGATAGGAGGTGCCTTAGGGTTCCTCCTAATTTATTATCCTACAAAAACAAGAAATATTGTTCACACCCGGTCAGAGAGAATATATGATAGATAAGCAAAGAATCACCGAGCTTACTGAGGAATGGCTCAAGGACAAAGAATATTTCCTCGTAGAGGCAAACGTAGACAAAGACAACAAAATCACGGTTGAGATTGACCACAAGGACGGTGTATGGATTGAAGACTGCTGCGAGCTCAGCCGTTTCATCAACGAGCAGTGCCAGCCGGAAATCGACGACTACGAGCTGGAAGTCGGTTCTGCTGGCATCGGACAGCCGTTCAAAGTGCTTCAGCAATACATCAACAACATCGGCTACGACGTAGAGCTGATGACAAAAGAGGGTAAGAAGCAGCAAGGAGCACTGATTGAAGCCGAAACCGACCATTTCGTGGTGGCCGTGGAAGAGAAACAGAGAATAGAAGGAAAGAAACGTCCTGAGCTCGTAGAAGTGGAATACACCTACAGCTATGACGACGTGAAATGGGTGAAGTCGGTCATCGACTTCAAATAAGCTCGTGCAGACTCAAAGAAAAAACAAAAACTACATATCAAAATGGCAACAAAGAAAGCAATAGAAAGCGTAAACTTGTCGGACACCTTCAAAGACTTCAAGGAAAGCAAGAAGATCGACAAGGCCACACTCGTCAACGTGATTGAGGACTCGTTCAGAAGTGTGCTTCAGAAGATGTACGGTCATGACGACAACTTCGACGTGATTGTGAACCCCGAGAAGGGCGACTTCGAGATTTACTGGAACCGTACGGTCGTTCCCGACGGAGAAGTGGAGAACGAAGCAGCTGAGATAGCCTTGTCTGATGCGCAGAAGGAAGATCCTGACTACGAGGTGGGAGAGGAATTGAGCAAGAAAGTGAATTTCGCTGACTTCGGACGAAGGGCAATCCTGAACCTGCGTCAGACCATGGCAGCCAAGATTCTCGAGCTCGAGCACGACAACCTCTACAACAAATACGCGGACAAGGTGGGACAGATTGTCAACGGAGAGGTTTATCAGATTTGGAAACGGGAGGTGCTTATCCTCGACGACGAAGGCAACGAACTGCTGCTGCCCAAGTCAGAGCAGATTCCGGGCGACTTCTTCCGCAAGGGAGAGTCCACACGAGCTGTCATCCTGAGAGTGGACAATGCCAACAGCAATCCGAAAATCATTCTCTCAAGAACATCGCCCGACTTCCTGCAGAGACTTCTCGAGGCAGAGGTGCCAGAAATCAACGACGGACTCATCATCATACATAAAATCGCACGCATCCCAGGAGAGCGTGCAAAAATCGCAGTCGAGAGCTACAACGACCGAATCGACCCGGTTGGTGCATGCGTAGGCGTCAAGGGAAGCCGTATTCACGGAATCGTCAGAGAGTTGCACAACGAGAACATCGACGTGATCAACTACACGAGCAACATCAAGCTATACATACAGCGTGCGCTCAGCCCCGCAAAGATCAACTCCATATCCATCGACGAGGAGGCTAAGAAAGCCAGCGTTTATCTCCTTCCCGACCAGGTGTCACTGGCCATCGGAAAGAACGGACTGAACATCAAGTTGGCCAGCATGCTCACTGGATATTCAATCGACGTGTTCAGAGACCTCGGAAGCGACAGCGACAACGAGGACATCTACCTCGACGAGTTCAAGGACGAGATTGAGGATTGGGTGGTTGAAGCCATCAAGAACATCGGACTCGACACAGCCAAGAGCGTGCTCGACACACCAAGGGAGGTGCTGATAGAGAAAGCCGACCTCGAAGAGGGTACTGTCGACGAGGTGCTTCGCATACTGCGGGCTGAGTTCGAGGAATAATAGTCTACCCAACACAGCCAACATGGCTGCAGCATACGCCATTTCGCGGCGACACAAGAAAGGACAGCCCATTAAGTTATAAAGTAAAAACCAAAATCAACATACATGCCAAGACTCAATAAAGCATTAAGAGAATTGAATGTGGGAATTAACACCGTGGCCGAATTCCTGCAGAAGAAGGGAAAGGCGCTGCAAGACGCCAGCCCTAACGCAAAGATCACGGATGAGCAGTACAAGCTGCTCATGGATGCTTTCGGCGCCGACAAGACGAAACACGAGGAGATTCAGAAGCAGAAAGAGCGCGAACGGCAAGAACGCGAACGTCTCAAGCAGGAGAAGCGACAGAAGCCGGAAATATTCAGGGCTCCTTCTGAGACCAAGCAGCAGTTCAAGGTTGTGGGCAACATCAAGGATCTTCAGCAGCCTAAGGCTGAAGAGAAAAAGGAAGAAGAGAAAGTCCAGGTGACTCAACCTCAGCCACAGACCGCCAAGACTGCCGAGGAGAAGACTCTGCCGGAATCCAAGCCAGAGACAAAGCCCGCAGTGGAGGCCGAGCAGCCGAAGGAGGCAAGCGCAGCCGTTGCTACAGCTGAAAAGGAGGAAAAGAAGGAAGAGAAAACAGTAGAGCCTGCAGTTGTGGCTAAGACACCAACAGAATCACCGGCATCTGCCATCTCAGAAAGCAAAGAACCTGTGAAAGACGAGGAGAAAACTCAGCCTGACACACAACCCCACAAGGATAAGAAGCAGAAGCAGAAAGTGATGGGAAAGGTGGACGAAGACGGAGTTTTCCGCACTGAGACACCAACTACCGGAGTGAAGCAAGTGGGCTTTATCGACCTGAGCAACCTCAACTCCAAGACCCGTCCCGACAAGAAGTCAAAAGCCGAGAAAAGGAAAGAGCGAGAGGAGAAAGAGCGTCAGCGCAAAGAAGCCAAGGAAGCCATGCGTCAAGCCCATGAGGGAGAGAGCGCAAAGAAGAAGAAGCGCAACCGAATTGGAAAGGAGCGCGTCGACATCAACGCAGAGGCTGCACAGCAGACCACAGACCCTCGTAAGAAGAACAAGCAGCAGAACCAGCAGGGAGCTCAGCAGTCAGCAAAGAAAAAGAAGAAGAACAAAAATGCGAAAGCACCTGAGCTGACAGATGAGGAAATCTCGAAGCAGGTGAAGGAGACGCTCGCCCGTCTGACCACAAAGCAGGTGAAGAAGGGCGTGAAATACCGCAAGGACAAGCGCGAGGCGATACACAACAGGATGGCTGAGCAGGAAGAGGAGGAAAATGCAGAGAGCAAAATCCTGAAACTGACGGAATATGTGACTGCCAACGAGCTCGCAACCATGATGAACGTGCCTGTCACACAGGTCATTGCAACATGTATGCAAATCGGCATCATGGTTTCCATCAACCAGCGACTGGATGCTGAGACCATCAACCTCGTGGCTGAAGAGTTCGGATTCTCAACCACATATGTCAGCGAGGACGTATCGAACGCCATCGAGGAAGAAGCAGACGCTGAGGAGGATCTTCAGCCACGCGCTCCGATTATCACTGTGATGGGACATGTCGACCATGGTAAGACATCACTGCTCGACTATATCCGAAAGACCAACGTGATTGCCGGAGAGGCCGGTGGTATCACACAGCATATCGGTGCATACAACGTGAAGATGCCTAACGGCAAACGTATCACTTTCCTCGATACGCCGGGACACGAGGCGTTCACGGCCATGCGTGCGCGCGGTGCGCAGGTGACCGACATCGCGATCATCATCATCGCTGCCGACGACGACATCATGCCACAGACGAAGGAGGCCATCAGCCACGCAGTTGCAGCAAACGTGCCAATGGTGTTTGCAATCAACAAGATTGACAAGCCGGGAGCCAACCCTGAGAAAATCAAGGAGCAGCTGGCTGCCATGAACTACCTTGTCGAGGACTGGGGCGGAAAATACCAGAGCCAGGACATCTCTGCGAAGAAAGGTGTCAATGTCGACCTGCTGATGGAGAAAGTGCTGCTTGAGGCAGAGATGCTCGACCTCAAAGCCAACCCCAACCGCAAAGCCGTGGGAAGCGTGATTGAGTCGTCGCTCGACAAAGGACGAGGATACGTGGCAACCGTGCTGGTGCAGAACGGAACGCTCAAACAAGGCGACATCGTGCTTGCCGGAACAAGCTGGGGAAAAATCAAGGCCATGTTCAACGAGCGCGGAAAGCGCATCGACAAGGTGCTGCCAGCAGAGCCGGCACTGATTCTCGGACTGAACGGGGCACCAACTGCCGGAGACACGTTCCACGTGATGGAGACGGAGCAAGCGGCACGTGAGCTGGCCAACAAGCGAGAGCAGCTGAAGCGCGAGCAGGGTATACGCACAACCAAGCGCAAGGGACTTGAAGACCTGGCACACGACATCGCAATCGGCGGAGTGAAAGACCTCAACCTCATCGTCAAGGGCGACGTCGACGGATCAATCGAGGCATTGAGCGATTCGCTCATCAAGCTCTCAACAGAGAAGATTCAGGTCAACGTCATCTACAAGGCTGTGGGACAAATATCTGAGAACGACGTATCGCTCGCAAAGGCGTCAGACGCCATCATCATCGGATTCCAGGTACGTCCTTCCCAGCCTGCACGACGACTCGCCGAGCAGGAAGGCGTGGACATACGCCTCTACTCCATCATCTACGACACGATTGAGGAAATCAAGAGCGCGATGGAAGGCATGCTGGCTCCTGAAATCAAGGAGGAATACTCCGGAACGGCTGAAGTCAAGCAAGTCTACAAAATCACGAAGGTTGGAACCGTTGCTGGTGCAATCGTCACAGAAGGAAAAATCCACCGCAGCGACAAAATCCGCGTGATACGCGACGGAATCGTCATCCACACAGGAAACATCAATGCCTTGAAACGTTTCAAGGACGACGTGAAGGAAGTGGGCCTGAACTTCGACTGCGGTATCTCTATCGTTAACTTCAACGACCTCAAGGAAGGCGACCTGCTGGAAGCTTTCGCAGAGGTGGAAATCAAACAGAAATTATGACAGTACTTATCATCATAGTTGCCCTGATTGGCGCCTTGGTTGGATACATCCAAGGCGCCATCAAGCAAATAGCCAATCTGGGAGGCATCATCGTGGGACTTCTCCTGGCTGTCATGGCATATGACAAGTTCGGAAAGGTTTTGGCAGACTTCACGGGAACTGAAGAGACGACAGCCGACATCATCGCGTTCATCGCCATCGTCATCCTCTTCCCTATCGTCTTAGGCCTCATCGCGTCGCTGCTCACTAAGGCGTTCAAGGCCATACACCTCAGCTTCGTCAACAGGCTGGCTGGAGCTGTGGTCGGAGCTGCCGGCTACCTGCTCATCCTCAGTGTGGCATTCAATGTTTACGACTTCATCAAGAGCAAAGGCGGCACAAGTACCGAGTCGCTTATACAGAGAGACGAATTATATTATAAGGTAAAACATGCGTCACAGAGGTTCATACCCGACATCATCATCGTGACAGACTCAACTGAGGAAGCCTCTGGAGTAGCACCGAAACATTCCATTCAGGATAAAATCGACAAAATCGGATTGTAAGTCAGTTGTCAGTTACCAGTTATCAGTTGTCAGACAGATTCTCTGATAACTGAAAACTGATAACAGAAAACTGATAACAGAAAACTGATAACTAAAAACTGAAAACTAGTTTTTAATGCCAAACGAATTTGTAAAAAAAGTAGCAGAAGAGAAATACAAATTCGGTTTCACCACCGACATACAGACTGAAATCATCGACAAAGGCCTCAACGAGGACGTCGTAAGGCTCATCTCGCAGAAGAAAGGTGAGCCTGACTGGCTTTTGGAATTCCGTCTGAAAGCATTCCGCTACTGGAAGGATCAGAAAGCACCCAGCTGGGGACACCTGCGTCTGCCAGAGATTGACTATCAGGACATCTCATACTATGCAGACCCTACCAGGAAACAGCAGCAGAGCGAGAACAAGGAAATCGACCCGGAACTGATGAAGACCTTCGACAAGCTGGGAATACCGCTTGAAGAGCGTATGGCTCTCAGCGGAATGGCTGTGGACGCAGTGATGGACTCAGTATCCGTCAAAACCACGTTCAAGGAGAAGCTGGCTGAGAAAAACATCATTTTCTGCTCCATCAGCGAGGCAGTCAAAAATCACCCAGATCTGGTCAGGAAGCACTTGGGAAGCGTAGTACCATACCGCGACAACTATTTCGCAGCACTGAATTCAGCTGTGTTCTCCGACGGGTCGTTCGTCTACATTCCCGAGAACACACGCTGCCCGATGGAGCTCTCTACTTACTTCCGAATCAACGCACGAAACACAGGTCAGTTTGAACGGACACTTATCGTCTGCGAATCTGGCAGCTATGTGTCATACCTCGAAGGGTGTACTGCCCCGATGCGCGATGAGAACCAGCTGCATGCAGCCATTGTGGAAATCGTGGTGATGGACAACGCCGAGGTGAAATACTCCACGGTGCAGAACTGGTATCCAGGCGACTCGGAAGGAAAAGGAGGCGTGCTCAACCTCGTGACCAAACGAGGACTGCTCAAAGGACACCACAGCAAGTTGTCATGGACACAGGTGGAGACCGGATCTGCCATCACATGGAAATACCCGAGCTGCGTGCTGCAAGGCGACGACTCGCAGGCCGAGTTCTACTCCGTCGCCGTCACAAACAACTACCAGCAGGCTGACACCGGCACGAAGATGATACACCTGGGCAAACGAACAAAGTCCACAATCATCTCGAAAGGCATATCAGCAGGAAAGAGCGAGAACTCATACCGTGGCCTCGTGAAAGTGGGAAAGCAAGCCGACGGATCACGCAACTACTCGTCGTGCGACTCCCTGCTGCTGGGAAGCGAATGTGGAGCCCACACTTTCCCCTATATGGATGTGCAGAACAACAACGCCACCGTGGAGCATGAGGCCACGACATCGAAGATATCGGAGGACCAGCTCCTCTACTGCAACCAGCGCGGCATCAGCACCGAGGAGGCAGTCGGGCTCATCGTAAACGGCTATGCCAAGGACGTGCTCAACAAACTCCCCATGGAATTCGCTGTGGAAGCCCAGAAACTGCTCTCTGTCTCCCTTGAGGGAACCGTAGGATAAAGCGAATAAAACCAGGCAGAATATCTAGAAAATCCAGAGCATCTAGACATCTAGAAAAAAGCCATCAAAAAAAAGAACAAAATCATGTTAGAAATAAAAAATCTGCATGCCAACGTAAACGGCAAGGAAATACTCAAAGGCGTGGATCTCACCATCCGAGACGGAGAGATTCATGCGCTGATGGGCACCAACGGGGCCGGTAAGTCCACACTCAGCAAAGTGATTGTGGGAGACCCCTCGTACGAGGTGACCGAAGGCAGCATCATGTTCGACGGGCACGACCTGCTGGCGATGAAGCCTGAAGAACGTGCAAATGCCGGCATATTCATGTCCTTCCAGCAGCCTATCGAAATTCCCGGAGTGTCGATGGCAAACTTCCTGAAAGCAGCCGTCAACGCTAAGCGCAAATACCAGGGGCTCGATCCGATGAAAGCCTCTGATTTCCTGTCGATGATGCGTGAGAAGCGTAAACTGGTGTCTATGGACAGCAAGTTGGTGAACCGCTCCGTGAACGAAGGATTCAGCGGAGGTGAGCGCAAGCGCAACGAGATATTCCAGATGGCAATGCTCGAGCCTACGTTCTGCATACTCGACGAAACGGATTCCGGACTGGACGTGGACGCACTGCGTATAGTGGCAGAGGGATTCAACAAGCTGCGTAAGCCGGAAACATCCGCCATCATCATCACGCACTATCAGAGGCTGCTCGACTACATCACGCCCGACACAGTGCATGTACTGCTCGACGGAAGGATTGTCAAGACAGGTGGCCCGGAACTGGCAAAACAGATTGAAGACAACGGATTCGACTGGATTAAGGGTGGTTCTATAAATTATGATTTTGAAAGTGTAACTTGTTGATGGTTCTTATTTCGGCCGCTTTTTGTTTTTTGTGGTGTCTTTTTGTCATCCTTTTCGGTTACAAAGCCCGCTATGCGCCCTCAAACGCTAACAAAAAACCACTCACATAAAATCAAAAATCGAACCGACATAATTTTCAGAACCACCCTTAAGGAAGAACAATGAGCGAACAACAATACATAGAATTCTATAGTGAGTGCCGCGACATGATTATGTCGAAAAGCACAGCCGTGATGAACAACGAAAGGGACAAAGCCTTTGAGTTGTTCAAACAGTATGGGTTTCCGTCACAAAAAGTGGAGCGCTATAAGTACACAGACGTGGACAAGGCGTTTGCACCCAACTACGGCATCCTCTTCACTCCACTCGGAATCGCTCCATCCAGCTATATATTCAGCCTGAAGGATGCCCCGAAGGACATGACGGCCTATTACAACAGGCTGGCCGACACGTCAGACGGCATCACACTCCTGAACACGATGCTCGCACACGAATGTCTGCTCATCTATGTGCCCAAAAACACAAAAGTGGAGAAACCCATCAATGTGGACAACTGGATACGCGGAGCCGTACCGTCGATGATGAACCGGCGGTTGCTCGTAGTGCTGGAAAGCGGGGCAGACGCAACCGTCATCGTGGGCGACCATGCCACAGACCAGCAGGCATTCCTCACAACGCAGGTGGTGGAAGTGTTCTGCCACGACAATTCACGTCTCGACCTCTACGAGATTGAGGAAACCACTCCAGGGATGAACCGATTCTCCAACGTCTACATACATACAGAAAACGACTGCAACGTGCGTCACAGCTGCATCACGCTCCATAACGGGACTACACGCAACCTCTGTGACGTGAGCATGGAGGGACAGTACACCGAGGTGACACTCAACGGATGCGCGATTGCGAGCGCAACACAGCATATCGACAACAACACGCTCATCCGGCACATTGCGCCAAACTGCACATCCAACGAGCTGTACAAGTATGTGGTGGACGAGCAGGCTGTAGGTGCATTCGCAGGAAAGATCCTCGTGGAGAAAGACGCACAGAAGACATCATCACAAGAGACCAACAACAACCTGTGTGCCAGTCCAGAGGCAAGGATGTATTCACAGCCCATGCTCGAAATCTATGCCGACGACGTGAAATGCGCTCACGGATCAACAGTCGGAGTGATGGACGAGACGGCACTCTTCTATATGCGGCAGAGAGGCATTCCCGAGGAGCAAGCACGGATGCTGCTGAAAAACGCATTCATGGGACAGGTGATCGACCAAATATCCTACGAGCCACTCCGAAGCAAACTCTACGTGAAAGTGGAGAAACGATTCCTCGGAGAACTGGAAAAATGCAAGACGTGTAATCTTTGTAAATAAATTTCCACCTTCTATTCCTATTAATTATAATGAACAGAGACGACTTTCCGATACTCTCGAGAACCGTGTACAACCGTCCGCTGGTCTACCTCGACAATGCCGCCACGACGCAGAAACCGCGTTGCGTGGTGGAAGCGATGGTGGAAGAATACTACAACGTGAACGCAAACGTACACAGAGGAGTACATTTTCTATCGCAGCAAGCTACCGACCTGCATGAGGGAGCACGCGAGACCGTGAGGAAATTCATCAATGCCAGAAAGACATCGGAAATCCTGTTCACCCGCGGCACTACCGAGAGCATCAACCTGCTGGCCTACAGCTTCGGAGAAGCATTCTTGAAGAAAGGCGACGAAATTCTGGTAAGCCAGATGGAGCACCACAGCAACATCGTGCCATGGCAGATGCTGGCAGAGCGTAAAGGGCTGAGAATAAAGGTCATCCCCATCATCGACGACGGACAGCTGGATCTCGGGGCATACGACCGATTACTCCAGGAGTCTGCCCGTCTGAAGCTGGTGTGTGTCACACATGTCTCAAACGTGCTGGGCACTGTCAATCCCGTGGAAGAACTGACAGCAAAAGCGCATGAGCACGGCATACCCATACTCATCGACGGCGCACAGTCCACGCCACACTTCAAGGTGGACATGCAGAAAATCGACTGCGACTTCTTCGCATTCAGCGGCCACAAGATTTACGGGCCCACCGGAGTGGGTGTGCTCTACGGCAAGGAACGGTGGCTGGAGCAGATGCCTCCCTACCAGGGCGGAGGAGAGATGATCAACAAGGTGTCGTTCGAACGAACCACATACAACGAGCTGCCATACAAATTTGAGGCTGGAACGCCCGACTATGTCGGCACACACGCCCTTGCCACAGCACTGGACTACATCAGCGGCATAGGAATGGAGCGCATACAGGCACACGAGCAAGAACTCACGGACTACGCACTACAACGGCTCAGAGAGATCGACAACATACAGATATACGGACATCCGGAAGGAAAAAACGGAGACGCCGCCATATCCTTTAATATCCGTGGTATTCACCATCTCGACATCGGAACACTGCTCGACCGGCTCGGCATCGCGGTACGAACCGGACATCATTGTGCCGAACCGCTCATCCACAGGCTCGGAATCGAAGGGACTGTACGCGCCTCCTTTGCACTCTACAACACCAAGGAGGAAATAGACGCACTGGCTGCAGGACTGAAACGAGTAGTCAGTATGTTCTGACCCCATCTGCAAAACTGAAATATCTTTAAACTTTCAACATTAAACTTTCAACATTAAACTTTCAACTAAATAAAATGAAACCATCCATTCCGAAAGGCACGCGCGACTTCTCAGCAGAGGAGATGAACAAGCGCAACTACATATTCAACACCATCAAAGAAGTATATGCCCTCTACGGATTCCAGCAGATAGAAACTCCGGCAATGGAGAATCTCTCTACCCTCATGGGAAAGTATGGAGAGGAAGGCGACAAGCTGCTGTTCAAAATCCAAAATTCAGGCGACTACTTCCGTGGAATCACCGACGAGCAGCTCCTCTCGCGCGACGCGGCTAAGCTGGCCAGCAAATTCTGCGAGAAAGGCCTGCGATACGACCTTACCGTCCCGTTCGCACGATATGTGGTTCAGCACCGCGACGAACTGACACTTCCCTTCAAGCGCTATCAGATTCAGCCTGTATGGCGTGCCGACCGTCCTCAGAAAGGACGTTACAGGGAGTTCTACCAGTGCGATGCCGACGTGGTGGGAAGCACATCACTGCTCAACGAGGTGGAACTCATGCAGATTGTCGACACCGTGTTCTCTAAATTCGGTGTAAGAGTGTGCATCAAAATCAACAACCGCAAGATTTTGAGCGGAATAGCAGAGATGATAGGACAGGCCGACAAGATTGTGGACATCACCGTGGCAATCGACAAACTGGACAAGATTGGCCTGGACAACGTGAACGCCGAACTGGCCGAAAGCGGCATTCCTGCCGACGCCATCGAGAAACTTCAGCCCATCATCAATCTGAGCGGCACGAACGCAGAAAAACTGGCCACGATGAAGGAAGTGCTGAAAGAAAGCGAGACGGGACTGAAAGGCGTAGAGGAATGTGAGTTCATTCTCTCCAAGCTCGATGGGCTGAAGAACGAGGTAGAACTCGACCTCACACTGGCACGTGGACTCAACTACTACACCGGAGCCATCTTCGAGGTGAAAGCACTCGACGTGGAAATCGGAAGCATCACCGGCGGCGGGCGTTACGACAACCTCACCGGCATATTCGGACTTCCGGGCCTCTCGGGCGTAGGCATTTCATTCGGTGCCGACCGTATCTTCGACGTGCTCAACCAGCTTGACCTCTACCCCAAGGACGCCATGACAAGCACGAAGATACTGTTCGTGAACTTCGGTGAGAAAGAGGCAGACTTCTGCCTGAAAGTGCTTCAGCAGGTGCGTATGGCAGGTATCAGCGCCGAAATATATCCCGACAGCGTGAAGATGAAGAAGCAGATGAGCTATGCCAACGCAAAGCATATCCCTTACGTGGCACTCGTAGGCGAGTCAGAGATGGCAGAAAACAAGGTGACGCTGAAAGACATGGAAAGCGGAGAGCAGAGACAGCTGAGCGTACACGAGCTGATTGCGGCGCTTTTCTAGCATACGGAACATCTGGGGACAAAACCCAACACTCATATCGTAATATAAAACTCAAAGAGCAACTCTTTGAGTTTTTTACGTTTTGAAGGTTTGTTACTTACTTTTTCATACAAAACTGAAAAAAAAATTAAAAAAATTTAAGTTTTTGTTTGGATATTAAATTTTAATTCATAATTTTGCAATTGGTAACGGAAATTATTCATTGTTGCCAACTTTGGAACATACAAAAAACTAACTAAAATTTTTATAAACCCTTTTAAATTGAATTATTATGGCAAATGAATTTCAGCAGGCCCCTCAGCAGGGCTATCAGCCTCAACCGGGCTTCCAGCCGGGAATGCCTATGGGGCAAGGGACACCATCGCTTTCTTTCCAAGATGCATTGCAGCGCTGGCTGGCTAATTTGACTAACTTCTCTGGACGAGCACGCCGTTCGGAATTCTGGTGGCCGATGTTGGCAATCAGTGTGGCAAGTTTCATTTTGAATACAATCTTCACAAGTATCGGAGGTAAATTTGGATACTTCATGGTATTTGTACTCTATTTGGCTGTTTGCTTCGCAAGTTTGAGTGTGACAGTCCGCCGTCTGCAGGACACCAACAAACCTGGCATTTTAGCTTGGATTATGTACGGAATTATGGCGTTCTGGGCATTAACCATCTTCTTAGCTGTTATTTCAACAACCAGCTTTACACTTACCTTGGGAACCATCTCATCATTTTTACTGATTCTAAACGGCATCCTGTCAATCGTCATCATCGTGTTCTGCTGCATGGACAGCCAGCCTGGAACCAACCAGTACGGACCATCTGAGAAATATCCGATGTAAGCAATTCAAAATGATGAATCTGAGGCAACAGAACTGCTTATCGGATTGCCTCAGATAAGATTCTAAACAAAGAAATCATTCGGGCGAAAAGCATTGTCAAACGACTGCTTTTCGCCCGAATTGTATGATAGTATTTTTCGTCCTCCTCTACTGCTTCATCCGCTTCAGTCCAGTGTCGAGGAACTCCAGGTAGTGGTCGATATTCTCGTCGTAGGTGTATGCCTTGTTGAGCAGATGACCGTCAGGGGAGAGTAGCACATAGAACGGCTGAGCATTGGCTCCGAACTTATGGCTTTGGAGGAAGCTCCACTTGTCGCCCACTGTGCGGAGCTTACGTTCCGCTCCATTCTCGTTGACCACAACCGGCTCAGGCAGCGATGTTTTCTCGTCCACATAGAGCTGAACGAGCACGTAGTTGGAAGTCATCTTGTCGGCCACGCGCGGGTCGGTCCATACCGCCGCCTCCATCTTCCGGCAGTTCACACAACCGTAGCCCGTGAAGTCTATCAGCACGGGCTTGTGGTTCTTGGCTGCGTATGCCATGCCTTCCTCGTAGTCCATGAACATGGGCTTGACCTCACTCTCTTTTGCCAGGTTAAAGTCCTGCGTCTTCATCGGCGGGGCGAAAGCGCTGACCGCCTTAAGCGGTGCTCCCCACAGCCCGGGAATCATATAGACGGCAAAAGCGAGGGATATGAGCGCGAGGAAAAAGCGGAATACACCGATATGCGTGTCGTCGTCGTCGTGCTTGAACTTGATCTTGCCAAGCAGGTAGAGGCCAAGCAGCCCAAAGATCACGATCCACAGAGCGAGGAAGGTCTCTCGGTCGAGAATTCGCCAATTGTATGCCAGGTCGGCCACAGAGAGGAATTTGAGAGCGAAAGCCAGCTCGATGAAGCCGAGCACCACCTTCACCGTGTTCATCCATCCGCCCGACTTGGGCATGGACTTGAGCCAGCTGGGAAATAGGGCAAAGAGCGTGAAAGGCAGTGCCAATGCGATGGCGAAGCCCAGCATGCCCACTGTAGGCGCGATGATGCTTCCTCCGTCGGCTGCAACCTCCACCAGCAAGAACCCGATGATGGGTCCGGTGCAGGAAAAGCTGACCAGCGTCAGGGTGAATGCCATGAGGAAGATGCCGATGAGACCACCGGTCTTCTCCGCCTTCGAGTCGACCGCGCTGCTCCACGACGAGGGAAGCGTCAGTTCGAACGCCCCGAAAAAAGAAGCAGCGAAGACGAGCAGCAGGAGGAAGAAGAATATATTGAAAATGGCATTAGTGGAAAGCGAGTTGAGCGCACTTGCACCGAAAAGGCCAGTGACAATCA
Organism: Bacteroidaceae bacterium; assembly: GCA_017483765.1. Classification (GTDB taxonomy): domain Bacteria; phylum Bacteroidota; class Bacteroidia; order Bacteroidales; family Bacteroidaceae; genus UBA3839. The sequence continues at coordinate 10,212 of JAFUVE010000031.1, read as the reverse complement.
AGCCCAGCAGGACATAGATAATGACGATGCTGGCTCCATAAATCCATGCGTCACGTATGCCCTTCTTCTTGTCGCCCGAGCGTTTGAGGAAGAAGCTGACTGTCATCGGGATGATGGGCCACACGCAGGGAGTCACCAGCGCCACAAGTCCTCCCAGCAGTCCTAACAGGAAGATCTTCCACAACGGGCTGTCGCTGGCCGACGCATTTCCGCCTTGGTCAAACGCCTTCAGTTCTTCGACGACAGGAGTCCAGAGCCCCTCGGATCCTGCAACGGCCATATCTGCCACAGCCAAGGAGTCAGCCCCCTGCACCGCAGTCAGGCTGCTGTCCTGAAGTACCGTATCCGTCTCGTCGGACTCAACTCCGTCCTCATCAGCCAACTCAGCAACCGTCTCTACTTTTTTTTTGCTGTCGTCGTCCGAAGAAGCAGCACCGGCTACCGGCAAAAGAGACTGTTGCTCGGCTGTGGCAGCACCGGCAACCGCGCCAGCCTTGCCTGGCGATTTGGTCTCAGCCTGGGGCTGGACGTCCGGCTTGGCGGGTGAGTCGGCTTTCGTACTCTTCACTGCGCCCTTCGCTGCGTCCTGGGTCTTTGCTGCAGATGCGGCCGGAACCTCACCTGTGTACGTCACCTCCACATTCTTGGGAGGAGTGCAGGTCTGGTCGTTGCAGGCACCATACTGCAGATAGCCCTCCACAGCATACTTGCCACCAGTGAGTTTCAGTTTCTGAACGAACTTGGCACTCTTCTCGAAATAGCTGACGTCCATGTCGAACATGTCGTCGTGCTGGCGAATCACATTGCCTACGGCCTTCAACGGGCCGTCGAGCGTGGCGCCCTCAAGCTTGTCCACGTTGAACGTGGCGGCTGTGGGACCGTCCTCAGGCACGTCGGTGGAATAGACATGCCATCCAGGCTCTATCGTTCCAGAGAAGACAATTTCCGCAGCCGTGTCCGACAGCTTGTTGAAACTAGAAGTGAACTTCACAGGATTGACCATCTGTGCCGACACAGCGGCCGACGCCAGGAGCATAGCCCACAAAAGAATAATTCTCGCTGAAATTTTCGACTTAGTCATATGTTTTTATAAAGAAGTGTCTGAATGTGGAAAAATACCATGTCTTCGTCCACCAATCAGGCGTATGTGAATTTTTAAGTTATCTTACTGGTCGGCCATGATGAACCGGTAATCATAGATGAGTTGACCGAGAAACTGCTGGGTTGTCAACCCCGACACACTCATCTTCAAATATTTGCAAATCTGCTGACAGAGTTTCAGGCGCAAGTCATCTCCAAGGTTTCCGCCCACATAGTAAGCCTCTTGAATCACCTCCACCTGACGTAGCGACAAGTCAGCGGCCTGCGGGTAAGCCGGCTTATAGCCCTGAGGGAACATAGCCTTGGTGGCGGCAAGCGGATTGGCAACATACATGAAACGTTCCTTGATGACATAGGTGTCTGCAGCGATGTCTCCCAGACGCTGGTTGTCCTTCGAGAAAAGCATGGCCACAAGTCCGAATCCTGTATATCCCTCAAGCAGATAGAAAAGCGAGCGGGTGAAGGTTGCGGCAAACGAAGGCTTCGAACCGTCGGCGCTGACAACTCTCAGGCCCATCATCATCTTCCCGAGGGTACGGCCGCCACAGAAGTACTCCATGAGCGAATCGTAGAGAAATATCGGGATAAAAACCACAAGAAAATATAGAATGATCATTAGTGTACTGTCCTCCCAGAAAAGGCCATAGAGAGAGAGTCCGAACATCGACACGATGATCATCATGAAAGAGAAAATCAATCCTTTCATCACGATGTCGATGAATGAAGCGACCGCCCTTTGACCCACGTCGGCTAACTGCTGGTCAATACGCACGAACTGCCCGGTTATGAATGTGTGCTGAGTCATAAAAGCCTATTTTTTTGCAAAAATACAAAAGATTTCTCAAATGCCAAAACATAAGACATAAAAATAGTAATCAGCTACAGGAAGAGCCGGAAGGCAGAAAAGAAATTCATACATCCTGCAAGGCATTTCATACACCAAATCCACAAATAAAAAATATTTCTTCAATTTATATTTGCAGTTTTTCAAAAAAACATTACCTTTGCATAATGAGAAAAACCACGAACCGTAAGACATGAAAGAGAAAGACTTCGTCAACCGAAACTCAGACAAATGGACGCACGCGCTGCTTATGGTGTCGAAAAAGATTCCTGCCAGCGGAGAGGACATGGCCGAGGCATATCTCGACATCACCTCCGACCTGGCTTATGCCCAGACACACTACCCTGGCACGTCGACCACAAACAAGCTGAACGAGCTGGCATTCACTCTCCACAACCACATCTACCAGAAAGAGCCGACCAGATGGAGCCGTCTGATCACCATCTGGACACGCGAACTGCCTACGGTGATGTACGAATGCCGCAAGTCCTTGCTGTTCTCTTTCGTCGTGTTCATGCTGTTCGCGCTCATCGGAGTTTTCTCACAACTGCAAGACCCTGAATATGCAAGAGCGGTCATGGGAGACGCTTATGTGGACATGACCCTTGCGAACATCAGTGAAGGAAGACCAACACATGTGTATGCCTCGTCACCAGAGCTCGACAGCTTTCTCTTTATTACGTTCAACAACCTGATGGTGGACTTACGCACCTTCATCTCTGGCATCTTCACCAGCATCGCAACCATCTACATCCTATTCATCAACGCCATCATGCTGGGAAGCTTCCAGACATTCTTCTTCCAGCACGGAGCAGGATGGGAGTCTGTGCTAGCCATCTGGCAGCACGGCGCGCTCGAGATTCCGGCATGCATCATATCCGGCGCAGCCGGAATCACGCTCGGACACGGATGGCTTTTCCCAAAGACTTACTCGCGTTTCGAGGCTTTCAAGCGGTCGGCCAAGCAAGGGCTGAAAATGATGCTGGCCATCGTACCCATCACCATCGTGGCTGGATTCATCGAGAGTTTCATCACACGACACACGGAGATTCCGAATCCCATCCGAATCACGGCTATCGTGGCGGAGTTCGCTTTCATCATCATTTATTTCGTGGTCTACCCAAGAAAATTCAGAAAGGAGGCAGCCCATGTTTAGCGAACCGCTATACAAAAGACGGAGTACGGGGGAGAAACTGAACATCACCTTCGACTTCCTGAGGGAGAACTTCACAGCCGTCTGTCGCAACGTGCTCGTTGTGGCGGCTCCTTTCTGCATCATTTTTGCTATAGTATTCCTGCAGGCATACATGAGCAGCGATGTGTGGAACACGTCCATGGAATGGCTCGACGTCCTGCATATAGAAAGCAGTACGCTCACCACACTGCGCATCCTGTTTCCAATCCTGACAGCGGCAGCGGTGATGCCGATGGCATTCACGCTCATCGACACCCACTACTCACACAAGGAAGGTATCCAGGGACTGAGATTCCAGGACCTGAGAATGACATATTTTCTCAATCTTTCCAAGTGGTTTCTTTCCTTCCTGCCGTTCATCCTCTACGCGCTGCTGGTTGTGCCTGTACTCATCAAAGGCAATGAGTGGTTTTGGATGATAGTACTCACAATCATCATTTTCTTCTTCTTAGAGATGGCTCCACCCGCATTCATCATCGGCAGGAAAAAATATGGAGAGAGCATGGAAACCACCATCCGGTATGCATTCTCACATTTCTGGAACTCTCTTATCATCACCTTGTTGCTCCTGTTGGTCGGTTTGCTCGTCTTCCTCTGGGAGATTGGGGTTATCAACGTAATCGTGGAGTACAAGGGAATGTTCCTCGGAACCGTCCCTTCCAACAACATTGTGGCATACGCCATATACTGGATTCTGCTGCTGGCACTGCTGCTGGTCTTGTCGGTGAGTGTCACGCTGGCCATCACAGCCTTGTCCATCGGCATTGTCTTCCAGTACGGCTCGCTGGAGGAACGCAACCACAGATACGAGTTGAAAGAGAAAATCGAGAATTTTGAAAAACTGAGAGACGAATGAGCTTAGTCAGCGACACCATAAGATGCAGCAAGAGCGCCATACAGAAATTCCGCTCTTCAGGAGACTTCGACTACTACAGCGACAAGGCAACCACGCCTACAAGCAGCGGTGGTACGGGGGGATACGGTTCGCTCCCGCCTGACACCGACATGCCCGACATCGATATACCCGACATCGACATGCCCAGCGCATCCATCAGTCCCACCTTCGGATGGATACTGGCAATAGTGGTGCTGCTCGCCATTCTCTCGCTGGCGGTCTATATTCTACATAAGCAAGGTTTTTTCGACAAGAAAAGGAAGGAAAAAGAGGACGACGACGAGGAAGCATCGGAGGAACAAGAAGAAACCGCCGACGAGCTGCAAATCACAGGCATCGACTTCGAAGACGAAATCAGCAGAGCCAAAGCCAATGGCAACTGGCGTGAAGGCATACGGCATGTCTATCTGAAAGCACTGCGGAATCTTGACGAGAAGGGAATCGTCACGTGGGAGCACGAGAAGACTCCCACCGACTACAGCTACGAGGCGAAACTGGCCTCCTTCACCAGGCTCACCACCCTCTTTCTCCGCGTGCGCTACGGCATGTACGACACGGGAGAGACGGATTTTCTTCAGGCAGAGCAAATGCTGGAAGAGGTAAATGCCAACGTGGCTGAGGCGATAGACGCCACCACCGCCACATCAACGGAAGAGAAAGGAGGTGCGTCATGAAAATGAGCCATTATATGTATATCGTGCTCGGCGTCACTGCAATCGTGATCCTGACCGTTCTGACCTGTACATCCGGCAGCACCTTCACCTGGAGTCCTACGTATGAGGCTGACGACAAGGAGCCATACGGATGCTTCGTATTCGACTCAATCATGCGGCAGTCTGTCGGGCAAGGATACGACGTGAGCGACAGACCGGCAGACTCACTCATTGCAGACCCTCAATATAAGCAGCACACCATCCTCATCGCCAGAAACAACGTCGACATAGAGACAGGAAAAGCGATGGAATTTGTGAAAAAGGGAGGAAGCATCATCGTATGTGCCAACAGCATATCCCACTCCATGGGAGAAGGTTGGAACACAGGGATGCAACGGCAATACAGCTACGGACTGCAGCCTGAAAAAGATCTCTACATACACGTGAGATACCCCAAGGACGAGACATATCCTGCCAGGAACTACATCGTATCAGCTCCAATCGGAAACTTCTGTCTTGGAGAATACGATCCCTCGTATTACGGATACACCATATCAGAGAATAAATATTATCTGAAATGGACTGACAAGCTGCTCATGGGAGGACGTAAGGAATGGCCGATGGTAAAAGTGGCAAACTACGGCAAAGGCAGAATCGTGGTATGCTGTATGCCACTGCTGTTCACAAACTACGGAATACTGGAGAACGACAACTACAATCTCATCATGCGAATCGTGTCGCTTGCGGGCAGAAAGCCTATGGTCAGGACGCGAAATGCCAACCAACTCCAGCCATCCAAGGGAAATAATGGAGAAGGAGAAGGACAAAACAGCTCCGACGACCATCAGGCGCTCATGAAGCATATACTTTCGAGCACACCGCTGCGTACAGCTTTCAACCTCATGATTCTGGCATTCCTGCTTTTCTGCATCTTCTCAGCCAAACGCAAGCAGCGGGTGGTTACTGTGATGAAGAAAAAGATGAACGGACAGCTCAACTTCATCAAGCAGATTGGAAGCATGCACAAGCGGAAAAAAGCCACAGACCACATCATCAGGACAAAATACCGCGTGCTGACTGAGAACATGAAGCAAAAATCTGGTGTCGACATTGCCGACCCCGACCACCGGACGGAGGCCATACAGCGGATCTCAGCACTTTCGGGCATCTCAGAAGCCGACATCGAGCAGACGCTCAACACCATGGACAGCTATTTCCTGGAACGTGGAAAGGAAATGGAGAGAGTCAGAGCCGAAGTCATGCAAGAGAAAGGCGATGCATCATGGCCGGACGAAATGATAGAATTGAAAGTGCTGCAAAAGCTGTCCCACTGTTCGGAAAAGAAAATGACAAGACTCATCGACAGTATGGACCAGATCGACAAGGGAATTCTGTAAAGAGTCAGTGCTATGGCAGCCTACGGAATACCCACCGGACACCATTGCCATAGTCACCTTGCATCCAGCAAACATGGGAAATCCACTGAAAACTGAAAACTAAAAACTGACAACTAAAAATAATGGAAAGACTTGACCTGAGCGGGTTTGCAGAGAAGACCCGCGAGATAAGAGACTGCATAGCACAAGTAGTGGTAGGCCAGCAATACACGGTCGACCTCATCCTGTCAGCAATCCTGGCCGACGGGCATATCCTGCTTGAGGGTGTACCGGGCGTGGCGAAGACGCTGATGGCCCGAACCATCAGCAAGCTCATCGACACCCAGTTCGGACGCATTCAGTTCACGCCTGACCTGATGCCAAGCGACGTGCTGGGCACCACCGTGTTCAACATGAAGAGCGGAGACTTCGACTTCCACAGAGGACCGGTGTTCGCTGACATCGTGCTCGTGGACGAAATCAACCGTGCGCCGGCAAAGACCCAGGCGGCTCTGTTCGAGGTGATGCAGGAGAGACAGGTGACCGTTGACTCCGTGACCTATCCGATGAACCCCGTCTTCACCATCATTGCCACGCAGAACCCCGTGGAGCAGGAAGGCACATACAAGCTGCCGGAGGCACAGCTCGACCGATTCGTCATGAAAATCAACGTGGGATACCCCACATCTCAGGAGGAGCTGGAAGTGCTCAACCGACATCACGGCAACAGCGGATTCACGAAACTCGACCAGCTGAAGCCCGTCATCAAAGTGGAGGAGTTGCTGGAACTTCGGAAGCTCACGTCAAGCGTCGTAGTGGAGCCGTCGCTGATGAACTACATCGTGCAGATTGTGCAAGCCACACGCAACAACCGATACCTCTTCCTCGGCGCTTCCCCAAGAGCCTCCGTAGCGCTGATGCAGACTGCCAAGGGCATGGCTCTTCTGCAGGGACGAGACTTCATCACGCCAGACGACATACAGCGACTGGCCTACCCTGTCCTGCGACACCGACTGATGCTCAACACGGAGGCCGACCTCGAAGGCATGACAGTGGAGAAAGTCATCAAAGGTATCATCAGCCTGATTGAAGTTCCGAAATAAATCGGAAAACTTTGTAGCAGCGAACACAAAGCCAAGCTTGCTTGAGCTTTGTTGAGCCGTGACAAAGTTCATGAAATAAATCGTAAATCTTTAAATCGTAAATATAACCACTGTTTCTCACCAGGCGTTTTTTTCTCCTTTTGGGCATATCCATCATTGTCGTCGCATGCGGAGCGCTTCACACGGGCATCTTCATTGCAGGATGCGTCATGACGGTGGCGGTATTCGCAGCAGCAGCCGTCGAGCGACAGCGACTCTATGCCAAAGTCAGAGGCGTCGAAGCTGAACGTATCGTTGCCGACCGCCTGTCGAACGGCGACGACAACGAGGTGGAAGTCAAGCTGCGCTCATCATATCCCTTCATGGTTGACGCCGAGGTGATTGACGAGATGCCTGTCATCTTCCAAGTACGCGATTTCAGCCGGCGTCTGCGTCTTGCGCCCGGAGATTCCGCATCCATCAGCTATGTGCTCCGTCCGAAAGAGCGAGGGAGTTACGGGTTCGGACGCATACGCGTGTTTGCCACGACGGCGTGGGGACTCGTACAGAGGCGGTTCACACTCGCTGAGAGCAAGGAGGTGAAAGTCTATCCCTCCTATCTGCAGCTCAACAAATATGAGCTCACAACGCTCCGAACCAACACCGAGACGGGAAACAAACGCATACGTCGTATCGGAAACGCGACGGAGTTCGCACAAATCAAGGACTACGTTCCCGACGACGACTACCGGAAAATCAACTGGAAAGCCTCGGCACGACGACATCAGCTGATGGTCAATGTCTATGAGGATGAGCGGGCACAGCATGTCTACAATGTCATCGACACAGGGCGTGTCATGCAGCAGACATTCCAAGGGATGACATTGCTCGACCATGCCATCAACGCATCGCTCGTACTCTCACATATCGCACTGCGTAAAGACGACAACGTGGGGCTCGCCACGTTCAACAACAAGCCTGGGGCCTTCCTCGCCTCTGCACGTCGACAGACGCAGATGACCAACATACTGGAGACTCTCTACAACATACACACAGAATTCCAGGAGAGCGACTTCGCAGCCCTAAGCACACATATCTTGAAATTCATACGCAAGCGAAGCCTCATCATCCTCTACACCAACTTCTTCAGCATCAACGCACTACGGAGGCAACTGCCTTATCTCCGCCAGATCAGCAAGCACCACCGACTGCTCATCGTGTTCTTCGAGGACAACGAGCAGAACGACTACATAAAAAGCGCCCCAGAATCAGTGGAGGAGTACTTCCGTCATGTGGTGGCTGAAAAGAATGCGATGGAGCGACGCAGCATCATCACACTTCTTCAGCAGAACGGCATACTCGCACTGCTGACCGAGCCACAACACCTCACTGTCGACGTACTCAACAAGTACATCGACATCAAGATGAGAAATATGATATAAGAGAAGTTTCGAGTAATGAGTCTATAAGAAAGGAATCTCACCCTACCATCCATTCCGTCACGTTGCGCTGCTCAGTGGAGAACGTCATGCCGATCTTCGTCAGCCGACGGCCGTCGAGGGTGTAGGGGACGAGGTAGCTTTTCGCGTCAATCTGCTCCAGCGCCTCTTGTGCCGGGTGGTCCAGCTTCACCTCCATCACGTAGATGTCGTCAGCTGTCTTCACCACGATGTCGATGCGGCCTTTGGCGGTCCGTACCTGCGACTCGGTGTAAATTCCGAGCAGCGAGAAGACGACGTAGAGCATCTGTGTCCAGTGGTTCTCGTCGAAATGGCTGTCCTGGTAGGGTATGCCCTCGAGGAAGGCCTGAAGCGTCTGGAACACCTGGTCGAGGTCGTGGTTGCGGAATCCCTTGACTATCGATCGCAGCGTATCGGACTTTCCGTCGGTGTTCGCTGTGACGTAGAAGGGATAGAGCGCGTTGAGCAAGCCCGTGCGGACTTCTTTGTTGGGGTATCCCAGTGTATAGATGCTGAACTCCGGGTCGTAGTCCTTGATGGTGAGGTAGCCGCTCTGGTAGAAGAGTGGGAGGACAGAGTGCATGTTCTCCGTTGGTGCGTCGAACTCCTCAACGGAGGCTTCACTGCCGTCGACATCAGCGATGTCGGTATGGAATTCCTTCAGTGTGTTGACAAGGAAGGTAGGTGTTCTCGTGGCGAACCAATAGTTCTTTGTATCTCCATCGGAGAGCGCATTGACGATGCTGTAGGGGTTATAAACACCGGGAGATTCGGCCGAGAAATGGTAGCCGTCGTAGGTCTGGCGAAGCTCGTCGAGCGTCTGTTCACGGCTCAAGCCTTTTTTCGTTGCCAGCGCGTCGATGCCGTCAGTGAACACCGTCTCCAGTTCCTGCTGTGTGAAGCCACACAGCGTGGAGTACTCGTCGTCCATGCTGACAAGGGTCAGGTTGTTGATCTCGCTGAAGATGCTCAGCTGCGAGAACTTCGTGATGCCCGTGATGAAGAGAAAACGCAAATATGGATCGCAGTCCTTCAACGGGGAGAAAAGTGTGCGCATGATCTGACGGACTATTTTCAGCTTGTCTGGCTCATGGAGCACGTTCAGCAAAGGGTCGTCGTACTCGTCGAGAATCACAACCACCTTCTCACCGAATTTCTTATGGCATCCCAATATGATATTGTTCAGGCGCCTGCCTAAGTCGCCTGTCTTTGAAGGAATGCCGAAACCATCCTCTATCAGCTCCAGCTTGTCGTCTATCAAGTCTTTGATTTCTGAGGGGTCATCGCTCTTCACCGATGCCAGGCTCAGGTGGATCACCGGATAGCGCTTCCAATCCTTCTCCAGCCGCTCCATGGCCAGGCCCTGGAACAACTCTTTCTCGCCACGGAAATAGGAAGCCAACGTAGAACACAGCAACGACTTGCCGAACCGACGGGGGCGGCTCAGGAACACATAATTGTAAGAATGTGTCATTCGATAGATCAGTGCCGTCTTGTCCACATAGTACTTGCCGTCTGTGATAATCTTCTCAAACGTCTGGTTGCCCAATGGGTAGTTCTTTTCATTAAAGCCCATTTCCTCCATCAGGCTGTCAAACTTCATGTT
>JAFUVE010000030.1 GCA_017483765.1 Bacteroidaceae bacterium | reverse complement strand
TCGGTTGCTTTTGGTTTTCTGTGGTGTCTTTTTGTCATCATTTTCGGTTACATAGCTCGCTATGCGCCCTCAAATGCTAACAAAAATCCACTCACATAAAATCCAAAACCAATCCGACATAATTTATAGAACACCCCTTAAGTTTCGCAAGTCCTTAATAGTAGATAATGAGTGTCACTTCGTGACAGAAATCTCACAAATCTTTTAAATCTTACAAAATAGATTTGTTTGATTTGGTCAGATTTGTGGAATTTCTCGCCATAGGCGACTACATGTCAATGATTTCGCAGACTTGCGAAACTTGAATAAATTAATCTGAGTTTTTTTTGTTAAATCTATCAAAAATGTGTAAATTTGCACATTATTCATATGAAAAACGTGAGAATACACACGTTTTTCATATAAAAAACGTGATTATTTGTTATAATGATATTCTTAAAACCATACACAGATGAAGATAGAACGAGACATACTGAAAGATTTGAAAGCATGGAAAGAGAAAAACGGGCGGAAACCATTGATGCTATTCGGTGCACGCCAAACAGGCAAGACATGGATTCTAAAAGAATTTGGAAGGAGTTGTTTCGACCGTTATGCATATTTCAATTTTGACGAAGAGGAACACTTAGGAGAGTTGTTTTCAAAGACAAAATCACCGGCTCGTCTTCTTGAACAGCTATCTCACCTGACAGGCTTCACAATCTCCGCCTCAGACACATTAATTATATTTGACGAGATACAGGAATGCCCAAAGGCGATAGAGTCCCTAAAATACTTTTGCGAGCAATGTCCTGAGTATGCCATTGTCACAGCAGGATCGTTACTAGGTATAATGTTAGGGCATAAAGATTTTTCCTTTCCCGTAGGAAAGGTTGATCACCTAAACATGTATCCTGTAACGTTTTCAGAATTCCTACGAGCAAAAGACAAGTCCCTGTCCGATTATTATCATTCAATCGACACAATAGAACAGCTGCCCCAGATATTCTTTGACCGTCTGTCAGCATCATTTGATTACTATAGAATAAGTGGTGGAATGCCAGAATCCGTAGTAGCCATATTAGAAAATCATCGAGACGAAACCGACAGGATTCTCTCATCAATTCTAAAGGACTATACTTTAGACTTTGTGAAACACTCCACTCCCCTAATTGCCAACCGTATCGGTCATATATGGGAAAATCTTCCTTCTCAACTATCGAAAGAGAACCGTAAATTCATCTACAGCCAGGTCAGAAGCGGTGCAAGAGCACGCGAATACGAAGATGCCCTTATCTGGCTGAAGAATGCCGGACTGATTTATCAGGTAATGCTATGTACAAAACCCTTTATTCCTCTGAAAGCCTATGATCAGATAAACAGTTTCAAAATATATGCGTGCGATATAGGCTTACTTAGAGTCCTGGCAGACCTTGACAATCACATATATGAAACGACATCAGACCAGTTCCGAGAATTCAAGGGTGGGCTTACTGAAAATTATGTGTTACAGAGTCTGATTCCACAATTTGGTAAAAACATACGTTATTGGTCGTCAGGCAACAAGGCCGAAGTTGAGTTTCTCATTCAATTCGATAATTCCATCATACCCGTGGAGGCTAAATCAGCAATTTCCGTAAAATCAAAGAGTCTATCCGTTTACGATAACGCTTATCACCCCAAAATACGCCTAAGGTATTCGATGAAAAATCTGTCACAAGCAGGCAACCTCATCAATATTCCATTATTTCTGGCAGACAAGACAAGAAACTTATTAAAGGCATGTTCTAAAAATGAATAAATCCTTAAGAATTAATCCGTACTTTCATAACAAATAAGGATTGTAGGATTGACCGATTCTTGCTAACTTTGCAAAAAATTTAGAAAGAGAGGGATAACGATGCATACAGACGTAGTCGTTGTGGGAGCGGGTCTGACCGGCCTCACTACAGCTTTTTGGCTTAGGAAATGGAATGTGAAAGTACATGTGGTGGAGACATCCACTCGCACGGGCGGTCAGATTCAGACACTTGAGGAGAATGGGTTCGTTTTTGAGACCGGCCCGACCACGGGCTCTGTGTCCACGCCAGAAGTGGCAGAGCTGATGCGTGAGCTGGATGACCTCACAGACGGATTCTGCCGTATGGAGACCGCCCCCGACTCAGCCAAACGCCGCCTGATATGGAAAGGCGACTGCTTTCATGATTTGCCATCCGGGCCTATCGGAGGGCTGTTCACACCACTCTTCCGCTGGAAGGACAAATTCCGGATATTGGGCGAGCCATGGAGAAAAAAGGGCGTGATTCCCGACGAGACAGTCGGCCAGCTGGCCGAGCGACGACTGGGCAAGTCGTTTGTGGACTATGCCGTCGACCCGTTTATCTCCGGCGTCTATGCCGGTAACCCCTATCAGCTTGTCACCCGCTATGCCCTTCCAAAACTCTACCGACTTGAGCAAGACTACGGCAGCTTCATCAAAGGGGCGATTGCCAAGAAGAAAGAACCCAAGTCCGACCGGGACAAGCTTGCCACAAAGCAAGTGTTCTCAGCACGGGGCGGTCTGAGCAAACTGACCGAGGCTGAGAGCGATTTTATCGGACAAGACCATATCTCACTTGGATGCAAGGAAGTCAAAGTACGTCCTGCCGGGCAGGGGTGGCTGACCACATATATAAATTCCGACGGAGCACAACAACACATAGAAAGCCGTTATGTGGTGACCACCTGCGGAGCCTATGCATTGAATGACTTGCTTCCGTTCATCCCGAAGGAAGAGATGGCACCCATCGTCTCACTCACCTATGCGCCGGTGATGGAAGTGAACGTCGGCGTGACAAACACCTATGGCGGCGACTACCAGGCCTTCGGCGGACTGGTTCCATCCATTGAGCAGAAGCCATTGCTGGGTATTCTCTACCCTTCAGCATGCTTCAGCGGACGCGCTCCAGAAGGCGGTGCGCTCTTCTCCTTCTTCATGGGCGGCATGCGCCATCCTGAGCAGCTGGAACTGAGCGACGAGCAAGTGAAGGCCATCGTGAACGAATATTTCCACTCCATGCTCAAATTCCCATCCGATGCCAGCCCAGCCTTCATCCATATCTCCCGTCATGCGAAGGCCATTCCCCAATACGACGCCAGCAGCGGCCCACGGATAGCGTCCGTGAGCAAAATCGAGCAGCGCCATAAAGGCCTCATCCTCGGCGGCAACCTTCGCGACGGCATCGGCATGGCGCAACGCATCACACAGGCCACCACCATCGCACGCATGCTGGCAGACCAGCTAAAGGAAACAGACAAGCAGAAATCAACCAATTTGCTATAATAAATAATAATGAAAAGAAAACTTACCCTTTTACTTGCAACATTGATGATGGCCATGCCAATGATGGCAGGCGACATCGACGGTGACACTCCAGGCGATACCGCCCGCGTTTATGACATCGACGAAATCGTGGTGGTTTCCCAGCCAAAGGAGCACACTATCCTCAGGCAGCAACCCGTCAGTTCCACGATCCTCTCGAGCAACGAGCTGGAAGGACTGAGCCTTCGCGACCTGAAGGAGATCTCCGACTATGTGCCCGCCTTCGTGATGCCGAACTACGGATCGCGCTTCACATCCTCCATCTATGTGCGTGGCATCGGCTCCCGCGTGAACAGCCCATCAATGGGTGTGTATATCGACGACATCCCATTAGTGAACAAGACGTCGTTCAACAGCCACACCTACCAGCTTGACCGCGTCGACATCCTGCGTGGCCCCCAGGGAACCCTCTACGGAATCAACACTGAGGGAGGACTCGTACGTCAGTACACACGCAATCCCATGAACTACCAGGGAACGGACATCAACCTCGGCATAGGCTCCCACTTCTACCGCAACGCGGAGGTGGCACACTACACCAAGCTGAGCGACAAGCTGGCCCTCTCACTCGCTGGATTCTACGACGGGACGAACGGATTCTTCAAGAACTCACTGACCGGCAAACGTGCCGACGACATGAACGAGGCCGGCGGACGTATCCGCCTCGTCTATGCACCGACAACACGCCTCAGCTTCGACTGGATCGCCGACTACCAGTGGGTGAATCAGAAAGCCTACCCCTACGGTGCCCTTGACCCGGAAAGCGGAAAAGTGACCGGAAGCCCCAACCAGGACACACAGAGCAAATACAAGCGCAATATGCTGAACACCGGACTGGGCATCAAATACCAAGGCAAGGGATTCGACTTCCAGTCGACTACCAGCTACCAGTATTTGTACGACAACCTGCTGATGGACAACGACTACAGTCCCATCGACTTCATCGTGGTAGACCAATGGCAGACCGGCAACGCACTCACCCAGGAGTTCACGTTCAAGAGCAACAGCAACAGTCGCTGGCACTGGACCACGGGTGCCTTCGCATCCTATCAGTGGCTTAAGACCGTTGCACCAAACACCTTCGGGTCAGCCTTCAGCGAGATGATGAAGAAGCAGATGCATCTCGACCAGGCCGAGGCCGGCATCTATAACGCGATACTTGGAAGCATGAGCGCACGAATGCCCGAAGAAGCAGCCAAAGCAGCCATCGAGCAGGCAGGAGGCGTGAATGTGGGCGTGTCGATGCTCGTGCCATGCCGGTTCCACACCCCCCAGTTCAACCTGGGACTCTACCACGAGTCGAGCTATGACCTGAGCAAACGGCTCACCGCGACCCTCGGACTGCGATATGACTTCACCCGGGCAAAAATACGCTACAACACCAGCGGCGACTTCAACCTCCTGTTCAGCATCATGGGCCAGGACGCCCTTGCAAGAGTAGTATCCCTGTACGAGCATGAGGAGAAGACCGACTTCAGCCAGTTCCTTCCTAAATTCGGCCTCACTTATAAGTTCGACGGAGGCAGCAACCTGTATGCCACAGTGACGAAAGGCTACCGTGCCGGAGGCTTCAACGTCCAGATGTTCGGCGACATCATCCAGAACGACATCCAGAGCAACGCACAGACCATCATGGCAGCTGCCAACCAGGCCCAGCAGACCCACCAGAACGTGGAGCAGACCGTGGAGCAGAGCGAAGAGAAATATGCCACGATCCTCGAAGGCATCAAGTTCAAGCCAGAGGAAAGCTGGAACTACGAAGTGGGCACACACCTGAACCTCTTCAACAACAAGGTTCACGCCGATATTTCGCTGTTCTATATGCAGATCCGGAACCAACAGCTGTCCGTGTTCACAGAGGACTACGGCTTCGGACGCAAGATGGTGAATGCCGGCAAGAGCTACAGCTGCGGAGCCGAGCTGACACTTCGAGGCATGGCTGCCGACAACCGTCTGTCGTGGACGGCAAGCTACGGCTACACGCACGCCGCATTCAAAGACTATAAGACGAAGGAGAGTGCACGCGGAGAATCCGTGGACTACAAGGACAATCACGTGCCCTTCGTGCCAGAGCACACCTTCTCCGCTCTTGCCGACTACCGATTCGACATCTCCAACGCTGCCCTGAAGAGCATCACACTGGGAGCCAACGTATACGGACAGGGCAAGATATACTGGGACGAGGCCAACACCTTCGACCAGAAGTTCTACGCCACGCTCGGCGCACACTGCGCAGCTGACTTCGGACTCTGCCGCCTGAACCTCTGGGCCAAGAACCTCACCGACATGAAGTACAACACCTTCGCTTTCTTGAGCAAGGCAACCGGAGCAGCCAGCTACGCCGCACAACGTGGCAACCCCATTCAGTTCGGTGTGGACGTAAGCTTCCATTTCTAATCGACACAAATATTTCACCAACATATTCCGCCCTGTCCCTCTGAGGATGGGGCGGATGTTTTTTGTAGAAGAAAAGAAGAGAAACGGAGATATGCTTTTACGGAAAGGCAGTAATGGAAAGCGGTGTTATCGAGCAAGGAGCGAGTAAGAACCTGCTCTTTTTTTTGTGAAAAGGATTATTTTTAGTAACTTTGCATCCAGATTTATGCAAACTTACAAACACATACGAAAGAGGAGGATTATTTCCACATTGCTGCTGGTTCTGTACGTGCTGTGCCTGACGGTGACTATCACCCACAGACACGAGTATGCAGGACACCATCACACGGTGTGTGCCGACTGTGAGAACCATGTGCAGCATCACGGACATATCGGAACGCTGGAGAAGGTACACGACGACTGCGTACTCTGCCAGACACTCACCATGCCCGTGGTGTTTGTGCCGCTCACAGCCATTCTCTTCCGGCAGACGCTTTTGCCCTCCTCTCATTGTGTTTACATTTCCAGGTTGGCCAGTCCATTCTCAACCAGCCAACCACTTCGCGGTCCCCCTGTGATTCAATAGTTTTTATGCTTCTTGAAAGGAGATTATGCTAAAAGCAGATGAAAGTCAGAGACTTTTGTCTGCTGGGTGTTGGTGTATAAGACGTTTTAAGTGAAAAGTGAATAGTGAAAAGTGAAAAGTGTAGTTACTCATTCTAATGGGACTTTACATTCAACTTTAAACTGACAAGTGAGAAGTGTATTTACTTATTCTAATGATTAAGGCATATGCTTTTCATCTTTCCAAACTTTCATCTGATTCATTTTCGTCTAATTACAACCCAACCCATTAAATTCCAATCCATATTCAAAAAAAACGGATTAAATCCGCATTTGATAAAAACATTGAAACACATGAGGACAATTATATCTATGCTGGCACTCATTATATCCCTGAGTGCCAATGCCGCCGGCGAGAAGACGAAGCTGAGCGGCAAAGTGACTGACGCCCACGACGGGAGTCCGTTAGTCGGTGTGGCAGTGTATCTGCCCGAACTGAAACTCGGCGCCATGACAAAGGACGACGGAACCTACGAAATACGCAACCTGCCGATGAAAAAGACCGTGGTCCAGGTGAGCTATCTGGGCCATCAGACCATCATCGAGACTGTTGACCTGTCGGTGGTGAGCGAAAAAGACTTCGTGATGGAAGAAGACAACGCGATGCTGGACGAAGTGGTGCTGGTGGGACTGACCGGCAACTCCCTGGTGAGCCAGACCCCTGCACCCGTGACGGTTCTGCCCGCACAGCGACTCCGCGACCACACATCATCGAACATCATTGACGCCATCGCCCATGAGCCCGGCCTGTCACAGATCACCACCGGCAGCGGCATCTCCAAGCCCGTGATTCGCGGTCTGGGCTACAACCGCGTGGCCGTGGTGAGCGACGGTGTCCGGCAGGAAGGTCAGCAATGGGGCGACGAGCACGGCGTTGAGATTGACGCCAATAACGTACATTCCGTACAAATCCTGAAAGGTCCCGCCAGCCTGATCTACGGCAGTGACGCGATGGCCGGCGTGATTGTGATGAACAACGCTCCGAGTGTGGGCGACGGACATATTGAAGGCGAGACGTCAGCCGAATACCAGACAAACAACGGACTTCAGAACTACAGCCTGAACCTCAAGGGAAACCACAGCGGCTTCGTCTGGGACGGACGTTACAGCCACAAGCAGGCCCACGACTACAAGAACAAGTACGACGGCCGCGTGTTCAACTCCCGCTTCAAGGAACACGCCCTCTCAGGTATGTTCGGACTGAACAAGAACTGGGGTCACAGCCATCTGCATCTCTCATACTACCACCTGCATCCCGGAATCGTGGAGGGAGAGCGCAACGAAGAGAGCGGAAAGTTCATCATGCCCGTCGTCGTCGACGGAGAAGAAGACGAGGCGGTGTACAATGGCTCAAAATCCTATTCCCCCTCCATCCCGTTCCAGAAAATAGACCACTACAAGGCCGTATCGGAGAACGCATTCTTCATCGGAGAAGGGCTGCTGAAAGCCACGATAGGCTACCAGCAGAATGTACGTAAGGAATATGAAGACGTGTCCTCCCCCGACGAGTGCGAGCTCCATCTGAAGCTTCACACCCTCAGTTACAATATCCACTACCTCACAGCCGACCTTTCAGGCTGGCGTATCGCCTCTGGCGTGAACGGAATGTGGCAGCAGAACAAGAACTGCGGAGAAGAATACCTCATCCCCGACTACAACCTCTTCGACTTCGGGCTCTTCGCCACGGCCACCCGCCAATTGGGCAGCTGGAACCTGAGTGGAGGTCTCCGCTATGACAACCGGCACATTCACAGCAAATCACTGGAGGAAGAAGGCGAGATGCGGTTCGAGGAGTTCACCAAGAATTTCAGCGGACTCACAGGAAGCCTCGGAGCCACCTACCATATCGACAGCCACTCGAACCTGAAGCTGAACGTGTCGCGCGGATTCCGTGCGCCCAACATCAGCGAACTGGGATCCAACGGCGAACACGAAGGCACATTCCGATATGAAGTGGGCAACCACAACCTGAAATCAGAGCACAGCCTTCAGCTCGACCTCGGCTACGACTATTCATCGAAATGGCTGTCCGTCCAGCTGTCGGTTTTCGCAAACTGGATTGACCGGTACATCCACCTACAGAAGATGGCTGACGAAGAAGGACAAGAGATTCTCGTCGACGAGTCTCCCGCCTTCACCTACACCAGCAGCAACGCACGCATCTGGGGAGGAGAGGCAATGATAGACATCCATCCCTGGGAACCCATCCATTTCCAGAACGCCTTCAGCTTCGTCAGCGCAGAGCGGAGCAACGGAGGGAAAGAAGGAAAGTACCTGCCCTTCACGCCGGCTCCACGCTGGAACTGCGAGCTGAGATACGACTATGTCTCCCACGGAAAGTTCCTTGACAACGCGTTTGTGGCATTCGAGGCCGAGACTCATTTCAGACAGAACCATTTCCTTGCCCTCTACGGGACAGAGACCGCCACTCCATCCTACACGCTGCTGAACCTGTCCGCCGGCACCGACCTGAAAGTGCGCGGAAAGACCGCTGCGCGACTCACCCTCTCGCTCAACAACCTGACCGACAAAGCCTATCAGAGCCACTTGTCGCGCTTGAAATATGCCGCGGTCAATCCCGTCAGCGGCAGGACCGGCATATACAATATGGGACGTAACTTCGTAGTGAAACTGACAGTTCCGTTCAATCTGCTGTAAGCACAGAAACGGGGTGTTCAGCTTGATGCTCCACCAATCAAGTGACAATCATCTGATTGCAGGGAACTAAAAACCCGGAGCACTCAGCTGAACACCCTATATTATAAAAAAAGAAAAAGGAGAAATAGAGGTACCCCACACTGATTTTTGTCGTAACGTTTATCAGAGCGAATAGAATTGGGCGCTTTTGAGCAATATTTCTTTCATTTTTGCAATTTTTTGTGGTTTATTTGCGTCAAGAAGCAAATTTGGAAGAAAAAAACAATATTTTATCCATATATTATCATTATATTTGTAAAAATTTGATTTACATTCACGGCTTATCTGATTATTTTGACATTCAGAATGTTCAGAAGCAGTTGCAACAAACTACAAATCAACCATTACCCAAAACACCAATCCTATGATGAAGTACATAGAAAAACTGCTATTGTGCATCTTTTTGCTGAGTCCCTGCAAAATGATGGCAGACACATACGAACTCTATTTGTGCGGCACGCAGGTGACAGATGACAACTGCTCCAACCTGAGTGGAATAAAAGGAGTGTCAATCATCACCCGCAAAAGTGAGGCCGTCTATAACCCGAGTCTTAACACGCTCTTTTTAAAGGACGTGATTATTGAGGACGCAAGCGGTGTGGCACTCCTGAGCTCCACAAACAAACTGAATATCGTCGTTTCCGGAACCGTCAGCATCGTATCCAAAGCCACCGACGGCATCGGTATCCGGCTGACTAAACCGACAGTGATCAGAAGTTCAAACGGAGGCAAGCTGAATGTGGGTGCCAATAAATTCGGTCTGTTGCTGGAAGCCCCGCTCACCCTGTCGAATATTCAGCTTAAAGCCGTCAGCGAAGGATATGGAATCGGCGGGAGCGTGACCACTGTCTCTTTGCGCGAAATGTATCCGGGATCCCTCCTCCTCCAGGGCCAGTCAACCGTGGCAGAGGTGAAAGGTACCAGAGGATGCATAGCCAACCTGAACAAACTGGAACTGGAAGACGGTCTCAGCATCACTGAGCCCTCAGGTTCCATATTCAAGAATCACGGCGTGATGAACGCAGGCAGTCTGGTGAAGGGGACATCCGTGGTCATCAAATACGAATCGTCCAAAAAGAAAGGCGACGTGAACCTTGACGGCAATGTTGACATCAGCGACATCGTGGCAGTGATCAACCAGATAGCCGGCACAGCCACCTACAGCAATGCCGACGTCAACAAAGACACAAACATTGACATCTCAGACATCGTGGCCATCATCAACATCATCGCCAACGGCAGTGAGGATGAGCAACCGGAAGACCCCGAGAAGCCGGAAGAGCCAGACGCAGCCGTCAAGGAAGGCTATTGCCCAGACAATCACCACCCCCACATCATCGACTTCGGTGAGAACAAGAAATGGGCGTGCTGCAATGTAGGAGCCTCAGCCCCATGGGAATACGGCAACTACTATTCATGGGGAGAACTTGAGCCGAAGGACATCTATACATGGGATAACTACACATTCCTGAAAGAAGAAACCGGACAATACGTCTCTCTCATAACCATACAAAACTCACAAAATGACGTTGCATACCAATCTTGGGGAGGGATGTGGAACATGCCAGACACAGAGAACATAGAAGAGCTTGGCAAAATAGCAAATAATTCAGACGGCTCAGAATGGACCACACTGAACGGCGTGAACGGATGGAAAGTTCAGGACCAGACAGGTCATGCAATTTTCCTTCCAGCAGCCGGACTTCAAGGTCCTGACGGCCCTGAAGACATTGGAGAGAAAGGCACATACTGGACATCCGACCGAAGTAGCAATATCTATTCATCGGGGTTTCCACAGATAGACCCATACGCATGGATTATATCTTTCAACTCAGAGACCTTCAATAAATTCACACCTTACAGAGAGAATTGCAAGGAACGCGCTTTAGGTCTGCCTGTCCGTCCTGTGATCAACGAAGACATTGAGACAGAGGACATGGACCTTTCGGTTGTCTATAACCTCTGCCCCGACTCCCATCATCCACACGAGATAGACATGGGCGGAGGCGGAATCTGGCTTTGCTGCAACCTGGGCGCATCGGTTCCTTGGGAATATGGCAGCTACTATGCCTGGGGAGAGACAGAACCGGATAAAAAGAGTTTTGAATGGGATACCTACGCATATTGGAGTGGCAATGAGAATAATGACTGTCTGCCCCTTGGCAATGACATTAGTGGAACTTCTTACGATGCAGTCCGCTCCCAGATGGGCGCTCCCTGGGCTCTGCCGTCAGCAGGTCAGGCTCAATGGCTTTCGGACAATTGCACGTTCGAATGGATTACGATGCATTCTCACAGCGGATTGAAAGCGACTGCTCCTAATGGCAACAGCCTGTTTCTGCCCGCAGCTGGTTGCAGGTCGAAAAACGGCGGTTACAGTGTATCATACAATGACGGAGTCTTCTACAGCCTAAGTTCCTTGGACATGGCTTACTCATACCTAAACAAAATAATGTATACCGTCAACACTCACAGCATGAGCATATCTACTACGAACCGATGTCTGGGACAGTCCCTCCGTCCAGTGAAGCAAAACACACCGGAAGAGCCATCCGTGGCCGCTGGCATTTGTCCAGACAGCCATCATCCTCATGCCATCGATTTAGGCACTGGCGTGAGATGGTCGTGCTGCAATGTGGGCGCTGCCGCACCATGGCATTACGGCGGTTTCTACTCATGGGGAGAAACATTCACCAAGAGCAGTTATGATGTTGACACTTACAGTCTGGGCGACGGAACGTTTGAGAACTTTACCAACATCGGAACCGACATAGCAGGAACAGAGTATGATGCTGCACTTGCGATATGCGGGAACTCCTGGACAATGCCGACCTATGAACAAGCCCAAATGTTGGTTGAGCAATGTTCCGCGACATGGACGCAACTGAACGGAACAGACGGAGTGATGCTTACAGGGAAGAACAACAACCGCATCTTCTTTCCATTCACAGGAGGTTACTGGGGCGACAGACTAAGCAGCTCCAATGGCGGTCTATGGACATCCACTGCCAACACCAGTAATGTCGGCAATGCCTTTTATCTGGACATAGCCTACGACCTCACAGACAAAAACAATCCGATAGGCTATGTGACAGTAAAAAGCATATGGAGGTTCATAGGAAAGCAAATTAGAGCAGTGAAATAAGTATGTCCTTTTCATGTGAGTCATTATGATGATTCATTTCGTCAGTTATCCTTATATTCTCATATCATTATTTGTTGGTTACATACGCTGGACAGTGTAACAAATCCGACAACTTTTGATACAAATAGGATTCCATAAACGAAAAATGATGCGTATCTTTGCAAAGGTAACGAGAAAACGCAAAAGATATGCATAAGAAAATCAGTTTACTTTTTGCGCTCATACTGACAAGCCTCAGCATGAGCGGTGCTAAGAAAGTGCCATTTGCAGGCGGATGGCTGACCGTGACGAACGTGGCACGGAATGCAGTACGGATTCAGTTCAGCGACGGAAAGACATCGGGCGACCCTCTTCCCGACTGGCTATACGTGCGCCATGACGACCTGAAGAAAAACGACGTGAAGGTGGACGTGGACGGCAAGAACCAGGTGGTCCGCGTGAAGAACAAGAAAGGGAAGGTGGTGTTCACCGCCCGCAGGCATGAGCTGCAGAACGGCGTGGCCACCCTCTCGTTCGACACCCCGACAGACGACTACCAGTTCGGTCTCGGCCAGTTTCAGGACGGCTACAGCAACGTGCGCGGCCTGTCACGGTGTCTCACCCAGGTGAACACCCAAATCTCCATCCCGATGCTGGTGTCGAGCAAAGGCTATGGAATTCTTTGGAACAACTACGGCTTGACGGAGTTCAACCCCTCTGACCAAAGCGTGAGGCTGACAAAGCGCGAGGGCAAAGGGCAGCAGGAGGTGGTGGACGTGACATCGACGGAAGGCGGCAAGCGTGAGGTACGCGAACGCCATATCTTCGACGCCACGCTCAACATCGCGGAAAGCGGCGACTATGCGCTGCTGCTCGACGTAGGTCAGAAGATGGCACGGCGGCACAACCTCACCATCGACGGGAATCCCGTGATAGAGATGCAGAACATGTGGCTGCCGCCGACCGCATCCACCATCGTCCGTCTGAGCGCCGGAGAGCACAAGCTGAGCGCAGAGCTGACGCGTGACGACAAGCCTACGGTATATTATCACAAAGTGGAAAACACGACTACGTTCCGTTCCCCTGTGGCAGAAGCAGTGGACTACACCCTGTTCGTAGGCACAGCCGACGAGGTGATTGGCAGCTACAGGGAGCTGACCGGCCCCTGTCCCGAGATGCCCAAATGGGCACTGGGCTATATCCACTGCCGCGAACGTTTCCATTCCTCCGACGAGATTCTCCAGACCGCCCGCCGGTTCAAGCAGGAGGAGATGCCCATCCGCATGATTGTGCAGGACTGGCAGTACTGGGGCAAATACGGATGGAACTCCATGCAGTTCGACGAGCAATATTATCCTGACCCTAAGGCGCTGACCGACAGTCTTCACCAGATGAACATCCGTCTGATGGTGAGCGTATGGTCGAAAATCGACAAGCGCAGCGAGGTGGGCAGGCAGATGGAGCGTGACGGCTATTACATCCCTGGTACAGACTGGATAGACTTCTTCAATGAGGACGCTGCCAACGCCTATTGGAAGAACTTCAACGAGCGTCTGGTTCCGCTGGGCATCGACGCCTGGTGGCAGGACGCCACGGAGCCTGAGAACGACGACCTCGCAGGACGCCGTGTGAACAACGGCAAATGGGAAGGCGAGCGCGTGAGGAACGTGTATCCGCTGCTGGTGAACAAAACCGTGTATGAGGGTCTGGTGAAAGCCGGAAAAGAGCCTATGATCCTGACCCGATGCGGCTTCCCCGGCATCCAGCGCTACGGATCCGCCTTATGGAGCGGCGACGTGGGCAACGACTGGGAGACCTTCCGCCGCCAGCTGACAGCCGGCATGGGCATGCAGGCAGCCGGTATTCCGTGGTGGACCTACGACGCAGGCGGTTTCTTCCGTCCCGGCAACCAGTACCAAGACCCGGCCTATATCGAGCGGTTGCTTCGATGGATAGAGACGAGTGTCTATCTGCCGCTGATGCGCGTGCATGGCTATATGAGCAACACGGAGCCCTGGAACTACGGGGAGGAGGCCAAAGGCATCATCAAAAGCTGCCTTGAGGAGCGCGAGCGCCTGATGCCATACATAGAGGCATGTGCCAAGCGCGTGTCGACAGAAGGCTACACGCTGATGCGCCCCTTTGTGTTCGACTTTCCTGAAGACGAGGAGGCCCTGAGGCAGAAGTACGAGTATATGTTCGGCACGGCACTGCTCATCAGCCCGGTGACTGAGCCCGGCGTGACGGAATGGAAGACCTATCTGCCCAAATGCAAGGAAGGCTGGAAGGACTACCGCACCGGCAAGCACTATGAAGGCGGACAGACGGTGACGACGGCGGTGACAAAGGCGTTTATTCCTGTATTCGTGAGGGAAGGAAAGGATTTTGAAATTTGAGATTTGAGGTTTGAAATTTAGCCATCCGGACGAAAGCGAAACAGAGAAACTTTGAAATTTATTGGCATGATTCTCGGCTGCGCTCGGCATAATTGAAGCGAGCTTCATTTTGCTCTCGCTTGCACGAGAATTGAGGTTTGAGGTTTGAAATTTAGCCATCCGGACGAGACGAGCCGGAAGACCCGAAATTTCTGGAATATCCGGAAAATCCGAGGACAAAAAACTGATAATAAAAAAAGAGATTATATGAAGAGATTATTTTTAGCAGGAATGTTGGCCTTGACGGCAATTGGGGCTGTCGGCCAAAACCCGTTTGTACAGACGTGGTGCACGTCGGATCCGGCACCGATGGTGTCGAATGGAAAGATGTATGTCTACACCGGACATGACGAGGACGGCGCCGACTTCTTCTGGATGCAGGAATGGAGGATTTACTCCACTGAGGACATGGTGAACTGGACAGACCACGGGTCGCCGCTCGCTTTGGAGAGTTTCCGATGGGCTGACGACCGCGCATGGGCAAGTCAGTGCATCGAGCGCGACGGAAAATACTACTGGTATATCTGTGCACACTCAAGAATTTCAAAGGGCATGGCCATCGGCGTGGCAGTGAGCGACAGCCCCACCGGGCCGTTCCGCGACGCACTGGGCAAACCGCTCTATGAAAACGGCAGCTGGGACCACATCGACCCCACAGTGTTTATCGACGACGACGGCCAGGCATGGCTGATGTGGGGCAATCCCCGCGTCTACTACCTGAAACTGAACCGCGACATGATAAGCTACGAAGGCGAGCTGGGTATGCTTCCGATGACGGAGGAAGCCTTCGGATCGCCAGCGATGAACGAGCGCGAACAGGGAAAGAAGTACAAGGACTCCTACGTGGAGGGCCCATGGCTGACGAAACGGAACGGAACCTACCAGCTGCTGTATGCAGCAGGCGGTGTGCCAGAGCATATCAGCTACAGCACGGCACCCTCCCCGACCGGACCTTGGACCTATGCCGGCGAAATCATGCCGCTGAGCGACACCAAGTCGTTCACGAACCACTGCGGAGTGGCCGACTACAAAGGGCACAGCTATTTCTTCTATCACACCGGCAAGCTTCCTGGCGGTGGCGGGTTCGGACGCAGCGTGGCTGTGGAGGAATTCACCTACAATGCCGACGGCAGCTTCCCCACCATCATGCCGACAGACGAAGGCGTCAAGCCCATTGAGACTTTCAACCCTTTCCGAAAGGTAGAGGCGGAGACGATGGCGTTCTCGAAAGGCGTGAAGACGGAACAGAACGACGAGGTGGGCGTGTACGTGACGGACATACACAACGGCGACTACATCAAGCTGCAGAACGTGGCGTTCGGCAACAAGATTCCGCGCACGTTCACAGCACGTGTGGCAAGCGGCCTTCGTGGTGGACAGATAGAAGTACGACTGGACAGCGTGAAAGGTCAGTTGCTTGGCCGTCTTGACGTCCGCGGGACAGGTGGTTGGGAAAAATGGGAGACCGTGACGATGGACCTGAGGGAAATCGCCCGCGACACCCACGACCTCTACTTCGTGTTCACAGGAAGGAAAGGCCCGAAGCTGTTCAATTTCGACTGGTGGGAGATGCGCGGACTGGAGCAGGTGAACATGCCGCTCTTCCAGACGAAATACACCGCCGACCCGTCGCCGATCGTGGTTGGCGACACCCTCTTCCTCTTCACATCACACGACGCGTCGCCTGAGGACATCCCCGACCTGAACGAGAAAAACTCCGCCGGATTCTTCATGTACGACTGGCTGCTGTGGTCCACCACCGACATGGTGAACTGGACGGAGCATGGAGCGGTGGCATCACTGAAGGACTTCGAGTGGAGAAGCCGCGAGAACGGCGGATGGGCCATCCAGACGGTTGAGCGCAACGGGAAATACTACCTCTATGCCCCGCTCCACGGACATGGCATCGGAGTGCTCGTGAGCGACTCACCCTACGGACCGTTCAAGGACCCGCTCGGCAAACCGCTCGTTTGGGACCAGAGCCACTGGGACGACATCGACCCTACGGTGTACACCGACGACGACGGCCAGGCCTATATGTACTGGGGCAACCCCAACACCTACTATGCCAAGCTGAACGACGACATGATCTCGCTGAAGGGCAAAGTGGTGAAACTGGACTATAAGATAGAGCACTACCAGGAAGGCCCTTGGTTCTACAAGCGCAACGGCCACTATTACCTAAGCTATGCGTCGACCTGCTGTCCTGAAGCATTAGGCTATGCGATGAGCGACAGTCCTACCGGCCCATGGACATCGAAAGGCTACATCATGCGGCCGACAGAGCGCGACCGCGGCAACCACCCCGGCATCTGCGACTATAAGGGCAAATCCTACGTGTTCGGTCAGAACTACGACCTGATGCACCTCGACACCTTCGAGCACCATGAGCGCCGCAGCGTGTCGGCCACGGAGATTACCTACAATGCCGACGGGACCATCCAAGAGGTGCCTTACTGGCTTGACCAGCAGCCGATGCAGCAGATCCACTGGCTCGACCCCTATAAGCGTGTGGAAGCCGAGACAATGGCATGGGGCTACGGACTGAAGAGTGCGAAGATGGGCATTCCGAACACGGGTGTGGTGAAAGACATGCCCTACTCCACCGGACGCCGGAACATGTATATCTTCGACCTGAACGACGGCGAGTACATCAAGCTGCGTGGCGTGGACTTCGGAAAGAAAGGCGCGAAAGCATTCAATATCACCGCAGCATCCACGGGCAGTGCTACAGTCACACTGCGACTCGACAGCCAGGACGGTCCTGTCATCGGAACCGTCACAATCTCCAGCACCGGGTCGGCCGACAAGTACAAAGAGTTCAAGGCCGACGTGAAAGATGCCAAGAACGTTCACGACCTCTATATCTGCTTCGACAAGACCAACGGAGACACCCACCTGGACTGGTGGAAGTTTAAGTAAAAGAGGAAGTAGAAAAGGACGATAGTTCTTCCGATGGATATCCGAAATAAAGAGCAACAGTCTGCCACACGATAAGCGAAAGTGTGGCAGACTGCTTTTTTGAGATGCCAGAGTTGATTTTTCGGGTTAGAAACAGCTGATTCTCAATAATTATTCTTAAATTTGCATCAAATTATTAATAATAACGATTAAAGACACAAGAGTCCTATGAAAAAAATCGTACTGTTAGCGTTGTGTACACTGCTGATTGGTCCTTGCCTGTCGTGCGCCCAGCAGAAAGGCGGTGAAAGCCAGGGAGGCGACGACACGGCGGCTGAGGAAAGAGAAGAAGCGAAAACCGACAGCCTGTCGATACTGGTGGCTGGCGACCTGATGCAGCACAGCCCTCAAATCAATGCGGCACGCAGTGGCAACGGCTATGACTATAAGGAGTGCTTCCGGCTGGTGAAGCCGGAAATCAGCGCTGCAGACCTGGCTATCGCCAATTTCGAGGTGACGCTGGGCGGGCCTCCCTATAAAGGGTATCCGTGTTTTTCCGCTCCGGACGAATATCTGAGAGACATCGTGGACGCCGGCTTCGACATACTGACCACCGGAAACAACCACTGCCTGGACTCGCACCAGAAAGGACTGGAGCGCACCATCATGATGATGGACTCGCTGAAAGTTCCCCACCTGGGCACCTATAAAGACGCAGCCGAACGCGAACAGAACTACCCGCTGCTTGTAGAGAAGAACGGATTCCGCATTGTGCTGCTGAACTTCACCTATGCCACGAACGGCCTTCGGGTGAAGGAGCCTAATATCGTAAACTATATCGACACGGTGCAAATATCCGGTGACATCGAGAAAGCGAAAGGGATGTCGCCCGACCTGATTATCGCACTCCCCCACTGGGGCATCGAATATGCACTGAACCCCGCGAAGCCCGACAAAGACTTGGCAGACTGGCTGTTCAGACGTGGCGTGGACCATATCATCGGCGGCCATCCTCATGTGCTGCAGCCCATGGAACGCAGGAACGCGACGGCTGAGAATGGCGGCAACGTGCTGGTCTACTCCCTGGGAAACTACCTGTCCAACCAGTATAAGGACAACACGGTAGGCGGCGGTATGGTGCGCCTGGACTTCGTGAAGGAAGGAGGAAAAGTGAAACTGACAAAATGCGGGTATATGCTGACCTACTGCTCCCGTCCCCAGAACTCAGGAAAGCGGAACTACCGCATCGTCCCCGTCGAGATGGACGATGAGCTGAACCAGCAGGACAAGAATATCCGCAACAAGTTTGTGGGCACCGCCACAAAGTTGTTCGAGAAAAACAACGTGGATTTCGGAAGGTACTAACCTATTTTAGTTTAAAGTTGAATGTTTAAAGTTTAATGTTAAAAGTTTAATGTTAAAAGTTTAAAGAGCCATGCGGACGAAACGTCCTTTGAACTTTGAGGTTTAGGTTAGCGTGTTCAGGAAAACGGCAGCCCCATACTGGATTCTGTAAGGGGCTGCTATTATATGGAAGCTAAGGTTCAATTAGAAAGCGACGGTACGTGATCCGTCCGGATTTTCGGTGATGGAAACGGAGAGGGTCTCCTCCGGCAGATATTCCTCAACGAGCTCAGGCCACTCCATGAAGCAAAAGGCACCTGAGTCGACGTACTCTTCGAATCCGATGTCGAAGAGTTCTTCCGGACGTTTGATGCGGTAGAAGTCGAAGTGATAAACCGGCTCACCTTGGCCGTCCTGATATTCGTTGACAATGGCAAAAGTGGGAGAATTAATCACGTCGGTCACCCCAAGTTGCTCACACAGCGCCTTGATGAAGGTGGTTTTTCCTGCCCCCATCTTTCCGTAGAAAGCAATGATGGTGTTTCCTTTGACAGCCTGCAGGAATTCTTCAGCCACGCTGTTAATTTCGTTCAAGTTGTTTATTTTCAGTTCCATAATTTTCAATATAAAAAAAGAAGAGCACGTGATGATGTTTGAAGACGCGCCACGGCGCGTCTCTACTTCTTGTGTTTGCTTTGAAGCGTGATGAGAGGGATGAGCATCTCCTCCATGCTGATGCCTCCATGCTGGAAGGTGTTCCGGTAGTAGGAGACGTAGTAGTTGTAGTTATTGGGGTATGCGAAGAACGAGTCGTTTTTCGCAAAGATATATGTCGTGGAGATATTGGGAGAGGGGAGGAAAGCCTGATGAGGGTTCTTGATGGCATAGACGTCCTTGCTGTTGTAAGAAAGGTTCTTTCCCAGTTTGTATCTGAGGTTCGTGTTGGTGTTGCGGTCTCCGATGACCTTGGTCGGCGTGTTCACCCTGATGGAGCCGTGATCGGTGGTGATGATAATCTTGGCGTCGGTGTTGGCCAGCGCCTCGAACAGTTCCCACACTGGCGAGTGGCGGAACCATGATGCGGTGATGCTCCTGTATGCCACCTCGTCGGAAGCCAACTCCCTGACCATCGTAGACTCGGTTCTGGCATGTGAGAGCATATCGATGAAGTTGACTACGATGACGTTTAGCTGCTTGCTGCTGAGCTGCCGGAACTGATTGACGAGTTTCTCGGTGTCGGCAGAGTGGTTGAGTTTGGAATAAGAGAAGGTCTCCTTTCTTCTGAACCGCTCGAGCTGCTTCCTGATGAGGGGCTCCTCATTGAGGTTCTTCCCCTCTTCCGCATCCTCATCTACCCACAGTTCCGGGTACATATCGGCAATCTGCTTTGGCATGAGTCCTGCGAAAATGGCGTTACGCGCATACTGTGTGGCCGTCGGCAGGATGGAGAGATAGAGTTCCTCGTCGAAGGAGAACCGGTCGGCCAGTTCCCTGCTGATGACCCTCCATTGGTCGTATCTGAAGTTGTCGAAAACGATGAGATAGACCTGGTTTCCATCGTTAAGCAACGGAAAAACCTTCTTCTTGAAGACATCTGGACTGAGCAACGGCCTGTCAGCCGGATTGTCTATCCAGTTTTGGTAGTTTCTTGAGATGAACTTTCCAAACCCTTGGTTAGCCTCCGACTTCTGCATCTTGAGCATCTCCGTCATTGGACTGTTGGCGTCAGCAAGTTCAAGTTCCCAGAACACGAGCCGCTTATACACCTCCGTCCATTCCTCCAGGCTGTATGAGTCGTTGATCTGCATACCCAGCTTGGAGAAATTCTGCTGGTAGTTGGTGTTGGTGACCTCCGTCTCGATTTCCCGCTTATGCAGGTGCTTCTTGAGTGTCAGCAGAATCTGGCTGGGATTGACCGGCTTGATGAGATAGTCGGCGATTTTGGCACCGATGGCCTGGTCCATGATGTTCTCTTCCTCGCTTTTCGTGACCATGACGACCGGCAGTGCCGCGTTCATCTCCTTGATTCTCGAGAGCGTTTCAAGCCCGGTGAGTCCTGGCATGTTCTCGTCGAGGAAAATGAGGTCGACATCGTTGTTCTGGCAGATGTCGAGCGCATCCTGGCCGTTGGTAGCCTCCAACACCTTGTATCCTTTTTTCTCAAGGAAGATGATATAGGGCTTGAGAAGTTCCATCTCATCGTCGACCCAAAGCAAGATTCCGTTATTCATTGGATTCAGTTGTTAGTTGTCAGTTTTCAGTTATCAGTTTTCAGTTGGGAACTGCTTCAAGACAGTTGGCAGTGACGGCATTTAGAAGATGTAGTCTTCGTCATCCTCGTCGTCCCAGTTCTGGTTGTTATTCTGGTTGACATTCTGGTTGGTGTTGTCCTCGTCGTCGAAGTCCTCGACGTTACCGTCCCATTCCTCCTGCTGGTTCTGCTGGTTGGCATCGGTGCCTTCGTCGTCGAAGTCCTCAACATGGCCGTCCCACTTTTCTTCCTGCTTCTGCTGGTTGTTCTGGCGCTGTTGTTCCTCCTGCTGACGCTGTTGTTCAGCCTGACGCTGCTGCTCCTCTTGCTGACGTTGCTGTTCAGCCTGGCGCTGCTGCTCCTCCTGCTGACGCTGTTGCTCAGCCTGACGCTGCTGCTCTTCGGCCTGTCGTTGCTGTTCAGCTTTTCGTTCTTCTTCCTGCTTGTCGATGATGTCGAAATCGTCGAAGAACTCACCGCGTTCCTCCAGCTGGTTGTTGTTATTCTGATTATCCTGATTCTGATTGTCAATATCATCGAGGAATTGTCCACGCTCTTCGAACTGGTTGTTGTTTTGGTCTTGTCCTTGTCCGTTGTCGATGTCGTCGATGAACTCGCCCTGCTGGATCATCTGGTTGTTGATGTTGTTGTCCTGTCCTCCTTCATCCTGGAAGTCCACGTTGCCGTCGAATTCTTCCTGCTGCTGTTCTTCTTTCTTTTCCTCCTCTTGTTTCTCGGACTCCTCCACCTGTCGCTCCACCGGCTCATTGAGCAGGTTCTCATCGTATTCAGGCAGTTTGTCCTCAGTGTATGTCTCGTCGTAGAAGTCGAAATAGTCGGAGAAACTGAGTCCTCTTCGCGTGATGAGCTTGAGGTCGTGGTCGGATATGACGAAGTATTTGAGTCCCTCCATCTTGTATGCCATCTCCTCGTCGGCCTCCATCTTCTTCTGATAGATATAAGCTTCGTCGTAGTTGAGGAACGGTCTGATTTGCAACATGTCAATCCCGTCTCCGACTTCGATGTTGATATCGAAGTTTCTGACAGGGAAGTTCATGAAGTTGTATCGGGCCATCTCATATAGGAGCTGGTTCTCGTTGATGGAGTTATGCTCGTACGCCACGACGAAGATATGAATGTCGTCTCGTTTCGCCGTGAAGGCCGTGTCTGCCAGCGCTGAGTCGCCTTCAATCAAGAAGCCGGCCCTGCGGTCCCACACGGACCCCATCTCCATCTTTCCGCTGACCAGAATCCTGCCTTCTTTGACTCCTTTGACGTACAGTCCTGCCAGTTCGCTGACCGTGCTTTTGGGGTATTTATCCACGACTTCCTTCATGAGGGTGAGGAATCCGTTTCTGTTTCCCACCTCAAGCTGGCTCATTGCCTCTAAGAACATGAACCGGGCTTTGTTCGCGCCCTCCGGGTAGCGTTCCTGCGCGTATTGCGCCTTTTGGATGACATCCTGGAATGCGTTGGTCTTGAACGCCTCATACACATCCTGATAGAGCGAGTCCTCCTCCTGGATGCCGAATCGGGCCTTGTAGTCGAAATTGGGGTCGGCTATGATCTTTCCATGCTCGTTGTCAGGGAATTCGGTGAGCAGGCGGTTCTTGTAGTCGTCTGCCTCATACGACATGCCCTGCCGCGCATAGAGCTGGAACATATTATAGTAAATCTCGTCCTTATGCTCAAATTCCGGGAAATCATCAAGCACCCGCTTGAAGGTCTTCTCGGCAAGCGGGAAGTTCTCCATGCGGTCCTTGTAGATGATGGCAGAGTTATATAGTCCGTCTACGAGTTTTGCGTTGGATGCGTTCATCTGCTCCTCTGTGAAAGGAATATCCTTGAGATAGAATTCAGGCCGGTGCGGGTCACTCTCGTATTCCGCCTGCTTTTCCTTGGCCTTCTGCTCTTCCTCGGACAGTTCCTGCTGAGGTGCGTTTTCTCCGCCTTCCACGCCTCCCTCCGGCGCATCGGTTCCAGGCACACCACCGCCAGCAGCACCCTTCTTTCCAGCTTTTCCTTCTGCGCCGCCTTCAGTTCCGGCGTCCCCTTCATCTGTCCCTTCTTCGTTTCCGTCAGCCGCGTCTTCTCCTTCTTCCGTCTCCTCGTCTTCAGCATTTCCGCTGTCGTCGGCCAGCACCGTCTTGTTGGAGCGCCTCCAGTCGTCGGCCAGCTCACGGTTACCCCATTTCTTTGCGAATTCTGACTTACCTGAAGCCACGGCATTGGAGTTATAGAAATACCACTGCGCGCCACCCTGCTGGTTTTGATTGCCGAAGGTGGTGTTGTTCATCTGGTTCCGGTTGGTGTTGGCGTTGTTGTTCCGGGGGTCAGAAGCCGCCGCAGCCTGTGCCGCTTTCTTTTGCTCCTCTTTTTCCTTCTTCTTCACCTCCTCGATGATCTTATTAATCACCTCCATCCGCTGGACAGAGTCCATGCGTGCCAGTGTCTGCAAGCTGTCCTGCAGTTCCACGGCAGAAGCATGCGGATAGAGTTCCTCAAGGATTTTGGTCCGTTCATCCACAGCGTCGTAGTCTTCACGTTCCTTGTCGAACAGTCCCAGTGCTCCGGCATAACATTCCTTTGCCTTGACAAATTCCTGCTGCTCCCAGTAGAGCTGGCCCAGATGCAGCCACACGACGCCCTTCTCCACACCGTTACGCGTGCTCTTCTCCACACCGTCCTTGTAAGCCCATACGGCGTGCGTGGTGTCTTTCTGGGCGAGGTAGATATTACCGATGGCGTAGTACACCTGGTCGAGATATTCCTTGTTCTTTGGGTTGCGCGCCATGGACTTGAGCTTACGGATCATACGCTTGCTGTCGGTTCCCGACATGACCTCCGTCATTTTGATCCGCGCGTTGAAAGCCAGTTCGTAAGGCGGGTTCTTCCCAGGCACCTTCTTGAATGCCTTGTATGCCTCTGCGTTGTTGCCCGTGGCATGATAGAGTTGTCCAAGGAGGAAGTACATACGGGCTTTCTGATAGGATCCCTGCGCTTTACGTATGGCATTTTTGAGATTGGGAATTGCCTCGGCATATTGTTTCTCTCCGATCTGGCAGTCAGCCAGAATGGCGTCCCTGACCGGAAGCAGGCGCTCAGGAATGCTGTCGCGTGCAGCTCTGCTGAGCAAGTCTTCCGCGTCGTAATACCACTTCAGCTCAGCATAACACTTGGCCTCGAGAATCCGTGCCTTTGCGATGATGTTGGGCTTGCTGAAGTAGAGTCTCTGAATATATGCGAAGGTTGAGGCAGCCTCCATGTATTCACCCTTATGGAACTGCGCCTCGCCCAGCAAGAACCAGGCCTTGTAGAGAAATGGGTTGTACTCTTTCTGAGTCATCCATATTTTTTCTTTCTCCGTCTTCTTCCGGTTTCCGCCTTTGGCCTGTGGTCTTGCCGTGATGCTGTGCAGGCGTATTGTCTTCTTACATTTCTCTATAGTCTTGTCGAAGTTTCCTTTTCCGAGCGCGACGGTGTTCTTATTGCCCGTCATGAAGAGCGGAATGAGCTCGGTGCAGTTGTCCTTGTTCCCGGTTCTCTGGGCCTCGATTCCGTCGAGATAAGCCACATGGCCGTTATAATACGTGTTGTAGCGTGCCTTGAAAGCCTGTATACGACGAGTAAGAGGCGTGTTCTTCTTGGATGAACACGCCACAAGAATCATCATCGTGATGAGGGCAAAGGTAATTAACGAAAATCTCCGCATACCAATATAACGAGAAAATAGAGGAAATATTACTTTCGCAGACGAAGAATTGAATAGCATTTGTTATGGTTGTAGCGTCATCCTCTCCTGTCAGCCACAATCATCAGCACCTCATCGCGAACTCCTTCCGGGATGTTGACCCCCCTTAGCTGCAGGCTTCTGACCCATCCTGCCACCTCGTCATCACGCATGGTGTAAAGAATTTCGCGGAACTCCTCTTCATCTTCCGTGTTATAGTCCGACGCATCCCTACCCTGGAAGCGGTCGAGTTCCTCGTCGTTGTAATACTCTATCTCCTTACTGACAGCCGCGAGGAGGCTTTCTTTCTCACAAACCTCATGCTGTCCGCAACACTCCATGTCGTTGATTTGCTTGATAGAGGGCAGCTCTGTGATTTCTCCCGCTTCAAGTTTTTTTTGCAGACTGCGGTTGCGGAAAAAGCCGGCAATCATAGCTACGACACCTATAATTATAAGTCCAAGTGCAAGATAGAACATAGTTGTTTTGAAGTTTGAGGTTTATTGACATGATTTTCGGCTGCGCTCAACAAAGTTCAAGCAAGCTTGGCTTTGTATTCGCTTGCACGAAAATTGAGGTTTGAAATTTAGGAGATGCTGAATCCGGCAAACTGCATGTCGTTCCAGAAATTGGGGTAAGACTTAGAGACAACCTCAGGATGGTTGATGATGATAGCGCCGTTCTTGAGTGCAGCGGGTGCGAATGCCATGGCCATGCGGTGGTCGTCGTATGTGTCAATCGCGATGGCGCGTAGCTGCTCGTCAGAGAGCTTTCTGCGCTTTCCATCCCAAAGGAGTTCGGAGTCATTAAGTACCTGAATATCGAATCCGAGTTTTGCAAGTTCGGCTTTCAAGGCATTCAGCCGGTCCGTCTCCTTGATTCTGAGAGTGGAAAGTCCTGTGAGATGGAATGGTATGTCCATCATGCAGCAGGTGACGGCTAAAGTCTGCGCAAGGTCGGGCTGATTGGAAAAATCATATTCGAAAGTCTTGACGACATTGCCGGTTTTCGACAGTCTGACACAGCTGTTATCCTCTTCGTCAATAAGGAAATCCGTGTTGACACCCAGCAGCTCGAAGATATCGGCTACCGCTGAATCTCCTTGAAGACTGTAGGGCGAGAGATTAGGCAGGAAAACGGATGTACATTCGTCAGAAAGAGCGATAATCTCATACCAATAACTCGACGCGCTCCAGTCGGCCTCAACGATATAGCGTTGTTTGTCATAACGGCCTGGCTTGACAATAATGGACGAATCATCGGCCCATTCCACATCAGCGCCGAATTCCGTCATCAGGTCAATGGTCATGTCTATATAAGCCTGGGAGATGATATCGCCTGTAAGATTGAGTTTCAAGCCATTTTGCAGATAAGGACCTATCATGAGCAGCGCAGAGATGTACTGCGAGCTGACATCCCCTCTGAGGGTGATTTCACCGCCTCTAAGCGCTGGATTACCTTGAATTTTAAGTGGCGGAAAACCTTCATTCTCCATGTAAGAGATATCAGCACCGATGGAGCGCAGAGCGTCCACAAGGACTGCGACAGGTCTTTGTTTCATACGTGGCGATCCTGTGATGATATGTTCACCTTCTGAAACCGCAAGAAGGGCAGTAGAAAAGCGCATAGCTGTCCCAGCCGCCCCGATGTCCACCGTATGAGGCTTACTGGCAAGCCACTGAATCATGACATTGGTATCGTCGCAGTCCGACACGTTGAGAGGTAATTCGGAATTCCCTGACAAAGCATTGATAATCAACACCCTATTAGAAATACTTTTAGATGAGGGCAACTGAATGCTGACAATCTCCTTGATATTTTCTTTTGTTAGAATCATGCGTACAGATAATTTGTTCAAAGTTAGCAAAAAAAAATGAGAAAACGGAGAAAAGTTTGAAGTTTGAAGTTTGAAATTTG
>JAFUVE010000029.1 GCA_017483765.1 Bacteroidaceae bacterium | reverse complement strand
GAGCGGTTACAGGCTAAAATCCTGCGGCTACAGAACGAAAGTGCTATATGCGCTAATCTCTGATTGGCAATGCGTTATAATTTAGTTATATAGAAGAAAAATGATATGCGGACGAGAATCCCATATTATAAGGAGAGAACTATGTAAATTAGTTAGTTTTATATAGTTATTAACATTTAAAAATTTTGATTATGAAGAAACTTAATCTTTTTGAGCGTTCTTTAGCTGGGACACCACTGTCAGACGAAGAGTTGAAAAAAATAGTAGGAGGTGTGGAGGTTTTTGCTTGTTCCTGCAATGTTACTACAAGCAGGTATGATGAATATGTGGTTTCGTTGAATGGTATCTATTCAGACGCTTCCTGCACCGAGGGATGTGCGGATTATTGTTCTGAAGCGGGCAGTGCAAAATGTCATGAATATACCATGTCCTATGCCCACTGGATACAACTGTAAGTGCCATTTTTATTACCTACAAGGTGGTAACAGTCATGAGAAAGTATCTGTTTGCTTTATTTTTCCTGTTGTCTGCTGTCTCCGTCCATTCCCAGACGGACTCGCTATACATTTACGGCCATGTGGTTGACGGCTTTACCGGCGAGCAGCTGCCGGGTGCCACGATAAGGGTGTCTGGTCCCTCCGGCCGGGTTCTGGTTGAGACCATGGTGTATGGGAGCAATAAGCGTGGCAGCGAGGAAACAATCCTGTACAACTGTAATGTGGCGAGGCACACCCGTTACAAGTTCCATGTGTCGCTTTCCGGCTACAAGGACATCGAGCTGGAGCGTGACGTTCCGTTGAGGCGTTACGGCAAGCGGATTGACACATACAGCCTTGGTGACATCGAACTATTCCCCCAGTCCTCCTACCGTCTGGACGAGGTGACGGTCAAGGCGTCCAAAATCCTGATGGTGATGAAGGGTGACACGATAGAGTACAACGCCTCTTCATTCCGCCTGTCGGAGGGGTCGATGCTCGACAACCTGATCCGTGAGCTTCCCGGTGCCAAACTTGACGATCAGGGGCGCATCACGGTGAACGGAGAGTTCGTCCGCAGTCTCCTAATCAACGGACGCGACTTTTTCAAGGGCAATCCGAAGGTGGCTTTGAACAACCTTCCAGCTTACACGGTTGATAAGATAAAGGTGTATAAGAAGGAGCCGGAAACGGCCTATCTGGAGCATGACTATTCCCGTCGGAGCAGGCAGGACGACCCTCTGGTGATGGATGTTCACCTAAAGCGCGAATATTCCGCGAGCAGGATAACGAACTACGAGGCGGGCGGTGGCTGGATGGGCGGTGGTGGTTCACGTCCTGCCTGGCTACTTCGGATGTTCGCGATGCGTTTCACTCCCGTGAGCAGTATCGGTACCTATGTGAACGCGAACAACATGAACGACTCCCAGAACCCCGGCGGCAAGGGTGAGTGGAGGCGTGTTGATCCGGGCGAGGGCGAGAAGCGCACGCTGACAGGCGGTATGGACTACTCCCGCGAGTGGAAGGAGAGCAAGACGAAACTCAAGTCCACATTCCAGGCCCAGGTCCAGCATGTGGAGGGCAATTCCCGGAGTCTCGGTGAGGAATATTACGCAGAAGGCAACACGTACACAAAGAACATGGGCCGCAGCAACACGGACTCCCATGAGCTGAAGTGGACAGGCGAGTGGTCGCGGAGCCTTGGTTTTGTCCACCTGAGCGTCTCCCCTGAGTTGCGCTACAGCCACAATAAGTCATCAAGTGACGGCATTGTGCTGAAGGGAGACACGCCCGACGTTTATTACCTTCCCTCCGGTCTTGCTGCTTTTGATGGCTGCTTGTCCTACGGTCACCAGTCCGTAAACCGTACCCGCATCCGCGACTGGCGCGGAGGCCTGCGCATGAAGCTCGATTTTGTGAATCCAATCCCCGGTACGAAAAAGCTTCCAGTGAGTCTCTATTTTCAGGGCGGGGGTCAGAAGAGCGTGATGAGGAGCACCGACCTGATTGTTTATTCTGGCACGGGCGACAAAGGCACCAGTGAGGGAAGACGGTCGTCTCTTCCAGCCAGAAATCACAGGCTCACCGCATTCGTGGAGCCCTTTTCCTACAACATCGACATCCCCGGTTTCTTCCTTCCAGCCCAATGGAGTCTCAGTTACACGTATGAGCATTCGTATGACTCAGGCAGTCGCAGGCTGGAGCGTTCCGACACGGTGTTCTCCATTTCCAATCCGCTACCCTCCCTGACCGGTTCCGGCTTGTGGCTGGCCGACCACAGGAACAGCTACCATACCAGACGTCAGAGCCATGTCCATACGGTGAAATCCTCATTCCTCCTTGCCGGCAAGTTCAATGTCCAGGCCGACTTGGAAGTGAGTTTCCGCAAGAGAACTCTCACAGATGAGCGAGACTCGCGCCGCCAATCATTGAATAATTCCGGAGCCACATTCAATCCTGTGATAAGCATAGGGCAGTATGGCAAGGGCTTGAACTGGGGCCTGAGCTTTATCATGAGGGAAAACCTTCCGGAGATGTCGCATATACTTGATGTCCGTGATGACAGCTCCCCCCTTGTTGTGAACCTTGGCAACCCAGATTTGAGAAAAACGAGGCATTACGACTATAAGGCAAGTTTTCAGCGCACTTACCAGAAGCACTTGAGAATGTACAATATCCTTTTGGCAGCTACTGTTTCAGACAACCTGGTGGCCGTCAGCCGCAGCTACAACCGTCTTTCCGGTGTGACGACCTACAGACCCGTGAATGTTGACGGCAACTGGGATGCAGTGGCCATGCTGACTTACTCCCAGTCAGTTGACAGAAATGACAGGATAACGCTGAGCAATGAGTTCAGCTCAGGTCTTGTCCACAGTGTTGACTACTCCTCAGCAGGCTCCTCCTTGGATGCGGTTGCCTCGCGCACCGCCGCCAACCGTTATAAAATACATGACGAGCTTTCTTTGCGATGGCGGATGGACCGG
Source organism: Bacteroidaceae bacterium (assembly GCA_017483765.1). GTDB lineage: Bacteria > Bacteroidota > Bacteroidia > Bacteroidales > Bacteroidaceae > UBA3839. The sequence goes on along the minus strand of JAFUVE010000029.1, from coordinate 51,632 downwards.
CTGACCCTGGGTGGGAAACTCTCGTACAACAAATACTGGATGCGCAGTTGCGATGATGTGTTCTCCCCTTTCAGCTATACGGAGTTGAATTACGGCCTGTCCATGTCCTGCCGTCTATTCTGGTCGATAGACCTGGAGACAGACATGATGGCCTACTGCCGCCGTGGTTTCTCCGAAAGTTCGATGAACACGACCGACTGGGTTTGGAACATCTCTCTGTCCCGCGGGGTGGGCAGCCGTAACCAGTGGGTTGTGAAGTTGGTTGGCTACGACATTCTGCAGCAGCTTCCGAGCATCCGCCGTGTTGTCAACGCCCAGGGTATGAAAGAGACCCGCTTCAACACAATGCCTTCCTATGTGACGGTTCACCTGCTGTACCGCCTTGACAGGAAGCCGAAAAAGAAAGTGAACTAAGAACGTAAGTGTCTTATTGAGTGATGTATAAGCGTTTTCCCCATTTCCCCCAGCATAACGCCACCGATTGTGGCCCGGCTTGCCTTCGGATGGTTGCCGCCTATTATGGCTGCACCTATTCCATGGAGATGCTTCGTAGGCACTGCTTCATCACCCGTGAGGGTGTGTCTTTAGAACTCCACTACGTTTTGCGGGGAACCGCTGATGAAGGCCTTGACGTTGGCCGTGGCGATGTCAATAAGGCGCTGGCGGGCTTCGAAGGTCGCCCATGCGATGTGCGGGGTGAAGAAGGCGTTGCGGGCAGACAGAAGCGGGTTGCCGTCGCGTGGCGGCTCCTGGGTGATGACGTCAGCCCCGTAAGCCTGTATGGTTCCGGCATTGAGCGCGTCGGCCAGTGCCTGATCGTCCACCAATGGTCCGCGTCCGGTGTTGATGATGATGGCGTTCGGCTTCATCGTGGCGAGCCGGTCTTTGTTGACGAGATGGCGTGTGGATTCGGTCAGCGGACAGTGCAGGCTGATGATGTCGGCCGTCTCGAAGAGGTCGTCCATGTTCATCCTGACAATGCCTTCGGGGAGTGCTTCCTGCTCTTTCGATGTGAAGGCGATGACTTTCATACCGAAAGCCAATGCAATCTTAGCCACTTTCGTTCCGATGTTTCCGAGGCCGACAATACCGATGGTCTGTCCCGTAAGCTCATGGAGAGGGTAGGAGAGGTAGGAGAAGTCTTTTGACTGCTCCCATTTTCCATGTGCGATTCCGTCCGCATAGTCACCCACCCGGTTTGTGATGTTGAGTATATGCGCGAATGTCGCCTGCGCCACGCTGTCGGTGCTGTATGCCGGAATGTTCGTGACGACAATATGTTGTTTCCTTGCTGCTTCGAAATCCACCACGTTGTAGCCCGTTGCCAAAACCCCGATATAGAGCAGGCGGGGCAGTTGGTTGAGGATTTCTGCGCTTAGGATGGTCTTGTTGGTGAGCACGATTTCAGCGCCTTTGCATCGCTCCACAACAAGCTCGGGCGTCTCTGTCCGTTCGTAGACGTGGAGCTCGCCCAGTTCAGAAAGTCCATCCCATGAGAGGTCGCCGGGATTGGAAGTGTATGCGTCAAGAATTACGATTTTCATATTTTTAGTTATCAGTTATCAGTTGTCAGTTATCAGTTATCAGTTGTCAGTTTTCAGTTTGTTTAGATATTGCAATGGGCACCCGACACCTGGAGCCAGGTGTGGGGCATGGGGATGTTGTGCCGCACTGCTGGCGGGTGGTGTGATTTAAGCAGAGACAGGTGCCCTGTGATTAAATTCAGCACAAAGATACGGATTTTTGCAATATAAACGATAAAAAAACGTTAAATTATTGTGACAAATTATCCATGAGCAAAGAAAAACAACATAATAAGCGCGATGGTGGCCTGAATCACATCCTGAAATACACCGGCATATTCGGGCTGGTTCAGGTGCTGAACATGCTGATGAACATCATCCGCAACAAGATAGCCGCCATGTTTTTAGGCCCGTCGGGCATGGGCATGCTCGACATGTACAACAAGGCGACAAACCTGCTGAGCGAGTCGACCAATTTCGGCATCTCCATCAGCGGCGTGAAACATGTGTCGGAGGTGTCGGCGCAGGAAAATCATGCGCGCACGCTCCATTACGTGACCACTTTGCGCACCTACAGCGTGATGGTGGGTCTGCTGGGCATGGTGGCCTGCATCTGCTGCCATTGGCTGTTGTCGGAGAGCTACAAGACGGTGAATTTCCTTGTTGTGTCGCCCGTGATTCTGATGATGGCCGTGACCGGAGGAGAGATGGCCGTGCTGAAAGGGACGAAACGGCTGATGAGTCTGACGAAAGTGTCCGTGCTGGTGGCATTCATCATCCTGGCCGTTTTTGCTCCCTGCTTCTATTTCATGCGAAGCGAAAGCATCCCATACGCTTTGTTGCTGAGTCAGTTGCTTGTGATGCTGACCACTCTTCATTATTCCGCCCAAGGCTTTCCTTACCGTCTGGGCCTTTTCTCCCGTGAGTATCTTCGTGAAGGAGTGCCGATGCTCCGCCTGGGCATCGGCCTGATAGTGGCCGGCCTGTTCGGCAAGGGAAGCGAGCTGTTTGTGAATTATTTCATCGAGCAGTCGAACGGTCTGGGCGATGTGGGTCTTTACAATCGTGGCTACACGATGGCCGTGGTGTATGCCTCGATTATCTTCAGCGCGATGGATGCCGACTATTATCCACGCCTGTCGTCGACAGGAGGCGACATCCGTCTTCAGAACGACACGGTGAACCATCAGATAGAAGTCTGTGTGCTGCTGATTTCCCCGTTTCTCATCTTCTTTGCCATCGGCATGCCGTTAATCATCCCGATCTTGTTTACACAGGCCTTCGTGGACTGTGTCAGCATGTCGATTGGTGCGTTGCTGTTCATGTATTTCCGCGCGTTGTGCCTTCCAGTAAGTTACCTGGCCCTGGCCCGTGGAGACTCTAAGATGTATATGCTGACCGAGTTGGTGTATGATGTGCTGATAGCCGTCGTTGTGCCTTATGCTTACGCCAAGTGGGGGCTTGCCGCCACGGGCTTCACGATATCTGCCTGCGGTCTGCTTGACCTTCTGATGATTTACGGCCTGTACCGCTGGCGTTATCATTTCCGATTCGACTTCAGTCACATGTGGATATACGTGGCCCATGGTCTTTTGCTCTGCTGCGCCATCGTCCTGGCTTTCCATAGCCACGGATGGGTAAGATGGTGCCTTGGAGGACTGTTGGGCCTGCTTTCCCTCGGTTTGTCCGTCCGCATACTTTCCAAAGAGACCCAGTTCATAGAAAAACTAAAATCCAAATTCCGCCGTCGCCATGAGTAAGATCAGTGTTTTGACCGCCGTGTACAACGACGAGGCCCACATCCGGAAATGCCTTGACTCGCTCTGTTCACAAACCTTATCTGACATCCAGATAATCTGTATAGACGACCACTCCACAGACTCCACGCTCTCGATACTCCATGAATATGCGGAGAAAGATCCGCGGGTGTTGGTGCTTGAGCAGGAGGAGAACCGCGGCCAGGCCGTGGCCCGCAACGAGGGCATCAAGTTGGCTGACGGCGAGTTCATCACGATGCTGGACAGCGACGACTGGTTTGCGCCCGACTCATTGGAGAAGGCCTACAACGCGCTGAACGAGAGTGAGAAGTGCGACTGTGCGTTGTTCAAGCTGATGTTGTGCTATCCGGAGGAAGAGGGTGACGGAATACGCATGGAAGAATTTGAGAACCACACGACCCACAAGCTGATGACCGGCAAGGACGCGTTCGTGCTGAGCCTCGACCAGAGCATCCACGGTCTTTACCTGGCCCGGGCCGAGTTGTTCCGTCAGTATCCTTACGACACGAGTTGCCGCCTGTATAGCGACGACAACACGACGTGCGTCCATTATCTTCATTCCCGCCATGTCGTCTTCAGCGAAGGCGAATATTTCTATCTGAAGCACAAGGACGCATCGACGAGCAAGCCCACAATATTGCGTTTCGAGTATATGTTTGCCAATCTGAACCTGAAACGCACGCTGGAACGGGAGGCAGAAGCCGGCATGCTCGGCAGCGACAGCGAGAGCCAGAAAATCCTCGACTTCTATGAGTCCCACCGTTGGCTCATCGTCGTGGACTGCTATTATTTCTATTATCTCTACCGGAAGCAGTTCACGGCCGAGGAACGTCAGGAAATCAAGAGCCAGTTCACAGAAATACTTAATACCATAGAGACTCGCCGTATATCCTGGAACCTGCGTATCAAGCCCGGATATACGCCGGTGAAGCGATGGTGGCTGTTCAACGCAATGGAGAATGTGTATTTCTTCGTCAAGCATAAGGTTTCACCATCGGACCATTTTTAATTTTTTTTGTATTTACGATTTACGATTTATTTCATGAACTTTGTCACGACTCGGCAAAGTTTAAGCAAGCTTAACTTTGCACTCGCTGTTCCAAAGTTTTCCTATTTATTTGGTTATTTTTTTATTCGGCTATTTGCCATGCGGTATGGTTTTAGTTACAAGACGCCCCACGGGGCGTCTCTACATAAAAAAGAGGACTGCCTTGTTGGGCAGCCCTCTTTTGGTTTATGATGGTTGATGCTTATTCTGCACGGTAGTTGTCGAGGAGCTCCGGAGTCATCTTGCGGATGTAGTTGAAGTGCTTCTCCACTTCGCTCTCCGCATGGTTGATGAACACGTTGAGGCTCTTAGCGAAGAGCTCAGGCGCCTTCTGGGTGTCCTGCAGGATGAGGTGGCTCATGATGGTGTAAGCCGTGATCTCATAGAGCTTGCGAGAGCAGAAGTCAGTGAACTCCTGGTTAGCCTGCTCCTTGACAGCGTTGGTGGCTGCCTCAAGCTTGCTGGCCATCTCCTTGATGCGGTTCATGTAAGCCTCATACTCAGGAAGTGCTCCGAGTGCCTCGTAGTCGCGGATGATGCCGAGGTAGGTTCCGTTGGTGATGTAGCGGAGCGCAGCCACGGTCTGGAGCTGAGTGGTACCCTCGTAGATGCTGGTGATACGTGCGTCGCGGTAGAGCTGCTGGCACTTGTACTCGAGCATGAAGCCCGAACCACCGTGAATCTGGATGGAGTCGTAGGCGTTCTGGTTGGCGAACTCAGAGTTCATACCCTTGGCCAGCGGCGTGAACGCGTCGGCCAGACGAGAGTATTTCTTGAGTTCCTGACGCTCTTCCGGTGTGAGCTTGCGGTCGCGTGCGATGTCCTCGAGAGCCTTGTAGATGTCTACGTAGCGTGCGGTCATATAGAGCAGCGAACGACCGGCGTCGAGCTTGGCCTTCATCGTGGCGAGCATATCGTAGACAGCCGGGAAGTTGATGATTTCCTTGCCGAACTGCTTGCGGTCGCGGGCGTATGCCAGTCCTTCGTCGTATGCGCTCTGCTCGATACCTACCGACTGAGCTGCGATTCCGAGACGTGCACCGTTCATGAGTGCCATCACGTATTTGATCAGACCCAGCTTGCGGTCGCCGCAAAGCTCAGCCTTCGCGTTCTTGTAGACGAGCTCGCAAGTAGGGCTTCCGTGAATACCCAGCTTGTTCTCGATGCGGCGTACGTTGACGCCACCCTGACGCTTGTCGTAGATGAACATGGAAAGTCCACGTCCGTCGCGAGTGCCCTCTTCAGAACGGGCGAGCACGAGGTGGATGTCAGAGTCGCCGTTGGTGATGAATCGCTTCACACCGTTAAGCAGCCAGCATCCCTCCTCCTCGGAGTAAGTAGCCTTGAGCATGACGCTCTGCAGGTCTGAACCGGCATCCGGCTCGGTGAGGTCCATTGACATGGTCTCACCGTGGCAAACGCGCGGAACGAAACGCTGACGCTGGTCCTCGCTACCGAACTCATAGAGTGTCTCGATGCAGTCCTGGAGCGACCAGATGTTCTCGAATCCGGCGTCGCCTGCGCTGACAATCTCGTTGGCAGCCGTGTAGACGGTGATAGGCAGGTTCAGACCTTCGTAACGACGAGGCATTGTCATACCGTTCATGCCAGCCTTGATGGTGGCGTCGAGGTTCTCGTAGGTCTTGGAAGCGTAGCGCACGCGTCCGTTCTCGCAGTGAGGTCCCTCCGCGTCCACATCCTCTGCGTTGGGAGCCACGACGTTAGAAGTGACGTCACCCACGATGTCGAGTGTGCGGTCGTAGTTGTCCATCGCGTCCTCGAAGTTCTGAGGCGCATAGTCGTATTTGTCCTTGTCCTCAAATCCACGCTCCTTGAGCTCCACGATTCTCTTCATGAGCTCGTGCTGCATGTGGAACTTGATCTCTGGATTGTCCGTATATATATTAGCCATGATTATTTGCTGTTTTTCTTGTAATACTTGATGAATTTAGGAAGAACCTCCTCGATAGTTCCTGTGATGATATAGTCTGCAATCTGGTTGATCGGCGCGTTGGGGTCAGAGTTGATAGAGATGATGATACCAGCCTCTTTCATACCTGCGATGTGCTGAATAGCGCCAGAGATACCGCATGCGATGTACACTTTCGGACGAACGGTGACACCGGTCTGTCCAATCTGACGGTCGTGGTCGATCCATCCTGCGTCGACAGCGGCACGGCTGGCTCCCACCTCAGCGTGGATTTCCTTGGCGAACTCGAAGAGGAGGTTGAACCCTTCTGCAGATCCTACACCGTAGCCACCTGCCACGATGATGTTTGCGCCCTTGAGGTTGTTCTTCGCAGCCTCCACGTGGCGGTCGAGCACCTTGACCACATAGTCAGTCACAGGCACGTACTTGTCCACGTCGTGGCGGATAACCTCTCCTTTGTAGTTCTCATCGAGAATCTCCATCTTCATCACACCCTCACGCACAGTTGCCATCTGCGGGCGGTGCTCCGGGTTGACGATGGTGGCGATGATAGAGCCTCCGAAAGCCGGACGGATCTGATAGAGCTGGTTCTCATAGTGCTTCTTCACCATCTCTCCAGCCTCGTTCTTCACGTTCATGTCGAACTCACCGATTTCGAGCTGTGTGCAGTCGGCAGTCAGACCAGAGTGGAGAGCCGATGACACACGTGGACCGAGGTCACGTCCGATGACGGTGGCACCCATGAGGCAGATCTGCGGCTGCTCCTCCTTGAAGAGGTTGACCACAGCGGAAGTGTGTGGAAGAGAAGTGTAGGGGAAAAGTCCCGGTGCGTCGAACACGTGTACTTTGTCAACACCGTAAGGGATAATCTGCTTCTCAACTCCTTCGAGTCCTGCACCTACGCATACAGCCTCGAGCTGTACGCCAAGTGTGTTGGCGAGTTTACGTCCTTTCGTGAGTAACTCCTGACTTACCTCGGCAACCTTGTTGCCTTCAAGTTCACAATATACGAATACGTTGTTCATGTCTGTCCGGGTTTTATCCTATGGTGTTGTTTTCAATGAGTTCGACAATCAGTCCCTCGATGTCAGCGTCGCTGGCCGTGAGTGTCTGGTTCTCCTTGGCCTTGAATACGATGCTCTTCACAGCTTTCACGTTCGTAGGCGAACCTGCCTTACCAATCTGGTTCGGGTCGGCGTCGATGTCGGCAGCACCCCACTGAGTGATGGTGAGGTAGGGGCGTTCAGCGTAGAAAGCCTTCTGCTCTTCCGGCAGCGCGTCGATTTCCTGCTGGGTCTTGGCGTTCTTGTATTTCATGACGAGCTTGATGTTGCGGCTGCGGCAAGGAGCTGCAGATCCGTTGACAGTGATGACGATCGGCATCGGTCCCTCCACGGTCTCGACACCTCCGTCGATATGCCTGCGAGCCACAATCTTCTCTTTCGTACATTCGAGAATTTCCTCGGTGTATGTGATTTGTGTGAGTCCGAGCTTCTCAGCCACCTGCGGTCCAACCTGAGCTGTGTCACCGTCGATAGCCTGACGTCCACCGATGATGATGTCGAAGTCACCTATTTTCTTGATGGCCTGTGCCAGGGAGTAGCTGGTAGCGAGCGTGTCGGCTCCACCGAGTGCGCGGTCGGTCAGGAGTACGCCTTTGTCCGCCCCTCTGAAGAGTCCTTCACGGAGCACTTCCGTTGCTTTCGGCAGACCCATGGTGAGCATGGTGATGGTGGAACCCGGATTCGCATCCTTCAGTCTTAGTGCCTGTTCCAAGGCATTGAGGTCCTCAGGGTTGAACACAGCCGGCAGAGCCGCACGGTTCACTGTGCCCTCAGGAGTCATCGCGTCAGGACCGACGTTTCTGGTGTCTGGCACCTGCTTCGCGAGTACAATGATTTTTAAACCCATAAATAAATTATACTTAATGTGATAGTTAAAAAATTCTATGTATACAGTAGTTATAAAAACTCTCTTTTTATCCTATCTCCCCTAAAAACGCATGCAAAGTTACTCATTTTATTTGAGTTGGCAAAAATAAAAGTCCTATTTGTGCACAGATTGAGCAAAAATGTGTAGAAAGTTTGCACACAACTATAGGTTTGTGCAAAAAAATGGGCTGAATGGGCGTAATGGGGCGTAATGGGCAGAATGGGTGAAATGGGGTGAAATGGGGTGAATGGGTGAAATGGGCGGAATGAGGTGAATGGGGTGGGGCGCGGACTTATCTGATGAGGATTTTCTTTCCGCCTTGGATGTAAATGCCGGGTTGAAGCGAGCTGGAGGTCATTGGCCTTCCGGAGAGGTCGTAGATCGTGTCGTCTGATGAGTTGGGAGCTGGTTGTGTCGCTTTGATGGATGACGGAACCAAGGTTCTGTGACGCAACGCTGACCTTACGGCATACCATGCCGGTTTGCGTTGCAGGCCGGCGGTGTAGAGCAGCGGATTGCTTTGGCTCCGCCAGCTGTCGTTGTCCTTCAATCCCCAGATGATGAGGTTGGGGCAGTTGTCGTTGTTGAGCATGATGTCGGTCATCACCCTGAAATTGCGGGCCTGCTCCTCCAAATCGAGATCAGATGTGGAAGGGATGCCCATATCCAGTTCCGTGATGATACATTCCAGCCCGATAGCCGCAAAGCGCCGGATTGTGTTCTCGACTTTCACTGAGTCAACATCGCCGATGGAGAAGTGGCATTGCAGTCCGACACCGTCGATGGGTATTCCGCTTTCTTTCAGCCTCTTTGCCAGGTTGAAGAACGCCTCGGCCTTTGCTTTTCCCTGCAACTCCACATCGTAGTCGTTGAGGTAGAGTTTTGCGTCGGGGTCAGCTCTGTGGGCAAAGACGAAGGCTGAGTCGATGAAAGCCTCACCGATGGCCAGATTCCATACACTCTGTTTCCTCAGGTCATATCCGTCAGGGTTGGTCCGTACGGAAGTCTGGTCGTCGTCGAGACACTCATTCACCACATCCCATTCCTTGATCTTGCCTTTGAAATGTCCCACCACGTTGTTGATATGGTTTTCCAGGATGCTCAACGCCTCTTTCTTGCTCCATCCCTTGTCGTTTTTCTTCCCGTCGCTGCTGACCCATTCCGGCACCTGTGAGTGCCAGGCCAGGCAATGCCCTCTCACGCTCATGTCGTGGCGTTGTGCAAACGCCACGAGGTTGTCGGCGGCACCATAGCTGAACACGCCACGTGAAGGCTCCAGCGCGTCGAACTTCATCTCGTTCTCGCCTACGAGCATATCGAACTGCGCGCCGATTTCCCGGGTCTCTGCGAGGCTTTCGTTGGTGATGTCGTTTTTCCAAGTTGAGATGGCCGTCCCGATATGTTTTCCGTTCTGTCGGGCATATTCACGCAGTGTCGTTTTGTCCGTAGCGTCGTCGATGCCGTCATTGTAGAATGCACCCATGTGCTCTGTGTCGTCCGGTTTTTCCTCCTGTCCGTCGTCCCCGCCTTGCTGTTTGTCGAGTGATGTCAGCCTGAGCTTGACGGTGTAGGCGTTGTCCTCATCGGTCTCCACAATCTCCCAAGTGAATCGTTCTGGCTGTTTCAACTCGAACTTCCATTCACCTCCTTGCGAGGACTTTGATTTGGCCGTCATAACCAGGAACTCATCCCCCACCTTGACATCTGCGTCGTCGGCCAGGACAATCTCGATGCGGGGCATCTTGTCGCTGACCTCAAAGTCCTGACAGATATTGAAGTATCTCACGGTTCCGCTCACGTTCAGCTGGTCGTGGGATTGCGCCGATTCGATTTTGAAGCGGAGCGTTGACGCCGGCCTTACAAACAAGTTTGCCTTCTTCGTGGTGCTGACGAAATTAGAAAGTGTGAGCGTACCCACGTTGTCGTTCCCCGGGGATATGGTGCCATAGTTGTCCACTGTTCCTCCGATGCTTCCCGTGCCTCCCAGCACGCCCTTCTCAAAGACGAATGCCACCGGCTCGCTGTCGCTGGCCTTCGCTCCAAGCGCGCCTCTCAATTTCTTTCTCTTGGCTTCCTCGCAGTCGTTCATCACGAGTACGGTGCCATCCAGCACGCGTAATGCACCGGTCAGGTAGTTGTTGTTGCCGGTGATGGAATAGGTTCCAGTTCCCTCTTTGATGATGCCGAGCGGGTGGGTGTCGCTGTAGTCGGGTGGTGCGATGGTGCCTTCAAGAGTCGCGTCGGTGTTGAGGCATCCGAGCAGGAAGTAGGCTGGTCGGGTGTTTTTCTTCATGTACCCGATGATGTGAGAGTTCGGCTCGGTGTTGAGCTCTCCGATGCGGAATCCTGCTCCGCTCGTGTTCGCCTCGCAGCAAAGAGTGGCTCCGTTGTGGAGTGTGACGTGGTTGTTCTCCATGGAGTTGTTGACTTTCCCGCTTTTGATACCGTCTTCTATGTTCTCAGCCGAGAACGACTTTCCTCCGTGTGCCAGCACGACTCCATAGAATCCCGCCGCCGGTGCATTCTTCTGGTAAGGCATGATGTGGATGTCACCGGAAAAGTTTGTCCAAGTAGGCCATGACGCTCCTTTCTCTGTGCCGAGATAGCAACGCTCTCCCCCGGCGTGTAGGTATAAAGTGCCTTTGCCTCCAATGGTGGACGAGAAATAGCAGTATCTTGCCATCAACACGTCCTTCGTCTTTCCTGCCGGCAGGGGAATGCTTTTGTTGTAGCTCACGTAGCTGGATGATGTGTTGTTGCCACTGATGTCGATGGTGTCTCTCTGCGCTTCAGCTATTGCCACGTTGCCAATGAGCAAAGCCAGGATGATTTGTATGATTTTGCTGCTGTTCATATTTGTTTTCTTTTTCTGCAAAGTTACGAAAAGAAAACATCATGCCAAAAATGAAAAGTATGCGCGTGTGGTTTTTCTAAAGTAATTGTTGCCAAATTGATAGTTTAAAAAAAGAGAGCCGAAAAAAATCGGCTCTCTGATTATTATTTATGCTGAGGCGTGTGCGTGTTGCAGTTGTGTTAAGTCGTGCAGTTCGGCCTAATGTCTTTGACGTCTGGCGGTGACGCGGGTTTTTCTTTTGGGCTCAGTCGTCTCTCCGTTCTTGTCGTCAGCATCGGATTCTTTTCGTTTGGCACTGCTTCTTGGCTCTGCCTTCACCGTGTCGTCCTGCTGTTCGTCATCCTGCCTTGCCGTTCTTCTTGATGAGCGGCGTTTCTTGGTCTTTGCCGCCTGTTCCGCTGCCGCGATGGAGTCGCGACGTGCGATAGCCGCCGAGTCCACAGGTGGTGTCCATATATGCTTCTCGAAGTCGGATACTTCCTTCTCGATTCGCTTCTGCTCCTTCGCCACCGCACTGTCGGTCTTGCAGTAGTCCATGATGGCCCTGTTCTGCAGGTTGGTGGTCATATAGATTTTTCCTTTGTACTTGTTTGTGGCGAGGAAGTCCGCGATTGACATCTTGGAAGCCTGGTTGTGGTTCGACATCATGGCCATCTGCTTGCTGATGAACGGCTCGATATCTTCGAAGCGCACCCAGAACATAGGGTATTTCTGCACCGCCGGGCTGTCTCCCAGTTCGTCTTCCTCGTCGAGCGACATGGACTCATAGGAGAACTCGTCGTTGGCCCTGTGCAGCACGGGGCATATAGCCACGATACGAGAATGGAAGGTGGCGGTGTTCTGGTCGTAGTATGAGCTTTCCTTTACGAAATAGCTGAGCACCTCCTGTCCCGGTACGTCGGCGTCGCTGACGTTGATAGCCCTTTTTGCCGAGTCCACCTGATAGTAGATCTCGTATCTGTCGAGCATGTCCTTGAAGTGCATGCGGTTGGCCCGGTCGAAGTGTTCCGTTCCGTCCGTCTTGTAGTTGTATGCCGGTATGCGTCCCACATTGAGCAGGCGGAAAAGTGTGTAGAACAGGTTTTGCTGTCCGTCCTTCGGTGTGCTGGGATAGTAGAGCGGTGCGTTCTCGTCGAGTCTGAGGTCGAGTTCGCGATAGACGTCTCTTCTCCATACCACTTCTTCCGGCACTGCCACAGCCGTAGGGTACATGATGCTTGCCCGGTCCACTTTCTGAGCCGTCTTCTGATTGTTCGCCTTGTTGTTTTCTGCCACACGCGATTTCTTCGGCTGTGCGGCAGCACTCAGCGTGATGACGATGGCAATGGCTAAAAACAGATATCTCTTCATTTTTTATTTAGTTTAGAGTTCTTTAGAGAGTTGAGAGTTTAGGTTGAGGGTTTAGAGGGATTTTAGATATTCTAGATGCTCTGGATTTTCTAAATATTCTAGATTTTCCAGACTTGTAGTTGCTTTATCTTACGATGATAGGCATGGCGGTGGGTAGGGTTCTGGCGATTTTGTCGGGGCCGATGGCGTTGACCTCAGTGATGAAGAATCGTTGTCCTCGCTGCATGTCGCGCATCTGTGCTTTCATCGCTTCGGTGAAGTTGGCCGAGTTGGATGCTTCTACGACCGCGTTACCCATCCTGTCGAACATGACCATCTTGAATCCCGTGACGCTGAACGGTATGTTGAGCAGTCCGTCGTCGATGGCCGCCTTGATTCCCGACTGTGCGAGCAGTGCCTGCTTGGGCATTCTTCCGCCCTTGAAGTGGTCGTCTGCTCCAGTCTGTATGTAAGGAGTCGGGTCGGGCAGTTTCCTGACTCTGAAGGGGAAGTCTCCGATATGCTCGGTGTGTCCTCCGACAGAGGCGGACACCGAGATGGTGACGTCTTGTCCTACGGTTGACGGCACTGCCGTGTATTTCCCGTTTCCGAGGTCAGTGAACGTTCCGCCTGTCATGGATGCCTGAATGCTGCTAGCACCTCCTACCGAGATGCTGATGGGGTTCTCGAATCCCGCGTACAGCACATTCATGAGAGTGGCCGACACCGTGGCAAATCCGATTTTCGGAGCCGGTGCTTTTGATTTTGATTTCTGTGCCTCTTCGTCGTCACCGCCTTTCTTAGGCTCTTCCTTCGGCTTCTCCGCCGGTTTTTCTCCCGGTCCTTTCATCGGAATGACGTTGTAGGTCTGGAAGAAGTTTCGCCGGATGACCGATCCGTCACGTTTTCTGAGCAGGACGTATCCTGAGAAGGTGTGCTCGCCAGGTGAGGAAGCGATGGTTTCGAATTTTCCGTTTCCTGACTCAAGCAGCGTGTTGTTGACGTACACCTCCGGGCTTTGTGTTGTGTCCACTGCCGCCACGACCACCTGAGCGGAGTATTTTTCTCCTTGGTTGATCGTGCGTGAGTTCGGTATGACATAGGCCCTGACGTCGTTGACTCTGATGTCGAGCTCGTTGATGCTGGTGTTGGCGAGAAATCCGTGCAGCGCTTCAGACTCCGCATATCTCACGTCGTCCTGGAACTTGCTGAGCAGCACGATGTCCGCAGCTACGGGGATATGCTCAAAGTTATAGGAAGCCCACTGTCTGGCGCTCGTGTTCTTCTTTCCCGGCAGGTCGGTGGACAGGTTTTGCAGCACGTTGTTCCTTTTCTGCGGGTCGATGATCATCTGCTGCATGAAGTGTCTGTATTCGTTGATTTTCGCAAACAGTTCCTCACCTTTTTTCTGTGCCACCATGACGTATGTGCCCGCCTCGAGATTTTCCTTAGAGCTGATGTTGTGGATATCTCCGTTCTCTCCGTCCGCCTCCTTGACGATGGTGACCTTCAGGTCCTCCAGGTATTTGTAAAGCTCGTCGGACGCTTTCTTCACCTGCTGCGACTTGTCGAACCATTCCTTTGTGGCCTCAGGATTGTTTTTCATCGCCTCCTGAATGTCGTTCAGCAGCAGGTTGTTCCCCGCTGATGCGGTCTCCACCTTCCGTCTGAGCATCTGGTCGACGAGGGAGAATCCCTGCAGCACGTCCGAGCTCACGTTGAGGGCCAGCATGGCCATGAGCACGACGTACATGAGGTTGATCATCTTCTGTCGCGGCGAGAGTTTTATTTTGTGTATAGCCATTTTTTAATTTGAACTTTGAACTTTATTTACATGATTTTCGGCTGTGCTCAACAAAGCTCAAGCAAGCTTGGCTTTGTATTCGCTTGCACGAAAATTGAGGCTTGAACTTTAAAGTTACTGATGTACACGGTCTCATTCAGCTGAAGTTCTCACTCATAGGTATATGTGACTTGGGAGTGACTTGTCTCACCTAATCAGATTATTTTTTTGTCAGTCTTGCTGAGGTCTTCCTCCGCTCATGTTCATCTTGAGTGCTTCCACCATGCGTGCATACACGGCATTGAGTTCCTCAAGCTGCTCTGCGAGACGCTTCGTCTGGGTGTTGACGTCGTCGATGGTGGTGCTTTGCTGGCCCACTGAGCGCAGCTGCATCTCGTAGAAGCGGTTGATTCCGGTGAGTGTGCGGTTCATCGTCTCCATCTCCTCCGAGTCGCGTGTGAGTCGAGCCGACTGCTCCGACACCTGCTTGAGTGTCTCCGTGAGCTGGTTGAGCTGCTCCACGTAGTTGTTCGTTGCCTCCGCCATTTCCGGCGTCATGCCGTGAACCGAAGGTACCGGCACGTTGGCCACAGCAGCCGCGAGCTGTCCGGCAGTGGTGGCTGCCGTTCCCTGAGCTGCAGCGGCCGGCTTCTTCTCCTGTTCGTCGTCCTCGTCCTCGATTTCGTCGTCCTCCTCGGGTATGGTCTCGATGGCCACGTTCTGAATGGCACCGCTCTGCTGCACTTCCTGCACCCCGTCGTCACGCCATGGACGCTCGAATCCGGAGAGGAAGAACACGATAACCTCCGTTCCCATACCGATGAAGAGCATGAGGTCGGCTCCGTGTATGTGTGTGAGTTTGAACAGTGCGCCGAGGATGACGATGGCGGCTCCCCAACTGTATGCGTAATTCAGGAACATCTGTCCGGTGCGTGAGTCCATCCACGCCTGGAGTCCTGATGCTCTTCTTCTTAATTTCAGTTTAGACATGATTTTTTATAGTTTAGAGTTCTTTAGAGAGTTGAGAGTTGAGAGTTGAGAGGGATATTAGTTTTTCTAGATTCTCTAGACTTTCTAGATGTTCTAGACATACTATATATTCTATATTTTCTATATATTCTATCTGGTGGGTTAGGTTCAAGCTTTTATCAGAGCCTTTATCTTCTGGTTCGGCGAACGGACTTGGTTGATCCGCCTCCAGCGCGTCCTCCTCCACCACCGCCTTTGGACTTAGAGGCTTTGGAGTTGTTGCCGGTCTTTACTTTCTTTCCTGGTGTACCCACCTGTGAGCGAACGCAGCGGAATCCGATGAACGAGCGTCCTACGTTCTGGTACTCGAACGTTCTCCACGCCGACTTGATGAAGCTCTCCGGGTCTTTCCATGATCCGCCTCTGACGCTTTTCCGTTTGAGTGCGTAAGGGTCCTCGAGTGCCGCGTTATAGGTGAGGGTAGGGTTCATGTCGCTCATGGAGTACACACCGGCTTCTGTGTAGACCGTAGATGTCCATTCCGCCACGTTTCCTGCCATGTCGAAGAGTCCGTTAGAGTTGGCCGAATAGATGCCCACCTTCGATGTGATGAGGTTTCCGTCCTTCGTGTAGTTGCCCCTGTCGGGCTTGAAGTTGGCGAAGAAGCATCCGTCGGTGGTCTTCACGCCGTCCTGATTCCAAGGCAGTTCGTTACCGTTCTTTCCCCTGGCTGCGTATTCCCATTCCGCCTCGGTGGGGAGTCTGTATCGCTGCATGTACTTGGCCGATGGTCCGAGTCCACGTATGAGGAAGTCTGTACGCCAGTTGCAGAACGCGTTGGCCTGCTCCCAGCTGACTCCTACCACCGGATATTCGTTGTAGTTGGAGTGTGTGAAGTAGGTGCGCATGTACATCTCGTTCTCCGCATTCTGGAAGTCGTTGATCCAGCATGTGGTGTCGGGATAGACGTTGACGATGTATGTGTTGACGAAGTCCCACATGGAAGAGAGTGGCCTTGTGATGGTCTCTCT
The DNA here is from genome assembly GCA_017483765.1 of Bacteroidaceae bacterium. GTDB lineage: Bacteria > Bacteroidota > Bacteroidia > Bacteroidales > Bacteroidaceae > UBA3839. The sequence continues at coordinate 35,455 of JAFUVE010000029.1, read as the reverse complement.
GTGGATGACTCCCTCCTCATCTACGTAAGCCGTGTCCTTTGAAATCCACACCACCTCGTTGGGGTTGACCGTGACGTCGGTGTTGAGGTTTCGTTCCTCCGGGTTGAGTCGGTATTTACGCTTGGCTGCAGTGACGTAGTCGAACACCTCGTATCGGTAGTTCAGCTGCTTGTAGTCCAGCATCTTGGTTCCGTCGAAAGGATGTATGGTGTAGATGCTCTCGATGGCCTCTTTCTGCTCGTCGTCCGGGTTTTTCCAGGGAATGGCCTTGCCCCAGTTGAGGTGAGGTGTGATAGGCTCTCCGTTCTTGTCCTCTTCGATTTTGAACGACTCGTCGCCGCCTGCAGCCAGTCTTTCTCTGATGATGGAGTCTCTGACCCAGTAGACAAACTGTCGGTACATGGAGTTGGTGACCTCATGTTCGTCCATCCAGAAAGCGTCGACAGAAATGTCCCTTGTGGGCAGTTCCTTACCCCACAGAGAGTCGGTGTTTTCCGTACCCATTCTGAGTGATCCTTTGTTGACCAGTACCATGCCGTAAGGAGTCGGCTCGTTGATGGAGCTGCCGCTGACGCCCGTGACTTCTCCTCCGTTAGATCCAGTCTTTGACGTGCCACCGAGGCAAGCGACAAAGGCAAAGAGTGAAATCAGCAAAGCTGCTGACAAAAAAATCTTTTTCATTCTTATATATTCGTTGTTTTTATTTCATTCCATTCGTTATAGGAACCTGACACTCTTGTGCTTGTTCCTTCCTTTCTTGAAGAGGTCGAGTTCCGTCTGGTATCCGAGCGTGATCTCGTGTGTTCCGTTGATGAGGTTGATTCCCGACGTGTACATCTGATAGGAGTAGCACAGGCTGACGCCGTGGAAGTTGCCGCCTACGAGTACCGTTGCTGAAATGGATGGGCTGTATCCCACTCCGATAAACATGGACTTCTTGTCCCATTCGTAGTTCAGTCTGCACTGTATGTCCTCTCTCCAGTTGTCGAGATCTGTCATCACCATGAATGATGGTTGTAAAGTTAAGAACGTATTTTTAAACTTAATATTGCCTCCACCCATCAAATAATACATCCTGTCGATTTTGAACTCGTACTTTTCGCTGAGGACAATGGTGGGAGCCGGAAGGTGCAGGGAGCTGATGCCTCCCCAGAACTTAGGGTTGTAGACGTAGATACCCGCACCGAAGTCCACGTGGTTGCCGTCGGCCGTTGATGATGGAAATACCGGGTCGGTCGTGTCCTCAGCCTTGACGTCTTTCGGATCGATTTTCTCGTTGAGCATACCGACCTGTGCTCCGATGGCCAGCTTGGTGTTCTTCGCAATCTTGAAGTTGTAGGCATACTGTATTGCGATTTTCTGCTGGTTGAACATACCGAAGTCGTCGCTGAAGAGGTTGATACCCGCTCCGTGGTGTGGATTGAGGAAATAGATGGGCATGTCGGCTCCTGCATAGAGTGTCTTCGGCGCGTTGTCGAATCCGACGAACTGCATGGAGTAGGCTGCGGCCACGTTGAGCAGCCCGTCCGTTCCGCTGGCTCCCGGGTTGTAGTAATACTTGAGTCGGTTGAAGTCGGAGAACTGCACACCGCTCTGTGCGCTGGCCGTGAGCGTGATGGCCATAGCGGTTATGATAATGATAAAAGTCTGTCTTATGAAGTTCATTGATGTTGGTTTGCAGTGGACAAAACATACCTCCACTAAAAGTTTATAACGATTGTTGCGCTTAATTATTGTGTATCGGTGGAAAATAAGATGACTCAATTTAGTTTAGGCAGGTTCTAAAAATTAGCTTTAGGCTGTGTTTAGACTATTTTTGAGCAGATTTGCTCGCAAACTCGCAGAAGCGTAGCGAGCTACGCTTCAAGAGGTTAAGAGCAAAGATGCCAAAAAGAGGCAAACACAGGCAAAGATAATTCTCTTGGATTTATTAATTATTAGAACATGCCTTTAATGTTGAAAGTTGAAAGTTTAAAGAGCCATGCGGCCGTAGGATTTTTTGAAAAAAATATTTGTCAATAATAATAAGGGAAATGACACATATTATAGCTTTTTTATCGTTTGAGGGTTGTTATATCAAAAAAAAGAAGTATCTTTGTGATTGATAGCGATAGTCAGCATGCTATCGGAAGAAAAATGAGTTTACAAATCCTGATATGTTGATGATTATGAGAAAGATTGCATTTACCTCCTGGTTCAGAAGCATGGCAGTCTTGCTGCTTCTGTTGTTGAGTCCTCTGGCCAGTGGCCAGACTCCCTATGCCCTTTGGCTGAGTGGCTCAACGTTGTATTTCACGTGTACCAACAAGGTGCTGAAGACCGGTGACACATTTGCCGGCTCCACGATCAACCATTTATGGAAAGGCGATATGGTGGTCAATACGGGAGTTCAGCCCCAGTGGAATCCGGAGATCCGTAGTTCAGTGCGGGAAGTGGTGATAGACTCGTTGTTCAGAGAAGCCCGTCCGACAAGTATGCGCCAGTGGTTTTACCGCTGCAAGAAACTGAAGTCGATAAAAGGGCTGGAATATCTGAACACCTCAGCCGTGACCACGATGGCTGAGATGTTCTGCGAGTGTGACTTGCTGGATGAACTTGATGTGTCGCACTTCAAGACCGAGAACGTGGAGGACATGAGCAGTATGTTCCGTGGAAGTGTAAGTCTGAAATATTTGGATGTCAGCCGTTTTAACACCTGGTCGGCGGAAAATATGGCACATATGTTCGAAGGCTGTTCGTCGTTGAGGTCCATCACCTTCCACACGCTGCTGAACCACACCTTCCTTACGACCTACGTGGCCGACATGAGCTCCATGTTCTATGGCTGCTCTTCGCTCAAAGAGCTGGACCTCACCGAGCTTTACACCGGCAGAGTGGTGAACATGGCATATATGTTCTACGGCTGCTCCGGGTTGAAGACGCTCGACCTCCGGAAATTCAACACCAGGAACGTGACGAACATGACTCAGATGTTCGCGGGATGCACCTCTCTGGAGCGAATCAGATGCAATGACGCGTGGAGCGCTGATTTGTCGCTTGGTATGTTTCTGGACTGCGTGAATCTGAGAGGCGCCATCCCTTACGACCCGTCCAAGCTTGAGGTTGCTTATGCCAATCCCACCGATGGCTATTTCTATTACTATAAGGATTATCCCCTCTATATCAACGGCACCCAGGTGGACAACACCAACAACTATGACCTGACCCGAATCCAGGGCGTGACACTGACCGACTCGAAGACAGGAAAGGCGAGCTATGACCAGTCGACGAAGACGCTGCGTCTGCGCGACGTCCGCATCACTTCTGATGCCGAGTGTGCCCTTCGCAACGAGGGGGTTGACGGTCTGACGGTAGAGATAGCAGGAACTGTGTTCATCGATGGTGAGGCCTCGACCGGCATTCGGCTTGAGCAAAACACCACGTTGACCGCAGGAAGCCGGAAACAAGCGATTCTTGACGTGAATGTCAAAGGGATGGGGCTGGAAATATGGACCACCACCACCGTGGAAGGCGGTCTGAACGCTCATTTCATGGGCGGTGCAGCCGGAATTTTTGGTGGGTTTGCCCCTCCAGACTGGAATACTCTTCGCGGATCCCTGATTGTGCGTGGCGCAACAACCAAGGTGACGGCCTATGGCAAGGTTTTGTATTCCATTGGACTGTTGCCGGTACTGATTCTTGAGGACGGCCTGGACGTGGTCTCTCCGGCTGGAGCCCGATATCAGCAGAGTGGGGGAACCACGGGTGTGGTGATCAGCGACGGTACTGACTTCGTGAAGGGCAAGGCGGTGACCATCGAGCATCCCGACGCACCGGTCTACGATATAACAATTCTGGGCAAACAGGTCAGTCACCGTAATTACAAGGACCTGACCGTAATCGATGGTGTGAGCGTAAAGGAGTCCGGCTATGCGAAATACGACCCCGATTCCAACACCCTGATGCTGAAGGACTGCTCCATTCAGGGCAGAGCAGCTGAACTTGTGTCATGCCGAAACCACGGATTGAAAATCGACCTGGAGGGCAAGAACTACATCTCAGCCACAGACCAGATGGGGCATGACGGCCTTTGCATCCACGACCGCACCACCCTGACGGGAGACGGCGAGCTGCTGTGCCGTGGCGGTAATTTAAGAGCCGGCGTCTACATCACAGACACGCTGACCGTTGAAAGCGGGACCCTGGGCGGCTGGGGGCTGTACGGCATCCTTGGCCAAAAAGCAGGTGTGGGGGCTGTGGTGAGAGGCGGCATACTGGAGATTCCGGTTGGAAACGGCAAGGTCAGGGCCTATGGCACCGAGAGCAGCATCCACCATCTGATAGATGTCAGGTATGGTGGCGACACCCGTATCGTGTCTCCCGAGGACGCACGCTACGATTATTATGATGTGGTTGGCTATGACAATAGCGTTGTGAAAAACGAGGAGGTCGTGATAGAGACCCCTTTGGTCAACTACGGAATCGTCATAGCCGGCATAGAGCTGACGAACCAAAACCTCGGTGAGATCACGAAGCTGGTTGCCAGTTTGGACGCAGAAGCCTGGAGACGGTATGAACGGGGCGTGATGCAGATTGCGTATAAGCCTGAATCCAAATTCCTTACACTGAAAAATGTCATCATCAAGGCAGACGGAGCATTCGTATATGGACTACAAAGCAATTTGGATGACCTGACTGTCAACTTGGTGGGCGACAACACGATTGAGTCAAAGCTGTGGGATGGCATGTGCAGTAGCGGACTCACGCTGATGGGCGGTGGCAGTTTGTCGGTGAAAGGCGAGAAAGGTCTTGATTTACTTGGCTATGACATGCATTCGCTGGTCATCAGCGACGGTGTGAAAGTCAACTTTGACGGATCGAGATTCGGTATATGCGGCAGCGGATTGTTAGGTCCTGGTGGCATAACCTACTATACAGACATGGAGGTCCGTGGCGAATATACGGTGGTGAGGGTCCGTGGGCAGGACGGTAGTCTCTACAACTTTAACAGCCTGAGCCTGTCTGATGGCCTTTCCATCTGCCTGCCTCAGGGAGCCGTTTTCGAGTACAACTCCGTGTGTGTGGGAGGTTATCCCGTTTCCGGCGAGTTCGTTGAGATCAGCGCCGGCAGTGGTGGCTTGAAAGGCGATGTGAACCGTGACGGCAGTGTCGACATCTCAGATATCGTAGCAGTGATCAACTGCATCGCCGGCGACAAGACGTACCAGACATCGAGCGACGTGAACGGTGACGGCAGTACGGATATCTCCGACATCGTGGCGATAATCAATGTGATTGCGGGTGGTTGACGGAATGATAATTATGTGCTTGCTGTTTCCATGGTAAATTGCATGAGGATGTTCTGTCTTTTTTCTTCGGCAAGTTGAAGAATCAGAACGGCCAATTGTGCATCATCTATGTCTAGTTGTTGCATAGGACCATTTTTGGGGTAAATGTCCATGAAAACAACTTCTTCTGTGTTTTTATATACAAGATAAATCAGTCTGAATCCGTCTCTTTTGCTTAACTTGTGTTTTTTGTCGGGTAGGCGAAGTTTAATGAGAATGTATTCATCGTCAAGAAGAATCATGTCCCTGTTTTGGCGAATTTGCTCTATTGTGAGGCCTGAAAATGAGGAACGGATTTCATCCTCTACAGATGCATACACCCCTCTTTTAACCGACTTAAGGGCTGTAATCCTAATCCGAAAGTTTGTTGTGGTAAAAAATGTGGCCATAATTTAAAATTCCTACGCCGGATGCTTTTGGTTTGCGTCCACTTCAGACAGTTTTTGAAGTGCTTGTTTGATTTTATCACTTTTCGGCGTCTTGATACGGAAGTTGACGATGTCGCTGTTGAGTTCGTAGAGAGCGGCAAAATTCATGCCCAGTTTTTTTGTGTCTTCTTCCATTCCCATGTGCTTAGGCAGTCTCTTGCAAGCATTATATAGTTGCTTTATGGTCTGAGTCAGGATTACCAGTTGCTCCCCAAAAACTTTGTAATCCTCCTCCGTAATGGTGTTCCACTCGTCATAAATGAGCTCATATAGCTTGTCAAGTTCTTTGTTGAGCTTTTGCAATTGACTGAGTTGGTAGCCCCGCGGAGAAGCAATTTCCAACCTGTGGTTGTAGCTTCTTCTGCTGAGCTTAACGACCTTGTCTGATATAACTGCTGATTCACACATAGTTTCCTCTTTTTTATTTGCAAAAGTACACAAAATAGAAAAATAAAACAAATTATAAGTCAGAAAAATTTGCAACATTTGCCGAAAAGCATTAAATTTGCACCGAAAGTTAAACACACAATAATAAACAGTTATGAAAAAAACATTCAAAATCATCGTGTTAATGCTGCTGGTGACCACAGCGGCTCATGCCCAGCTGCCGATTAAGTTTGGCTTGAAGGGCGGTCTGAATATCACAAAAGTGAAGTTCGACAAGAATATTGCAGTGTCTGATAATAGAGCAGGTTTCTTCATTGGACCGATGGCTGAATTCTCGCTTCCAATTAATGGTATTAGTGCTGATGTTGCAATATTATATGACCAAAAGAATATTAAGGTAAACAATAATACAAGGGAGAAATTAAAGTTTATTGATATCCCAATTAATTTGAAGTATAATCTGGGACTTGGCGACTTCGTTGGTGTCTATCTGTCTACAGGTCCTCAGCTTTCATTCAATATAGGAAATAAAAGACTTTTTTATGGTGATACATGGACAATGGGATTTGCAGGAGATAATTATAAGATGAAATCTTCGAACTTCAGCTGGAATGTCGGTGCCGGTGTGAAGTTGATAAACCATATTCTCGTAGGGTACAATTATAATATAGCTATAGGAAAAACCGCCGATGTTGATTTTCAATATACCGAGGATACAGTCTGGAAGGTAAAGATGAAAAACAGTTCTCATCAGATTTCCGTAGCTTATCTATTCTGATGATAATGGCATTATGTTTTTCAATAAAAGTTCTTTCAGACCTAGATAAAACAATTTTTATCAAGAAGATTGAAAGGCGATAGAACAAATTGCTATAAAAAAATTAAGAAAAAATTTGCACCCTTAACGGAAAAGCATTAAATTTGTATCGTAAGTTACACACAAAAAAAATGTTATGAAAAAATCGTTAAGAATCATCGTGTTAATGCTGCTGGTGACCACAGCGGCTCATGCCCAGCTGCCAGTTAAGTTTGGCTTGAAGGGTGGTCTGAATATCACAAAAGTGAAGTTCGACAAGGATATTGCCAAGGCAGACAACCGTACAGGCTTCTTTATTGGTCCGATGGCAGAGTTCACAATTCCGATTGTAGGCATAGGCGCTGACGTTGCAGTGCTGTATGACCAGAAGAATATCGAGGTGAACGACACAAAGGAAAAATTGCAGTTTATCGACATCCCAATCAACCTGAAATATACATTAGGTCTTGGCAGTATGGCCGGTATCTATTTTGCCACAGGTCCTCAGTTCTCTTTCAACGTGGGCGACAAAAAGCTTTTTGACAGTGAAACCTATAAGATGAAGTCTTCAAATTTCAGCTGGAACGTAGGTGCCGGCGTGAAGCTGATCAACCATATTCAGGTGGGTTATAACTATAATATCGCAATGGGAAAGACCGCAGATGTGAACAGCCCTCTTGATGCAACCAAGAAAATCAAGATGAAGAACAACTCTCACCAGATTTCTGTGGCTTATCTGTTCTGATTCTCAGAAATTCAGAAGAAATATCAAGAAGCCTGACCACGGTCAGGCTTTTTGTTTCGCAGAAATTCGGACATACTCTAAATTTCCAATCTCAATTTTCGTGCAAGTGAATACAAAGCCAAGCTCGATTGAGCTTTGTTGAGCGCAGCCGAAAATCATGTCAATAAATTTCAAACTTCAAACTAAAAGATGTTCGCTGAGATTGTAATACCAGTTCCGTTCGACACGTTCACTTATTCCGTCCCCCCTGAGCTGGAGCCCGGGGTGTCGGTTGGTGTTCGTGTGGTTGTTCCGTTTGGAAAGTCGAAGAAATATGTCGGACTGGTTGTTGCCTTGCGTGATGATTCCCCCCTGGGCGTGACCATCAAGCGCATCGAGTCCGTGCTGGACGCTCAGCCTATCGTCACTCCTCTGCAGCTGGAGTTCTGGCGCTGGATAGCCCATTACTACATGAGTCCGTTTGGCGATGTGTTCAAGGCCGCCTTTCCTGCTGGGATGAAGAAGGACGAGGAGGAGAAGAAACGCCGTCGGAAGAATATCGTGGAGCAGACCGCCGGCCTGGGAGTTCCCGGTGTTCAGCATGCTTTGAACGAGTCGCAGCAGGAAGCTTACAAGTCGATATTGGAGAGCTGGACCACCCACGACATCACGTTGCTGCACGGTGTGACGTCGAGCGGCAAGACAGAGGTGTATATCCACTTGATTCAGAAATACCTGGATGAAGGCAAGCAGGTGCTTTACCTGCTGCCTGAGATTGCGCTGACCACTCAGATCACGAACCGCCTGCGGGCGGTCTTCGGCTCGCAGCTTGGTGTCTACCACTCCAAGTTCGTGGATGCCGACCGCGTGGCGGTCTACCACAAGCAGCTGAGCGACAGTCCTTACCAACTGATACTTGGCGTCCGCTCTTCCATATTCCTTCCGTTCCGAAATCTGGGACTGGTGATTGTGGATGAGGAACATGAGACGTCGTTCAAGCAGCAGGACCCGGCGCCGCGCTACCATGCCCGCGCTGCCGCCATCATGCTTGCCCGCCAGTATGGGGCAAAGACGCTGCTGGGCACAGCCACCCCAAGCGTGGAGACTTATAAGATGGCCCTCGACGGCCGCTATGGCTATGTCCGTATGGACAAACGCTACAGCGACATGCAGTTGCCGGAGATTGAGGTGGTGGACATCAAGCGTCTTCGTTTTCAGAAGCGGATGAAGGGCAGCTTCTCGCAGACCCTGCTCGACGCCATCGGTGAGGCCCTGGCAGATGGCGGTCAGGTGATTTTGTTTCAGAACCGCCGTGGCTTCTCCAGCTTCATCGAGTGCAAGACCTGCGGGTGGGTTCCCCGCTGCTCGCATTGCGACGTCAGCCTGACGTTCCACAAGAAGACAAACGCGCTGACTTGTCATTACTGCGGCAGCACCTATTCGTTGCCAGCCCGTTGCCCTAACTGCGAGGAGAGTTCGTTCACCACGATAGGTCTGGGCACGGAGCGTATAGAAGAGCAGGTGGTGAAGTTCTTTCCCGATGCCCGCGTCTCTCGTATGGACTTGGACACGACCCGTTCCCAGAACGCCTATGAGCGCATCATCGAGGAGTTCTCCCGTCATGAGAGCGACATCTTGATCGGCACCCAGATGGTGTCGAAGGGTCTGGACTTCGACAACGTGCGAGTGGTGGGCATTTTGGATGCTGACATGATGTTGAACTTACCCGACTTCCGCAGCTACGAGCGCACGTTCCATATGCTGTCGCAGGTGGCCGGACGTTCCGGCCGTAAAGGGAAGAAAGGCCGTGTGATTCTTCAGACCCGCAGTGCCGACAGCGACATCATCAAGAATGTTGTTGAAAACGACTATGATGGTATGTTCCGCGTTCAGTCGGAGGAGCGTGAGCTGTTCCGCTATCCACCGTTCACCCGTCTGATATACGTGTATCTGCTTCATCGCGACTTCAAGACGGTGGAGCACCTGGCGGAGCAGACCGCCAAACTGTTGCGCCAGTCGCTGGGCCGGCGTGTGATGGGGCCGGACTGCCCTCCTGTGGGCCGGGTGCAGTCGATGCATATCCGTAAGATTATCCTGAAAATGGAACTGACGGACAGCGTGAACGCTACCCGTCAGTTGTTGCAGTCGGTTGTGACTCAGGTGCAGTCGCAGCCCATTGCCAATTCTCTTCGTGTTTATTTTGATGTGGACCCGGTGTGAGAGGCTACTTGTCGGTATAGTGACCGTAGGCAGATAAAACGATGACAATAACCTGCATCTCATGGATTTCGTAGATAAGTCTATGCTTTTTTGAAATCCGACGACTCCATTGTCCGTTTCTGTCACCAGACAACCGTTCCGGATGTCCTGTGCCAGTGCTTGGATGCTCGTATAATTCTGCAATAAGTTCCAACGCCTTTTTATAGGCTTTAGGTTCATTTGTCAGAAGTTTCTTAAGATCCTTTTGCGCTTGTTCCTTAATCTCGACTTTATACATACTTAAAGCGATCTGATGTAGTTGTCAAGTTCCTTTATGTTTGCAAATGACTTTGATGGTCCTTTCTTTGCATTATCTATGCGTTGGAAGAACACCTCTTTCGTCATTTCCGTAGGGTCAGCCTTTTTTTCTGCCACTACCTTTCTAAGGTATTTCGCCACACGTCTCATCAGGCTCTCGTCTTCAGCTACGATGCTCATATTCCTTAGTGTTTCTGCGTATAATTCTGCTGTTGTCATATTGTTTTCCTTTCTGTTTTTTGTTTTGAGCGGGATTACCAACTATATCTGCTTGGTTCTTTAAAGGGCCTCCCTGGTGTCAGGCACCAGTCCGCATAGCTCTTTAAACTTTATACATTAAACTTTCAACTAAAAGTTGATACCAATGTTCATGTAGAATGCTCGGTTGAAGGCGTCAGCGTCGTCGGGAAACTCGCTGATGTTGGTGATGCCCCACTGATAGCCCAGCTCGGCGTAGATCATGTTCCATTCCACTCCGCATCCCAGCTTGATGCCCACGTCGAAGCGTTTGAATCGGTCGCTGTCGAAAGAGTCGTATTTGCGGCTACCTCCCGGGTAGGACTCTTTGGTCTGCCCTCCCACTCCGAAAGCGAATGTGGGTCCCACGTAAGGCAGGACGGCGAACTGGTCGGCCACTTCGATGCCGTATTTCATCAGCACCGGAATCTCCAGGTAGCTGAGGTTGTACTTGAGGGTGGCATTCTCTCCTCTCTCAAGTCCGGGCACTCCCTCTTTTCCTCCGCGCTCGGTGTAGTAGATGCCGCTCTCGAGGAACATGGGGGTGTATGGCGAGCAGCGCAGTCCGACTACGGCTCCGAGGTTGAGTCCTGTCCGTGCGTCGGTGTCGAAATCGCCTCCGATATGGGCGGAGGTGAATCCCATGCGCAGTCCGTAGTAAACACTTCTGTGGTCGAGATGAAATCCGCCACTCATCATTTGTGCTGATGCGCCTATGGTGAGGATGCAGGCGCAGATGGTCGTTATGATTTTTCTCATAGTCCTTTTTTATTTAGATTCTTAAATAGAGTTCTTATTTTTTTGCAAATTAAACGTTTTTTTTCTTACATACCAAACGAATCTAGATTTATTTTTATTGTTTAGGCAGGTTCTAAAAATTAGCTTTAGGCTGAGTTTAGACAATTTTTGAGCAGATTTGCCCGCAAACTCGCAGAAGCGTAGCGAGCTACGGTTCAAGAGGTTAAGGGCAAAGATGCCAAAAAGAGGCAAACACAGGCAAAGATAATTCTCTTGGATTTATTAATTATTAGAACATGCCTTTAAAATTTAAAGAGAATAGACCACATGCTGTAGGGACTTACTTCATGTATGTCCGCGCATTTTATAGTTTAAAGTTTAAAGAAAATTATCGTATATTCGTTATGAGAAAATTATCAATGATTCTTGCGCTAACGCTTTTGTGCGGCAGTTTCAGCTGCACCAAGGCTCAGCAGCCTACACAGCAGGTGTTGACTGTGAACCGCTACGCGCAGCCTAAAAGAGAATTCAGGGGAGCATGGATGCAGTGTGTCAACGGGATGTATCTCGGCAAGACCTCACAGCAAATCAGGGATATGCTCACATCGCAGCTCGACGTGCTGCAACGTGCCAACATTAACGCCATCCTCTTCCAGGTTCGTCCTGAGGGCGATGCTCTCTATCGTTCCAACATTGAACCGTGGAGCCGTTACCTTACAGGGCAACAGGGACTGCCGCCTGCAGACGGATGGGACCCTCTGCAGTGGATGATCGAGCAATGCCATGCACGCGGCATGGAATGCCACGCATGGATCAACCCCTACCGCATGAAGACGAAGAACACAACGCAGCTGGCTGCCTCACACCTTGCCATACAGCATCCGGAGTGGGTTATCCAATACGGCGACCTGCTCATCCTCAACCCGGCACTCGAGGTGGCAAGGCTGCACACCTGTGTTGTCGTGGAGGACATCCTTCGTCATTACGACGTCGACGGCATACATATGGACGATTACTTCTATCCCTATCCGGAAGGGGGAATGGAGTTCAACGACAAGGAATACTACGACCGCGACCCTCGGGGATTCAATACGCTTGCCGATTGGCGCCGCGACAACGTGAACATGCTGGTGCGCGACCTCCACAACCTCATCCGTGAGGTCAAGCCATGGGTGAAGTTCGGCATTTCGCCCTTCGGAATCTATCGCAACGACAAGTCGGGACAGAACACAGCCTATGGCAGTGCCACCAACGGACTGCAGAATTATGACGACCTTTATGCCGACGTGCTCAAGTGGGAGCAGGAAGGATGGGTGGACTATCTCATCCCGCAGGTGTACTGGAATTTCGGAACGAAAGCGGCGGACTATGGCATATTGCTTAACTGGTGGAACGACAACTGCAAGAACCGCCCCGTCTTCATCGGTCAGGACGTGGAGCGCACGGTCAAGGGACAGGATCTCAACGACCCTACTCGTCACCAGATGGACGCCAAATACCGACTGCAACGCCAACTGCCTAACATACAAGGTTCTTGCCAGTGGTATGCGGCAGCGGTGGCAAGTAACCCTGGTAACTACGCCACTATCCTTGAAAAGGTGTACCATCCTTATCCGGCACTACAGCCTGCCATGCCGTTCATCGACAACAACCCGCCTAAAGCTCCGAAGAAGCTCAAGGTGAAACTCCAAAACGGCATCACTGTCCTCTCATGGAAGAAGGACAAGTTCAGAAAGGAGATGAACAAAGCCATTTCATACGTCATCTACGACTTTCCGCCTAACGAGATTATCGACCTCGAGAATCCTGCCGCCATACGTGCCATCACACGAAACAACTCCGTGGCTCTCCAAGGCGACTTCTACGGACACACCATCCTCGTCACTGCCCTCGACCATCTCCACAACGAATCGCTCCCCGCTATTCTCAAGCTGGAATGACCGCTAATGTTCAACTCTGTTTACACTTTTCACTATTTACTCCTTCCTGAAAATGGTTCATCAATTCGAAATGTCACTTCGGCCCATGTCCCGCGGTTTCCATCTAATCACCGCGGACATTGTCCGTCAGTTGCCAAAGCTGCCGAAGACCGGGCTCGTCAATATCTTCTGCAAGCACACCAGCTGCGGACTGTCCATCAATGAGAACTGTGATCCCGACGTACGGCTCGACATGGAGACCATCTTCAACCGCCTCGTGCCGGAAAACTGTCCAGACTACGAGCACACTCTCGAAGGTCCTGACGACATGCCCGCACACGCCAAGTCCACTCTCAGCGGTGTCAGCATCACGATTCCCATCACCGACGGACGACTCAATCTCGGTACATGGCAGGGCATTTACTTTGGCGAATACCGCAACTATGGAGGAACCCGGAAATTGGTTGTCACAATAATGGGAGAGTGAGGTGAGTGATCTTTTGCTAATACGCTATTCCGTTTCAAAATAATCACTTAAATTTAAATAATAGGCAAATTCTAATTTTGCCCCTATGAAGCGTGATATTCATATATTTCCAAAACGTAGTCTGACATTGCTGCTTGTCTGCTGTGCCTTGACATACTTGTGCTCATGCGGCTCCTGCGGTTCCGACAAACCGAAGAACCAAGAAAAAAGGACACAAAAAAAACGGAAGCCGCGAAAACCGTCTGTTGACACGCTTGAGATAGACTCGCTGCTTGTCGATTCTCTTCTTGAAGACTCGCTGCTGACAGACTCGTTGCTGACCGACTCGCTCGAGACCCTTGCCGACAGCCTGCAGGCTGATGAGCTTGCTGACTCGTTGCTGGAAGACGAACTGTTGACCGAGGAACAGTTTGCCGTCAAGAACTTTGTGGAGGTTAAGGCTGTCATCCCTGACCTGATTCAGGAAATCAGGTATTTTACCGACCATAACTTCGTGGGCCGTCGCATTGAGGGCTACCAGGACTCCGTTGCCCTGATGACGCGTGAAGGCGCTGAGGCATTGAAGAACGCCGCCGACGAGCTGCGCGAGAAAGGCTATAGAATCAAGATTTACGACGCTTACCGCCCTGACGACGCCGTACAGCATTTCCGACGGTGGGTGGGCGATATGAAAGACCAGAAGATGAAGGATGAGTTTTATCCTGAGGTGGACAAGGAGACGCTCTTCAAGCAGGGATATATCTCATCGCGCTCCAAGCATTGCCACGGAAGCACCGTGGACATGACCCTCTGCGATCTCGACGGCAACGACATTGACATGGGCGGACATTTCGACTTCTTCAGCGAGACCTCACATTCCAACTACACCGAGACGCTCACCGAAGAGCAGAAGAATAACCGTGCCATCCTGCGTACTGCCATGGAAAACAACGGCTTCAAAATTGCCGGTACCGAATGGTGGCATTTCTCTCTCATCAATGAGCCATACCCCGAGACTTCTTTTAATTTCCCAGTCAAACGGCTTGAGAATATGATTCCCAAAAAGAAGCAGGAACAGCCGGCAAGAGAAAATAAGGATAAGGAGAAACGGAAGAAAGAATCAACAGGAAAGGACACTTCCAAGCAAAAGAAATCTCAAAAGGAGAAAGCAAAAAAGCAGCCGAAATAAGAACCATCACCAGATTATATTTTTAAAATCAGGATTTTTAGAACAGCCCTTAACTGCTATAGCAGGCTGTGAGACTTAATTCATGCGTGTACGCCTATTTAAGAGTAATTTCCTTGTGTCAGTAAGGATACTTTTCGTCCGCATGGCTAAACCTCAATTTTCAATCCTCAAATTTCAAACATTATCTTATCACCAGGTTGTTCGTGTTCATACGCTGCATGTACTGCTGGATGATGGACTTCGTCTTCATTTCCATATAGCGGAGGGTGTCAGCTGGCATGGACCCTTTGATGTCGTGTTTCAAAAGAGAGTCCGTGCGGTAGTTGTATGCGCTTGTCACCTTCTTTCCGTCGAAATCAATCATATACTTGTTATATACAAACTGGTAGGATTCAGAGCCTGGTACCCAGTGAATGGCATATGTGCTGTCGGCTGGCGTGTTCAGCATGTCCTCGCCGAATGCCACGTAGGGCTGGTCGTAATGAAGGTAGCCCAGCACAGTGGGCATGATGTCGGTCTGCTCCACCACCTTCTCCGTGTCGTAGCCTCGCAGTGAAGGGTCGCCAGGGGCATAGAGGATAATGGGTACACAGAAATGCCCTAGCGACGTAAGGTAGTACGGGTCAATCTGATGGCTGGTATGGTCAGCCGTTATCACGAACAATGTGTTTTTGAACCAAGTTTGCTTCTTTGCTTTCTCAAAGAACAGCCGGATGGCATTGTCCGTATAAGCCACACACTCCTGCAACGGGTCCTCACCTTGTGGGAACACACCCTTATAGCGCTCAGGCAAGGCGAATGGCGTATGTGAGGAAGCCGTGAACAGCGCCGTCATGAACGGTTGCTTCATCTCATTCATGCGGTCGCAATAGAACTGCATGAACTCCTCGTCCCAGATGGCCCATGTGCCGTCGAAGTCTTCGTCGCCGTTATAGTTCGGGTCGTCGTTATATTCTGTTCTGCCGAAATAGTCCTTGAACCCGGTGCTCTTGGCAAACGCCTCAAATCCCATCGAACCGTTCATGGCTCCATGGAAGAAAGCCGAATAATAACCTTTGTTCGTGCTCAGCTCACGGGCAATGCCGCTGATGTCGTTCAGGGAAGCAGGGGTCAGGAATAATGGCTCCACGAAATTCGGTATGCCCGAAAGCACGCTCGGCATCCCTTCAATACTCTTGCAGCCATTGGCGTATGAATATTGATAGGTGAGCGCGCTGCTCGTAATCAGTGAGTCGAGGAACTGGGTGAATCCATTGTATCCCTCTGGTCGGAGCGTTTTGTTATAGAAACCGAAATGCTGCTTGCTGTAGCTTTCCACAATCAGCACCACCACGTTCATCGGACGGAACGGCTCCGTGGATTTCACTTCGTGTATGGGATTGAAATATTTCAGCGCCTCACTTTCCGACATATAGTCGGGCGTGACGAACGGCTTCTTGTTGAAGGTGCGTATGGCGGCGAACGGCGTGTTCAGCACGATGCCGGTCTCACTGGGGTTGTCGGTGTATTGGTTGGCGTTGCTGATCGTGATAGGGCGGGTGGCAGTGGTGAAGCCTCCACGCATCCCGGCCACTGACAACGGGATGGCAAGGACCAGCGCGACACCGTTCGACACATAGTAGGGTAAAATACGTCCGGATGCGTCATGCTTGGGATAACGGAAAAACCTGTAGAACATCATCCACATCAGAATCCCAACCAGCAGCAGATACCAGTTGTCGAGCACTTGCTTCCACAGGATGTTCACCATGTTGCCCACACCTTCATTCCCGAATTCTTGCAGAACGGAGAAGGTGGTCTTCTTGCCTGTGTATTGGAAATAGACACAGTCTATCAAGTTGGTTGTCACACATAGGCTGTTGATGACTGTGTACACCCATCTCACCACCTTGTAATACCCCGTCCGCTCCTTCCAATGAAGTGGAAACAAGAACATCAGGATGATGATGATATTGGTGTAGAGAATAGCGGAAGTGTCGAATATAAGGCCGGCTCCGAACAACTCGATAAGATGGGAGGTGCTGATGTCGGAGTACATGTGGTAATTATTCAGGAAAAACACCAGCCTGCACAGGGTGTAAGCGAGATATACGGTCAGCAGGTTCCTGACCAGTGGCTTGAGGTTGCTCAGATAGATATAGTCGAGTATTTTTCTCATTTTCAAGTTTGATGTAAATTTCATTTAGGTTACATATCCGGCCTTCCGACCAATTCAACTTGCAAAGTTACCGCTTTTTTTGTAATTTTGCAAAAAAAATGATGGTCATGCTCAAATTCGTAAAACGTCATAAGCTTCTTTCCTTCATTATTGTGCTGCTGCTTGCCTTCGGAGTGCTGACAGCATTGAGGTGGAATATCTGGTTCTATAATCCGCCTGAAACTCCATATGAGGTGGGGAAGACTCCACAATGGGTGCATCTCACCTTCGGCAACGGCAACGAGAACTCACGATACGTCAGCTGGATGTGCGGCGAGGAACCATACGAGGCAAAAGTGGAGCTGGTGAACCTGGAGAAAGGTGACACCTCTGTCGTCTGGGCAGCGGGAGAAGACTTTCAGTCCAGGGCGGGAAAGGCCGCCTATTACAGTGCCAAGCTCAACGACCTCGAGCCTAACTCTGTGTATGCATACCGTGTCAGCGTGGAGAACCAGGCATCGGAGTGGTATCAGTTCCGCACTTATACGGCCTCGCGCGACCGCTTCTCCTTCCTATACGTAGGCGATGTGCAGGACACCATTAAGGGGCAGACGAACCGCTTACTCAAGGAGGCGTTCCGACGGAATCCTGATGCCGAGTTCCTCGTCTGCGGAGGTGACCTCACCGAGCGGCCAACCCACCAGTACTGGCAGGAGACCTTCGACGGACTTGACTCCATCTGTCAGTACAAACCCTTGCTCAATGTCACGGGCAACCACGACTACCTGAAGGGTGTCATTGCCGAACTGGAGATGCGGTTCCCGCTTATCTTTTCTTATTTCCTCGACTCGAAGGTTGGCGACAACATGGTCTATACCATGACTTACGGCAACGCGCAGTTCTTTGTGCTCGACTCCAACCGCGAGTTCTTCTACCTTTGGACGCAGCGCAGCTGGCTTAAGGATAAGCTCAGCCAGAGCACGGCGAAATGGAAAATCCTGGTGATTCACCATCCTCTCTATTCCATCAAGGGCAACAACCTCATCCAGAAGTGGATGTTCAACGGGCTGGTGCAGGAGTATGGCGTGGACCTCGTTCTCCAAGGACATGAGCACGCATATGCCCGTCGCACGACGAAGAACGACGACGGAACACAGACCACGCCGGTCTATACCATCAGCCACTGCTCCCCGAAGAACTACCTCATCGATTTCGATGACGACTTCGACAAGTTCGGCATCTCCTCACGTTATTATCAGACGGTGCACGTCAGCCGCGACACGCTCTCCCTTGCCACTTACGAGGTGTATGGTCATACGCTCTACGATTCCCTCAACATCGTCAAGCAGGACAGCATGCCCGCCCGAATCGACGATTATGGAAAAAACATCAAAGAATACCTGGAATATACTCCTCCTTCCGACCGTTCGAAATACCGCAAGTTTCAGCAACGCATTGAAGAATACAAGAAAAAGCACCCAGAACGAGTCTGAGTGCTTTTTCTTTTCAAGTGTCATAGAAATAGAAGATAAAACAGACGTCTGAAAATCATCTGTCGCCTATTCCCAATTCGTTTGCTTTTGTCTGGAGCAGCTGCATCAGGGCGCCGTGCTCGTTTTCCACGGTGTTGTCAAGGATGGCATCCTTCAGTGCTTTTTTCAGTTCGCCGACGACGGGGCCGGGCTGCAGATGAAAGAGCTCCATGATTTCGTCGCCTGTGATGACCGGCTGGAGCAGGCGGACGTAGTCGCGGGCTTTCAAATCCTCGATCTTTTCCTTCACCATGCGGTAGTTCTCCAGGAAACGGGCTTTCTTGAACATATTTTTCGATGTGATGTCAGCCTCGCAGAGCATCATCAGGTCGTCGATATAAGGCGATACGTCATGCACCAGCCGCCGTACGGCTGAGTCCGTCACGATTTCGTCGGCTATCACCTGTGGCCGCATATGCAGTCCCACAAGTCGCTCCACGTATTTCATCCGTTCGTCGGTAGGGAGTTTCATTCGCTTGAAAATTCCCGGCACCATCTTTTTCCCGATATGATCGTGGTTGTGGAACGTCCAGGTCTTACCGTCCCATTGCTTGCTCCGAGGCTTTCCGATGTCATGAAGCAAGGCGGCCCAGCGGAGCCAAAGCGGGTCGGTCACGGTCTTGGCTGGTTCATCTGTCTCTGGCGTTTTCTCTGCCTTATCTTCAGCCTCCGGCTGTGAGGCAGCTTTCTCTCTGGCCTCTTTCTGTGCTTTCACCACATTTTCCAGCACCTCCAGCGTGTGGTAGAAATTGTCCTTGTGGGCACGTCCGTTTACTGAGTCGATTCCTTCCAAGGCATGCAGTTCAGGGAAGATAAGCTCGAGCAGTCCACAGCGCTCAAGGTCTACAAGGCCTTTGGAGGGATGGTCGCACATCAGGATCTTGTTCAGCTCGTCGATGATACGTTCGCCGCTGATGATTTTGATGCGTTCTTTGTTGCGCTCCAGTGCCTCGAACGTCTCGTCCTCTATCATGAAATTGAAGCGTGAGGCAAACCGGATGCAGCGCATCATTCGCAGCGGGTCGTCGCTGAAGGTGATGTCGGGGTCGAGTGGGGTGCGGATAATGCCGTCTTCCAGGTCGAACAGTCCGTCGAAAGGATCCACCAATTCGCCGAAGTGGTCGTGGTTCAGGCAAAGTGCCATTGCGTTGATTGTGAAGTCGCGGCGGTTCTGGTCGTCTTCCAGTGTGCCGTCTTCTACTATTGGCTTGCGTGAGCCCCGCTTGTAGCTCTCTTTTCGTGCACCCACGAATTCCAGCTCCACTTCGTCCAGCCCGCCAAGGTCCATGTACTTGCTGCGGAGCTTCATCTGTGCCGTGCCGAAATTGGCATAAGTGGCCACATGAGGACGGTGGCGGTAGCGTCTTTGAATCTCGTCTGCCACAGCTTCTGCCATCTTGATGCCGCTTCCCACGACCACGCAGTCCACGTCGTCGCTCTTGCGCTCCAGAAACAGGTCGCGCACAAAGCCACCTATCGTATAGCATTCGTAGCCTAATTGGTCCGCCACCTCCCCAACCAGGCGGAACATCTCATTCGATATCTTCTCCTTAAGTTCTTCGTCGGTATATAACTTCATTCTGTATTCCTCTCTAATTATTCAGTTTTTTATAACCAATTACCTATTTATGAAACAACTATCGTTCACGTTATGAAACAACTATTGTTCACGAACTTCTGGTCCGTTTTTTTGTTTTTGTCAGCTAACCATGTCGCATATCCGTCTTCATGGTTAAATCTCAAAGGTTTATTTTCCTTTCAATTCGAAAAAATATTTATAAAGCGGACCCACCATCAGGGCCTGCATAATCTGGTTGTCGAGTAAAAGTTTCTTTACTTCCTCTTGTTCCATGATGTAAACCTCGAGGTCCTCTGTGTCGTCAAGGCTCTGCTCTCCGATCTTTTCCACGCCAATGGCCAGGAACGTGTGCGAGAGGTTGGTCATCGCGCTTGAGTTGGCCGACAGCGTCATGATCTCCTTCCATTCTCCACCACCGAATCCCGTCTCTTCCATCAGCTCGCGCTGGGCGGCCAGCAATGGAGCCTCTCCTTCCTCCACTACTCCGCAGGGCAACTCATAGCAGGTGCGGCCCAGGCCATGGCGGTACTGACGTTCCATCAGCATCCGTCCGTCCTTCGTGATGGCTATCACGTTTACCCAGTCGGGGTATTCCAACACCCAGTATTCGGGATTCACACGTCCGTCGGGCAATTCCACGCAGTCCTTCCTGGCCGTCATCCATGGACGACGGCTGATATATTCTGATTTCAATATTTTCCAGCGTTTTTCAGTTGATGTGTTCTGTTCCATAACTTCGACATTTTAATTCATTTGCAAATTTACGCATAATTTTTCAATTGATAAAATTGTCAGTTTAATTTCTATTTCCTATCTTTGTAAAACTATTGTTGCTTGATTAGCCATCAATGATTTCTTTTTCCTTATTTTTATCCCAAAATGCCAGACAAATCACTTCCTCCCGTAGAGCGGCATCCGCTCGAGCCTTTTATCCATGCCGACACGAAAATCCTTTTTCTTGGAAGTTTCCCACCACAGCGCAAACGCTGGTGTGTCGATTTTTTTTATCCGAACTTCATCAACGACCACTGGCGGATCCAAGGGATGGTGTTTTATAACGACAAGGACCATTTTGTTGACCTTGACAGCAAGAAATTCAAACTCGACGAAATCATTTCTCATTGCCGTCGGCTTGGTATCGGATATTACGACACGGCAACGGCAGTACGCCGGCTTGCAGACAATGCGTCAGACAAGTTTCTCGAAGTGGTGGAGCCCACCGACATCCGCACACTTATAAGCCAGTGCAGTCAGCTCAAGGCCATCGTCACCACAGGGACGAAAGCTACCGACACCATCGTTGAGTCACTTCAAATTCCTCTGACACCGAAAGTGGGGGAGTCTGTTCCGATTCCCATCCTTGATGGTGTCTGTCTCTATCGTCTCCCGTCAAGTTCCAGGGCCTATCCGCTCAGCATCACAAAGAAAGCAGAGGCCTATAAACGAATGTTCCAGCAGTTTTTATTATTTTAGCCTATGAAATATTTTTTGTTTTTCTTGACTTCCTGTGGTCTTATCTTGCTGTTTGCCGGATGTGCGTCCCGAAAGTCATTGCCTGATTCAAGAATCCTCTCTTTCAATTATGTCAAGCAAGGGACCAGGTCCGTCCCTGATATGGTCAGGTCTGTATCTCTTATGCCCGACGGACGATGTCTTGCCCAGATGGTAGACTTTGAGAAAGTGGATTCTACAGTGTGTGGGCCGGAGGTGATGGACAAGATCTATGATTGCCTGAAAAGAGGCAAAATCCAAAACTACAAGGAACGCTATAGGCCTCATGTGAGGATTTACGACGGATATTCCTGGACAGTCGGTGTGAAGTTCGAAAATGGAGAGTCAATCAGTTCTGGTGGCTATATGGCTTACCCTAAGGACTTCTCTGCTGTGAAAGATGCGATTGACATCATTGAGCACCTTTTCAAATAAGGTCATAATTTCATCTCATAGATATCGTAGCATACTCCCCGGCCACCCAGGCCTTCTTTCTGGTAAATCAGATTCTCGTTTAGGTATCTTCCGCCGTTTTCTGTGGAAATACCGAAGTCGAGATAGTCATATTTCTGGCTGTATTTCTCCTTTAGGCGGCTGATCATATAGTCCAGGCCGCCTGTCTTTTTCCCTTGGTCGCTCACTGTCATATATTGTGTGTGGACCACCCTGCTGCTGATAAATAGCCAGCATCCGGCCATGAGTTCTCCGTCTGATGTCCGGCATGCGTATAGTTTGATTTGCTCAGGAAAGCGGCTGGTCAGCAATCTCATCTCAGCACAGTTGTGTACGGGATGCACCCCATGGCGGGCTGTGAGGCATGTGTCCAGCATATTCCAGTATTCTTCGATTTCTTCTGGGGCATTGGTTTCGTAAAGCCTCAACGAAGAGGATTCGCCTTTGCGGAGCATGCGTCTGCGGCTTTTGTCATATCCGATGGGCCATCTGAGGTCGATTGCCGATGATATGCCGCGGGCCGTCAGACTGGCACCATTACGAAACAGGGCATAGCGGTCTTCCTCGCTCGGATAGCGATGGTAGATTGACGGAATGGCTTTATACACAAGCTTGTCGGCTCCGAGTTCTTGCTTGTAGTGACTTCTCAGTAAGTCAAACATGTCGAGCACCTGGCTCGTACTTGTCTCGTCGTGAAGAAGCAGCCCCCCGTATGTCAGTCCCTGATGGGAGTAGACGGTGTGGCTTTCTGTGTCGTAATTGGCGGGAAAGCATCCCAGCACTTTGTCCCGCTTGAGAAACATCAGTGAGCAGTCGTGAAACCGTTCCTGATGATAGTCCATGAAACGACGGTCGAGCAGAAACGTTCCGTTCCGGCTTCTTTCAATGGCCGCGTTCCATTGCGGTTCCATTTCTGTTGTATAGGGCACAAGTGTCAGCAATTTTTTTCTGTTTAATGGGATAATACATGGACTGATGCAGGTTCAAAGGAAGAATAAGTGTGTTCCTACGCTTTGACTGTCAGATGAATACCAAGTACAAAGTAAATACACTTTTCACTCTTCACTCTTCACTTTTCACTTAAACAATTCTTCATTTTCTTGAACTCATCGTAGTCCTTCATATAGCCGTTCAGGTTGTAAGGCTCGGACGCCAGGACCACGCATACCGTTCCGCTGCTGAAATTCCGGAGCTCGCACCACACGTTTTTCTTGATATAGATCCCTTTCGAGGGGCTGTCCATCCTGACCACCATGCGCTCGAGGCCGTCGTCGACCACCATGTCGAAACTTCCGGCTACGGCTATCACAATCTCCTCGCAGCTGGTATGGGCATGGCCGCCACGTGTTTTCTCTTCGGCTATGTCGTATATCCAGAACACGCGCTTCACCTCAAAGGGAAGTGCGGTGCCCTCAGCGATGGCCAGGCTCCCACGGGGATCCACTGCCACGGGGAAATCTATCAGTATCTCTTCTGTTTTCATCATTGACTGCTGTTTGCTGCAGCCTGTTCCTCGTGATATTGCGTGCGGACACGACTCAGTGTCTCGGGCGTGATCTGGAGGTAGGAGGCTACAATATGGAGGGGTGTGCGGCGGATAATCTCAGGATAGTCGGCGAGTGTCTGCTTGTATCGCTCCATCGCATTGGAGTAGCGCAGCGTGTCGGCTTTGCGTTGCGACAGAATCAGCGACTCCTTGAATATCGACATCAGCACATTGCATAATTCAAACGAGCTGTGGGAGATGGTGACGATGTCATCGTAGGGCAGGGCGTAAATCCAGCATGGCTCCAGACATTCGATCGACAGATGGGACGGAACCTTGTTCAGCATGCTCTCTATGCAGATGATTATGCTGCCCTCATGGCCGATATGTTCGGTCAGCACTTTCCCTTTCTTTGTGTAGGTCTGACGCACCAGGCCGCGGTCAATGTAGTAGATGTGCTTGCATACCGTGCCCTCGGTCAGAACATAATCGCCCTTCAGTGTCTTGATGGGAATCAGTATCTGAGCCAGCCATTCTATGCTTTGGCTGCTGAGCGTGCCGTTCTCACCATAGCGCTTGGCAAACAAACGGGCTATTTCGCGGTTCTTTTCCATAGGTTGTTTCCGTTTTCAGTTTTTGTCAATAATGGCTCTTATCCTGAATTCAAACATCTTATACCTGGAATAGCTGTACCTTAAGCCAGCCTACTTGTCATCATCGTTGTTGGCCGGGACCTGTTGGGTATACTGCGTTGCCAACGCAGTCAAACTCAAAGGCTTAATACACCCGCTCTCCGAATATCCGGGTGCCGATCCTTACGAGGGTGCTCCCATGACGTAGTGCCAAGGTGTAGTCTTCGCTCATACCCATCGACAGTTCTGTGTAGAAGGGCGAGTCGGAAAAATATCGCTCTTTTGTCTGCTCGAAAATGTCATGTGCCCGGGCGAACTCGGCGTCTATCTGTGACTGGTCGTCTGTGAAAGTGGCCATACACATCAGGCCGTGAATCTCTGCAAAGTCCAGTTCTTTGTGGATGCCTGTCTGAAGAAAGGCATCCAGTTCCTCTGGGGTGAATCCGTATTTTGTCTGCTCCTTGGCGATATGCAACTGAAGCAGGCAGGGAATCCTTCTGCCGGCTTTCCTGCCTTGCTTGTCTATCTCGCGAAGCAGTTTCTCTGTGTCCACGGCATGAATCAGACGGATGAATGGAGCGATATACTTCACTTTGTTGGTCTGCAAGTGGCCTGTGAAATGCCATTCGATGTCTTTAGGAAGGACGGACTCTTTTTCCATCAGTTCCTGTACGTGGTTCTCGCCGAATATCCGCTGGCCACAGTCGTAGGCCTCTTCTATAGCGGAGGTGGGATGATATTTGGAGATGGCCACCAGACGGACGCCCTCCGGCAGCTCCTCTCGTATCTTGTCTAACTCTTCTTGTATCAAGGTTGTTGTGTTGCTTTAGTTTGTTTTTTTGAATTGCCCATCCGACAGCGGCAAATGCCGCCGTTTCTTTCATGATGCTTATTCCTCTGGACTTCCTTCCTTCACGGAGAACTGTTCTTCTTCGTTTGGAGTGTCGTCCGTCGTTGGTAGTTTTTCCCGGCTGACGGCTTCGAACGGGAACACGTCAAGAATGTTCGTCTCCTGAATCGTGTGGATCTCGTAGTCCGACATTCCGCCTTTCATGCCGTTGACGAATGTGTCGACTGCGTTTTGGAAATCGCTGGCCTGAACCAGGATGAACGTGGCGCTTTTCTTCTCTGTCTGACTCTTCTCGTCGAGCGTGATGAACATCGCCTTCACTTTGTACCATTTGTCAGCGCTTTCCGCTTCGTTTGTGAACATCTCGGAGTATTTCACGCGCTTGATGTCAACGACTTCCAACTCCCCATTGCAGTAGGGACTGATTTCGCGGATGATGCGGGCTTCGGCCTCCGTGAAATTCAAGGCGTCTACCAAATAGGGTTCTGTCACTTTCTTCTGTGTTCCGTTCTCGAGTGTCTTCTCTGTCTTCACCTTGCACTCGAACCAGTTATTCATCAACATGTTAATTCGTTTTTTATTTTTATAGTAATTTATGTTATTTTTACTTGATGTGGGCTCCCACCTGCTCTGCTATCTGTTTCATTCCTTTGATTGTGGGGTGGCCGTTTTTCTTGTCGATGTCTTTCAGCTGAATCATCTCCACGCCGTAATGACTGCATATGGCCTGCATCGACGATGGGATCTCCTCGCGCAGCTCGCAGTTGGATATCACGTAGAGGTCGGCAGTGGGGTAGCGCTCTTGAAGTTGCTCAAGCAGATAGGCGAATGCAGGACGGAAGGCATAGAAGTCGTTGTCTTGGAATCCTTCGTATTTGTACTCGCCTATGGGACTGCCGGCCCATGCGTCATTCGTGGAGCCGAACAGCAGGATGATGTCGGGTGTGCCCAGGTTGTCCACGCGGGTGATGAACGAACGTGGACGGTAGTCGGCCTTGTTGTAGCCGCTGTAGCTGATCGTGGAGCCAGACCATGAGTTGTTGCGCTCCAGCTTCCAGCCTTTCTCTTTGATCAGTTGCCACCACCATGTCTGCTTCACGTCTATGACGTCTGTGCGGTTCAGCGTGTTGCCCTTGAAATACCAGAGTTCCATGCTGTCTGGTGTCACATATCCTTCAAATGTGGAGTACGAATCACCGAAAATGGTCACCGACGGCTTGCTCTGTCCGCAAATCATAAGGCAACAGGCAAATGCTGCGATGAATGTCATTAATCGTCTTCTCATTGTTTTTGTATGTTTTTTGTTGCTGTTTCTATTATTTATATTTATGTGTTCATGGACGAACTCATTACATGATTCGTGTGCAGGCCACTCGTGCAGTCTTGCATTTCGCTGTCTGAACGTTGGTTTCCGTTTTTGGGGGCGTGCTTATCTGGTGGCTTTTCACAATGGATGTCAATTGCGTGGTCTTGACGTCTGCAAAGTTAGTGTTTTTATTTTTATTTTAGGCATTTCTCTTTTATTTATTGTGTTTTTTTTATGCCTTTAACATTTTAACACCCCGATTTGTATTCTCTTTACCCTCGATTTCCACTTCTTGACATGAGTCAATTATTCAAAATCTATTGCGAATATCCGTTTTTGTTGACTCTGTTATGCCATTTAGGATTTTTTTAGTAATTTTGCATGACGGTTATCTTATCTATTCTATGCTGCTTAATTCTAACTAAATTTATATCAAATGAAAAAAACTACGTTTATGACTCTGGCATGCGTCTTGTTGTCGGTGTGCGCTGCTTTCGCTAAACCGAAGAAACCGCTGCCGGACACCTGGCCTAATGGTGAGGTAATTGACGCTTGGTTCTCCGACACTACCAAGGTGGATGTCAAATCACTTGGAAAACAATACGTGCTAACAGACTATGGTGTCAGACAGGGGACCGGGGAAATCCAGACGAAGGCCATACAGGCAGTCATCGACAAGGCTGCAGAAAATGGGGGTGGTGTGATTGTCGTGCCGAAGGGGACGTTTTTCACTGGTAATCTTTTCTTCAAGCAGGGTACTCACCTCTATCTCGATGAGGGTGCCGTACTGAAAGGCTCTGAGCGAATCCGTGACTTCGAAATCCGGGAGACCCGCATAGAAGGCCAGACCTGCAAATACTTCACTGCGCTCATCAATGCCGATAACGTTGACGGATTCACCATTGCCGGACACGGCACCATCGACGGGAACGGTACTGCCTACTGGGAGGAGTTCTGGATCCGACGTCAGTGGAATCGTGAGTGTACTAACAAGGATGCCCAGCGTCCAAGGCTCACCTATATCTCCAATTCGAAAAACGTGACCATCCAGGACGTGAGGCTCATCAACTCACCGTTTTGGACCAACCACATCTATAAATGCGACCATGTGCGCTATCTCGACCTCTATATCTATTCATCCACTGTCGACATCAAAGGGCCGTCGACTGACGCCATTGACATCGACGCATGTCACGACGTGCTTGTACGCGGATGCTATATGAACGTGAACGACGACGCGGTTGTACTTAAGGGTGGGAAGGGAACTTTCGCTGACAAGGCGCCTGAGAATGGCCCGTGCTATAATATTCTTGTTGAGAACTGCCATTACGGTACAGTGCATGGATGCATGACGCTCGGATCGGAGTCTCTCCATGACTGGAATGTCATCATGCGCAACTGCAGGGCCGACAACACCAACAACGTGCTTTGGCTCAAGATGCGGCCGGACACACCTCAGCATTATGAGTATGTGCGTGTGGAGAATTTTACGGGGAAATGCCGTAATTTCCTGCTTGTCAAGCCTTGGACCCAGTTCTATCAGAAGGAGGACCGCGATGATATGCCCCTCTCTCAGTGTAACGACATCGTTTTCAAGAACGTCAACATGGACTGTGGTGTCTTCTTCAATGTGGAAGGGTCGGACAAGTACGTTTTGAAAAATTTCTCGTTCGAGAATATCGACTGCAAGGATGGCGCCAAGGAGAAAGCGTTTACCAAGCGACCGGTCGACGGGCTGACGCTGAAAAATGTGGTCATCAACGGACAGGCAATTCAGTAGGACGAACGCGGTGATATGAATACGCTCAAGGTCAAGTTTTAAAAAATGAACTTGGCTTTTTTTTACGATTCTTTAAGCATTGTGATATGTGCAGATCAGAAAAACACTCACAGCCTGATATTCCAGTCATTTCGCTCATGGCGACGGGTGTGATTCTGTCCATATTTTTATGGACAAAATCTATTTGCCATTGAATATGAATTTACTAAATTTGCAAAGAGTTTAACAAATTAAATGACTATGAGCCTAAAAAGAATCTATTTATTACTCGTTACCGTATTTGCTTTTATTCATGAAGGATATACCCAGCGCTATTCTTCCATTCGCCCAGGTGAACTGTGGCTTGACACCAGTGGTAAGCCGATACAAGCGCATGGATTCCAGATTTTTGCAGATGATGATGGCACATTTTATTGGTATGGAGAAAACAAGGAATTCACAAAGGAGGGCTCTAATGTGTGGACTTGGGGTATCAGGGCTTACCGCTCTACTGACTTCTATAATTGGGAAGATCTGGGACTGATAATCCCTCCTGATACAGTCAATCCTCTTTCGCCTTTGCATTTTTCGCAGACTTTAGACAGGCCACATATATTGCACAATAAGAAAACCGGAAAATGGGTCTGCTGGATTAAGTCCATGGACACCGACGGCTTTTTCGTGGTTTTGCAAGCCGACCGTTTCGAGGGGCCATACAGCTACGTGAAATCCTTCAAGCCTGAAGGATTCGGCGTCGGAGATTTCGACTTGTATGTGAATCAACAGAGTGGACAGGGATATGTGTGGTTTGAGCGGCCGCACTGGGAAATGATTTGTGCTGAGCTTACTGATGATTATCTTGGAACTAATGGTAAATTCTCAGAACACTTTGTGGGTATCCGCCCGCCATTCACAAGGGAAGCGCCTGCTCATTTTTTGAGAAACGGGCAACATTATATGTTCACTTCCGGAACCACAGGGTATGTCCCTAATCCGTCTTTGGTATGCACTTTTCAAGACTATCATGCGGAATATACGAATTTGGGCTCACCTCATGTCAATGATCTGTACGAGGACTCTTTCGGATCGCAGATCACCTCGGTTATCAACATTCCGGGAACGGACCTGTACGTGGCTTTAGCTGACAGATGGCTGCCGAATCTGTGGATGACTGATGTGCCGAAAAGAACACTGGTTAACAAAGAGAAGGCTTATTTGAATCATCAGCCGTTTGAAAGGGATTTCAGGACTCCTGTTGTAAAAGATAAAACATCAGTGAAACGGTCGAAGTGGGACGCGACTGATAATGCCAGATATGTCTTTTTGCCGATTGATTTTGATGAGAGCGGAAAGCCTTCCCTCAAATGGAGAGACGAATGGACTATTGAGGAAATGACGATGCCAAGACGATGCCAGGTCGGACCGGATGGGATGAAACCTCAAATTATGCCTGTCGCAGCACCATTTCCTATGCCGGAATTTAAAAGACCTGAGTTTGATTCCGCAAACACGGTTCTTGTGAAGATGAATAGAAATGGCCTGTCCACAAAGAACATCCAGAAAGCGATTGATAAGATATCAAAGAATGGAGGAGGAAGGGTCATCATTCCAGAAGGAGTCTGGTCGACTGGACGTGTTCAACTGAAGTCGGGAGTGGAACTGCATCTTCTCGAAGGTGCGGAATTACATTTTAGCGGTAAGATTGCTGACTACCTGCCTGTTGTGCTTACAAGGGATGAGGGTATCGATGTGTTTTCTTTAGGGGCATTCATCTACGCGTACAATGCGGAAAATATAGCGCTTACTGGGAAGGGACATATTGTCGGCCCCCCTACGGATTGTGAGATATATCAGTTGAATCAGAGGAAAGCCCTGAATATAGAGAATATCGTTAATCCTGACACCCCTCTGAGTCAGAGACGTTATAACGGTGTAGATAACGACAGTGTCGTCTTTCTTCCAAAGTCCGTAGCGCCAATCCGTTGCAAAAATGTCTTGATTGAAGGTTTGACCATTGATAATGGGCTTTATTGGAATATCGTACCGCAATATTGCGATCATGTCATTATTAGAGGGGTGACGGTCAACAGTTTTGGACATGGAAGGACTGACGGCATCGACATCGACTCATCCCGGAATGTCCTCGTCGAATATTGCTCTCTTGACTGTCAGGACGACTGTTATACGATGAAGAGTGGAAGGAATGAGGACGGATTGAAGGTTGGAATACCGACGGAGAATGTAGTGCTCAGATATAATATCGCATTGAGGGGAGCAGGAGGTATTGTGTGCGGTACTGAATTGGCTGGAGGAATCAGGAATGTCTACATGCACGATTGCGTGTTTGACGGGACCGACCAGGCTTTCCGTTTCAAGACACTTCGTAAAAGAGGTGGAGGCATCGACAATATCATCATTGAAAGAGTCTGGGCTGATGTCACGGGTGTTGCCTGTTACTGCGATATGCTGGGCAGTGTCAAATGGGGTGGGGAATTGGCAAAGCGTTTCCCCCAGCGCGACATCACTCCTCTGACACCCTTTTTCCGAAATGTCCGCATTGATAATGTATATATCAGCCATTGTGAGAAACTTTTCTCTCTGGTTGGATTGCCCGAGAGACCTTTTCTGAATTTTCATATAAAGAACATGAAAGCCGAGGCAACTCAACTGGGAATCATCAGGGATTTTGATGGATTACATCTGACAAATGTGAATGTCGTATGTGATAACAACGTCTTGATTGAGGATGGATGTAAGGATGCCACATTTGAGAATGTATGGATGAATGATTGTGAATATAGAAAGAAGTAGTGTTTGTCCCTATATCGATATGTCCATCCGTAGAATGAGTAAATATCTCTGTGCCGGATTGTCGAAAAACTGAATATTTATAATATAAATGAATAGAATCGTACTTTTTGCATTGTTTGTTGCCTTGAATCTCAGTGTCAAGGCGCAGAAAGTGAATAATGTTTTGTCGCGTTCTTTTGAACTGCGATATGTCACTAATGATGAAAAAGCCAACGGTGAGACCGATTTCAAAGGATCTACCGAGTGGATGAACACCGACCAACGCGTGGAGTATCTCAAAAAATGGGCTGATTATGCATGTAACTTTTTTGATGATCACTCACTGGATCAACTGGTTGTATCGGATGAGGAGGTTAAAACGGCTATGAACAGCCTGAAGCCGCAGCCTCTGCCTGAAGTGAGAAACAAAATACCTTTGGATAAATGGAGATGGGCACCGTCAACCATTCATTTCAAGCCTTTGTCTGATGATTATAAGTTTGATATGCAAACATGGCGCTTCCGCTTGGAAATGGAAGTGAATGGCACTGGAACTGTCAACTTGCTTAATGGACAGACTCCTGTTTGCATATACCGTAATGACGGACACAAACATAAAGTGGTGTTCGAAGTGGATTTAACTCCTGAGGAACGGAGGTATAACTTGAGAATTGATGGTAAGCTGACTGTGGACTTCCAGCCTCTGATGACACGTGAGGGTGGTGTGGACGGACTTTCGCTCAACGGTTGCAATGCAGACAATATCTGGGGACTCGGATATACGAAAACCACAGATACTAAGCGGATCAATCAGCCTATGTATGCAAAGACTTTCCTGGATGCAAGTTCGCATAAGCCTGTCAGCACGAAAGGATGGACTGAGACGGGGTATGATGACTCCTCGTGGGAAACTTGCTCCTTACCTAAGAATCATGGGACTGAACGACATGAGGGAGAGGCTTTGCTCTTGAGAAAATGGGTGGAAACGGGAGATTTCGAAAAGGCTTATTTTGAGTTGGAGTCACTTTTTCCATCCGGAGAATTATGGATTAATGGCAAAGTGGTGGAAGTGATGAAGGATGCGCATCGCAAATGGGTTGATGTCACAAAATATTTGAGACCAAACGAGCGGAATCTGATTGCCTTGAGAATTGACCCTTTCCACGCTAATCCAAAGCAGATGATGCATCACTGTCCTACCGACCCTAATATCGGATGGTTTGCAGGAAGAGCATTCCTGCATCTTACGAAGGCTACAAATATTGATGACCAGTATGTGTATTTGAGGAATCTTAACGGCGATATTACGGCAGAGGTAACGGTCAACAACACATCATATAATTTTTATAAAGGACAGCTGCAACTCTTTTTGAGTGAATGGTTCCCTAATGAAGGACAAGAGTGGATGGCTGATTCTTTGAAGATTGATTTAAAACCGCAGGAAACGAAAACATTCCGTTTGGATTTCAATGTGAGAAATCTGAAATTATGGTCTTGTCAAAAACCACAGCTCTATCAGGTCAGGGCATTGCTTGTAAACAGTCAAAGCGGAAAGAAAACGGAGACCTTCTCTGCCGTTGACGGAGATTTGGCAAGAACACGCGAACTCTATATCGACAAGCTGACCGATGATAATGTAGTGACCACTGGATTCAGAACGATTGAGCAGGATGGAGGTACTTTCAGAATTAACGGAAAGCCCGAATTGCTCAGGGCACCTTTATATTTTGGACAGAGATTCCCGCTGGAGCAAAATGCGTTAGACCTCTTGTCGCCTCACGATGAGGATATTATGAGGGAGTTATTGGCAGTGAAGAAGATGAACGGAAACGGAATGCGGATGTCGGCACATTGGAGCGACGATAATCCGCAGGATGGCACCAACGATCCAAGGTTCACTGAGATGGCAGACCAACTTGGCATGATGTTTATATGGCAGACTGCATCATGGATACGGCTGAGATCGCCTTTGGTGGCTGATTTCAAGGGGATGGCTAGCGATGTACGGCAAGTAAGGAATGCTCCGAGCATCATCATATGGCAACCCTCAAACCATCCCAGCCTCACCGATTGGAATTCGGCTATGACTTATTGGCATAATGTGTATGATGCCATCTATCCTAACGACACCACACGTCTCATCACACCTACGGCTGATTTCCGACACACGAGGGTCTATAATGATGACGGTACCAAAGATAACAAAGGACGGACGGTGGATGAATGCGACCCGGTCTGGACCGCTAATCGTATCAGTCGCGGAAGTATGGATTATCCCACTGGCTTCGGACAGGATTGGGAGTATCTCAGAAGGTGGCCCTTCCCCCATAAATGGCCGGGTAATGCAGACATCAACAGTTTCCTCACATCAAAAGACAGGGCTTATTTCAATTTTGAGCAGGAGGAGACCATCGGACAAATGAATTGGAGCCTTTTCAAGGGCTCTCCTGTCTATAAGTATCATTCCTATGAATGGGATTATGATGAAGGCAGCATCGGACGGCTCCTCTCTACTGAAGAATGGAGGGAAAGTCAGGCCTGGCAGGCTTTCTCTGCCTACGAGTGCATAAGGAAGATGAGGTGGCTTGATTATGACGGACTTTCATGGTGTTGTATGTGGGGAGGTGGAAACATGGGAACTTACCAGAAACCTCTTATTGATGCTCTTGGTCATAAGAAACTGGCGTTTTATGCGCATAGGATGGGATTCCAGCAGATTATTGCTGGGTCGAAGGATGTGGATATGGTTTATGGACCGAAGGACAAACCAAAGATTGTTGTGATGAACTTGGGCGGGAGAAAAACGGCACAAATACTCCTGACCATTCGCAATGATAAAGGAAAAACGGTTTTCAAGAAATTATTCAGCAATATCGACCTGACGGAAGGCAGAACGGCAACTGATGTTGCGACAATGGAATTGCCGAAACTCAAAGAGGGCTTCTATTTCTTCGAATATCAAGTGATGGAATGATTGCCATTTTTTTGATGAATTATTTTGCTATCATGTCAGCTTTTCTTAACTTTGCATAATAAATTCTTTTTGTTATGCAAATCGTATCACCATCGCTTTTGGCAGCGAATTTTGCCAATCTGGAGAAAGACATAGAGATGATTAACCAAAGCAACGCCGACTGGCTCCATCTGGATGTGATGGACGGCGTGTTTGTGCCCAACATCAGTTTCGGATTTCCTGTGCTTGAAGCTGTGGCGAAAATTTGCAGGAAGCCGCTTGATGTCCATCTCATGATTGTCAGGCCAGAGAAGTTTGTCAAAGAGGTGGCAGCTTTAGGTGCTATGATGATGAACGTGCATTATGAGGCATGCGTTCATCTCAACCGCGTCATACATGAGATTCATGAGGCCGGCATGAAGGCGGGAGTCACCCTCAATCCCTCCACGCCGGTATGCTTGCTCGAGGATGTCATCCGAGATGTCGATATGGTACTGCTCATGACGGTGAATCCTGGATTTGGAGGACAGAAATTTATCGAGCATTCACTCGATAAAGTACGCCAGCTGCGTGACATGATTCAGCGAACCGGCTCGAAAGCACTCATCGAAGTGGATGGCGGTGTCAACAAAACCACAGCCGTACAACTCGCCGAGGCCGGAACAGATGTGCTCGTGGCAGGAAGTTATGTCTTTGGAGCCGACAATCCCTTTGAACGAATCGACTACCTGAAGAATCTCTGACTTTTATCTACTCGCGTCCATCGAGGCAGACATCATTTCAGTGGAGCAGACAAATTGTTTCTCTGTGATTTTACCAAGTCATGTCGCTCTGCGGGCTGCTGTCTTGCATTCACTTCTTTCAGTCATCTTTAAATATTATTCTTCTGAATTACTTCAATGTGGAACTCCTATCCCATACTGCGGCCCACCATTGCTCTCCTATTGGGGATGGTGGGCGCTAATGTGGTTTTGGGTAGAGTCCATTTCAGCATCTATATCCCTTTTGCGCTTTTTGCCCTCTCTGTGGCTTGTTCTATATGTCTTTTCTACCGAAAGAACAAGTCGGTTCCTACACGCAACAATCGTTTCGGAGCCGCAGCCCTCGCTGCTTTCTTTTTCTTGGGTGCCACCTTGGCGCATTGGCGCTTTATTTCTGTCGAAGCGCATACGATAGATTCACGCAAGTGCCGTTTTGGAGTTGTGGACTCTCAACCCGTGGAAAAAACGAAGTGGTGGACATTTCAATTCCGCGAGAATGACGGGGCTGTCTATATGGCCTACCTCGCGAAAGGGGATTCTACCGACCACGTGCCGCCTGAGCTGCTTGTTGGCGACAGCATCTGGCTCGTCACTTATTTCGACATGCCAACATCCCCATTTCTGAAATCTCAGCGTCAGACGCAGATGGATCAGCGCAAACACGCTTGGAAGTTACGGAAACAGGCAATGGAGGTGAGGAAAAAAGTGAAAAAAGCTGAACGTGAGGCTAAAAAGAACAAGGATAACATCAAAACCTCCAAACGACGAAATAACAAACGGAAGAAAGATTCCGACAACGAAGGAATGTCCACTGCAGCTTCGGATGCTGCCGACGGAGAAGACCGCTCAAAATATGATGGCTATTCCAATTATCTCTTCTTCCACGGCTTCTCATCTGTGATTTATTGTTCGGAAGGTGCATGGGGCTTTTGCTATGACGACCCCGGCCAACAGGCGGATTTCCGCAGGCAACTGGCAGAAAACAAAGATATTGCTTC
>JAFUVE010000007.1 GCA_017483765.1 Bacteroidaceae bacterium | reverse complement strand
TTTGCCTGTGTTTGCCTCTTTTTGGCATCTTTGCCCTTAACCTCTTGAACCGTAGCTCGCTACGCTTCTGCGAGTTTGCGGGTAAATCTGCTCAAAAATAGTCTAAACACAGCCTAAAGCTAATTTTTAGAACCTGCCTTAAATGTTACCCATTTTCAATCGATTATGCTTGCCATACTCGCAAATAATTTGGATTCAGCATTCGAACGACGTTTCCTTTACAAGATATGTTTTGATAAACCGACTGTGGCCACCAGAAAACAAATTTTGAAAGCCATGTTACCCTCCCTTAGTTGTGATGAAGCGAGAAGTCTCGCAGAGAGCAATGATTTCAGTGGAGGTCAGATTGAGAATATCGCTCGAAAACAGATTGTTGACAGTATTTTCTATGAACATCATCAAGGTATTTCACAGATTAGGTCTTATTGTCACAGTGAAAATATCAGGAAATCTAAAAGTAAAAGAATTGGATTTTTAAATTAACGTGAGTCCAATGAAAGTAATGATGTATTTAATTATCTGATTATTTGGTAAATATCGGAATTTTTAGTGAATTTGTATTCAGAAAAACAATGTTAAACTAAAAAACTGCTACGATTACCGAAAGCAAAGTTACTGAAATTTTTGTAATGGCAGATGATTTCTGCATTATCTGACAGCCGTATCGGGCATCGGGCCCTTGATGGCTGGCGCGGACGGGGACGTCCACGCCCCCAGCCGATGTCGTTTGGGGCTGCACACGGAAATGTCGTAGGTTGGGATGATTGCAACCTGAACTCTGACATTTTGTTGCCAAAATGATAGGAAAACACTGTTTTTTTGAGTAAAAATACAGAAAAAGTCTACTTTTTTGCTTGATTTTGCGAAAAAATTAATACATTTGTAAAGTTTTTTGAAAACTAACTACTTTTATCATCAAGAAAACGAATCATCAACAATAACAAATAGTTCTTATGGAGAAGATAGACAAGCTCGACTTGCAAATCATGAAAATCATCGCAAGCAACGCCCGCATTCCGTTCAAGGAGGTGGCTACCGCCTGCGGAGTGTCACGTGCTGCCATCCATCAGCGCGTGCAGCGACTGATCGACCTGAACGTGATCGTTGGTTCCGGTTATCACGTGAATCCCAAAAGCCTCGGCTATTCCACTTGCACCTACGTAGGCATCCGTCTGGAGAAGGGCTCGATGTACAAGAAGGTGGTGGACCAGCTGAAGAATATTCCTGAAATTGTGGAATGTCATTTCACGACAGGCCCTTACACGATGCTTGTGAAGCTGTACGCCCGCGACAACGAGCAGCTGATGGACCTGCTGAACAACCGGATTCAGGGCATCCAGGGAGTGGACTCCACAGAGACGCTCATCTCGCTGGACCAGAGTATCAAGAAAGAAATACCGATACGTCCTGTTGAGGATGTAGACGAAATGGAAGAGGGGGAGGAATAGGCATGCATTTCGACGGACTACTGATAGGAGCCTGCACGTTCTTGATAATCGGGCTCTTCCATCCGCTGGTGATCAAGATGGAGTATTACTGGGGCACGAAGCTGTGGTGGACCTGGCTGCTGGCCGGTCTTATCGGTCTGGGACTTTCGCTCTTCATCGATAACGTCACGATTTCCGCTATCCTTGGCTCTTTCTCTTTTTCTGCCTTCTGGGGCATCGGGGAGTTGTTCGCGCAGGAGAAACGCGTTCAGAAAGGATGGTTTCCCCGCAATCCGAAACGGAAATACAAGTGGGACAAGTGATGATTACTTTGAACTTTATTGACATGATTTTCGGCGGCGCTCAACAAAGCTTAAGCAAGCTTGGCTTTGTATTCGCTTGCACGAAAATTGAGGTTTGAACTTTTGCCATCTGGATGATTTAGTTGAAAGTTGAAGAGCCATGCGGACGGGCAGTTTGGCTGAAAGTTGAAAGAGCCTTGTTGAGTGATTTTTAGTTACAAGACGCCCCGCGGGGCGTCTCTACTTTTTATGCGAAGAAGGGTTGGAAGGCATCGTTGAGCTCGGGTGAGTCGCCGAGCTGTCCGTTGACGACGCATACGGTGTCGACCTGTGCTCGTACGGCGAGCTTCATGTCGGATGCACGGAAGATGTCCTGCATGAACACGTATTTGATGCCCTCTTTCTTGAGCCAGAGCTTAGAGACGAACTCATCGCCACTTCTGAGCGGTACCTTGAACTGCATGGTGATGCGTGCCACCACCGCGTCGGTGCCCTGTTCGTGTAGCTTGGCGAAGCTGATGCCGTGGTCAAGTAGAAACTCATGACGAGTGTGCTCCAGGTAGTGCTGATAGTTCGCATTGTTGACGATACCCTGAAGGTCGCATTCGTAGTCACGCACTTTCATGTTGAGCTCGAAAATGTATTTTGCCATATTTTTGCGTTTGATTTTGGGTAATTTTTATGCGAAGTTAGTGAAAAATTGTCAAATAACGCACAAAGGGGTTTTAAAATCGGCATAAAGGTGGGATGAATCATTGATTTTTTGTAACTTTGCAAATTGTATGTGCGTATTTCATGCAGCCATACAGCCCGACAGTCCGCATCAAGGATTGTCGTTCATCGAAAATAATAATAATCAACTTATAGATGAAAAGTTACAGGTTAGTCAACAACGTCACGGGCTGGCTTGTGTTCGCCATCGCCGCGTTCACCTACTGCTCCACCATCGAGCCGTCAGCCAGCTTTTGGGATTGTCCTGAGTTTATCACCACAGCAGAGAAGATGGAGGTGGGCCATCCGCCAGGAGCCCCTTTCTTCATGATTTTCGGCAAGTTTTTCACGCTGTTTGCCAGCGACGCCACCCAGGTGGCCAAGATGGTGAACATCATGTCGGCCTTGCTCAGTGCCGGCTGTATCCTCTTCCTCTTCTGGAGTGTCACGCATCTGGCCAAGAAGCTTATAGCCAGTGATGAGAAAGAGATGACCACCGCCCAGCTGATAGCCATCATGGCCAGCGGTGTGGGTGGTGCGCTGATATATACCTGGAGCGACACCTTCTGGTTCAGCGCCGTGGAGGGCGAGGTATATGCCTTCTCCTCCTTCTTCACAGCCTTGGTGTTCTGGCTGATACTGAAATGGGAGGACAATGCCGACAACCCCCACAGCGACAAGTGGTTGGTGCTGATCTCCTATCTCGTGGGCCTGAGCATCGGTGTCCACCTGCTCAACCTTCTTTGTATTCCCGCCATCGTGCTCGTGTTCTATTTCAAGAAGACGAAGGAGCCGAATCTGAAAGGGGCTTTGGCAGTGCTGGGCGTGTCAGTCGTGATTGTTGCCGCAGTGCTTTATGGCATGGTGCCGGGCATCACGAAAGTGAGCGGCTGGTTTGAGCTGATGTTTGTCAACGGAATGGGCATGCCTTTCAATACGGGACTGTATATCTATATTCTTATCCTGCTGGCTGCTTTGGTGTGGGCCCTTTGGACCACTCATATGAAAGAGCTGAGCCGTCAGTCGAAGATTGCGTTCCTCGTCTGCACCGCGCTGCTCGGCATACCTTTCTACGGACATGGAGCAGGCAGTATGGTCATCGGCATCCTCGTGCTGGCAGCGCTGGCATTTATCCTCTTTGCCAATGTGGGTGGCAAGGTGACCTCCAGACTCCTGAACACGGTGCTGCTCTGCATGACCCTCATCACGGTGGGTTATTCCAGCTATGCCGTCATCGTCATCCGCTCCACAGCCAACCCTCCGATGGACCAGAACTCTCCTGAGGACGTGTTCACCCTGGCAGAGTACCTTGGCCGTGAGCAGTATGGCGACCGTCCGCTCTTCTGGGGTCCGACCTATGCGAGCGAGCCCGAAGTTGACGAGGCGAAGTCGATGTACAAGATAGACGAGGGCGCTCCCAAGTACATGCGCAAAGAGAAGCACGACGAAAGCGAGAAAGACGAATATATCGAGATGCCAGGAAAGATGGACTATATTTACAGTTCCGAGCAGTGTATGTTCTTCCCGCGCATCTACAGCAAGCAGTACGCCAAGGCCTATCAGGGATGGATAGGGACTCCCAACACGAAGCGTGTGAGCTACGGCTACAACGAGAACGGCTACGTTGACATCCCCTCGTTCGGCGACAACATGACCTATTTCATCAACTATCAGGTGAACTTCATGTACTGGCGCTATTTCCTCTGGAACTTCGCAGGCCGTCAGAACGACATCCAGAACCAGGGCGGCGAGCTTGAGCATGGCAACTGGATCACCGGCTTCTCGTTCATCGACGACGCGATGTACGGTGACCAGGACGCTCTTCCGACCGACCTGAAGGAGAACAAGGGCCACAACGTGTTCTACTGCCTCCCGCTGCTGCTTGGTCTGCTGGGCTTCTTCTGGCAGGCATTCAAGGGCAAGGAGGGCATCCAGCAGTTCTGGGTGGTGTTCTTCCTCTTCTTCATGACCGGTCTGGCCATCGTGCTCTACCTGAACCAGACCCCCGGCCAGCCCCGTGAGCGTGACTATGCCTACGCCGGCTCCTTCTATGCCTTCGCCATGTGGTGCGGACTCGGTGTGGCTGCCATCTACGACTGGCTGAAACGCCTGGGAAAGACCTCTGAGATTATCGCTGCCTGCGTGGCCGTGGTTCCGGCAATTGCCGTCCCGGCTCAGATGGTGAGCCAGACTTGGGACGACCACGACCGCAGCGATCGCTATATCTGCCGTGACTTCGGCCTCAACTACCTCGAGACCGTTCCTCACGACGGAGTCATCTTCACCAACGGCGACAACGACACCTTCCCGCTATGGTACAATGAGGACACGGAGGGCAACCGCACGGACGTCCGTGTGTGCAACCTGTCGTACCTGCAGACCGACTGGTATATCGACCAAATGAAGCGTCCCGCATTCTCCGGAGAGGGCCAGTCCTCCCCTCTGCCCATCTCATGGAAGCGCTATGAGTACGTGACGGGCGAGCATGAGGCGATAGAGGTGAATCCCCCGGTGGGCCGCGACGAGAACGGCGACTTCATCCGGATGTCGGACGTCATCAAGGATGCCTACGAGAACGACCCGGAATACTCCCGTAAAGTGTGGGGCGACGAGCCGTTCGAGCTGAACAACGCCATTCAGAAGTTCGTTCTCAAGAACGTGGATCCGGAATACAAGGATTTCGTGGCTAAGCTCCCATCCTGCCTTCCTTCCGACACCCTTTATGTCAAGGTGGACAAGGAAGCCGTGCGCAAATCGGGCATGAAGATAGAAAACGACTCCATCCCCGACCGCATGGTCATCGACCTGAAAGGCCGCTCGCAGGTGTATAAGAACTTCATGATGATGCTTGAGATGATCGGCCAGAGCAACTTCTCACGTCCTCTGTATATGTCGACCACCGTTGGTCCCGACAACTACGGCAACCTCTACAAGCACTTCCTCCAGGAGGGCATCGCATGGCGCTTCACTCCGTTCACCTATGCTGAAAACCAGGCTCAGCGCACCGTGGTTGACACGGAGAAGATGTACGACAACATGATGAACAAGTATAAGTATGGCAACCTGAGCCAGAAAGGACTCTACATCGACGAGACGGTGATGCGTATGTGCTATACCCACCGCCGCTGGTTCGCACTTCTGATCAAGAGCCTCGTGGAAGAAGGAAAGAACGAGAAGGCCCTGAAGGCCCTTCAGAAATGCGAGAAGGAGATCCCGGAATACAACGTGCCTCATGAGGCGTTCAGCGGTTCGATGGAGATGGCCAAAGCCTATTTCGACCTTGGCAAGGTGAAGGAAGGCGAGCACATCATGTCTGCCCTCGTGAAGCGTTCGACCGAATACGTGGAGTGGTATCTCTCCTTGAGCGACAGCCGTTTCAAGCGTTATGCCAACGATGCGAACACTGAGATTTACGTGATGAGCAACTTCCTTGACATCTATGCTGAGAAGCTTGCGGACAGCACTTACTGCGAGAAGCTGCCAGCTGCCGAGCTGAAGCTGCTGCAGGAGAACAGCGACAACCTGAACAAGGGTGTTCAGACGCTCTACAACCGTGTGCTCAAACGCTGTGAGGATAACCAGATCAGCTTCCTTGAGCTTCAGTACCCCAGCCAGGGCATGATGCGCATGGTTGAGGCTTACCTCACTCACGGCAACATCAGCGAGGCCAATCTGAACAGCCAGGTGCTGATGGGCTGGGCGAACCGTAACCTCGACGTGCTTCTGACCGCCAGCGACGACCAGTTTGTGGAGC
Organism: Bacteroidaceae bacterium; assembly: GCA_017483765.1. GTDB lineage: Bacteria > Bacteroidota > Bacteroidia > Bacteroidales > Bacteroidaceae > UBA3839. The sequence goes on along the minus strand of JAFUVE010000007.1, from coordinate 2,274 downwards.
TCTGCAAGAAAGGAGTGCTCGACAATGAGTTCTATGTCTATCAGAACCTGGCCAGCATGTACAAGAGCGCCGAGGATGGCGAACTGCGCGATGAAGCCTACAGCTCGGAGGAGCAGGACGGCATCGCCCAGGGAAAGGCTCAGATAGAAGAAAATTTCGACAAGCGCTACGGACTGTATTACAACCGTCTGAACAAGGCGTCCGCGGACGCAAGCTAAAGGAAAGAATTAGAGATGATCATAGAACAACCGACGAAGTGGCTGCGATGGCTCTATCCCAGTGCTATATGGCGAATGGACCCGAACGAGAAGGCGGTTTACCTCACCTTCGACGACGGGCCCATCCCTGAGGCCACTCCCTGGATTCTCGACACGCTGGACGAATACAATGCGAAGGCCACCTTCTTCATGGTGGGCGACAACGTGCGGAAATACCCCGAGCTGTTCGAGGAAATCAAGCGCAGGGGTCACAGCGTTGGCAACCACACCTACAACCACATCAAGTGGCTGACCCGCTCCAGCCGCTATGTGCTGAATGTGCTGAAGGCCGACGAGCTGATCAACTCCCGTCTTTTCAGGCCTCCTCACGGATTTATGCGAAACGCTGAGTATATCCTCCTGCGCCATAAGTTCACGATTATCATGTGGGACCTCGTCACGCGCGACTACTCCACACGCCTGAATGCCGACGAGGTGTTCGAGAACGTTCGTAAATACACACGCAACGGGTCCATCATCACCTTCCATGACTCCCTCAAGAGCATCGACAAACTGAAGACGGCACTGCCCATGAGCCTGGAGTGGCTGAAGAGCCAGGGCTATGAGTTCAAGGCCTTCGACGAGAATATGTCGTGGAGCAGACACCTTAAATAGTTTGTTTAGTTGAAAGTTTAAAGTTGAAAGAGCCATGCGGACGGCTTGTTTTTAGTTTAAAGATGAAAGTTTAAAGTGTAAAGGGCCATGCGGACAGATGCGGACGGGAGTTTGGTTTGAAGTTGAACGAGCCATGTGGATGAAATTTTAGTTACAAGACGCCCCGCGGGGCGTCTCTACTACAATGAGTGAGGAGCAGTCTATAGAGAAATTGAAAGCCGAAGCGATGCGCCTCGGCTTTTCTGCATGTGGCGTGTCGCGTTGTGAGCCTGTTGAGCAAAAGGTGGCAGATGCCTTCTTGAGCTGGGTGGGGGAGGGGAGGCATGGCACGATGGCTTATATGGCCGGGAATGTGGAGAAGCGGCTGAACCCTTCGTTGCTGCTTCCTTCTGCGCGGAGTGTCATCGTCGTTGCGATGAATTATTACCCTGAAAAACGACTGAGGGACGACCAGGTTCAGTTCGCCTACTATGCCTATGGAAAGGACTATCATGAGGTGGTTCGCAGCCGTCTGCTGAAGTTGGCGGCATCGCTGTCCATTTATGACATACGCCATCGAGAAGGTGCTGCTTGTGCGGGTTCATCTGCTTACGAAGGACTGGTATGCTGCGACACCGTCCCGGTTTTGGAGCGTTATTGGGCTTGGAAGTCGGGCATCGGGTGGATAGGAAAGAACAGCAGCCTGATTATCCCTCATGCCGGCAGCTTTTTCTTTCTTGGCGTGCTGCTGACCGAACTGGAGTTCACGGAGTATGATGTACCGATGGTCAGTTTCTGCGGAAATTGCGAAAACTGCCTGCGTTCTTGTCCTACCGGGGCTTTGTCGTCTGCCTACCATCTCGACGCGTCCCGCTGCCTGTCCTATCTGACGATAGAGAACCGTGGAGAGATCCCTCCGGAATATGCAGAGAAGATGGGCAATACTGTCTATGGATGCGACCGTTGCCAGCTTTGCTGCCCTCACAACCGTTTCGCCACTCCTACAGAAGAAGTGGCTTTTGCCGCCTCCGACGAGTTCCTGTCCATGACGGTGGAGCAATGGCATAGTCTTACGGAAGAAGACTACCGTCGTCTGTTCAGCGGTTCAGCGGTGAAACGTGCGAAATACACAGGTCTGAGGCGCAATATCGACCTTCTGCCGGAGGAGCAGTAATTCATCAAAAGCCTTAAATGGGGAAATTATTTGGAGAATTGAAAAATAATACCTACTTTTGCACAGGATTCATCGCCATACACACAAAACAATGGCTGAGTAAGCTTACTCCCACCAAACAATGAAAACATTCCTTCTCAATATAAGTCTCATATTCGTCATGAGTTGTGTCTGGTCGGCCTGCGGGAGTGATGACCGTGCGTTGGAGCAGCGGCTGTTCGGAAATATGGACAGCCTGCTGGAGGCGGA
>JAFUVE010000028.1 GCA_017483765.1 Bacteroidaceae bacterium | reverse complement strand
GAACAAAATCATTCAGATCATTACTGCCATGATAAGGAAAAAAGAAAAATTCGACCGGAATTTCATTTTTATAAATAACACCACTGTTGCAGTGTGTTAAAAATGTTAATTTTCTTGGTTTTTACTATAAGTTGCGAATGGAATATTTCTTCTATCTTGCGTCGATACATATATATTGATTTTTTTAACTGCTTGTGTTATAGTGCTAATTCACATTTTCCTACCGACTTTTTTATAATTTCTGCACATTTTCCTACCGACTTTTTCTTTGATCACACACATTTTCCTACCGACTTTTGTCGCAAAGTTATGAAATTTAATCTTAAATTCCAAATAATGGCGATAAATTTGTACTGCTTGCTTTCTGTGGACACGAAAAATAATGTCCTACTTCTGATGCAAAGCAATGTATTTCTTTTGTGGAAGATGATGCGATTTTTTTTAAAATTTTGATATATTTTATACAAAATGTTATTATTTGTTTTGATATTCTGACAATTTGTATTAACTTTGCATAAAATTTGTGACAATTTGAAAATTATGGAGACAAGGTACATCTTTATTACGGGAGGGGTGGCGTCGTCGCTGGGAAAGGGCATTATTTCCGCTTCACTGGGAAAACTGCTGCAGGCGAGAGGCTACGACATCACCATTCAGAAATTCGACCCTTACATCAACATCGACCCCGGCACGCTCAACCCATACGAGCATGGGGAGTGCTACGTCACGGCGGACGGACAGGAGACCGACCTCGATCTCGGCCATTATGAGCGGTTCACCGGCATCGAGACCACGCGCGACAACAGCGTGACGACGGGGAAGATTTACCTCAGCGTCATCGAGAAGGAGCGGAAAGGGGAATACCTTGGGAAGACCATACAGGTGGTGCCGCATATCACCGACGAAATCAAGCGCCGGATCCTGCTCAACGCCACGAAACGGCATTTCGACTTCGTCATCACCGAAATTGGCGGCACAATCGGAGACATCGAGAGCCAGCCTTTTCTTGAGGCCATCCGGCAGCTGAGATGGGAACTGGGTCCGGAGCGTGCGCTGAACGTGCACCTCACCTACGTACCTTTCCTCGCTGCGGCCGGCGAGCTGAAGACGAAGCCGACGCAGACCAGCGTGAAGCAGCTGCAGGGACTGGGCATCCAGCCGGAGGTGCTCGTCCTGAGAACGGAGCATGAGCTCAGCGACGAGATCAAGGGTAAAGTGGCGCATTTCTGCAATGTGGATATGAAAGCCGTGATCCAGAGCCAGGACTTGCCTTCAATATATGAGGTGCCGGTCAATATGCTGCGGCAGGGACTCGACGACATCATCCTCAGAAAGATGGGGGTGGAGCCGGGACCGCCGCCCGAGCTCGGGCCGTGGAGGGATTTTCTCGAGCGACGGAAGCAGGCTACGGAAGAACTGCGAATCGCGCTGGTGGGTAAATACGACCTGCAGGACGCCTACAAGAGCATACTCGAGAGCCTGGCCCATGCTGGCACTTACCACGACCGCAAGGTGAAGACCACGTTTGTCAACAGCGAGCACATCACTCGTGAGAATGTGGCGGAGCAGCTGCAGGGGATGGCGGGTGTCGTCATCTGTCCCGGGTTCGGACAGCGGGGAATCGAGGGGAAAATCATCGCGGCGGAATACACGCGGACGCACGGCATTCCCACCTTCGGCATATGCCTCGGCATGCAGATGATGGTGGTGGAGTTCGCACGTAATGTACTGGGGTATGCCGACGCCAACAGCAGCGAGATGGAACCAGACACCCCTCATAACGTCATCGACATGATGGAGGAGCAGAAAAGCATCACGCAGATGGGAGGAACCATGCGCTTGGGTGCGTATGGCTGCGAGGTGAGGAAAGGAAGCCGCGCATGGAAGGCGTACGGAGAGAAAGAGCTGATACGCGAACGTCACCGCCACCGCTATGAGTTTAACAACGCCTACCTGAGCCAGTTCGAGGATAAGGGGATGAATTGTGTGGGCATCAACCCGCAGACAGGACTCGTGGAAATCGTAGAGATTCCGTCTCATCCCTGGTATGTCGGCACACAGTTCCATCCTGAATATTCTTCCACGGTCCTCCATCCTCATCCACTCTTCATGGACTTCGTCAAGGCTTGTTGCAGTAAGAGAAGAGATTCTAAGTGAAAAGTGTATTTACTCATTCTAATGGACTTTTACAATTGAAATAACTATTGTCCATTTTTACTCCCGCTTTTACTCCCCTTTTAAACTACGTTAAGCCCTTTGAAATATGAATGACCGTAGGCCCCCCAATGAATCGTAATAGCTGTAAATTGTAAATTTCAAAAATAAATAGTAAATAGGAAAACCTTGGAGCAGCGAACGCAGAGCCGAACTTGTTCGAGCTATGCTGAGTCGTGACAAGGTTCATGAAATAAATCGTAAATCGTAAATTACTTCAATGACCGACCAACTGAAGCATGAATGTGGTGTGGCGATGATTCGTCTGCTGAAACCGATTGACTACTACGAAAAGAAATACGGTACCTGGCGCTACGGGCTCAACAAGCTCTATCTCTTGATGGAGAAGCAGCATAACCGCGGGCAGGAAGGTGCGGGCATGGCCTGTGTCAATCTCGACGCGCCGGCCGGTACGGAATATATGTTCCGCCTGAAGGCGGCAGGGGCGAACGCCATCACGGAGATATTCAGGCAGGTGGACGACTCATTCTGCGGACAACTCCTGATGGGTCATCTCCGCTATTCCACCACGGGCAAGAGCGGACTCACCTTCGTCCATCCTTTTTTGCGACGCAACAACTGGAGGGCAAAAAACCTCTGCCTCTGTGGCAACTTCAACATGACGAACATCGACGAGGTGTTCCGTCTGCTCACACGTCAGGGCCAGTCGCCACGTATCTATGCCGACTCGTACATCACGCTCGAACTGATGGGACACCGGCTCGACCGGGAGGTGGAGCGGCTTTACGCCGAGGCAAGGGAGCTGGGGCTGGAGCATGAGGACATCACACGCTATATCGACGGCCATGTGGAGGTGGGCAACGTGCTGAAGACCACGATGCCTCACTTCGACGGGGGCTACGTGATGTGCGGGCTGACGGGGAGCGGCGAGATGTTTACGGTGAGAGACCCGCATGGCATCCGTCCTGCCTTCTTCTACCAGGACGAGGAGGTGGTGGTCGTGGCGAGCGAGCGCCCTGTCATACAGACCACCTTCGACCTCGACGCAGATGCCATACAGGAGCTGCAGCCCGGAGCGGCCCTCATCGTCCGGCGCGACGGCACTGCAAGCCTGGAGCAGATCCTGCCGCAGGAAGAGAACCGGCGCTGCTCGTTCGAACGGATCTATTTCAGCCGTGGATCGGACACGGATATCTACAAGGAGCGCAAGCGACTGGGAGAGCAGCTGATGCGTCCCATACTGAAAGCGCTCGGAGGAGACCTCACGCACACCGTATTCTCCTATATCCCCAACACGGCGGAGGTGGCGTTCCATGGCATGACCGACGCCTTCCGACGTATCGACCAGGACGTGAGAATCGAGAAGGTGGTGTGGAAGGACATCAAGCTGCGCACTTTCATCACCGAGGGGAATGAGCGCAACGACCTCGCCGCCCATGTCTACGATGCCACGTATGGGTCGGTGCGTCCTTACAGCGACAACCTCGTCATCATCGACGACAGCATCGTGAGAGGCACCACCCTGAGGGAGAGCATATTCAAAATCCTCGACCGTCTCCACCCGAAGAAAATCGTCATGGTCTCCAGCTCGCCGCAAATCCGATATCCTGATTATTATGGCATCGACATGTCGCGCCTCGAGGAGCTCTGCGCTTTCCGCGCCGCCATCGCCCTGCTGAAAGAGCAGGGTAGGGAGGAGCTGATTGCGGAGGTGTACCAGCGTTGTCAGGACGACCCCGATTCCGAAAATCATGTGCGTGCCGTCTACGCTCCTTTCTCTGTTGACGACATCAACCGAAAGATTGTGGAGATGCTCCGTCCCGAGAGAATGCAGGCACCTGTCGAGCTGGTCTTCCAAAGCATCGAAGGGCTCCACCAGGCCTGTCCCGGCAGTCCCGGTGACTGGTACTTCACCGGCCGATACCCCACGCCCGGAGGCGTACGCCTCGTCAACCGTGCGTTCATCAACTTCGTGGACAAATCCGGTTTCTTACATGAAGGACGAACCTGATAAGTACAACAAAATATGTTTGTTTTTTGGGTGGGCCGTGCTTCGCCGGCCGATTGTGCGGACGGGGACGTCCACAACCCCAGTGAGGATGGGCTTGGTGCGTATCCGGGTCGTGGTTGCTTGGGAAAACGGATTTTTCCCCTCCTATGGGTTGTTGCACGCGGAGAGTAATGCACCGGAGTTGTAGGAGGTGACAGAATCCTATGTAATGAAATCCGTTTTTACTCGTAGGGCGAATCTGATACGTATGACAAAAGATGTATGTTTTTTGGGTGGGCCGTGCTTCGCCGGCCAATTGTGCGGACGGGGACGTCCACAACCCCAGTGAGGATGGGCTTGATGCGTATCAGGGTCGTGGTTGCGCAAAAATCAGATATTTTCGTTCCTACGGCTTGCTACCGTATCGGAGCCCGATAGACTGTGCGCCGGAGTTGTAGGAGGTGACAGATTCTGGAGCAGCGAGAGCAGAGCCAAGCTTGCTTGAGCTATGCCGAGTCGCGACAGAATCCTATGTAATGAAATCTGTTTTTACACGTAGGACGAACCTTATACGTACGACCTAAAACGCATAGGAGGTGAAAAATCTGTTTTTACACGTAGGGCGAACCTGATACGTACGACATAAAACTCCATGTCAGTAACTTATTACTAAATATACCCATTCTATAAAGTGAATTTTTAAATAATAATCATTTTCTTGATAAAAATCGACATCACCTATTTTTTCTCCTTTATATTTCGTTTAAAAAGCAGGTGTCTGTTGTGTGTTTGAACTTGGAGCGTGCCCACCTGTAGTCGAAGGTTTTTTTCTCTCTTCAGCACGCGCCTTCCTTTTGTAAGCACAGATAAAAATACGTCATTTATTTTGATTTCTGCCCATGATTTAGTAATTTTGCAAAAAAAGAAGTCAAAAGTCAGAAAACTGACGGCAAAAACTGAGTGCTATGGGCAAATACATCAATGTAGGAAACGAGAAGTTTCAATCCTCTCGCGCAAGTGAGTATGTCGACAAGTCAGGGCTGATTGGAGTGATTAATCAGACTTTGTTCACAAAAAAACGTTTCAGTTGCGTCACCCGCTGTCGCCGTTTCGGAAAGTCGATGTCGGCTGAGATGCTGTGTGCCTACTACGACCACTCGTGCGACTCCCGCAGCCTCTTCGATGACCTGGAGATTGCCGGGAATCCCAGTTTTGAGAAGCATCTGAACAAGTATCCGGTGATTTACCTGGACATGAGTGACTTCGTGACGGAAATCAAGGACGGCACTATCGTGGATAAGATGCAGCAGACGCTGAAGGAAGACATCCACAAAGCCTATCCGGATGTGGAGATGCAGGATGACGAGAGTCTCATGTCTTTCCTTATACGTGTGAATGAGGAGACACACCAGAAATTTATTTTCATCATCGACGAATGGGACGCCATCTGCCGTGAGTTTGACAACCAGAAGGACGTCATGAGGACGTACGTCGACTGGCTCCGCCGTCTGTTCAAGAGCGGCCAGTCTGAAATCGTGTTTGCAGGTGTGTACATGACCGGAATCCTTCCCATAAAGAAGTACAACACAGAGTCTGCCCTCAATAACTTCAAGGAATACTCAATGGTGGTTCCCGGCAAGTTGTCCGGCTTTTTTGGTTTCACAAAGGAGGAGGTGAGGGTGCTGTCACAGAAATACTCCATGGACTTCGACGAGTTGGAGAAATGGTACGACGGTTATCGGATTGGCAACGTACCCTCGATTTTCAATCCCAACTCTGTGATGACGGCGTTGGACAACGGAGCCTGTCAGAGTTATTGGTCGGCTACGGGCGCTTATGACAGGGTGGCCGATTATATCCAAAGAAATTATGAAGGGCTGAAGGACGACATCATCCAGATGCTGGGGGGTATGCGATGCGGTGTCGACCCTACGGGGTTTCAGAACGACATTTCTGAGGTGTCGAGCCGCGACGACGTGCTGACTGTCCTGATCCATCTAGGATATCTCTCTTATGACTGGTGCGAGCAGGAATGCTTTATCCCTAATCGTGAGGTGGCGGGAGAGATGGCGAACGCCGTGAAGAAGACGAACTGGAAGCCGGTGGCGGATGCCTTACAGCAATCGAAACAGCTGCTTGAAGCCACTCTCCTCGGCGACGAGGATGCGGTGGCGACCGCCATCGACACTGCCCACGATGAGCATACCAGCATCCTCAGTTACAACAACGAGAACTCGCTGGCCTGCGTCATCTCCATCGCCTACTTCTATGCCCGTAACGACTACAAAATTATCCGTGAGATGCCAGCCGGCAAGGGTTTCGCCGACATGATATTCCTTCCCCGCAAGAACGTGGACAAGCCCGCCCTCGTAGTGGAGCTGAAGAAAGACACCTCCGCCGATGCTGCCATCGCACAGATCAAGCGGAAGAACTATCCTGTCGTTCTCGATGGCTACACCGACAACCTCTTGCTTGTCGGCATCAACTACGACAAGAAGACAAAAACACACACGTGTGCCATAGAGAAATTCAGCTCAAAGTAACTATTTGATAACACTATAACTTTTTTAAATCCAACAGTATTATGTTACATCACACTACACTTAATTTCACTGAAGAACTGGCCGAGCGGCCAGCAAATTCCACAGAGTGCATCGTGCTCCATCATTCAGAGAACGGAGGAAACCAGACCGTGGAGGAAATCCATAAGGCCCACCTCAGCCGTAAATGGGCGGGCATAGGCTACCATTACTATGTCGACAAGAAAGGCGAGATCTTCACCGGCCGTCCCCGCAACATGGTAGGTGCACATACCTACGGCTATAACCAGAAGTCCGTGGCGGTATGCTTCCAGGGCGACTTTAACAAGGAAGAGGCGACCGTGCCGCAGATTGAGGGTGCCGTCATGCTCATGGCGCTGCTCAGCCTCGCGTATGGCGACATCAAGATTGTGCGCCAGTCGGACCTCACCAAGGAGATGACCGGGCCGGGGGCCAACTTCCCGTTCGAGAGCTTCTGCGAGAAGGTGGAGGCTTGCAAGAAAAGCTTTGTCAACCTCTTCGGAAAACCCGACGCCTTCGACTACAACCAGCTGCTCGACCTGATCTGATGCAGGGCCTTTAACCCCTGCGGGAGAGGCCTCAGTCTTGACACAAAGAACCCCGGACGCGTAAGTCACGTCCGGGGTTCGTTATGTCTGGTGTCGTACGACATTGCTCGCATGCCCTACATTGAGGCGATAATGTTGATGATGGCGACGATGTCGGAAATGTCGATTTTCTTGTCGCCGTTCACGTCTGCAGTCGATTTGTATGTTTCATCTCCGGCAATCGTGTTGATCACAGCCACGATGTCGCTGATATCGACAGTGCCGTCGCGGTTGACATCACCAACCGAATATTCCTTGATGTAAATCATTGACGGATGGTTCTTGTTGACCGTTAATGTCGGGATGACGGTGAAAGTGGTCAGAGAGTAGTATCCAGTCTTGCTCTTGTGGTCCTGGAAGTCGAATCTGATTCTTTTGCCCTTTTCTCCGTAGATGATCAGGTAATAAAGGTCGTCCACACATGTTGCCACTCCTGATTTCTTGTTGTTCACCTTCACTGTCAGGTCGTACTCTTCTCCTACATATGTGTTTGTACTGTCACTGACGACTGCCAGCATCACCATGTTGTCGGGATTCTCTTGTACGAAACTGTCATATTCGTAGGCTGAGGTGTTGTTTTTTGTTTCCGACAATGGCGTGGTGGGATAATAGAATGTTGTCACAGCATGGGAATAGAACTGATAGCCTTTTCCTGGTTCCATGGTGGTCAGCGTTCCTTTCCACTCAGTTCCGTCGAACACGGCGAATGCATCCTGGCTCTTCACCACGTCGTTGGGTTTGGCATCCCAGTTCGTCAGTGCCGTGTTGATGTCGAGTGCCTCGTATGGCATGTAGCCCACGTTGTTCCAGCCTCTGGAGAGTGTGAAGCTAACGCCTGCATTGGATTTGTTCACAGGTATGCCGATACTCCTTGCCTCTTTCAGCTTCAGCTGATAGGACTCACCGGGCGAGAGGGTGGTGAGGTCGCCTTTCCAGACACCGTTCTCGTTTTTCAGCACCCCGTTTTTGCCACGGATCTCATCCACATACTTCATGCCTACACTCTCGAGCAGGGTGGAGGTGGTCAGGAACTCCGGATTGAGCGGGTTGATGGAGAACCAGTTCCAGCCTTCTGTAAAGTCATATGTGTTGCTGACCATCACTACGGTGGGCTCATACACCAGCTCTACTTCTGTGACGCCGGATGCAGACGGCGCACGTCCCTTCACACCTGACGACATCGTCTCGGTGGAGACAGAGCGGATGGTAGTCGGACCTTGTACTTTGAACGTATAGGCAGTTTCGGTGGATACAGTCTCGCCGTTCACAATCCAGTGAAGGAACCGGTAGCCCTCCAGTGGTTTGGCGGTCAGCGTGATTTCCGACTTGTAGTCGTATTTGCCGGTGCCGGCTCCGCTCACCGTTCCTGCCATGCTGCTCTCGTCCACGGTCACCTCGAATTTCTTGGGTTCGAACTCGGCGATGAACATCGCGTTGCCCTCCACCTTGTAGGTGGTAGTGGCGTCGGTGCTATAGACCTCATCATCAAGCAGCCAGTCCTTGAACACATATCCGTAGGCAGGGGTAGCCTTGAGTGTGACTGTCTCGTTGTATGTCTGCTCGCCCGACTCAGGCGTAGTGGTGCCGGCATCTGCCGGGGTGACGTGCAGGTTCATCATCGTCACGGCGTCAACAACCTGGTTCCAGCTCGATTTGAAGTCGTAGTCACCCTTGTAGCCTTCCTTGTCGGTAATCCGGGAGGTGTAGGCGGTCACGGTGAAGTAGCCGCTCTCGTTGGTCGCCTGAGCCCACTTGAACTTGAATGTCCGGTCGTCTATCTTGGTGACTGTCGGCTTCTCGTCCACATGCTGTCCCTGACAGGTCAGCCTGATGTTGTCCTTGAGGGTGCTCTCCAGAACCGGCTTGTTGAACCGGAGGGTGATATCCTGGATGGCGTCCATCAGCACGGTTCCGTCGGTCGGTATGCCGCCGATGCTGTCAACCATCAGGACGATTTCCGGACGCGGACTGAACACGATGGTGTAGTCCTGGCTTCCGCCGTTGGCGAACTTGTCGGCGATATGTATGCGGTTCTCGTAGAGCGGTTCCTGACCGTCGATCAGGGTGCGGTCGGTCTGCCATATATTCTGAAGATCCACCTCAGTGCCGTCGGAACGCAATACACGCTCGATGGACTGTCTGCCGCGTGTCGGGTCGATGACGTTGCCGTAGTTCCAGCCGGCGTCGCTTGGCACGACGGTCATCTTGTACTGGTTGTTGGATGTGTATTGGATGTCAGCCGACCGCAGCATGTTCACATGCTCGGTGGTGGCGTCGCTCAGGTAGATGATGTCGGGATAGTCGTTGGCGTCAATCTCGTCGTTCACCAGCCAGCCTTTCAGCGGCTCACCAGTCAGCGACTTGGTGTTCACGCTGCGGATGAGCTCGTGTATCGACACATTGTTGAGCAGCGTCAGGTCCTCGTTACCGTAGCTGGTGACATGGGTGGCACTAACCTCATAGTCAACGAAATGGCCGAGCAGCGAACATTCAAGCCACCACTGCGCGTAGGATGTGCCGCGCGACGGGATGGTGCCGAAGTCGGTCGGGATGCTCTGTCCGAGCGACAGCACTTTCTCCTTGCCGTTCAGCTGTGAGCTGGTGAACTGGAAGTCCACGAGCAGTCCTTTCTCGTTCTCCACAATCTCTGGCTGGTTGGTCACCATCCTTACGTTCGTGGCGTCGCCATAGCCCTCGTTGTCGATGAGCAGTGCGAACTCAGCCGGCACGATGGGCTCAACCACGTCGAGGGTGAGCGGGTCGTCACCGAAGATGTCGCGCTGCATGAAATAGGTGAGGTTCAGGTTAGGTGAAGGCTTCACGGTCAGGCTCACCGGTGTCAGCTCGCGGGTGACAGACAGCTCGGTGGCAGGGTCGATATACGAGAGAGTACCACCGAAGTAATATACCTTGTCCTCAGTCTCAGCCGCGTATTTCGTCGGGATGAAGAGGATGGTGGCAACGCCTTTCGCACCCTGTGCCAGCGTCCAGTTCTTGTCGAGGCTCACCTCACCCTCGAATCCGTCGAGGCTCTCCGCATTGATTTGGAACTCATGGGCAGTCGCCACATTGCCGTCAACGTCGGTAACCTCCAGCTTCAGTCTCACGTCTCTCATCTCACCGCTTTGGCTGTTGTTCTCCACGCTCAGCGTGCCGCGGAACGCCTGACGCGTCATCGTCATCGTCTGGTTGATCTGAAGTGTCACGCTTGCGCATACGCTGTTGCCCCCAGGACGGTTGGCATAATCATCGCATGCTTTCAGTGCGGCGTCGAACATGCCGTGCAGGCCGTCATAACCTCTGCCTACGGCATAGCTGTGGAGATAGAGGATGTTGTCCATATATGTGGCGAGATTGTCGTAGTTCATCTGGTTGGCGTCGTCTGTGTCGGTCATGCTGTTGTTCAGACGTTCAACCAGCCGCTGCAAGTCTTCCTCGCTGATGTTCTCCGGCTTGCTGTCGATAAGCTCGTCGAATTCCACCACGTCGTCCTGCATGGCGTCGTAGATGGCGTAGCCCATGGTGCGCAGGGACTTGAAGGTGCAGCCCACCCATTTCTCGTCGCCGTAGAACTCGGTTAATATAGCCTCAAGGTTATCAATATGACATTCCATCAGCACGACGGCATCGCCGAGTAGCACGTATGCAGGAGGTTCAACCTCATTGGCTTTTCGTGGTGATGTTTGCTGGCGGATGATGCCGCGCTTTTTGTTCGGTGTATGGTTGGAGATGGTCGGGTCGCTCTTCTTCATCACGTTATCCATTTCCTTGAAATCACCGTAGATGTTCACTAAGTCCTTCACGTCGTCCATCTTGTCGCCGGCATTGTCCAGAAGGTTACCGAGCTGCTGCCGCAGGTTGTCGTCTTTCGACATTTCGTCCAGCGTGTTTTTCAGCCTTTCGTAGAGTGCCTCGTTCGCTTCGTTAGGGTCGCTGATAGGGTGCCCGAACAGCTGGTTTTCAGCATCCTTTACAAGCGGGTTCTGAGCTACGATTGTCCCCATGAAATTACCGAAATTCATCTTTTCCTTCTTCGTCTTCTCCTTGCTCTTATCCCACCAGTCCTTATATTCTTTATATTTCTTCTCAACATTGTTCATGTGCTCATAAACATCGACGACAGGCTTGGTGTATGGGATTTTTTTCATCACCCAGACGGTCAGGTCTTCAAGATATTTCTGCGACTTGTTCCATTTTTCCATGCTGTTATCTGGACACTGGCTGTTTGTGCCCCAGGTGCCGTACATGCCGCCACCGCCGGTGTAAGTGCTACTGCCACCTGGATTTCCCACAGGGCCGGGACCGTGGCTCTCGCCGCCTCCCACATAGCCGTTGAGGAACTTGGCGCAGTCGGTATCAACCTGCAGGGGCTCGGTCACGCCGCGTGTGTTCATCTGCTTGCAGAAGTACTCGTAAGCGGCAACTAAATACTGGATGCAACCCACTTTCTTGCCGCCTCCGCCGCCTTCGCCCTCGTTGGCTTTCATCCTGACGTTGCGTTTCTTTGCGCCATTGCTTATCCTCGTGATTTTCAGGGCTGCAATGTATTCCTGCTGAGGAGCCAACTCCAATGGAGGCGCATTCAGAATCTCATACTTGAAGTCGCCTGAGATGCCGTCGGCGTCGCCAATCGGTGAGAAGCGGAAGTTCAGCGCGCTTATCAGGCCTTCGTTCGTGTAGGTGTAGTAGTAAATCTCCGACTCGCCCACGTTCAGCTTCTGTATGCTGGTCAGGTTCGTCTCGCCTTTCACCGTCACTACCGGTGCGGGCACGGAGGTCTCGTATTTCACTGTCGTCACAATCTCATAGACATCCTCCACCTCGGTCTCAACCACGTCCCAGCTGACGCTGATAGCCTGGAAGGAGAGGAACACTTCCTCCGTGTTGTCCTTGCCTGGATCTACGAGGATATTGTTGCGGTAGCTGTCGTGACGGTCGGCGGTCACGTAGAGTGAATAATAGCCTTCGGGGATGGCATCCACCGTGAAGTGGCCATTGCTGTCAGTCGTTCCCTCGGCGATCAGGGCGCCTGTGGTCGGGTGGGTGATTTTCACTTTTGCCCCTTCCACGTGCGGCTGTTCGTCAGTGTAGTAGGAATACTCATCAGTCACATCGACAGTCAGCCGTCCTGTGCTCTCCGACACCGGCTCGATGCTGAACGGTAGCGAAATGCCGTCGCCGGTCTCGCAGTTGATGCCGATGGTGCCGGTAATCGGCACGTTGAGCGGCATATCGTCGGTCGGGGTGAAGCGCAGGATGATGGTGGTGGTGTCGGTGGTCTCCATCGACGGCAGCTCCAGCGGTGTCACCGATGTGAGCCAGTTGGTGTTGGGCAGCACGAGGCTGATTTTTCCCGTCGCTCCGTTTCCTGTGTTGGTGATTTTGAGCGGATAGTCGCGCGACTGTCCTTTCACCATCGTGGAGTTGATGCGTGTCACCTCAGCTTTGATTTTGCCTTTCGGTGAGCGGTTGAAGTAATAGACGATAAAGTCGAAATAGGCGCCTTCAGCGCTCTTCACGCGCACCTTCATCTGGTTCCACTGATCGCCTGTGCTAGCCTTCGTGGGAAGGATGGAGTATTTGAATGTGGTCTGTCCGTTTCCGTCAAGACTGGCTACGGGTGTGAATGAGAATTCGATGTCGTCGTTGTCGGACAGCACCTCGGCGGTGATGTTGGTCTGCCGGAGCGGACAGCTGTTGGTGATGCTGATTTCGTCGTTCCATGCGAATCCCACGGTTGGCTGGTTCTTGCGCAGCTCGTAGGTGGTGCGGCGCAGGCCATATACATCCACCTCTGCCATCGCCTCGTTCAGCCGCTCGTCGGGGTAGCAGGCGCCGATTATGTAGTGTCCGCCGATGCTCTGCGTGTTGTAGCTTAGGGTGAAGTTGCCCTGAGCGTCGGTGCTCACCGTCTCCGTTTTGCGCGTGTTGTTGTTGATGAAATACACCTCCACATCCACATTCGAGATTTTCGAGCCGCTGACCTTTCCAGTCACTCCGATGCGCTCATCCTGGATATAGACGCTCTTATCGGTCGTGAGGGTGGCGGTAAACGACGGATGCAGGTGGAGCGGAACTTGTGATGAGGTGTTGTTCACATAAATCAGCTCACGCAGCTTTCTGTCCTCGTTCACGACGGCATAGAGATTGAACTCGCCGGCTTTGTCAGGCATGGTGACATTCTTGGTCGTCGTGCCGCTCTCGCCTGCGTTGATGGCGCTCTGCGTGTAAATCGTGGTCAGCAGCGTGGTCTCACCGTCGCGTCTCATATAGATGTTTACGGGTGCCTGGCTCTGTAGCGGCTGGTTGCCCACATTCTCTATGGTCACACTGATGTCGGTCTTACCCAGCGTCGATACGTTTTCATTGGCTACTGTCAGACTGGTGATGGTGGCGTCGGGCACGCTCTGGTCGGTAATCAGGGCGATGCATGTGCCTTGTGAATAGCCGTTCGCCTTCACCGTGAACACCACCGTGCGCTCATCGTCGGGCGTGCTGTTGGCTTTCACGCTGATGGGAATCTCCACGGATGAGCTTCCGTTGGGAATCGTGGCGGTCTTGTTGTAGGTCAGGTCGCTGTCGTGGTCGCTGCTCAGCGTCACCGTGGTCGTGCCGCTCGTGCCGGTGTTGCGGGTGACGGTGAGGATGGCGGCGTTTGTCTGTCCTTCCACGAGCGACGACTTGTTGGTTTTCAAGGTCAGCGTGGGACCGTCGTTATCCAGAATGGTCAGTTGCACGGTCGATGCGCCAGTGACGGTGCCTGTCGCGCTGCAAGAGCAGGATCGGGCATACACGCCGGCGGTGATGTTCACCGTGCGGTCGCCATCCACATTCACGTTATCCACTGCTCCGAGCGTGAACTCGGCGGTGGTCACGCCAGCCGCCATCGTAATGCGCTTCGTGCTGTAATACACGTCGCCGTCGCTGTCGTCGCTAAGCGTGATGACCACTTCCTTGTCGGTCAGCGTCTTTCTCGTCAGCACGGCGGAGACGCATGCCGGTCCGTAGTTCTCGCTGATGGCCGAGGGAGAAATACGCAGTTCGATTTCTGGCATGTCGTCGTCGAGTTTGTTGATGATGCACTTCGCCTTATTGAATTTCGTGGCGGTGGCGTAGAACGCCGTGGCGGTCTCCACTTCAGGCAGGTCGTTGTCGATTACCTGCACGTTGATGTCGGCGCTGGTCTTGTTGGCGGGGATGGTCACGGTGGAAGGGAACTCAAAGAGTTTGGGCGTTTCCGACGTGAAGCTCACCTCCACAGGATAGTTGCGGGCTTTTGGACGGCTGACGGTCAGCTTTAATGTCTCGCCTTCGTTCACTGCCTCCTTGCTCGTAGTCAGCGTCAGGTCGGGGTATTCGTTGTCTTCGATGATGAGCTGTCCGCTTGCCGACTCATAACCGGTCTTGCTCGCGGTGATATGTACGACGGAGTCCTCGTCATACACATCGTTGTCAGTCACGTTCGCGTAGAACGTCACGGAGGATTGGTTACGCCCAATCGTCACGGTTGCGGGCATCTCGATGCGGCTGGCGTTGTCGTGGGTGATGTTGAAAGTCTCCTCCACGGTCTTGTTACCGCTGCGGGTGAGCTGCAGGCGCACGTTCTGCCCGCGGTTCTCGATGATGTTTGAGGTGGGGAGGGTGAGCGTGAGGGTGCGGTTCAGGATGACGCCGGTCTTGGCGGTCGCGCTGTTGTTCCACTCCTGCTCACTGCGCTCGCCCGAGTCGCTGTTTCCTTTAATGCTTACTTTCGCGTTCACCGTTCCGTCGATGCCGAGCAGGGTGGGGAGGGTGACGGTGATGCTGCGGCTCACACTGCCGCCCGGGGCGATGCCGCTGTTCTCAAAGCTGTTCGAACCCACAAATACGGTGGTGCCCTCGTCGTTCACCAGATAGAAATTCTCTTTCCATCCGCCGGTGGAGGCTGTCTCACCGATGTTTTTCACAGTCCAGCTCATCGTCAGCGTGCCGCCAGGTGTGATTTGGGCGTTGGTCACCGTCAGGTTGCTCACCTCAAAGTCGGGATAGCTCACGAGCGTGAGTTTGGCGTCGGTGGAGCCGGTGAACACCTCCTGCCCGTTCTTGTCCGACATGCTCACATTGCTGAGCTTGATGTCGTAGGCCTGCGTGTCGTCCAGATTCGTGGGAATCCGGAACACCACGTCGCAGAGCTTGCCGCTGTTGCCGCGCAGAGGGGTGTTCGTGGGTGAATAGAGCATGAAACGTGTTCTGGCGCTGCCCCTGTTCACACCCGTGATGATGTGATCCACATTGCGGTTCGACGCGATGACCGATGAGTCGGGAAATATCTGGTAGTTATTCCCGTTCGGGAGCTGGATGTCGAACTGCAGAGAGGTAATCTCCGAGGAATTGTCCAGATATACCGGCACGGAAATAATCTTGCCGCGCATACCATTCACATTCTTTACACTCAGCTCATTATAGACCTGGCCTTGCATACTTACGCTACAAAGCATCAGCAACACCAATGTCTGTATATATCTTTTTGTCTTCATATTGTGAGTTGTTTATGGAACTAAATAATCACTTGGTATAATCTTGTCTTCTTGTCTTCTCGTCTTCTTGTCTTCTTGTCTTCTCATCTTCTCGTCTTCTTGTCTTCTCGTCTTCTCGTCTTCTTAATCTTCTCGTCTTCTTATTTAATAACAATTTTACTTGACTTCACGATTGTGCCGTTGGAATCCCTGTAGGTGAGGATGACCATACCGCGGTTTTGAACACCCGGAAGCGCCAACTTTCCTTTGCCTCTGGAGAGCAGCTTGCCGTCAATGGAGTGAATTTCCCAGTTGAGGTCATCGGTATCGATGTCGGTAAGCTCGATGTCCTTGATGCTGGTGGTGATTTGTGCATCTGGCATGTTCAGGCTCACGCTGATTTCCGCTGCCTCTTCGTCTGCCAGCTTCGCATAGCCGACGCGCATGGTGTCGGCGCATCTGCCGAGCACGGTCTCGCCGGCAGGAATCACGGTGCCGTTCGTGCTGTAGATAATCAGGTGGAGTCTGTTGTCGTCGGTCTGACGCTTCACGCTGGTCATGCCTCTGCCGAGAGTGGCGTTTGCGATGGATACATCTGTGCCGGAGAGAATCATGTCGATGGCAGCCACGCTCTTGGAGCTGTTCAGCACGAGCGCGCCGTCCTTCACGTAGAGCTTAGCCTCGCACGGTTCCATTTTGTCGTCCTGACCGTCGCGTGCCTTTGCCTCGATGGCTGCCGGCTTGTTGTTGGCGAGCAGCACATCCACCTGCGGCACGATGTCGAGCACAGTGATTTTATTGTCGCTGTTGAAGTCGCCCGCAGTGAAGTTGATCCGTGTCTGATAAGAGTCGCGAAGCAGATAGTAGATGCTTTTCTGCAGGTCGAGCACATCCACCTCCCCGTTGAAGTCGGTGTCGCCCATGGGGAAGGAGAATTTGGCTTTGAACGACGTGGTGTTATTCGATTTGTCCTTGTAATAGCAGTTGATTTCCGCCCCGTTGGCTTTGGTCCATTTGGCGTTGCCTGTCACGTTATAGGTGTTCTCGCCCTCGTAGTTGAGGTACAGGCCGCTGTAGTCTATGTTGATGGTGATATTGTCCTCGTATGTGCGGGTCTCGGGGTTGTAGAAGATGATGCTTGGCAGCGTGCTGAAGAATCCAGCCTCGGTCATGTCGGTCAAATCGATGTTCGACACGTTTGAGATGGTCTGTTTGCTGATGTCAAGGGTTTCGATGGTTGCCGGCAGGGCGGGATAGACCGTGCTGAACTTGTTCTGCTGCACGTTCAGGGTTTTCAGTGCCGGCAGGGCGTTGGCTAGGGTGGATATATTGCCCTCAAGCGAGTTGTTAGGCATAATCAGCTCCTCAAGTGTCGGGCTCAGGGTGTTGCCCGCCGCGAGATATTCCTCCACTTTCTTGCCGATGTCGCCTTTCAGATGGCAGTTGGTCATGTCAATGGAGCGCACCTGAGGCAGGGCGAACACACTTGCTGGCAGGTCATTTGCGCTGATGTAGTCGATGCCGGTGCCGGTGCCGAACTTGATGGCGGTCACGTGGCCGTTCTCCCAATCCACACCGTAGATGTCGGCTGCCGACTCTTTGCGGTCCTTGATGAGTTTCCAATTGCAGGTCTTTCCGTTTTTGGAGCCGGTCCAGTAGTTGCCCGGTTTGTCCCAGTCGTAGGTCTTGCTGTAGAAGTCCCAAAGCAGGGCGAAGTCTTCGTCGGCAATCTCCTGGATTTTGAAGGTGGCTACATTATTAAATGTGGCGGCTTTATAGTAGGGTCCTTCCTCGAACACCAATGAGATTTTATAGTTTCCGGGGTTGTCCGGCGCGGTGGTGGTGCGGTTCCCCTTTGAGCCGGTATAATATACGCGGTAGTTCCCCATGCCCTCGAACCAGTCAACCACTACCGGCTGAGGACCGCCGGAGGCGTTGTTGAACTCGTCGAGCATGCTGATTTTGATTTTGTCGGCGGTCAGTGTCTGCTTCGTGGCGGGATATTCGGTGAAGTTGCCGCCGGCCCAGTTGGTGGTGTTGTTATAAGTTTCCGCTGTGGATGCCGGCACTAAAATGCTGTATTGGGTGTTGTTTTTGTTCTCGGGAAGACTGCGGTAGTTCAATGTCGGCGGTGTGCCGCCCATCATGCCGAGACTTTTAAAGTTGCTGTTATCCGACCATACCCAGACGGCATAACTCTTGAATTCGGTAACGGTGGAGGGAATGTTCAGGAATGCAAGCTTGTTGCACTCGTCAAAACAACCGTATGAGATGTTTGTTATTCCTTCGGGCAGACGTACATATTCTAATTTAGAGCAAGTTTCGAATGCGCGATCTTCTATGGTGGTCACATTATCTGGAATATAAATGGAACGGAGTTTTTTACATTCCTGGAATGCTCCGGAACCGATTGTCTCTATCTCGTCGGGCAGGTCGATGGCTCTCAGTTCGTAACATTGGTAGAACATGCTGTTCGGAATCTTCTTCATGCCATGCTTGGGCAGGGTTACCTTCGAAAGCAGATAGCACATGTAGAACTGGCCGCCGTTCACAAACTCGGGCGAGTTCTCTGGGAATACCACTGAATAGAGGCTGTCGCAGCGGTTGAACGCGTCCTGGCCCAGGGAGGTCAGACTTTCTGGCAGTTCCAATGTCTTCAGTCGCTTACAGTTTTGGAAGCAGCCTTTATTGAGGGTTGTCAGGGTGGAGGGAAAATCGATGCTTGTCAGCTGACAGTTGTAAAAGGCGTATGTGCCAATTATCTGAAGCCCTTGGTTGAACACTAAGTGCTCGATGCCGGTGTCCCTGAGCGCCTCCTGCTTGATTTCGGTGAGGGCGTTCGGGAAGGTAATGCTCTTCAGCGATTTGCAATAGCCGAAAGCGTGAGATTCTATTGTCGTGAGATTAGCTGAGGCTGGAATGTTGAATGCCTCAAGGCTGGTGCAATTTTCAAAGGCGTACTGCCCGATGGAGGTGAGGGTGGCGGGCACGGTGCCGACAGAGGTCAGGCTCGTGCAATTATTAAACGCATATTGCTCGATGGTTTTCAGTGAGGAGGGCAGGCTGATGTCCGTCAGGGCCTTGCAGTAATAAAACGCGTATCTGCCGATTGTCTCCGTCTGGTTTCCCATCACCACTGTCTGGAGCTTGTCGCAGTTCTGGCAGGTCCAGCCTGCTATGGTCTTGATGTTTTTAGGTAAGACCACGAGGGTCATCGAGTCACATTCGTTGAGTATGCCGGTCCCCATGGTCTCCAGGTTGTCGGGGAATTTGAAGCTCTTGATTTTTTTGCAATTGTCAAAGGCATTGTTGCCGATGGATGTGACCGACTGGGGTATCACGACATCCATCTCCAGGCTGCTGCAGTAGCAGAATGCCCTGGTACCGAGACTCTTGAGTGTGGATGTGGGGAAAACGACGGTTTTCAGTTTGTCGCATGAGCTAAATGCATCTTCTCCGATGGTCTCCACTTTCGTGCTTTTCAGGTTGACGGTCTGCAGACTGTCGCAGTTGTAGAATGCAGCGCCCTCTATCGTCTTCAGCGTCTGGGGGAAAGTGACGGTGCGCAGTCGGTGAGATTCTGAAAACATTTTATAGGGTATCACCTCAAATTTGACGTTCGTCATATTCACCGTGAGCAGACTGTCACATTGTTCGAATGCATAATTCTCAACGCTCGTCACAGTAGAAGGAATGGTCAGGCTTCTCAGTCCGCAACGGTAGAAGCATGCGTAACCGATGGTGGTGATGTTGCTGCTGAAGTTTGGTGAAATCAGTTTAGGACATTCATAATAGGTGTAATTAGGGAGTTTCGTGATGGCGGCTGAGGTGATTTTCGGTCCCTTTGTGAGCGAGGTGCAGTATGCAAAAACGGAATGGCCCATGCTTTCCAAGTTGGAGAGTGTGGAGCCGGACAAATCGACAAGCCCCCAGCAGTATTTAAAGGCGTTGTCACCGATGGAAGTCAGGCTCGACGGCAGACCGTTGGCAGGAAGTTGCATGGCGTTGCATCCGTAGAACGCGTCGTTTTTGATGGTCTGCAGACCGGATGGCAATCCGTTGGGAAGCGACATTGCACGACATTCACAGAATGCCGCTTCTCCGATGGTCAGCAGGCTCGAGGGCAGACCGCCGATTAGCTGCATCTCGTAACAGTTGCGGAATGTCTCGTTTTCAATGGCTGTCATGGAAGCGGGCAGCGTGAAGCTCTGCAAGGTCCTACAGTCGCAGAATGCTCTCCGCGAAATGGTCGTCAGCTTCGACGGGGTGTTTATTTGCCTGAGCTTCTCACAACTGAAGAAGGCGTTGGCACCGATTTCCGTCACATTGTCGGGGAGGGTGATGTTCTGCAGGGAGTCGCAGTTGTAGAATCCGGCTTCCTCGATTTTCTCAAGGCCGGATGGCAGCGTCACACTCTTCAGTCTCCAGCATTCAGAGAAATTGGATGAGCTGACTGATTTCAGACTGGCGGGAAGTGTCACAGATGTCAGGTTCGAACACCAGCGGAAGGAGCAGTAACCCATCTTCGTGATGGTGGAGGGGAACGTGACGGAGGTGAGCTCTTTGTGTTGGTCGAAGGCATAGTCGCCGATGGCTGTGACGGTGTAGGTCACAGAGCCTTCTTTCACTGTCTGAGGGATGGCAACGGACGCGCGCGATGTTGAAAGACACCTGGTCAGCGTCGCAGTCTTGGCATTCGCGTCAAGCGAGTAGCGGAGTGAGTCCACGTCAATGGTGGTGGCACCTCTAGCCATGGTCACTATCAGGACAAATGCAGTGAACATTAAAACTGTACGTTTCATCATAGTAGATATTTTTTTGATTATGAAAATTAAAAAAACTTGCCTCAGCTTCTGTCCTAATGGAATGATGGTCATAGCAGTCTGTCGTCTTGTCTTCATCTCTTCTCGTCTCCTTGTTTCTGTCCGGATGGTAAAAGTTCAAATCTCAAACCTCAAATTTCAAAGTCTTCTTGTCTTCACGAAACGAGGCAACTTGTTTTTTAACGGTTGCTATAATTCTTAATTCTGCAAATATAAAAAAAATATTTTATTCAGCAGAACTCAATGTGATAATGATGACGAAACCAGCCTGGACAATGATGAAATGCCCATTTTGAAGGATGAAGCCAATGTTGAGAGTGCTGCTTTCGACTACAACCAGCTGCTCGACCTGATTTGATGCAGGGCCGATACCGCCTGCGTGAGAGGCCTCAGTCTTGACACAACGACCCCCGGAAGTGCAAGCCACGTCCGGGGGTCGTTATGCCTGGTGTCGTACGACATCGCTCGCATGTCCTACATGGAGGCGATGATGTTGATGACGGCTACGATATCCGAGATGTCCACCTTGTCGTCGCGGTTCATATCGGCATTCAGGTATGATGCGGTTCCGGCTATCTGGTTGATGATGGCCACGATGTCGGAGATGTCCACTTTGTTGTCCTGGTTCACGTCGCCTTTCAAGCCTGAGCTTTTGTAGGTGAGGTAGCCGGGCCTTTCGGTACCGCCGTCAACACGTGCCCATCGTGCGCTGGATTCACCAGTGTTGTACGTTGTGCCGGCGCCGCCGACCAGATGGGTGCTGTTGGCGAACATGTTCTCGGGAATAGAAGAAAGGTTGGAGGTGGTCCATCCGTCGCCCACATAGATGGTCTTGAGCACATAGCAGTTAAAAAACATTCCGCTCATGTCCTTCACCTTGCGGGTGTCGAAACGGCTGAGGTCGAGCTCCTCGATGCTCCGAAGGCAATCGCGACAGAATCCTATGTTATGAAATCTGTTTTTACACGTAGGACACTCCTGATACGTACGACAAGAGATGTATGTTTTTTGGGGGTGGGCCGTGCTTCGCCGGCCGATTGTGCGGACGGGGACGTCCACAACCCCAGTGTGGATGGGTTTGGTGCGTATCCGAGGCGTTGATTGCGCAAAAATCAGATATTTTCGTTCCTACGGCTTGTTACCGTATCCGAGCCAGACAGACTGTGCACCGGAGTTGTAGGAGGTGAAAAATCTGTTTTTACACGAAAGCCGAATCTGATACGTACGACAAAATATGTATGTTTTTTTGTTTGGATTTGGTGCGTATCCGAGGCGTTGATTGCGCAAAAATCAGATATTTTCGTTCCTACGGCTTTGTACCTTATCCGAGCCCGACAGACTGTGCACCGGAGTTGTAGGAGGTGACAGATTCTGGAGCAGCGAGAGCAGAGCCAAGTTTGCTTGAGCTATGCCAAGTCGCGACAGAATCCTATGTAATGAAATCTGTTTTTACACGTAGGACGAACCTTATACGTAGGACAAAAGATGTATGTTTTTTGGGTGGGCCGTGCTTCGCCGGCCGATTGTGCGGACGGGGACGTCCACAACCCCAGTGAGGATGGGCTTGGTGCGTATCCGGGTCGTGGTTGCTTGGAAAAACGGATTTTTCCCCTCCTATGGGTCGCTGCACGCGGAGAGTAATGCACCGGAGGTGTCGGAGACGACAGAATCCTATGTAATGAAATCTGTTTTCACACGTAGGACGAACCTGATACGTACGACAAAATATGTGTGTTTTTTGTTTGTGCTTGATGCCAGTCTGTGAATGCCAAGTCTGTCGTCCTGTGCAGAGCACATTACCTCCATTTTTACTTCAGGAACTTAATTTTTGTGACATTTTGATATTGTATTATTTTGTTTTCTACAAAATTGAAAGTAAAAACATAAAAGTATAATCAAAATGTTTGAAAATATTTTGAAATATTGACAAAATGTATTAACTTTGCATCTGTTTTCATGATGTACCGACTACATCAGCCAAATAATAGGAAAACCTAAAATCGTAAATGTTTTTTATGGTTGCAAAATGAAAATTCTAAAAATAAAATAATAGTCAAATAAGTAACAATTAAAAAATAAGTTGCCTCGTTTTGATGAAGACAAGAAGAAAGGAAGACGAGAAGACAAGACGATAGTCAACTGACGGACATACATGAAGTAAGTCCCTACAATCAACTGGAAGGTGAAGCAAGTTATTTTTTTAACATCACTAAATAGTAAATCGTAAATAAAAATTATGTGTGGAATCGTTTCGATATTGAACGTCAAGCAGCAGACGCATTCGCTGCGGGAGAAGGCATTACGTATGAGTCAGAAAATCCGTCACCGTGGACCGGACTGGAGCGGCATCTATTGCGGAGGGTCGGCCATCCTGGCACATGAGCGACTCAGCATCGTGGACCCGGAGTCGGGCGGGCAGCCGCTCTATTCGCCCGACCGTCGGCAGGTGCTGGCTGTGAACGGGGAGATTTACAACCATCAGACCATCCGCAAGCAGTATGCGGGGAAATATGACTTCCAGACAGGAAGCGACTGCGAGGTGATCCTCGCCCTCTACCGCGACAAAGGCATCAACTTCCTGGAGGACCTCAGTGGCATCTTCGCCTTCGTGCTCTACGACGAGGAAAAGGACATGTTTCTCATCGCACGCGACCCGATCGGAGTCATACCGCTCTACATCGGCTACGACGAGGACGGAACTGTCTACGTGGCGTCGGAGCTGAAGGCGCTCGAGGGACAGTGCGACCGCTACGAGCCGTTCCTGCCGGGACATTACTACTACAGCGGCGACCCGGGCATGAAACGCTATTACACGCGCGACTGGATGGACTACGAGGCGGTGAAGGACAACCCGGCCAGTGTCTCCGACATTCACGACGCACTCGAGGACGCGGTGCGGCGACAGCTCATGTCCGACGTGCCCTACGGCGTGCTGCTCTCCGGCGGCCTCGACAGCAGCGTCATCTCTGCCATCGCCCAGAAGTTCAGTGAGCACCGCATCGAGGACAACTCGCAGACCAAGGCCTACTGGCCACGGCTCCACAGCTTTGCTGTAGGACTCAAAGGTGCGCCCGACCTGGACAAGGCCCGGCTCGTGGCAGAACATATCGGCACCGTGCATCATGAGATCAACTACACCATACAGGAGGGGCTCGATGCCATACGCGACGTCATCTACTTCATCGAGACCTACGATGTGACCACCGTCCGTGCATCCACACCGATGTATCTGCTGGCACGAGTCATCAAGTCCATGGGCATCAAGATGGTGCTGTCGGGAGAGGGAGCGGACGAGATTTTCGGCGGTTACCTCTATTTCCATAAGGCACCATCAGCCAAGGACTTCCACGAGGAGACCGTGCGCAAACTTTCCAAGCTCTATCTCTACGACTGCCTCCGTGCCAACAAGAGCCTGTCGGCATGGGGAGTGGAGGGACGTGTGCCCTTCCTCGACAAGGAATTCCTCGACGTGGCCATGCGCACCAACCCGCAGGCGAAGATGTGTCCGGGTCAGACCATGGAGAAGCGTATCGTGAGGGAGGCCTTCGCCGACATGTTGCCGGAGGCGGTGGCATGGCGGCAGAAAGAGCAGTTCAGCGACGGGGTGGGGTATTCATGGATCGACACGCTCAAACGCATCACCTCGGAGGCGGTCAGCGACGAGCAGATGGCGCATGCGGCTGAGCGGTTCCCCGTCAACCCGCCGCAGAACAAGGAGGAGTATTACTACCGCACCATCTTCGAGGAGCATTTCCCCAGCGAGTCGGCGGCACGGAGTGTGCCGAGCGAGGCAAGCGTGGCCTGCTCCACGGCCATCGCCCTCGAATGGGACGCCGCGTTCAAAGGGATGAACGACCCAAGTGGACGGGCAGTCAAGGGGGTGCACGAGCAGGCCTATTCATGATAGGCAGCTCATATCCTTGCAAAACGCGGAAATCATGTCGCCAGGTGTTTCGATAATAACGTCTGGCGATTTTTTTTCTTTTATGTTTTGTCATATCTTTTAATATTTGTATATTTGCAAAACGACAAGGAAACATGATGATGAGTAAGATGAAAAAAATAACTTGCCTCCGCTTCTGTTTCATTAATTGGTCAGAGCAGACTATCGTCTTGTCTTCTCGTCTTCTCGTCTTCATCAAAAACGAACCAACTTTTTTTTACTGTTACTAACTAAATAACCAGCCATGTCAATTATGAGAAAATCCGTTTTTATCATCGCCAGCATGATGCTGCTGTCGCAACTCGCCACTGCGCAAAACACTGTGGAGTCCATCCGTAAAATGTACAATGGCCAAAAGGAGGAAATCGCCCGTATGACGACTCCTGACGACCTGAACTATGCTGAAGGCTTTCCGCCAACATATTATAAAATCAACAACGTGGACAACTATCCGGGAACGGGACCCCACCGGGAGGAAATCACCTTCTATTTCGGTGAGAAGGAAGGGGCGGCTGAGGACCTGATATTTCCGCCGAAGCGTGTCACGTTCGTCACGTCGAAATACAATTTCGCCGCACCGCAGTTCTATGAGGAATATCTCTACGACAAGAACGAGCGTCCTGTGTTTCTCTATAAGTTCTTGCAGGATGTCAGCGACGACAAGGAGTATGAGCTGCGGGTGTATCTCAATGGCGGCAAAATCCTGAAGACCATCGTCAAAGAGCGTCCTCTGGCCGCTGGCAACTCCGGAGAATTCAAGGAAACCTATTCTGGCATCAAGATACCCGAGAAATTCGTCAGCGATTACAACTCGCTCGTCGCCCAGGCAGCCAGTTTCAAAAAGTTGTTCCATGCCGTGGACGACGCCACATATAAATAATCTCTTCAGACACTCCATACAAATGGTCTTGGCTGGGGTTGTGGACGTCCTCGTCTGCACAATTATCGTACAAGCGAGTGCAAAGCTGAACTCGTTCAAGCTTAGCCGAGCGCAGCCGATAATCAGTGAAGCTAATCGGCCGGCGCAGCACGGCCAAATAATGATATGCGATTGGATTGGATAAATACCTCACACACACCAGTCTGGAGACAAGCCTTCTTCTGTGTTTGTTGAATCGCTATTTTCTCGCCGAAGATGACTCCTTTTTATCGAACCGCTGAATAGATGCAATTTCCTGATAATACCGGGTGACTTTCTTTCTAAATTACCTATGCGTATCAGTGGCGTTGTGCATGTAAAAACTGATTTCATTACATAGGATTCTGTCTCGACTCGGAAATACTCAAGCAAGTTTGGCATTTCACTCGCTGCTCCAGAATCTTTCACCTCCTACGCGCATAACCTTACTCGACTGGCGGTGCAACGGAGTTGTAGGAGGGGATGATTCTGTCTTCTCGAGCAGAAGGGTTATAGGTACGTTGGACATTAGTCAGCAATGGTGTATTTGGCTCACTGCGTATCAGCTTCGTCCTACGTGTAAAAACGGATTTTTCACCTCCTACGCGTACAAGGGGCGTTGTGCATGTAAAAACGGATTTTTCACCTCCTATGCGTATCAGGGGCGTTGTGCATGTAAAAACGGATTTTTCACCTCCTATGCGTATCAG
>JAFUVE010000006.1 GCA_017483765.1 Bacteroidaceae bacterium | reverse complement strand
GACACGACATCAACGACGGCACTTCGTGCTGACAAAACTCAATAAAAAGTCCTCCACTGCGTTACGGAGAAAAAACGCTTCGCTCAAGAAAAACCATGCGGAGGGGATTTTAAGTGAAAAATGAAGAATGAAGAGTGAAGAATGAAGAATTTTAGTTAGTTTGGGGATGGGCTAGACTTTCTATATGAGCTAGATATTCTAGATGAGCTAGATGGGGTTCGGTACGAATCAGGAGCGTGGGTGCTCAAAGTTCAGATAATTTCTCTTCGTAGGATTCTGTCACGACTCGGAAAAGCACAAGCAAGCTTGGCGTTTCGCTCGCTGCTCCAGAATCTCGCTCCTAAAGGGTGTACGTTTCGGGAGCGTTTTGGGGATGGGGTTCTGGGAGACGCTCCTAAAATCACATTCCCCACACCATGATGTCCCTTCCTGCAAACGAACGGCGCTCATGCCAGATGCGCTCGTCCCATGACTTTTCGCCTGAGCGGTCGAAAATGATGAGATGGCCCTCGTCAACTGAGCCGCACAGGTCCATATAGGCGAAAGTCTGCTCCAGACCCTCCGCTATGACAGTTTCCAATGCGCCGCGCCGGATTTTCAGCTCCAGCACCACGCGCTGGACTGGTCCGCCGTAGCCGTCCGTCAGGGGCTTTCGGATGAGCAGGTCGGTGCGTCGGCGTCCAAGCCCGTACTCGCGGTCGATATAGCCGCCTCCGTTGACGATGCACTGCAGGAACGCCTGCAGCAGCAGCTGAGGACCGGCCTCCGCATAGTCGAATGAGCCAATCCAGCTGTCGGCATTCTGGCGGAAGAACTGCTGGAAGTCCAGAAGCAGCTTCTCCATGTTGATGCTGTTGTCGGGGTTCATATACCACAGAGGCTGTTGTGTCATCATTCGCTGCGTGCTCCATGTCAATTCGCGCGGGATAATCTCACGGTAGATATTGTTTGAAATACGGATAGCTTTGCCGCGCTCACACTTGATCAGCCCCATGTCCTCCACATATTGTATATCGTCGGAGGGAATATTACCGTCCTCCGCGTCGTCGCTGTTGGTGAGCATCGGCTGTATCACGCGTTTCACGCGGTCCTCCTTCAGGATATTTATCAGGATGTCGATATGTGTGTCGCGGCGGTAGATGATGTTCTCTATCGCACGCTCAACCATATCAGGGGTGATGCGCACAGAGCGGTCGCGGTTCTCGCGTATGTTGTAGGTAACCTCAAGTCCGATGGCGTTCACCAGCCATGGCTGGCCCTCGGTGGCAGACCATATAATTGGAAAGCAGTCTTCATCGAACACCTGACCGGTTTCACGGGTGTGCTGCATAAAGAGCTCGTGTATATTATCCTTGGAGAAGTTGCCCAGCCGGAGAGACTTTGCCTTGATGTTGAACGCAGAGCCACCCGTCACGATGTCCTGGTTGGACAGCACGATGCGGTAGTCGCGCACATCACGTACACCGCACAGTATGACCGACTGGGGGAAAGCAGCCGGACGGTTGGCATAGCCGGACCGGAGCTGGCGGAGCACACTCACCAGGCTGTCGCCCACCAGCGAGTCAATCTCGTCGATAAGGAGGACCAATGGTTTGTCCAATGACTGACACCATAAGGAAAGGAACTGGGTCAATACTGAGTCCGTGCTAAGTTCCATCGCGGAAATCCGCGCCTTGTCAGCCTTGTCGTCTTTGGCTATCAGACGATATTCCCCCATCAGGGTATCAACGGTTGAGCGGATCACGGTGTCCTTGTCGTTACGGGAGGCCTGTCCACCCTCCACGTTTGCATAGACAGCCAGATATTTACCCTCCTTGTTCAGGTAGTCACGCAAGGCGAGCAGACACGATGTCTTGCCAGTCTGCCGTGGAGCATGCAACACGAAATACCGTTCCTGACGGATAAGCATCAGTATGTCATCCAGGTCAAAACGGCTAAGAGGTTCGATGGAATAATGCAGTTTTGGCTTCTGCGGCCCTGCCGTGTTAAAGGTTCTTTCTTCCATAGGGCATTTTAGTTTTGTGCAAATATACACAAAAAAAATGATTTAAGCCTTATGGACCACAAAGATTTTCAGAATTGAGGAATTTTGGGCTGTTTCAGTTCTGATAATTTGTAAAAGAAAAATAAAGTGAAGAGATGGTTAAGTGAATAGTGAAAAGTAAAGAATGAAGAATGAAGAATGAAAAATGAAAAATTTATTTACTTTGGTGATGGGGATTAAAAGAAGATAAGAAAAATAAAAAAACGGAACCATAACCAGGGTGTTTCGATGGACGGAGACGTATATTTGACCGTGCTTCGCTGGTCGTTCGTGCGGACGGGGACGTCCACAACCCCAGTGTGGATGGGTTTCAGTACGGTTTCGGGGGAGACGTCATATATGGACATCTCTACAACGGGGTGTGGAACGGGGGCGTGGGTGCGTGTAAAAACGGATTTTTCACCTCCTAAGCGGGGGAGGTTCGGGGATGGGCTCGGTACAGGTCAGGGGCGTTGTGCGTGTAAAAACGGATTTTTCACCTCCTACACGGGGGGTACGAACGGGAGCGGCGTTTTTTACTGGTGTTCCTGTACGTTTGGATAGCCTTTTGAGCGGTAGTCGGAGGCGGTGCCTGGGGGCACGAGAAAATGGCAGTTCTTATTCACTCTCTCGAAGTAGTCATTGTAATTCTTGTCGCCTGGTCCACCCGTGCGGACGATGATGGTGTCGAGCAACGATATGCCGCCGTAATTCAGCGATGTGTTGCCGAATTCCTGATTCGTGAAGAAAATGTCTTTGGCCTTGAGTATATCCAAGGACGGCAGACTGATGACCCTCAAGTTGCTAGTCCCCCAGAAGGCAGCAGAGCCTATGGACTTGACGCTGTCACCCACATAGACCTCCCGCAGCTGATAGCAGTTATGGAACGCATCTTCCCCAATCGTCTTGACCGAAGGCGGTATGACCACTTTCCTCAGTTTCTTGCATTCAAAGAAGCCGCCATTGCCGATATCATCCATCCGGTCGCCCAAGTCGAGTGTCAGCACATTCTCACACCCGGAGAAGGCCCATCTGGGGACCGGTACAGAATGGTTGAAACGGATATGCTTCAGTCCCTTGCAATCCGCGAAGGCACTGAATCCCATCTTCATCAGCGAGTTAGGGAAGTTGACCTCCTCCAGGCTGTTACATTCACTGAACGAATATTCTCCTATGACTTCCAAATGGCTTGGAAACTCGATTTTCTTCAGGTTGGCACATGAGAGAAAGGCATAGTTCTCGATGCGGGTGATCTGCGGCGGCAGCTTGATGCGCTCCAGTCCTTTGCATTTGTTGAACGCGCTTCTCCCGATCAGCTCGAGTCCGATGAAATACTGAAACTCATCGAAAGACTTGATATCGTTGTTTCCATGAAAAACATTCTCCAACGCATCTACGGAGGCCGCCTCCTTGAAACTCAGCTCCCCGTCGTTGTCGGTGTCCCAATTCGCCAGGCACAACGCCTTCACCCGCTGGTCGGCGAAGGAGATGTTTCCCTCCGGCACGGTGTCGAGCGAGACAATGCCTGCCCTCCCCTGCTCTTTTCCGTTCAGACCGCCGCCTCTCATCAGCAAGAAAAGCACAAGTCCAACCAGAACGGCGATGGCAGCCGCCATCCCCAGCATCAAGTTCCTTGTGCCGGACGCACGCAATTTGGCTATATCCTCCTGGAGATTCTCCACGGACTGATACCGCTGCTCAATGGGCAGCTTACATCTGTGGACAATGTTCCTGTAACGCTTGCCGAGGTCCATCTTCTCGAGGATGACCCCGATGCTGTAGATGTCGTTTCGCACGTCTGCCTGATGCGACACGGCCTGCTCTGGCGACATATATTTTGGCGTTCCCGCCGGCTGCTTGAGCACCGCACTGCTGTCGGAGTCAGCCAGTCCGAAGTCGATGAGCTTGACATGCTCCCCGTTCCGTGTGATCATGATGTTTGACGGCTTGAGGTCGCGGTGTACGATGCCCATGGAATGGCAGTATGCGACGGCCGAGAGCAACTCGTCGACGACTCTTGGCTTCTGCTTTTCGGTGAGGGCCGTCTGAGAGAGTGGCAGTCCGTCGACATATTCCATGACGATGCAGTTCCCCACCCCTTCCACACGCTCGAGCCCCTGAACATTGACGATGTTGGGATGCTGCAACTGCATGAGGGTCTCAAACTCCTTGCGCAGCATCTGCCGGCATGCGGCATCCTCAGCCGCCCGTGGCGTCAGTCCCTTGAGCATCCACCAGCGTCCGTACCGCTTGGCACGTAAGAGAATGTTGGTCTGGGACACAGAGAGTTGCTCCATGTCCGTGAAATTCCGTCTGATTCCCTCAAAGGAGTCGTGGAGATATCCGGAATTGGATGAGTCGGCGTCCTGGATATTGAAGTTGTCGTTCATAATTGGTTGCAAATATAGCCATTCTCCCTGAAATTCGCAAACAAAAATTGGAAGTTTCGGAAATTATGCTTAATTTTGCATATATAATAATCCAAGACGCCCCTAAATGTTCTATTCACCATGACTGCAACAGAAAAACTAATAACCGACATCGCCTCGGCAATAGGAAAAATACCCAGCACACCGAAAGACTTTGACCAGCTGAGCCAGCACATCCATTCGCGGACCGGCGAGACTGTAAGCAGCTCCACGCTGAAACGTCTCTGGGGCTATCTACCGAGCGAGAGCACTCCGAGCCAGTACACGCTGAACCTGCTGAGCCGCTACCTGGGCTACAAGAGCTGGGAAGACTTCCAGCAGGGCGGCTTTACAGACGAGCATCAGAGCGACCCGGTGATGAGCCGCCACCTGAACGTGGCAGAGGAACTGTGCAAAGGCGACCGTCTGCGCCTGACATGGCATCCCGACAGGGTTTGTGACGTGGAATACGAAGGAGACCTCCATTTCAAGGTGCTGAGGTCAGAAAAAACACGTATTCTGGCTGACGACACGTTCGACTGTGGGCTGATTATCGAGAATGAGCCGCTGTATATCGACAACCTCCGGCAAGGCGACTTGCCGCCCGTGACCTATGTGTGCGGAAAGAAGACGGGAGTGAGGTTTGAGAGAATATTAAGTGAAGAATGAAGAATGAAGAATGAAGAGTGAATAGTGTAGTTACTCCTGTGATGGATTGACCGTGCTTCGCCGGTCGTTCGTGCGGGCGAGACGCCCACTATCCCAGCCAAGACCAATCCAGGCGAATTCGTTGCGGATGTCTTTGTTTTAACACGAATGACCATGAATGCCCACGAATTTCCGAATTTGTCAGATGAGCAGAGTCAAACTTGTTTGAACTATGCCATGACAAAGAGGAAATCATGAAATAATATTCATGAATATTTTTTTTGAATTTACATGAATTTTCTTGAACACGAATTATCATGAATTGGACATGAATTTATAGCAGGACAAAGATAAATGAAGAATCTTGCCATGCGGACGGATTTAGTTTGAAGACGCCCCAAGGGGCGTCTCTACAAGGGGGCGAGGAATTGGTTTGAAGACACCCCACGGGGCGTCTCTACAGGAGGGCGAGGAATTGGTTGATGTCGGCGGGGGTGGTGGCCCAGCTGGTGGCAAGACGTACGACGGAATGGGAGTCGTCGTACTTTTCCCAGAAGCAGAATCCTGCCTGACCGTCCGGCCCAAAGACAAGGCTGTCGGGGAGAATGACGAAGAGCTGATTGGTAGGCGGCTCGAAGAAGAACGGTATGTTTTTTGCGTGCAAGCCTTCTTTCAACATTTCAGCCATGCTGAGCGCGTGACGTCCGAGGCGTGTGTAGAGGTCGTCGGTGAACAGCGTGAGAAACTGTATTCCCACTATTCGTCCTTTTGCCAGGAGCGCTCCGTGCTGCTTGATGACGGTGAAGAAATTGGGTATGAGACCAGGGTCGGGCATGACGACCGCCTCTCCGAAGAGCGCTCCACATTTTGTTCCACCGATATAGAAGATGTCGGCCAGCCGTGCGAGATCGGGCGGCGAGAGGTCGTTCTGCGGACTTCCCAGCGCATAAGCCAGTCTTGCTCCGTCGACATAAAGGGGTATGTGGTGTTTGCGGCACACGTCGTGTATGTCCGCCATTTCCGCCTTGGAATAGATGGATCCATACTCCGTTGGCTGCGAGAGATACACCATTCCCGGCATGACCATGTGGCTGTAGTTGGCGTCGGCATAGAAATCCGTGATGTAGCTGTCGATGTCAGCTGCAGAAATTTTTCCTTCGTAATGAGGAACGATGAGCACCTTGTGCCCTCCCCTTTCGATTGCCCCCGCCTCATGGATTGCGATATGCCCGGTTTCGGCAGAGATGACGCCTTGGCATGGTCTGAGCAGTGCGGATATGACCGTGGCGTTGGTCTGGGTTCCTCCCACGAGAAACTGAACTTCGGCCTGCGGACATTCACAAGCCTCGCGTATCCGCTCCTTCGCCTGGAGGGAGTACGGGTCGGAGCCGTAGCCGGCTGTTTTTTCGAGGTTGGTCTCGGCCAGGCGCTGTAGGATGAGCGGATGAGCGCCTTCCATGTAGTCGCTTTGGAAGTTGAATGCCATGAAAAAAATTAGGATTTGATATTTAATCTAATAAAAACTAGAAAGACTAGAAAGACTAGAAAGACTAGAAAAAATTAGAAGACCAGAAATTCAGATTGCTACTTGAGGTAGTCGGTGCGGTCGGGACCGAGGTAGAATCCGGGTTCCGGCGGCTGGTTGTACCCCACGTTCTCTGTTGCGACGGAGAGCCGGTAAGGAATGTCGTGCATGAGGCAGTCGATGCGGTAGTCCGTGGGATGAGGCGTGACGTAGATCCTCAGCTCCGTGCTTTCCGGATTGCGTCCCATCACCTCCTCCCGCCAGTCGCCGAAGATGTCGGCAGAGAGGCAGGGGTTTGACTTGGTTCCGTTGTTGAAGACGATGGCGTCGAGCTTCTGCAGGTCTACGACTTGCTTGTTCTGCCAGTCGTACTTGGAGACGGTGGCCCGGTCGAGCAGCTCCCGCAGGAGGTCGCCGTCCCACCAGATACCGAAGTTGACCGATAGCCGTCGTCCGTTCATGGCGATGGTGTTGTCGTGCTGCGGGTCGTCGGCGTCCTTGGCGATGGACACCACTTCCCCCTTGATATTGCGTACTCCATGGCTGTCGCTGCTCCACATCTCCACGCCCGGGTTGGTGGGGTCGATGTCCGCCGCCATGGCCCTGCCCACGTCGGTGTTGCTCTTGATTTGGAAGACGACCTCCCCCGTCCTGGCGTTTCGGAAGTCGGATCCGTCGCGCCGGTTCTCGTGGCAGTCCCAGACGAAGAGCTCGTCGGTAGTTGAGTCGAACGCCATGAGGTGGATGGCGTCTCCGTGTCCGAATCCGGTGTTGTAGAGCCCGCGTCCGTCGTTGTCTACGGCCATGGATCCGTATGTGATCTCATCGTATCCGTCGCCATCCACGTCCGCCACACGCAGGTTGTGGTTGCCCTGTCCCGCATACGTGCTCCACTGCGGCTGGTTGGAGTCGAAGGTCCAGTGTTCTTTCAGCTGTTGTCCGTCCCAGTCCCATGCGGCGATGACGGTGCGCGTGTAGTATCCTCGGCAGAAAATGGCCGACGCGTTCTGTCCGTGGAGGTATCCGAGTGCTGCGAGGTAGCGTTCGGAGCGGTTGCCGCGGTCGTCTCCCCAGTCGTTGAGGTCGCCCCTTTCAGGGATGTATGGCTTGGTGTCCATGGCCGCCCCGGTCAGTCCGTTGAAGACTGTGATATATTCCGGTCCGTCGAGAATCCGCCCTGACTTGGGCGGTACGTTTCCGAAGGGGTTTCGGCCACGTCGCCGGTTGCCTTGACCTTGCCACCCCGGCTGTCGTCTGGCCGGTTGCTGCCTTCCCTGTGCGTTCTGGCGTTGCTGCTCCCATTCGCGCCTTCTCGCCTCCATCTCGGCCGCCTGCTTCTCCGCCCGTGCCTTGTTCTCCTCGAAGTGCTTCATCGCCTCCTCGATGCCGAAGCGGTAGTCCGCTTTCGGGTCGCCGATGATGTTGCCGGTTCCGTCGACCGTGCCGTCTGCGGTCTTGACGATGAACTCCGCCCGTCCGTCGCCGTCGAGGTCGTAGAAGATGAACGGCACATAGTGCGCTCCGCTACGAATGTTCGGTCCGAGGTTGACACGCCAGAGCCGTGTTCCGTCCATCCGGTAGCAGTCGAAGATGGTAGGCCCTGTGAATCCGTCGTGGGCGTTGTCGTGCGCGTTTGAAGGGTCCCACTTGAGCAGTATTTCGTATTGTCCGTCTCCGTCGACATCCGCCACCGATGCGTCGTTGGCAGAATAGGTGTATTTATGTCCGTCGGGCGCGTAGTCTCCCTCCGGCTTGTCGAGTTTCACGGGCAGATAGCCCACGGGCGCCCCCTGCTGCAGGGTGAACTCCCCGTCGCAGTTGCCGCCCACCACCTTGTAAGTCACGTCACCTTGCACAGCCTGCTTGTCGACGATGAAATTACCGCCCGACGTGAGCGGTTCGCTGTTCATTTTCACCCCGTTTCGGAAAACGTCGAACGGCTCAGCCTTACGATCAGAACGGAGCGTTCGCCAAGTGACCGCCACGGTACCGTCAGCCTGCGGGATGGCCACCACCCCACGGTCGAGTTTCTCGGTGTTCAGCTTGCTGTAGTCATAACGCGGCTGTGCTCCCGCCGTGAGTGCAAGGAGTGACAGAGCCATGGAAAGGAATAGATGTCTCATGTGTGGTTAGTATTTTTATAATATGTGTTATTCATAATTAGACACGATGAAGAGGAAAAGGTTTAAAGAAGTAAAGAAAAAGTAGGAAAGATTTGGAAGTGAAGATTTTTTTTATTTACTTTGCATACTACAAATTGCATAATACAAATTGTATAATGCAAATTGTATAATACAAAATATAAAAAACTCATTATAGTTTTACGTTTTAAAGAAAAGGCAGGTCATCATGAGCAAGAGAAAAAAGCCATTAAACCCCTTTATTTATGAAGGTTACGAAGGCAAAGAATATTTTTGTGACAGAAAGGAGGAGAGTGAGACATTGATTTCCAATCTCTCAAATGGAAGAAACACGACCTTGGTATCTCCCAGAAAAATGGGTAAGACAGGACTTATCATGCATGTATTTGAAACCATAAAGTCACAAAACGAAGATGCCATATGTATTTACGTAGACATATTCCACACACAGAATCAGCACGATTTCATACAGGCATTAGGAAGAGCCATCGTTCAGGAACATTTAATCAACAAACACAGGCGAAAAAACAAGTTCATGCAATTTCTCGGCGCCTTACGCCCTTCCTTCAGCATAGACCCTCAGACGGGCACTCCCTCCATATCCGTTGATATAGACAAAAGCAACACAGAGCATAGCATCCAGAGCATCTTCAACCTTCTCGACGGAATAGGCGAAGACGTTTATATCGCCATAGATGAATTCCAAACCATTACCGACTATCCAGAAAAAGGCACCGAAGCCCTTCTCCGTTCCTACATCCAATTTATACATAACGTCCACTTCATCTTCTCAGGCAGCAAGATGCACTTGATGTACGAAATGTTCGGTTCCCCCAAACGCCCGTTTTACCAAAGCACTTCCATACTAAGTCTTTCTCCGCTTCACGAGGAGATATACTACGAATTCAGCAAAAGCTTCTTCGAAGCCCAGAAACTAACATTCAGCAAGGATATATTCCATGAGTTGTATCATGGTTTTGGTGGTCACACATGGTATATCCAGTCCATATTGAACCGCTTGTATGAATCAGGCATAAGTGTGACAGAAGCGTCACAACTACAAGAGGCCATACAATCAATAGTGAAAGAAAAAAGTGCTCAATACGAAAGTCTGACGATACTTCTCACCCCAAATCAGTTCACATTATTAAAAGCAATTGCGGAAGAAGGGCGACACTGTCTTCCCCTAAGCAAGTCCTTTTCCGAACGCCACACAATTCCTCCCGCCGGCAGTCTGAAACGCACTTTGGACTTTTTGTCCGACAAAGAACTGGTTTACCGAAGCAAGGAAGGCTATATCGTCTACGACCGCTTTATGGGCATCTGGCTTAGGAACTTATAATATTAGAGCATGGCCAACGCCTTGTTCTCCGCCGCCTCCATGATTTCGCGCTCCCCGGGCCCTTTGTCGTTGATTCCGCAAAGATGTAGAATGCCGTGGATGATGACGCGGTGTAGCTCGTTGTCGTAGGTGGTGTGTTGCTCCTCGGCGTTGGAGCGTACGGTGTCGAGGCTGATGAAGATGTCTCCGCTGATGAGGTCGTCCTCCGTGTAGTCGAAGGTGATGATGTCGGTGTAGTAGTCGTGTTGCAGGTACTGGCGGTTGACCTCGAGGATCTTCTCGTCGTCACAGAAGATGTAGGCGATGTCGCCTACCCGCTTGCCGTAGGAGGCAGCCACTGCCTTGATCCAGGCAGAGGTGTCGCGGCGGCGGATTTTGGGGAGAGAGACGTTTTGGGTGTTGTAGGAAATCATGAGGTTTGAAATTTGAAATTTGAGGTTTGAAGTTTATTTTCTAGATGATCTATATTTTCTAGATGATATAGGGGGAGACAACTATGTTTTTGAGGGGAGTTACAAGACGCCCCACGGGGCGTCTCTACTTCCAGCTGGTGATTTTGACGGGTTCGTCGGAGGAGATGACCTCGAGACCCTTGGCGTAGATGTTGTTGTTCTCGTTGTAGAGCTCATAGTAGGCGCTGGTCTCCCAGAGGTCGCGTCCGATAAGGGCCTTGAACACCTTGCGGATCATGGGCTTGCTTTCCTCAAACTCCTCGTCGGTGTATTTCACCTCCGCTTTTTCTGCCTCGAGCTTGAGCTGGTTGAACATTTCCTCGTCCACGACATAGTTCTGCTTGAAGAAGGCGATGTCCTTCTTGAGGTATTTCTTCTCGAGAGCCTTGCGGTTCTTGTCCATGAACTTCAGGACGGTGCCGTTAATGCAGCTCTTGGCCGTAAGTTCGCGGTGGAGCTTGGTGTAGATGGTGGTGTCGAGCGGCACGTAGTAGTCGGGCATGATGCCTCCACCTCCATAGACTGTCCGTCCGAGATGCAGGGTCTCATACTTGAGTGAGTCCGCGAAATGGATGCTGTCGATGTTGGTGAGCTCTCCGGAGTTGAGTCGGTCTTCGATGTCCTTCTGGTAGCTCTTGGCGTCGCCCAGCTCGTATGGTTTCTGGATGCACCGTCCGGTAGGGGTGTAGTAATGCGCTGTGGTGAGTCGGATCATGGACTTGTCGGCCAGCTCGATGGGCCTTTGCACCAGTCCTTTTCCGAAAGTCCGCCTTCCAACGATGAGCCCCCGGTCGTTGTCCTGAATAGCGCCCGAGAGGATTTCGGATGCCGATGCCGAATAGCTGTCGACGAGGATGACGACAGGAATGTCCTGCAGAGTTCCCGACCCGTCGGCCGCATAAATCTGCTCGCCTCCGCCCGCCATGCGATTACCCTTCTGCGAGAGGATTTTCTCCCCTTTTGCCAGGAACTCGTTAGCCATACGGAAGGCCGTCTGGAGGTATCCGCCTCCATTACCCTGGAGGTCGACGAGCAGGCGGCTCATACCTTTCTCCTTGAGCTTTTTCACGGCAGTCAGGAACTCATCCAGCGTTGTCGCCCCGAAGGAGTCGATTCTGATGTATCCCACGGTAGGCGTGGCCATATAGTATGCGTCGATGGTGTACACCGGGATTTTGTCGCGTATGATGTTGAAGTTGTTGATGCCTTTGACCCCTGCTCTCAGCACTCCGAGTTTCACCTTCGAGCCCTTCGGTCCGCGCAGCTTGCTCATGATGCCGGCATTGGTCATCTTCACTCCGGCTATGGTTGAGTCGTTGACATACACCACCCTGTCGCCCGGCAGTATGCCCTGCTTCTCGCACGGGCCTCCACTGACGGTCTTGATGACGACCAGCGTGTCCTCCACCATCTGGAACTGGATTCCCACCCCTTCGAAACTGCCGTTGAGGTTCTCGTTGGTCTTCTCCACGTCCTTAGCGCGCACGTAGGTGGAATGTGGGTCAAGCTGTTTGAGCATACCTTCGATGGCCGCGTCGACGAGTTTCTCGTCGTTCAGTTCGTCGACATAGAGATTCTTGATGAAGAACTCGGCCTGCTGCAGTTTCTGCATCTGTATCTGGTCGATTGTGGCGTGCTGTGCACAAAGCGTGGCTGCCGCACAGAGACAGGCCAGAAATAAGGCTATTTTTTTCATTTTACAGTATTTAATTATCAATCTTGAGTTTTCATTCTTCCGTTTCATCATTCGTTGGAAGGAACGGTGTGACGTCTTTTCCATAGGACATCAGTTCGCGCACCACACTGCTGCTGACGGCAGCATGAGCCGGGTCGGCAAACAGCAGGATTGTCTCGATGCCGGTGAGCCTTCGGTTCACCTCGGCGATGTTGCGCTCGTATTCGAAGTCGGTGACATTACGCACTCCCCTGACGATGGCGTCGGCTCCGATGCGTTGTGCCAGGTCGGTGGTGAGTCCTTCGTAGACCATCACCTCCACCCTTGGTTCATGTGCGTAAACGCGCTCGATGTCGGCTTTCCGCTGGACCGGGGAGTAGAGCCCTTTCTTGGTGGGATGTACGCCGATGGCGATGACGAG
Source organism: Bacteroidaceae bacterium (assembly GCA_017483765.1). Taxonomy (GTDB): domain Bacteria; phylum Bacteroidota; class Bacteroidia; order Bacteroidales; family Bacteroidaceae; genus UBA3839. The sequence continues at coordinate 70,502 of JAFUVE010000006.1, read as the reverse complement.
GCGGTCAGCAAAAGCGAGTGAACGCCGGACGATGTCGTCGTGCCCTGTGGTGAAGGGGTCGAAACTGCCTGGGAAGAGGAGTGTCATGGTTGTTTTTTTGAGATTTGAAATTTGAAGTTTGAAGTTTAATGCCATGCGGACGGGATTTTTCCGGAGAGGCCAGAGAGACCGGATGACCCGGAGAGGCCGGAGAGACCGGATAACCCGGAGAGACCGGCATATCCGGAGGGTCCCAGCAGGATCAGGTTATGAGGCCTCGGCTTCCTCCTCGTCGGGGAGGTCTTCCTCGATGACGAGGTTGTCGATGATGAAGTTCTGGCGCTCCATGGTGTTCTTTCCCATGTAGTACTCCAGCAGTTCCTTCACCTGGTCGGTCTTGCGCAGGGTGACCTGCTCGAGCCGTATGTCCGGACCGATGAAGTTGCGGAACTCGTCGGGCGAGATTTCTCCCAGTCCTTTGAACCGCGTGATTTCCGGTTCCGGCGACATGAGCTCGATGGCCTGCAGCCGCTCCTCTTCAGAGTAGCAGTAACGTGTGATGTAGTCGCCCTTGTCCTCTGGCTTGTCCTTGGTGAGCTCCTTGAGATTCTCCTTCTTGATCCGTTTTTTCTTGTTGCGGACACGGAAGAGCGGCGTCTGCAGGATATAGACATGCCCTTTCTTGATGAGCTCGGGGAAGAACTGGAGGAAGAAGGTGATCATAAGCAGGCGGATGTGCATTCCGTCGACATCCGCATCCGTGGCCACAATCACCTTATTATATCTGAGTCCGTCGATTCCGTCCTCGATGTTGAGAGCCGCCTGCAGGAGGTTGAACTCCTCATTCTCGTAGACCACCTTCTTCGTCTTTCCGAAGCAGTTGAAAGGCTTTCCGCGCAGTGAGAAGACAGCCTGGGTGTTGACGTCCCGGCTTTTGGTGATGCTTCCGCTGGCAGAGTCTCCCTCCGTGATGAACACACAGGTCTCCTCCTTTTTGTCGCCCTTGGCATCGTTGAAGTGGTAGCGGCAGTCGCGGAGCTTGCGGTTGTGCAGATTGGCTTTCTTCGCCCTCTCTCTCGCCAGCTTGGTGACTCCTGCAATGGCCTTGCGGTCGCGCTCGTTGTCCTTGATTTTCTGTTCGATGGCCTCAGCCACGTCGGGGTTCTTATGCAGGTAGTTGTCGACCTCCGTCTTGATGAAGTCGCCCACGAACTTGTTGACCGAGACGCCCCCGTTGGGCGCCATGGTGAGCGAACCGAGCTTGATTTTGGTCTGGCTCTCGAACTGCGGCTCCTCCACGTTGATGGCTATAGCCGCGACGATTCCGCTTCGTATGTCAGCAAACTCATAGTTCTTTCCGTAGAACTCCTTGATGGTTCTGGCTATATGCTCCTTGAAGGCGCTCTGGTGTGTGCCTCCCTGGATGGTGTGCTGTCCGTTGACGAAGGAGTGGTATTCCTCACCGTACTGCTGGTTGGTGTGAGTGAAGGCGATTTCTATGTCGTCGCCCTTGAGGTGAATGATGGGATAGATGGGCGTGGTGTCCATCGTATCGGTGAGCAGGTCCTTGAGTCCGTTGCGCGAGATGATACGCCGTCCGTTATAGTAGATTTCCAGCCCGGTGTTGAGGTAGGTGTAGTTGCGTAGCATGTTCTCCACGAACTCAGGCTGGTACTTGTAGTTGAGGAAAAGCGTGTCGTCGGGCTCGAAGCAGATGAGGGTGCCCGTCTCCTCGTTGGTGTCCTCCGTGGTGTCGGTCTGCAGCTTTCCTTTCTCGAATGTGGCCGTCCTGACTTTCCCGTCCCTGTAGCTTCTCACTTCGAAGCTGGAGCTGAGCGCGTTGACGGCTTTCGTTCCGACTCCGTTGAGTCCCACACTCTTCTTGAAGGCCTTGGAGTCGTACTTACCGCCGGTGTTGAGAATGGACACCGCCTCCACCATCTTTCCCTGCGGGATTCCTCTTCCGTAGTCCCTCACCGTGACTTTGTGGTCGTCGACGATATCCACTTCGATGCGCTTACCCGCGTTCATCTTGAATTCGTCGATGGAGTTGTCGATGGTCTCCTTGAGCAGGACGTAAATGCCGTCCTCCTCGTGCGAACCGTCGCCAAGTCGTCCGATATACATACCCGGACGTCTGCGGACGTGTTCCAGTCCCTCGAGCGTGATGATGTTAGCATCAGTATAGTCCACGGCCGGCTCTTGCTGACCGTTCTCAAAAATGTCGTTGTTTATATTTTCTTCTGCCATTATGTATGCCCGGCTTTGTGCCTGGCGATTGATTTTTTTTTAGTTTAGAGTTGAGAGTTTAGAGTTGAGAGTTGAGAGAGCCATGCGGATGACAGCCACTCAACACGGGGTACGTTCTGCGGTTGCTAAAGGTAGATGCCAGACTAAGAGGGCGCAAGGCTGATTCTTCATTCCTCATTCATCATTCTTTATTCTTCATTCTTCATTTACTCAATTGCTTTCTTCCAGCATCTGCGGCGCTTGTGGATACGTCCCTCGAAGTAAATCCACTGATTCTGCACCTTCGTGTTGGTCTCAAGCTCGACGCTGGTCTCGCACCACTCATATCCTCCGCTGATGAAATAAGGCAGGAGGTCCTTGAAGAACAGGGCGTTGACACCCTTGCTCTGCCACTCGGGCCTGACGGCAATGAGGAGCATCTCCAGGTGGTTGGCGTGCTTCCATTTGAGCGCCTTGAGCATATGATACCATCCGAAGGGGAACAGTTTTCCCTTACATTTCTGAATCGCCTCGGAGAGCGACGGCATGCAGATGCCCACAGCGATGAGCTTTCCGTCCTTGTCCTCGATCGTGGACACAAGCTTCGGGTCGACGAAGCTCATGTACATGTCGATGTACTGGTCGATTTGCTTCTCGGAAAGCTCAGAATATCCGAAAAGGGGTGTGAAAGCAGAGTTGATGACATTGAAGATGTCGCGTCCGTAGGCTTTCTTGATGGCCTTGCAGCTCTTGTACTTCTTGATCTGCACACCATATTTCTTCTCGACGATGGCCGACACCTTCATCAGCCTTTCCGGCACACCCGTCTCCCGGGGAATAATCAGCCTCCACTCCACCCAGTCGATGGCTTTCTCGAATCCGAGCTCCACCATGTGGTCGACGTAGTAATGATGGTTGTAGATGGTGACCATCGTCCCAATCTCGTCGTGTCCCTCGTAGAGCATACCCTCCGGGTCCATGTCGGTGAATCCGAGCGGTCCTTCGATTTCGGTCATTCCGCGCTCCTTGCCCCATTGCTCCACCGTCTTTATGAGCGCGCTGCTCACCTGCTTGTCGTCGACGAAGTCAATCCATCCGAATCTGACACATTTGTTTTTCCATGCCTCGTTGGCCCTGGTGTTGATGATGGCCACCACGCGACCCACAGGCTTTCCGTCCCTGTATGCCATGAACATCTGCGATTCGCAGAATTCCCTTGCCGCATTCTTTTTCGAGAGCGTGTTCTGGAGGTCGAAATAGAGTTCAGGAACGGCATACTGGCAATCGGCGTAGAGGTCGTTGTGGAATTTCACAAACTTATGGATTTCCCGTTTGGACTCGCCAATGGGTTTGATAGTGATTTCTGACATGTAGGATTATAAAAAAATGGTTGACACGTTTTCAATGAAGACGGAATGGCTCCATCCTCACATCGTGGTCAGCATGCCACAAAAACGCATGAACAAGTTATAAAAAATGTATGAATTCAGTTAAAATTGCAATTTTACGCAAATTTAGCAATTATCTTGCAAATATACCACATGAGAGAGGCAAAAAAGTGTCAAACAGGCCAGAAAAAGAAGTTTTTTTATCATTTTACGAATAAAATTTAAATATTTTTTGCAGTTTCCACTAAAAATTCATAAATTTGGTCGTTAAATCTACACTTAGCAAAGAAAATCATCAAAAAATACAACTAATTACTATGCGACTATTAAAATCCTTATTGTTGTCGGCCGTGGCATTTTGCGGCACAATGACCATGTCGGCCCAGACCACTGAGGCAGACTATCAGGAAGCCTTGCAGCTTGGCTATCGCCCAGCTCCCTACTGGTTCGTGCAGGCTCAGGGCGGACTTGGAACCACATTCACAAACAAATCGTTCTCCGACCTGCTTTCTCCGACCGTAAGCCTCGGATTCGGACGTTTCTTCGGCACAGGAGTGGGCGCACGTGTCCATGTGAACGCATGGGAGTCGAAGGGCGGATTCAAGTCGATTGACAAGACCTACAAGTTCAACTACACGAACTACGACCTCGACCTCTTGCTCAATCTGAGCAACATCTTCTCAAAGACCAACCGTCATTTCGTCGACGTCATCCTCGTGGGCGGTATCGGTCTGAACTACGCATGGGGCAACGACGACCTTGACAAGATCCTTGCCAACGGACCTCTCCCAGCCGAGAGCACCTCAAATGCATGGGGCAAAGGCAAGAGCCGCGAGCACCTGTTCAGCCACAACCTCCGCGTAGGCCTTATGCTGGACTTCAACGTGGCAAAGAACTGGAGCGTAGGTCTGGAAGTGGACATGAACTCACTGTCCGACCGCTTCAACTCCAAGTACAGCAACCGCGACGAATGGATGATGACCGCTCAGCTGGGCGTCACCTACAAGTTCGGTTTCAAGGCGCCTCGCAAGCCAGACCCGATGATCGTGAAGAAGGTGGAGCCAGTGAAGGAACCGGAACCCGTGAAGGAGCCAGAACCTGAGAAGAAGCCAGAGCCTGTGGTAACTCCTCCTCCAACTCCTGTCACTCCTCCTACGCCAGTAGCACCTCCGAAGCCAGTGGAAGTGAAGCCGGAGCCCGTGAAGGAGACCATCTACTACTTCGAGTCGAAGACAGAGCTTGACAACTCCAACAGCCCCGAGGCCAAGATCAAGAAGATTGCCGACTGGGCAAAGAAATACCCGAAGGGCAAGATCACCGTTACTGGTTATGCAGACAAGGGCACAGGAAACGCCGCACGTAACCTCATGCTTTCGCAGAAGCGTGCCGACACAGTGGCCCAGGCACTGAAAGACGCCGGAGTACCGGCAAGCCAGATTACGATGGTAGAAGGACTCGGCGACACCATCCAGCCTTATCCTGACAACAACGACTGGAACCGCTGCGTAATCATCGAAGGACAATAACCCTCACATACCGACAACTCAAAAATGCCAACCCCACCGGTTGGCATTTTTGTTTCTACCCCACCCCAAAGCCCATAACTGGAATGTCCAACCAGTTGCAGGAACGGAAAATCTGTTTTCCGACGCAGCCACGATCCCGACTCGCATCAAACCGTACAACAAAATTCAGACACCCCGCGGGGCGTCTAAATCAAAACCGTGACAAGCCAAAATAGAAAGTAGCAAGACGCCCCGCGGGACGTCTCTACTTTAACCACATCTATCCTACCAGCAAAAAAAACGAAAAAAAAATCAACTAATTCATTTATTTTATGTAAATTTGCATCGTGGACAGCAAATTTGTCAACAAACCCGAGAAAATCACATTATCAACCTCAAAAGAATACAAACCTATGGACAAAAAAATCATCATCACTTGTATCGTCGCATTCATCATTGCGATTATCCCATGCTATGCCCAGAAGAAGAAGATGAAAGGCGTGAGCCACGGAAAAGAGAAAGCCTACCAGGGCGACGAGAAACCCGGCAAACTGAAGGAACTGCGTTTCACCGTTCTCGAGAACGATGAGGAGACGACCGAAATTGAGATGAAGCAGGTTCATAATTTCGTCGAAATCAAATATTTGAGAGACGGAGAGCGAAACTACAAGTCCATCTCCCCCCTTGAACTCGAGAAACTGGAATTCATGCTCGAGCACATCTACCCGCTCGAGGACTACTACCAGGACTACACATCGAAGAAAGGACAGAAAGGACTGGAATGGCACCTGGGCACGAAGCACGAATCAGCCGTGTTCCTGCTCAACGCGGAGCGTGTCAGTCCTGACAACTTCGGCATCGTGCATGCCGTCACAGGATTTTTCGACGAAATATTTGAGTACACCACCGTCGACAAGCCCTTCCCGACAGGAAAACTCAGTTCCTTCAACTACAGCCACAAGGGGACTATGCGTCCGGGCGGACCAGAATGGAATGTGAAAGCCACTGCAGACGGCGGCTACGAAGTGGACTTCACCGACGACAGCGGCAAGTTTATGGGCAAGGAGCCTATAGTGAAGAAAAAGACCTTCGGAGCTGAAGTGGGCGAGAAAATCACGGAATTCCTGAAGGCCGGGAAAGCCCAGAACTACAAGGAAGAATATATTAATCCCGGCGTGACCGACGGAAGCAACTGGCGTTTCAGTGCCTTGTTCGACAGCGGAAAGAGCCTCAGCTCACACGGCTATATGGACGGTCCGCGCGACATGTCGGGCATCACCAACACACTCAAGTACCTGGAAGACCTCATGGACGTGGAATAGGGATTCGTCCTCCACATACGCAGAAATCCCCATCAAGAAATAGCGAAATTCCCTTGCCACGATTGTGGAATCATGATAAATTTGCACAAAAAGACAAGAGAGATCCATACTCATTATCAACCCCTAAAAACAGACAAACGATGAAAATAATTGCAAAAATCGCCCTGATGCTCGTCATGTTGCTGTGCACGACGGCGGTGCAGGCCCAGACAGTGCAGAACAGCTCCCACTCCACCATCGGCTACGTGAAGGACGGGACAGTGTACAATTCCAGCCACTCCACGATGGGCTACATCCGAAATGACGGAACCGTGCAGAACTCCTCCCACTCCACGATGGGTTACATCCGAAACGACGGCACCATCCAGAACTCCAGCCACTCCACCATCGGCTACATCCGCAGCGACGGGACAGTGCAGAACTCCTCTCACTCCACCATCGGTTACATCCGCTCTGACGGAACCATCCAGAACTCCAGCCACTCCACCATCGGCTATGCGAAGGGAGTCAGCCAGCAACATGCCGCAGCCCTGCTCTTCTTCTTCGGAATGATACGCTGACGGCACAGCTCCTTGCGCAGCAGAAGAAAGCCGAACATATAATTCCCCGCAAACAAAGGTCATTGTTTGCGGGGAATTCTTTGCACGTAAGGAAAGAGACAAACCGAAGCAGCCACCAGCTTGGAGTATAGCAAAAAGGTTTCCCAGTTTTGCTATTTTTGCAAATACGCAATATTCAGGATTTTACGCATGAAAGCAATGATTGTTTTTTTGCACTTTCTTAGTGCTATTCTCATTGAAAATTTGTAACTTTGCATACTTTTTGCATAAACATGGAAACAGCGCGTCGACTCAGCAAGACAGACTTACTCCTTGAAAAGGTTCGCACAGGAGGCACGTCGATGACACGGTATGAGCAGTTGAATCTTACCGTGCGTCTGGCTATTCCTGCCATGCTGGCCCAGATATCCCACATTCTGATGGAGTATATCGACGCGTCGATGGTGGGACGTCTCGGTGCTGAAGGCGCCGCGAGCATCGGCCTTGTGGCCACTACGACGTGGCTTTTCTGGGGTTTGTGCTCCAGCATGGCCACCGGCTTCAGCGTTCAGGTGGCCCACCGCATAGGTGCCAGCAAACCCTCCGAGGCCAGGAGCATCCTCCGCCAGGCGTTCACCACGACCATCAGTCTGAGTCTGGCTTTGAGCATCATAGCCGTGGCTATCAGCGGCCAGCTCCCCACATGGCTGGGAGGTGACGAATCTTTGAAAGCCGGAGCCTCCGGCTATTTTCTTGTGTTCGGCCTGACCATCCCCGTGTTCGAATTGACCTTTCTGATGAGCGCGATGCTCAGGTGCAGCGGCAACGTGAAGTTGCCGAGCATGCTCAATATGCTGTTGTGCGTGCTGGACGTCGTATTCAACTTCCTGTTCATCTTCCCGTCAGCCGACTACGAGGTGCTGGGCATGCGCATCCACGTGTATGGAGCCGGCATGGGCGTAGTAGGCGCCGCGATGGGCACGGCCGTAGCCGAGGTCATCGTCTGCGTCCTGCTCTTCTATTTCCTCTGTTTCCGCTCCCGCTCAATGAGCCTGTTCGGCCGTCTGAAGCAGGAGGCGTCCACCCTCAGGATGTTCCGTCCCACAGGTCGCGTGCTGAAGAAAGCCTTCAGGCTGGGCATGCCCATTGCCTGCGAGAGAGTGATCATGTGCGGGGCGCAGATATGCACCACGATGATCGTGGCACCTTTGGGCATGTACGCCATCGCAGCCAACGCCTTCGGCGTGAACGCCGAGAGCCTGTGCTATATGCCCGGCTACGGCATCGGCGATGCCGCCACCACGCTGGTGGGCCAGAGCGTAGGAGCCAAGCGAGCCGACCTGGCCCGCCGTTTCGCCTACATCACCGTCACGCTGGGCATCCTTGTGATGACCGTGATGGGTGCGCTGATGTATGTTGGAGCCCCGCTGATGATGGGCATCATGACCCCCGTACAGGAGATTGTGAACCTGGGCGTGGAAGCCCTGCGCATCGAAGCCTTCGCCGAGCCGCTGTTCGCCGCCTCGATTGTCTGCTATGGCGTGTTCGTCGGAGCCGGCGACACCCTCATCCCCAGCAGCATGAACCTCGGATCGATATGGGTGTTCCGAATCACCCTGTCCATCCTGCTTGCACCCGCCATGGGACTCAACGGAGTATGGCTTGCCATGTGTATCGAGTTGTGCATCCGAGGGATTCTCTTCCTCCTCAGGCTCAAGAGTGGCAGATGGCTCAAAGCAGCCAAAATTTAAGGTCCAGAGTAACTTCATACTAAACTCTAAACCCAGAGCAACTTCACTCTAAACTCTAAACTCTAAACTAATATATGCAACTTATCAAGAATCAACATTTTGAAGGAGAGCGTCCGTTGTTCGAGTCGCACAACCTGCGCCTGGAGCACGTGACCATCGGCGAAGGCGAGTCAGCCATCAAGGAATGCAGCAACATAGAGGCGGAGAACTGCCTGCTGGAAGGCAAGTATCCGTTCTGGCATGTCCATGGCTTCAAGATCAAGAACTGCCATTTCAAGGTGGGCGCCCGTTCGGCACTATGGTATTCCGACAACCTGGAGATGGAGGACACCATCATCGACGGCCCCAAGATGTTCCGCGAGATGGAGAATATCAAAATTCAGAATGTGCGCATCAACGACGCCGACGAGACCTTCTGGAAATGCAAGAACTTGGACATCAAGAATCTGGAGATTCACGACGGAACCTATCCTTTCATGTTCTGCGAGAACATCAAGATAGACGGCCTGCGGAGCGACTCCAAATACGTGTTCCAATATGTGAAGAACGTAGAAATCCGCAACTCCTTCATCGACACGAAAGATGCCTTCTGGGAGGTGGAGAACGTGACGATCTACGACTCCGAACTCCACGGCGAGTACTTGGGCTGGCACTCGAAAAACCTGCGACTGGTGAACTGCCACATCACCGGTGAGCAGGTGCTCTGCTATGCTGACGGCCTTATCCTGGAGAACTGCACGTTCGGCGAGGACTGCGACCGAATGTTCGAATACAGCACGCTCCATGCCGACATCCGCGGCCACGTGACCAACATCAAGAACCCCACCTCCGGCCACATTGTCGCCGACAGCATCGGCAGCATCACCATCGACGACAACATCCGTCAGCCAGCCGACTGCGTCATCGAGACCAGGAATAAATAAGAAAAGGATTCCTGAAGAGCCCGGAATATCCAGACAGTTCGGGACATCCGGAAAAGACTTCAAAAAAAATACTAATAACTAACTTATCATGAAAACTTACGATTTCGACAAGCCCGTGTGCCGGCTCGGGACGAACAGCGTGAAATGGGACGAGATGCCAGAAGGCGTGTTGCCCCTTTGGGTGGCCGACATGGATTTCGAAGTGGCCGTCCCCATTGCGGAGGCATTGGAGAGACGAGTCAGCCATCATGTGTATGGCTACAGCATCGTCCCCGACGAATATTACGACGCCGTCATCAACTGGTTTGCCAGCCGTCACGGATGGACCATCCGCCGCGAATGGATTGAGTACACCATCGGAGTGGTGCCAGCCATCTCCTGCTGCCTGCAGGCCCTGACCCTGCCAGGGGAGAAAGTGCTGGTGTGCACCCCAGTCTACAACTGCTTCTTCTCCAGCATACGCAACAGCGGCTGTTCGGCCGAGGAATCCCCGCTCGTCATCGGCGACGACGGGATGTACCACGTCGACTGGGAAGACTTCGAGCGGCGCTGCTCCGACAGCAAAGTGACCGCCTTCATCCTCTGCAATCCCCACAACCCGGGTGGACGCGTATGGAGCGCAGAAGAGCTTCGGCGCATCTCCGACATCTGCGGCCGTCACCACGTGACCGTCATCTCCGACGAGATTCACAACGAGCTGGTGCGTCCTGGCCACACATACATCCCTTATGCCACCGTTGGCGACAGCACGCGGTCCATCACCTGCGTCTCCGCCTCCAAGTCCTTCAATATCGCCGGTCTGCAGATTGCCAACATCGTATGTGAGGACGCAGAGATGCGCCGCCGTATCGACCGCACGATCAACATCAACGAGGTATGTGACGTCAACCCGTTCGGGATTGTCGCCACCATCGCGGCCTATAACGAGTGCGGCGACTGGATAGACCAGCTCAACCAGTATGTGGAGAAGAACTTCCTCTGCCTTCAGCGTCGCGTAGAAGAAGAAGGGGAAGGCCTGATGAAGGTGATGCCCATTGAGGGCACCTACCTCGGATGGGTGGACTGCCGCCCGCTCTGCCAGGAGATGGGAATCACGTCCGACCAGCTGCAGGAGCGCCTCGTACGCCATGCGAAGGTGTTCTTCAGCCCCGGCAGCATATACGGCGCCGCAGGCCAGGGCTTCCTCCGCGTAAATCTCGCCTGCACCACGGCCACCCTCAACGAAGGCCTCAACCGAATGTTCAACTACCTGAAACAGGCATAGGTTATCTAGAAAATCCAGAGGACCTAGAATAACCAGAAAATCCAGGAAACCTATAAAAAAGACATCCCGGCCAATCAAAAAAAGATTGACTGGGATGTCTCACATATTTCCGAGGCAGAAGTAACTCTAAACCTCAAATTACAATGTTCAAACCTCAAACCTTAAGCCTCTCCCTGGTTGTTGATGTTGAACGGGGCGATGGTGCTGCCCGGACGAGGCTGAGCCTGTCGGATTTTGATTTCGCCGAACTGGCTTTCATATTTTCTGATGTTGTCGCTGAGGGCTGCAAGCAGTCGTTTGGCATGCTCAGGTGCCATAACCACACGCGACTTCACCTCCGCCTTCGGCATTCCCGGCATCATCGACACGAAATCGAGGATAAACTCTGAGGATGAGTGTGTGATAGCCACCAGGTTTGAATACACGCCCTGAGCAACATCGGGCTTAATCTCAATTTGCAGTTGTTGTGCGTTTTGTTTGTTGTCCATTGTATAAAAAAGTGTTATTATTTGTGATTTTATTTCAAAAAATGCGAAATTCGTTGCAAAGTTATATTTTTTTAGTAAATTTGCAAAATTATAGAGCCATCAATCGGCATATTATAACAAAATAACATAGATTTACAAACAAAAAAAGTTATGAAAAAGTTCATTTCATTCATGCTCGTGGCATTATTTGCCATCGCAGCAAACGCACAGGACAAGGACTTCTATTATCCTGGAGGTCCTGAGGCATTACAGGAGTTCTTCGAGCAGAACATCGTTCATCCGAAGTCGGCAGCAGACATCTACGGAGTGGTGTATGTGACCGCCGTCATCGACAAGAAGGGCAAGGCCAGCGACATCAAGGTGACCAGCAAGTCGAAATACCCCGACCTGGACAAGGAGGCCGTGCGCGTGGTGAAACTTGTGAAGGAATGGGTGCCTCAGAAGAACGACCGCCAAGTGATTATCCAGGTTCACTTCCGTAACCCCGACCAATTCAACCAGCTCACCGGAGTGGATGAGGAGTTCGTGTTCCCTGCCGGCGAGGAAGCATGGAAAGAATATGTGAAGAAGAATTTCCGCTATCCCCAGTCGCTCATCGAGCGTGGCACAGAAGGAGCGGTGTTCGTGAACTTCAACGTGGACGTGAAGGGCAACGGCAGCGACTATCAGATCTCATCTCCTTCCGCCTACCCCGAGCTTGACGCCGAGGCAGTACGCATGGTGAGCCAGGTGAAGAAATGGATTCCCGCCAAGGCCAACGGCAAGCCTTACGAGACCCGCCACATCATCCGCGTGGACGTGGAGGCACCCCAGCAGGCCCAGCTTCACGACACCAACGTGAGCTCCGCCCAGGTGGGCCAGAGCGGCAACCCCACCATCATCACGACCAAGATTGAGCGCAACCCGCAATATCCCGGCGGCGGCGTGGAGATGCAGAAGTTCATCTCCAACAACACACGCTACCCTGAGAGCGAGCTGAAAGCCAAGATAGAGGGCGACGTGGAAGTGACCTTCACCGTGATGCCCGACGGCAGTCTCCGCGACGCACGCGTGACTCAGTCCGTCAGCCCCGGTCTGGACAAGGAAGCTGTACGCATCGTGAACAGCATGCCGAAATGGGATCCATGTCTTGCCACGGACGGAACCTACGTGCCTTGCGAGATGAAGATCAAGGTGCCGTTCCGCGACCCCAACCGCAAGATCGACGGAGTGCCGTTCCATTAATCCAGAAAAAGTATTACGGTAAGGACAAAACAAGTTCCTCCCCGAACCCTGTATCATCCAAAAAACGTTATCCCCGGCCTGCTGCGCTCCATGTGTGAGTTCAGCAGGTCGGGATTCTTATGGAGTGTGGTGTGGTGCTACTTGTAGTCCTCTACGGTTATATCGCTTGCATTGGCATATTTGCCCAGCAATTCGGCGATGAAGAGCCCGCACGCATGGGTGTGCTGCTCATTGCCGTCATATCCGTTGACGAACGCGAGGAAATGCACTGTGGAAAGGCTGAGTTTGGTGCGTTCGTGGTCGCTCGTGGGAGTGCCGATGCCGCCCGCCGCATCGCGGTAGACAGGCATGCCGGCGATGTTCAGAACGCCCCGTCCGATACCCTCATAGGGCTCTCCTTCCCTGCCGATGCCGAGCGTGACCACCTCCCCCTCCACCTTGTCGAGGTCGAAGCCGCCGATGCTGTAGGCATAACAGATGGAGGCGAGATTGACGAGGTCGACGACCGTGTCGATCTGGTAAAGTCCCTTGCCCTGGATGACGCGCCGCATCAGCTGCTCACACGAAGGACGGTAGCGTGTGGGATCCTTCCCGCAACGCTTATAGGCCGTGCGTGTGGCGGCTATGCCGCTGATGTGCTTGATGCTCTCCGTGTCGTACTTCCCGCAGAGGTTTTGGATCTCAGCCTCTATCTCCCGCCACAGCTCTGCATTGTAGGCAGAATTTTCAATCTTTGCACGAACCATGCACCCCCGGAAGTCCGGGCAGGCCGCACGTAGTTCCTCACTGACAACAACTTTGATTATTCTCATTTTACAATATTATATTGTTTGCAAACACGAATCTTTTTGAATCGAACCAATTTTATCGAATATTCTTCGGGCACAATCTTATCGAATCCAAACGACTTATATCGTAGTTTTTTTTTCGAACACGAATCTGAACGAATCTTATCGAATGTAGACCATGACAGACAATCTTCTTGTCTTCATGCAGACGAGGCAACTTGTTTTTAACGGTTACATAGTACAAATTTAGACAAAAAAAGGGATTTAAGAAACATTTCACAGAAAAATCTGTGCTTTAAGGTTTTATATTTTTATGTAATGGCTTGTTTTTTTACACGATTGGCACTTTTGTTTTCAACTTATTGATTATCTTTGCAGAAACAACCAATACTAATGAATTATGAGATATTCTATTTTGTTCTTTTTCCTCTGCCTGAAAGCGACGTCAATATTTGGCAAAGAGGAAGTTAGCTCAATTTGCCACACCCAGCCAGATTGTATATTCAACACGTTAGTGCTCAGCACCTCCGACAATCCCGAAAAGAAAAAAGGGGATGTAAACCTCGACGGGCAAGTGGACATCAGCGATATAGTCGCCATCATCAACGTGATAGCAGGAACCGCCTCGGATGAGCAGAATCTGGCAGATGTGAACAATGACGGGAAGACCGACATCTCCGACATCGTCATGGTCATCAACATCATTGCCGGGATGGTGGATGAGGCCGTACTTCAGGGTTTTTGCCCCGACACCCATCATCCGCATATCATCAATCTGGGAGACAAGGGAGAATGGGCTTGCTGCAATGTGGGCGCATCTGCCCCATGGGAGTTTGGCGGATATTATGCCTGGGGAGAGACCGAAGAGAAGGAATTATACAGTTGGAGCAATTACAGTCAATCCAGAGGGAATTACAATTCCTGTCTCGACCTGGGAGACGATATTGCCGGCACCTCGTTCGATGCGGCACAGGCGGTGATGGGAGGCAGGTGGTGTATGCCTTCTTACGATCAGATACGTAAGATTTGTTCACCCAACGGCACTCCGCAGTGGACTGAGCTGAACGGAGTGATGGGCGTGCAGGTCGCCGGAAGTAACGGAAAAAAAATTTTCCTGCCTGGAGGCGGACATAAACCGGACGAGAATTATTGGGACATAGGACACCTGTATTACTGGACATCGACGCTCGTGCCATATAAGAATTGCTACGGAAATTATGTCGCATATCTGTGGCATTCGCGTACAGGCCATGATACGGCAAATATGATTTCGCATCATTTGCGTTGTTATGGTTATTCCATACGTGCCATCATTGGAGACAGCATCTATCCGCCTAACAACCCCGACGACCCGGCTGTTGTTGCGGGAATATGCCCCAACTCCTATCATCCACATGTGATCGACATGGGCAATGCAGGCAGATGGTCATGTTGCAATGTCGGCGCCGAGGGCCCCTGGGACATCGGAGGACTTTATGCATGGGGAGAGACGACGACAAAGGAGTATTACGATTGGAGCAATTACGCACATGCCGACGGAAGCATGGCCACGGTCCATTATCTTCTTCGAAACATAGCGGGAACGGAATACGATGTGGCATCATCAGAATGGCAAGGAGAATGGTCGATGCCGTCGTTCAGACAGCTGAAAGGTCTTGGCGAATTGCAAAGGGAATGGATATCGGTCAATGGTACTGAGGGGGTGAAAATCACGTCCTCGAACGGTAATTGCATCTTCCTTCCGTCCAAGTCGGATTCGAACAGCGGATGGTACTGGTCGGCATCTCTCCAGAAAAATGACAACACATGCGCCAAATGCATCTATTTCAACAGCGGGGAATGGGTGACAACGATGTGGCAGGACGGCCAGGATGTGGCAAACGCAAGCCACAGATACTTAGGGCACCCGATACGCCCGGTGAGGGGGCTGGACAAGGACGACCCGGAGGATATAGAGCCCGACGAGGCTGCAAAAGAGCATTATTGCCCCGACAACAACCATCCGCATGCTATCGACATGGGTGCAGCCGGCAAATGGGCATGCTGCAACGTAGGAGCGAAAGCACCCTGGGAGAAAGGTGGATATTACTGCTGGGGAGGAACGAAGGAACTGAGCTTCTACGGAGCCACACCAGAGAATGAGACGGCTTGCATATGGTCAGAGGATGTTGACGGAGAAGGCACCGTCTGGTGGGGATACAAATGGGACATGTGGAATGAGGACGGTGTGCTGAAGGCTGAATACGACGTTGCACGAAAACTTTGGGGCGGATCATGGCACATGCCTACCATGAGCCGTTACGAAAAGCTAAACGGCACAGGCATCAGCAAAGAAGCCACCCTGCTTAACGGAACTCCGGGACTCAAGGTCACTGCATCCAACGGCAACCGCATTTTCCTGCCCTACTGCGGAGCGAAAACAGAGGCTGAGTTCCATTACGACAAATATCAGCCAATGCAGTACTGGACAGCAACGTCCGTCACTGCATTTCAGGGATTCTGTCTTGAACCCAACGCAGCGGCAATGAATCATAATTATTGGTATGACCCCACCGACGGGCCGAATCCCGACAATGCCAACACAGACTTTGTTCAAATCCATCAGGCCAGAGGATTCGGGTTGCCAGTGCGTGCCGTGCAATAATGAAAAAAATATGGCCTGCCAGTCGGTTTCTGACTGACAGGCCACATATTTTTCCTTACTTAATCACAACTTTCTTTCCGTTGACCACATATACGCCTCTTGTTGTCGGTATTCCGTTGACACGCCGTCCGTCGATGCTGTACCAGACCTCTTTTCCGGAATGCTGGAGATCAGGCGTGACAGCGTCAATGGCAGTGGCATGCCCGCCATCGAAATTCATCAAGAAATCGCGTATGACCGCTTTCGTTCCGGCTTCCCCTTCGCCAGCAGCCTCCTTCAGATGGAAATAGGCACGGCAGGAATTCAGTCGCCATTTTGGCCGCCACCGATACCAGCCGCGTCCAGTCCCGCTGTAGCCGAGATGGTGCCGCCGTAGATATTGATAAAAGTCATTCCGGTATCTTTATTCTGTGACAGGACGTACACAAAGACCATGTTCCGGGTTAGGATAATTCTCATCCGTATAAGAATGAATCCTACCATTTTTGTCAATATAGGAATTCAAATAAACAGACAATAGCTCATCATGTGAAAAGGAATAGTATGCAGTTGAAGACCAATAGAAACCCTCATCTGCATCATCCCTACCATCTTCATCAAAAAAACCTACCGATGGTAAAAAGATGCTTTTGCCTGTTGGACCAGTGAATTTAACTCCTTTTACACCATTCAGTTCCACATATTCCTGATTACACCTATCAGATAGTTCTTCCATCTGAGATTCTGATGGTATCTTCCATCCCTTCCCCCATTTTACATGAGCCACATCGTATTTTGTTCCTGCTATATCTATACCTGTATCTTCGAAATCCTTATAATTGTCTTCATTAACAAAATCATCTAAATGAACAAGGTGGTTTTCCTCTGTATATGATTCTTTTGTCTGAGTTTCCCCCCAAGCATAGTAATTCATAAACTGTTCTGGTGATGAAGAGCCCACATTACAACAAGCCCATTTCACGCTCAGCCCTAAATCCACGGCGTGTGGATGTTTACTGTTTGGACAGTAGCCCTCAACTACCGCAGCATCATTTGACTTGTCGTTTCCATTGTCATCATCACTGCAAGAGAACAACACTAGCAAAGGCATCAGCGCGAATGCAGATAATAAACAGAAATTCTTTCTCATAATAATTAAAAATTTATATTGCTCTTCGGTTCCTCCCCGAGCTTGACTAACAAAAAATGTGTTGATGAGAAAAACACACAAAAAGCGTGAAACCCTTACTGTTACCCGTTTCACTGTTGAGGTCTTCGAACTTACCTGTATAGCACAAACGAGCAACGAAGACCTCACGCTCTGTATATACACACATTCTGTCCTCAAAAAGGACATAATGAGAATATACATTCATGAGCATCTACTGTTGCATGGTTTTCTGCTATACATGAGTTGAAGTGTTCGAAGTTTCAACAGTGAAAACCAAGCGTAGCAAACGCTTTTTCCAACAAAATCCCGCAATCAGAAATTACAGAAAGCGGAAAGAGATTAACACACACCTGTGGCTCATCCCTAACCGCAAAGTTAACAACTTTTTGTGAATTGACAAAGCAATCACAAATAATAATAAAAAAAATCAGTATATTTTTATCTTTGGTAGCTGCGATAGAAACATTTGAACCCCAAAAGGTCGAATCTATCAGAAGATGTAAAAGGCCGTCCAGTCTTGCCTTTTTCTGAAAAAATGAAAATTGTTTTTATTCAGTTATTCACCAATTAGTACACGTATCTGATTGACAATAAATTCCCACACAATAGCAAACGGCAGTTTATCTGTGAATCTGACTTTTCTCAAATACGAATTCCACATACGGTTTCTTATTTCATCTTCAGCAAAGCTTCTGT
The DNA here is from genome assembly GCA_017483765.1 of Bacteroidaceae bacterium. Taxonomy (GTDB): domain Bacteria; phylum Bacteroidota; class Bacteroidia; order Bacteroidales; family Bacteroidaceae; genus UBA3839. The sequence goes on along the minus strand of JAFUVE010000006.1, from coordinate 52,612 downwards.
CAAACATTTGGTTGTTCAAGTTCAAACTCGTCTCCCGATTCAAAAAAGTAGAGTGAACTGCTTGACGAAGAAGTTCCGTATTTATATCTTTTGTCTTCAAAAGAGTATACACATCGAAGAAGTCTTTCATCCGGCTATTAGTCACAGAACGGTCAATCATAGCATGGATCTTCTCTGCGATAACTGACTCTAATGAATATGCAGCTATATTGAAGTCTGGCAATGTTCCAATTAGTAAAGGATAATTCAAGTTAACAGGAGCAGGAATAATCACATCCCCAAAACCAATATCCATAGACAATAATTGACGCACAGTATCCAAAGAGGCATCCATGCGGACTCTGACGCCATTATAAGTGGACGCCAATGTAATCTCCTCAAGAATAATTGTGTCAGGATAGAATATCACCCCATCTTCAACACAAGGAATCTGACAAATGGAAGTAACCGTGTTTCTGACGGTTGAAAAATCACGGCTTATGCCACACCCAAGAAAATCGATGTCCAATGTTGGACGTGCTTTATGTGACTCATGTGCATATATAAGCGCTCCACCCTTTAATATAAAATTAGTCCGAAAAGGACTGACAGAAAGTCTGTACAAAAAGCGTTCATGAAAATATCTTGTGAGTATGGTCTGGTTAACGATACGTTCCGAACGTGAAATATTCAGTAGTTTAGACTTTACAGAAAGAGCATAATTGAATTTATTCATATTCAAAGAAGAATTTCAAGATATGATTTCATAGTTTTCCCAACTCTCAGGACGTTGGCATATTTCATAAGTTTATCAATATTTCTTTCCCGTTTGCCAAGGTATGCATGTACAATTTCAGAGCATACATCGATGCCTATCTTATTCCGGAATCTCACCGCATCACATACAGACTTCTCCATGTCATAAACCTTTACAGAGAATTCCTCTATTTCCATTTCTATAATTCCAGTGGAATAAGCCGATTCAGCCCACCAATACAATTTTACGGGCGGGTAGTCAGGAAGCACGATTTTACGCCCCCGCCTGACCGCAAGACAATGTTCCGTAGGGATCTGCGTCGACAGATGATGTATGAACCACGCGGAATACAGGCACAATACTCCACCTGGCACAACCTTCTCCGTGTCAATCATCTGTTTGGACAGTTCTTCCTCACTCGTATACAATCCACGTTTTATTTTTATCACGTCACCTTCCTTCGCCGCCTGAAGCAGGCTATAATAATCGCTTCTCCTAACCATCTCGTTTGAAGCAACATAACCAGTCTGTCCATTGATGTTTTGCATATCGTTCATAATGCCATATTCAAATATTTGTACAAAGTTACAACTTATTTTTAATAATGATGTAGTTTTATACAAAAAAATTATATATAATCATTGTTTTTTCAAGACTTAGACGATGTAAAATAATGAATTGCCACCAAATGGATCGGCTCAGCTAATAGAATTGGATTAAGTATGCTCTCATTGTAGACATTTCTTCCACCCCGCGGACAGCATCATCCCACTTTCTAACGCAGGATTGGAACCTATCGTCGTGGGCATACGAGGCATATATATGCCGTCATTCGGGCGAAAACTATCATTTTTAACCCCATTTTCGCCCTAATGAAACCACCTTTTTAGAGCAAAACATGCAGGCATTCGGGCGAAAAGCATAATTTTTGGCCCTATTTTCGCCCGAATGAAACCACATTTTCAGGGCAAAATAGGCCGTCATTCGGGCGAAAAGTAATGTAAAAACACCACTTTTCGCCCGAATTATTTGCATTTAAAGCGAATAATATCTATATTTGCAACCATAAAATCAGATAACACTATGGAAGAACTGATAGGGCGCGAGCAGGAAGCCACACAGATTAAGAAATACGTAAAGAACAACCGTAATGAGCTGATAGCCATCTACGGACGGCGTCGCGTTGGCAAAACGTTTCTCATTCGAAAACTGTTCAACGACCAGTTCGACTTCCACGCCACCGGCATCATAGACGGTACGTTTGAAGACGAACTCGGCGTATTCAATGAGGCCCTGGAGGAATACGGATACAAGGGCAAGAAAGCAAAAAAATGGATGGATGCGTTCAGTTCACTGGGCAAGCTGCTGAAGAAGAAAGCAGAAGAGAAAAAAGGCGCACCAATCATCGTGTTCATCGACGAGCTGCCATGCTTTGATACACGCAACTCACGGTTCATCAAGATGTTCGGACATTTCTGGAACAACACAGGCGCATGGATTAACAATATCAAGCTCTTCATCTGCGGGTCGGCCACCTCATGGATGATCCGCAACATCATCAACAGCCGTGGAGGACTTCACAACCGTGTGACACACGAGATCCACCTACGGCCGTTCACTCTATGGCAGACAGAGAAATACCTGAAGAAAAACAAGTTCAGATGGAACCAGCTGGGCATCCTCCAAATCTACATGAGTCTTGGGGGCGTTCCCTACTACCTCAGCCTACTCGACAACCAGAAAACGATACCAGAAAATATCGACATGCTCTTCTTCGGCGAGAAAGCACTGCTGCGCAACGAGTTCGACAGACTTTTCAACTCCCTCTACCACTCGCCAGAAAACTACAAGGAAATCATCCAGTTGCTCGTCTCCAACAAAACCGGGATGACACGAAGAGATATGGCCAAGAAACTGAAGGTGCAGGACAACGGACATTTCGGCGACATGCTTGAAAACCTTATCTACTGTGACTTCCTTCGGAAATACAACAACGGAGGCCGAGTGAACGGAGCAATCTATCAAATCACGGATTTCTTCACCCTCTTCCACCATCAGTTCTGTAAGAAAAACATCACCGACCCCGATTACTGGGTGAAAATGAGCGGTACGCCGACAGTAAACACCTGGTACGGTCTGACCTACGAGAGAGTGTGCCAATACCATGTAAGGGAAATCATACATGCGCTGAGATTCGACACCATACACACAGAATACTACTCATGGAGAAGCAAGAAGAGCAGCCCAGAGGCCCAGATTGACATCATTGTAGATCGCGCCGACGACAACATCAGTATCTGTGAGGTGAAATACTCAAAGACGATATACAGCATCAACAAAGCAGAACACGAAAAAATAAACTACCGCGAAGAAGCATTCAGGAAAGAAACAGGCACGGAAAAAGGCATTCAAACATGCATCATCACCACCTTCGGTCTCAAGCAGAACAGCCACTCAGACATTGCAGATCAGACTATTACACTAAAAGACCTCTTTACAAAAATTCCATAAGAACATGCCGTCATTCGGGCGAAAACCATCATATTTGGCCCCATTTTCGCCCAAATGAAACCAATTTTCGACGCAAAATATGCCGTTATTCGGGCGAAAAGCATCATCTTTGACCCCATTTTCGCCCGAATGAAAGCAATTTTCAACGCAAAATATGCCGTCATTCGGGCGAAAACTACCATTTTTGACCCCATTTTCGCCCAAATGAAAGCAATTTTCAACGTAAAATAGGCCGTCATTCGGGCGAAAAGCATTATATTTGACCCTATTTTCGCCCGAATAAAAGCAATTTTCAACGCAAAATATGTCGTCATTCGGGCGAAAACAATCATTTCTGACCCTATTTTCGCCCGAATGAGACAAACATCAAAAACAAAAACATCAATCATAATTCGAAAACGATGCACAATCTTCATTTTTTTGTTGTAACTTTGCAGAAAAATTCGATTTCATGCAATTCGTCACGCCCGTCGACATAGCCAAAAGCCCAATCCAGATAGACCACACAAAGGAAGTGGTACTGCTCGGATCATGCTTTGCCGACAATATCGGACGACGCATGCAGGAAGCAAAGTTCAATGTGCTGGTCAATCCGTTCGGTACGCTCTACAACCCCCAGTCCATCGCATGGATTCTCGAAAGGACACTCGAAGGAGCCCCGTTCACGCCGCAGTCCGAAGAACTGTTCAAGGACGGAGAAGGCACATGGCACAGCTGGATGCACCACACAGACTTCTCAGCGCAGACGGCAGAGGAACTCTGCCAGAACATGAACAAAGCCGGAATACAGGCAGCCGAGGCACTCCGCCACGCCGGAACACTCATCGTCACCTTAGGAACGGCCATCATCTACACGCTGAAAGCAGACGGACGGCTCGTGGCCAACTGCCACAAGCAAAAAGACAGCCTGTTCGACAGAAGACGGCTGGACACGGAAGAAATCACAGACAGATGGACGGCACTGCTCAGGCAGCTGAGACAAGCAAACCCCGGCCTGCGCGTGATCCTCACCGTCAGCCCTATCCGCCACATGCGCGACGGATTTCATGTCAACCAGCTGAGCAAAAGCACACTGCTGCTCGCAGCCGACCAGATCTTACAGAAATGCAAGGACGACCCGTCGATGCCCTACACTGCGTACTTTCCCTCTTACGAAATCATGATGGACGAACTGCGCGACTACCGCTTCTATGCCGACGACATGGTACACCCCTCCCCCACCGCCGTCAGCCATATATGGGAACGGTTCACGCAGACCCATTTCAGCCGTGAGACACTCAGCCTCATCGACCAATGCGAAAAAATCGCCAAGGCACTCAGCCACCGCCCGAGCCATCCCGAAAGCCCAGTCTACAAGGCATTCATCGAAAACACACTCAGGCAGATTCAAACGACAGTAAACAGCCATCCATACATCCGGATGGATAAAGAAATAGAAAAATGCAATACACTATTGGAGAAATAGCCAACATCATTGGCGCAACCATCGTATGTGGCAGCGAGAACAACGACACCGCCACACGGAAAATCAACTGGCTGCTGACCGACAGCCGGTCGCTCTGCTTTCCAGAGCAGACTCTCTTCTTCGCCCTGAAGACACAGCGCAACGACGGACACAGATATATAGGAGAGCTCTACCAGCGAGGAGTCAGAAACTTCGTCGTGACCTCCACAGAAGGGACAGACAGCCTGAGCGGCGCCTGCTTCCTGAAAGTGGGCAACACGCTGAACGCCCTGCAGACCATCGCAGGCCACCACCGCAGCCGGTTCGACATCCCCGTGGTGGCCATCACCGGCTCGAACGGCAAGACCACGGTGAAGGAATGGCTCTACCAGCTGCTCAGCCCCGACTACAACGTGTGCCGGTCGCCCAGAAGCTACAACTCACAAGTGGGCGTTCCCCTGTCCCTCTGGCTTATCGACAAGCACACCGACATCGCCCTCATCGAGGCAGGCATATCCAAGAGCGGCGAGATGGACCGGCTCAACAAAATCGTGAAGCCCACCATCGGCGTCATCACCAACATCGGGCAGGCCCACCAGGAGAACTTCCTCTCCATGCAAATCAAATGCACAGAGAAGATGCAGCTCTTCAACGGCTGCCAGACCGCCGTTCTCAACCTGAGCAACAGCACCATCTCGCAATGTGCGTCAACGCTGCCCGAGAGCGTCAGGCGGCTGGCATGGAACACAGCCAACGCAGCCGGAATCGACGACACCGACATTGTCATCCGCGACATCATGAAAGAAGGCAACCATGCCACCGTGAAATTCGCCTATAACAACGAAATAGGACAATACACCATACCCTTCATCGACGACGCGGCCATCGAGAACTCAGTCACCTGCTTCGCCACATGCGTCAGCCTGCGCATGCCCGTCGACACGATTTGCCAGCGGATGGGCAGGCTCGAGCCCGTGGCCATGCGTCTGGAAGTGCGAGACGGCACCAACGGGTGCACCATCATCAACGACACCTACAACTCCGACATCCACTCGCTCGACATCGCGCTCGACTTCATGTCGCGCCGCCCCGACACCAAGGAGCAGAAGCGGACACTCATCCTCAGCGACATCCTCCAGAGCGGAGAGGAGCCACGGTCGCTCTACAGCCAGGTGGCACAGATGGCGATGAACCGCGGCATCGAGAAAATCATCGGCGTGGGCGACCAGATCAGCCAATGCGCCGACTATTTCCCGCTTCCCGACAAGCACTTCTTCCGCACCACCGAGGCCCTGATCAACAGCGAGGTGTTCAAAGAGCTGAAAAACGAGTTCATCCTGCTGAAAGGCGCCCGCCAGTTCCGGTTCGACAAGCTCAGCGACCTGCTCACGCTGAAAGTCCACCAGACCATCCTGGAAATCAACCTCAACGCGATGGTGGCCAACCTCAACTACTACCGTAAGTTCAAGAAGCCAGAGACCAAGATGGTGTGCATGGTGAAAGCATCGGCCTACGGAATCGGGTCGGTGGAAGCCTCCAAGACACTGCAGGACCACGGAGTGGACTATCTGGCCGTAGCCGTGGCCGACGAAGGCGCCGAGCTGCGCAATGCAGGCATCACCGCCAACATCATGGTGATGAACCCGGAGATGACCTCTTTCCGTATGCTCTTCGACTACAGGCTCGAGCCGGAGGTGTTCAATTTCGACATCCTCGAGGCGCTCATCCGCGCCGCAGAGAAAGAAGGCATCACCAACTTCCCCATCCACATCAAAATCGACACCGGCATGCACCGCCTCGGTTTCAACGCAAAGACCGACATGGAGCACCTCATCGACCGTCTTACGCGGCAAAGCGCACTCGTGCCCGCCTCTGTATTCTCCCATTTTGTGGGTAGCGACGCCGACGGATTCGACGACTTCTCACGCCAGCAGTTCGCACTCTACGACGAGGCGTCCACCAAGCTGCAGAACGCCTACGGGCATAAGATCATACGGCACATCTGCAACTCCGCCGGCATCGAGCATTTCCCTCAGTACCATCTCGACATGGTGCGACTGGGACTCGGTCTCTACGGCATCAACCCCCGCACGAACGAGATGATACACAACGTATGCACGCTCAAAACCACGATACTGCAGATTCGCGACGTGCCCGCAGGCGACTCCGTAGGCTACAGCCGCAAGACCTTCGTCGACCGTCCCAGCCGCGTAGCAGCCATACCTATCGGCTATGCCGACGGACTGAACCGGAAACTGGGCAACCGCAACTGCTACTGCCTCGTCAACGGCAAGAAAGCGCCCTACCTCGGCAACATCTGCATGGACGTGTGCATGATTGACGTGACCGACATCGACTGCAAGGAAGGCGACAAGGCCGTCATCTTCGGCGACGACCTGCCTGTCACCGTGCTCAGCGACGTACTTGGCACCATCCCATACGAAGTGCTCACCGGCATCTCCACACGCGTGCAGCGAGTCTACATACAGGAATAATATAATTTGAGGTTTGAAATTTGAGGTTTGAAATTTATTGACATGATTCTCGGCTACGCTCGGCATAATTGAAGCGAGCTTCATTCTGCTCTCGCTTGCACGAGAATTGAAATTTGAGGTTTATTGCTAGAGCATCTAGAATATCCAGACCATCTATAAAAAAAATCCCCCATGAGCGACGGAAACTTCAACCGTGCACTGCTGCCCAAGAACGAACTCTCGGCAGGGCTGAGAGCCGGCAAGGCACAGATGCGTGCAAAGGCTGAGCAAGCATTCAAGGACATCCTGGACACCTATTTCCCGGACATCACAGACGAGCAGAAGTCAGCGGCACTCTCCGATTTCAAGCAACGCCTGAGATAGGATGACTCAGACAGGCAGAAACGCCCCAGACAGGCTGAAGCCAAGGCTTTCATAATCAAAAAACTGCATTATCATTTGAATTAATTTTCAAATGTTAATTAATATTCGTAACTTTGCAGTCCGATTACATGCAACCAGCTACATGAACAAAAACGACATCACGAAAATCGTGCTCACAGGCGGGCCCTGTGCCGGCAAGACCACGGCGCTCGTGCGCATCATCGAGCACTTCACAGGACTTGGCTATCAGGTGTTCACGCTGCCTGAAATACCAACCATCTGCATCCAGGCAGGAGTGAACTACCTGACCGACGACCGGCAGTACCACTACGAGGCTGAGAAGGCCACACTGCTGATGCAGATGCACATTGAGGACCGCTTCATGGACATCGCCAGGAAATGCGGAAAGCCATCCATCGTCGTCTGCGACCGAGGCACCATGGACATCTCCACCTACTTGCCAGAGGAGACATGGCAGGCGCTGATGAACGACATCGGCACCAACACCATCCAACTGCGCGACTCACGCTACGACGCAGTCCTCCATCTGGTCAGCGCAGCCAACGGGGCCGAAGAGTTCTACACCACTGCCACCAACGCCGCACGCAGCGAGGACGTGAAGACAGCCCGTATGCTCGACATCAAGCTCATATCCGCATGGAACGGGCATCCACATCTCAGAATCATAGACAACAGCCGTGACTTCGAGAACAAAATCAAAGCCGTCATCAAGGAGATTTCAGTCGTGATGGGCCTGCCGGCACTCAACGAAGTGCAGCGCTATTTCCTCGTCGACGTGACGGGAGAGCTGCCAGAGACCACCGACAGCGAAATCACCCAGACCTACCTCAAGTCGGACCCAGGCTCCACCGTGAGACTCAGAAAGCGGGGATGGGACGGAAGCTACGTCTACACTCTGCGCACTAAGACCCAGGTGTCGGACGATGAATGTATCGAGACCGAGCGTAAAATATCCCCATATCAGTATGTCACCATGCTGCAGCAGGCAGACACAAGCCGGCAGACCATACAGAAACTCCGCAAGACATTCGTGTGGGAGAAGCAATATTTCGAGCTCGACACCTTCCTTGAGCGCGACGACAACCTCAACATTCTGGAAATCGCAGGAACCAAAGACGGCAATGAAATCCATTTCCCGCCCTTCATCAAGGTCATCAAGGAAGTGACAGGCGACCCCGACTATTTCAACGCCACCATCGCAAAAATCAACTGATTAAGTGAAAAGTGAATAGCGAAAAGTGTAGTTACTTTTTCAAATAATCATATCATCTGAAATCACTAATATTTCATTAAACATTAAACTTTCAACTTTAAACTAAAAAGAAAACTCAGGGTAACTTCACTGAAAACTGAAAACTAAAAACTAAAAATACAATGAATTTCGTAAAAGAACTAGAATGGCGTGGAATGATCCACCAGATGATGCCGGGCACAGAGGAGCTCCTGGAAAAGGAGAAGAACGTGTCGGCATACTTAGGCATTGACCCGACCGCCGACTCCCTCCATATCGGACACCTGTGCGGCGTGATGATGCTCCGCCACTACCAGCGTTGCGGCGGCAAGCCATACGCCCTCATCGGAGGTGCCACCGGCATGATTGGCGACCCGTCGGGAAAAAGTCAGGAGCGCAACCTGCTCGACGAGGCAACGCTGGCACACAACGTGAAATGCATCAAGGCACAGCTCAGCAAGTTCCTCGATTTCGAGAGCGACGCGCCCAACAAAGCTGAGCTTGTCAACAACTACGACTGGATGAAGGACTTCACCTTCCTGGCCTTCGCGCGCGACGTGGGCAAGCACATCACCGTGAACTACATGATGGCGAAGGAGTCCGTGCAAAAGCGTCTGAACGGCGAGGCACGCGATGGTCTTTCATTCACCGAGTTTACTTACCAGCTGCTGCAGGCCTACGACTTCTACTACCTGAGCGAGCACAACAACTGCCGTCTGCAGCTCGGAGGCGCCGACCAGTGGGGCAACATCACCACCGGTTCTGAGCTGATACGCCGTATGTCGGGCAAGGAATGTTTCGCACTCACCTGCCCGCTTGTCACCAAGAGCGACGGACGCAAGTTCGGCAAGACAGAGAAAGGCAACATCTGGCTCGACCGTACCCGCACATCTCCATATATCTTCTACCAGTTCTGGCTCAACACCGCAGACGAGGACGCGAAGCGCTACATCAAGATCTTCACTTCACTGCCTAAGGAGGAAATCGACGCACTCATCGCAGAGCACGACCAGGATCCTGGCCGCCGCGTGCTGCAGAAGCGTCTGGCACAGGAAGTGACCGTCATGGTTCACTCCCAGGAAGACTACGAGATGGCCCTCGAGGCATCCAACGTGCTCTTCGGAAAATCCACGAAAGAGTCGCTGCTGAAATTCGACGAGCAGACACTGCTCGACATCTTCGACGGAGTGCCACACTTTGAAGTGGACAAGAGCCTTTTTGAGAACGGTGTGAAAGCCATCGACCTTGCGACAGAGAGCACAACGGTGTTCCCTTCAAAGGGTGAGATGCGCAAGATGACCCAGGGTGGTGGCGTGAGCATCAACAAGGAGAAGATCTCTGACCCGAACCTCACGCTCACAACCGATGACCTACTCGATGGCAAATACCTGCTCATCCAGCAAGGCAAGAAAAAATACTTCCTGATTATCGCGAAATAATCACTGGCTCAAAGAGACTGACACAACAACAATATGAAAGCAAGCCGCCAAATCACAGGCGGCTTGCTTTTTTGTGGCATATATTGTCATACGCTTTATGCCACTATTACAAAAAAGAATGGGTCTGGTTTAATTCATATTCCACCATCTGCAATCCAGATATGCTGTGGATTGTCCTTGCGGACTGATATATGCATGTTTTCCTGGCTGCCGTCAGGGTTGGTGAGCACATAGAACACATAAACTCCGGCATAATCATCCGACTTTCTCGCCTTGAAATCAGTAGCTCTGCACCCCTTGAATTTTCGGTGTATCTCTGCGAACAACACTTTGTAATAGCACAGGGCCTCCTGCGCTGTCTCCATCTGTCCCGATATGAATGCATTGACAATTCGCTGTGCAGCCTCTTCTGGCGTTTCCTGTTGCAAACGGGCTAACCGGTCCACATCCTGCACATTCGCATCTCCCTTATTCCACTGGCTTTCGGGCACGTCAGGCAGTTTTGTCACTTCATCCTTGCTGAGCTGCACGTTGTAAGATATGTGGGCCATATCCACAAGCAACGTCTGACGGCCATCATCCACAACCCAGAGTTTCAACGACCTCAATAAATGATCATCTTTAGAGAATACGTTCTCAATTACCACATCACAGTCGTCCATCTTGCCAGTGCGAAGCAACTGACGGAGGTCACCGTTCTTTTTCTTTCCCTCAAAACGAAGTGTCACTGTCGAGTCCGACTCTATTCTCGTCACTTTGTTCGCATCCGAAAATTCCACTGCCGACTTTTGCATCAAAAGCAGACGGTCTGGAAACAGAAGATTATTAAAATCTTCCAGGAAATTAGACTCAGCAGTACCTTTCAGATACAAGATACCAGGAATCCACATATACTGGTTGCAACCATCAAACACCACCACTCGACCACCAGGTTTCTCCACTCTGTAACACATGGAGCCGTCTTGCCACAGTAGAAGCACGTCCATCGTCAGAAAATCAGCCTTCGGGTCGTAAAACCGAAAGTTCTCATAAGGGGTTGTCCGCACATCCACCTTCATACGGCAATCAATGGCTTCACGTATACTGCTGATGGACTGTTCAAAGAAAAGCAAATCATTGGTCTCTGCTTTTGCCGGAGAGGAAAATAAAAGAGCGGAAAGAAGTCCTACTGCCAGTATCACCGAAGCAGCCGCGGCAATGGTTTTCCAAAAGGCTGTTCGTTTCTTCCTCCCATTAGTTTTCACGAATTGGGCAGAATCGTTTCTTCCTGCAGGCTGAAGCGATTCAAAGGCGGCTTTAATGTTTTCATAATAAGCCTTACAGTCCGGGCAGCTGTCAATATGATTCTGACATTCTGCCATGACGTGGGAATCTATGGTTGTGTCAAACAAATCAGCCACCTTGTTTTTAAATTCTTTACAGTTCATAATTCAACACATTTAAAGGGTAATTCATTATTTCATAGCCTGACGGATTTTCTCCAAGCCATAGAGAAACCGGGACTTCACTGTGGACAGCGGAAGCGAAAGGATTGCAGCGACTTCAGCAAAACTATTGTTGCCATAGATTCTCAGCCGAATTACTTCCGCCTGTTCCTTTGGTATAGTAGCAAGCAACTGAGTGATTCGGGTAATATCCGCCTCATTGTCCTCGTCTGGTATATCAGCAACATCAAAATGTTCATCAAAATGTAAGGTCGCCTGCCTCTCTGCCGAACGGAGACGGTCGGCGCATAGATTCGACAATGTTCGAAACGCATAGTGTTTCCAGTTTTTCACATCCCCACTACCGTCTTCTGAATATCTGCTGTAAAGTTTCAGATAGAGATCCTGCACAACATCTTTTGCATCATCAGCATCGCCCAGCCGATAGCAGGCATATCTCATTAGCGAGGAGCGGTTCTCATGTATCAATTCTGTAATCTTGTTCATTGTATTAATTCAAACAAAGATATATTCATGATTAAATAGCATATATTGTAAAGACGGAAAAATGTAGAAAAAGATTTAAAAAAAAGAATATTTTTCACAAGTGCGCAAGAAAAAAACTGAAAATTTGGAGTAGCACTTCAAATTTTACAAGAATATTTGGAGTAGCACTTCAAATTTTCAGTCTAGCAAGCCCCCAAAAAAGCAAAAGCCGCTGAATCGATTCAGCGGCTTTTGCTTTCTAAATGATGTTGTACAAATCTGCGAGTCGGGAATTACATCATTCCGCCCATGCCCGGAGCGCCCATCGGCATCTCAGGCTTGTCCTCCTTGGCATCGACTACGACGCACTCAGTAGTGAGGAACATGCCGGCGATGGAAGCGGCGTTCTCAAGAGCCACACGAGCCACCTTGGCAGGGTCGATGATACCGCTTGCATGAAGGTTCTCGTAAACGTCCTTGCGGGCATTGTAGCCGAAGTCACCCTTGCCCTCGCGTACCTTCTGAACCACTACAGAACCTTCCAGACCTGCGTTTTCCACAATCTGACGGAGCGGCTCCTCGATGGCGCGCTTGATGATCTTCACACCTGTGGTCTCGTCAGCGTTGTCGCCCTCAAGGCCTTCCAGGCTTGAGATGGCACGGATGTAAGCCACACCACCACCAGGAACGATACCCTCTTCGATGGCAGCACGTGTAGCGCAGAGTGCGTCGTCCACACGGTCCTTCTTCTCCTTCATCTCAACCTCGCTGGCAGCACCCACATAAAGCACGGCTACACCGCCTGACAGCTTGGCAAGACGCTCCTGCAGCTTCTCCTTGTCGTAAGAAGACGTGGTGTTGGCCATCTCGTTCTTGATCTGGTTCACGCGGTCCTGGATGAGTTGTTTCTCGCCCTTACCACCAACGATCGTGGTGTTGTCCTTCGAGATAGTCACCTTCTCGGCGCTACCCAGCATCTCTACAGTAGCCTGCTCCAGCTTGAGACCCTTCTCCTCGCTGATGACCACGCCACCAGTGAGTACTGCGATATCCTCGAGCATAGCCTTGCGGCGGTCGCCGAAGCCAGGAGCCTTCACAGCACAGATCTTCAACTGGCTGCGCAGACGGTTCACCACGAGTGTGGTCAGTGCTTCAGAGTCAATGTCCTCAGCGATGACGAGGAGCGGACGTCCGGTCTGAACGGCAGGCTCCAGAATCGGGAGGAACTCCTTCAGGTTGCTGATTTTCTTGTCGTAGATAAGGATAAGCGGTGAGTCCATCACGCACTCCATCTTCTCTGTGTCCGTAACGAAGTAAGGAGAGAGGTAACCACGGTCGAACTGCATACCCTCAACCACACCGATTGTGGTCTCACGTCCCTTAGCCTCTTCGATGGTGATCACACCGTCCTTCGACACCTTACGCATTGCGTCGGCGATGAGTTTACCAATCTCCTGGTCGTTGTTGGCGCTGACAGTTGCCACCTGCTCAATCTTGTCGTAGTTGTCGCCCACAGTCTCGCTCTGCTCCTTGATGCTTTCCACCACCTTGGCCACAGCCTTGTCGATACCGCGTTTGAGGTCCATAGGGTTGGCACCTGCAGCCACGTTCTTCAGTCCTGTAGCCACGATGCTCTGAGCGAGAACGGTAGCGGTGGTTGTTCCGTCACCGGCATTGTCGCCTGTCTTGCTTGCCACGCTCTTCACCAGCTGTGCACCGGTGTTCTGGAATGCGTCAGCCAGCTCGATTTCCTTAGCCACTGTCACACCGTCCTTGGTGATGTGAGGAGCACCGAATTTCTTCTCAAGGATTACGTTACGTCCCTTAGGGCCGAGAGTCACTTTCACGGCGTTGGCGAGCTGGTCGACACCCTGCTTCAAAAGCTCGCGAGCCTCTATATTGAATTTCAAATCTTTTGCCATGATTTCTTAAATTTTAAGTGTTTCTGTTTTTTTCGTTTACCTCATAAAAAAATTATCCGAGAACGGCCAAAACGTCGCTCTGGCGCATAATCAGATATTTCACGCCCTGGTATTCCAGCTCTGTGCCGGCATACTTGCCATAGAGCACCTGATCGCCCACTTTCAGAGCCATTTCCTCGTCTTTCGTACCGTTACCTACGGCAACAATCTCACCCTGAAGGGGTTTCTCTTTAGCGGTGTCAGGGATGATGATACCGCCGATGGTCTTTTCTTCTGCCGGAGCAGGAAGAATCAGAACTCTGTCTGCTAATGGTTTAATGTTCATAATCGTAATGTTTTTATTTGATTTATTGTTTTTTCCGAAAACCAATTACGCAAAAAATATGCCACCGATGTCATGTATGACATTTTGTCGGTGGCACTGACAGAATTGATTCTTTGACAAAGTCTGGACCGGCATCAGCCTAAAAGGCACATACCCATCCGAACTTCCTGGCAAGTTCTTTCAGAAGATTATGGTCCCGAACCGGTATCGTAACCGGCACCGTTTCTTTTTGATTACTGCGTTCTGCAATATGGGCTGTGTCAAGGTCGTACTGCGCCTGCAGATTCAACCAGACTTCAGCCGGTATGCCAAGTGCTTTCTCCAACGCGGCAGCCATATTGACTGAGACACCTCGCTTGCCGTTTATGGTTTCGCTCAGCACGGAAGGTTTGATTCCTGTCTGATCGGCCAGTTGCTTTTGCGTCATGCCACGTTCTTTCAGTTCATCCCGTATCATTTCTCCAGGATGGGTCGCAACAAATGGAGTCAAAGTTTTATCACTCATAATGTTTAGATATTTCAAAAATCAAGGCGTTTACGATAATTCCTGCCTCATCTGGGGAACTTCGGAACAACAAACGATACTGGTCGTTTATCCAAACCACATCCACACCATTTAAGTCTCCCTTCTTTTTCTCATAATGAAGAGACTTGATAAGAAACAGATCTTCTATGCGCCGGGCTGCTCTTAAGAAATTCACTACTTTCACATAGCGCTTTACGATATCCTTTGAGAGTCGGTTGTATCTGTGGTCTTTGGTTGCACCAAACTCGTAAAGTTCAGCTAAAGACGAATTTTCAAACTCAACATTCATTGTTTATAATACAATTCACACCGCAAAGATAATCATTTTATTTGAAAAAATTAGCATTTTTGCGAAATTTTCACTATTTTACAAAAATATTGTTTGATAAGAGAGACTGTTGGAGGAATGTAATTATTCTTGTTTATGATAGTTGGATTCTTTTTTCTGGTCGTGTGTTTTGAGAATATCAAATTATTTCGAATTAAAAAAAAATGGTGAGTCGACCCGTCTTATTCCTCAAAGAGGCTACGACAGGCTGTGCAAAGAATAAGAAAAGTCGCCCACACCACAGAAAGATACATGCGCAGAGAAAGCACACATATACATATAATGAAGTATGGCGTTCGCTTGTCCGATTGCACAGGGATGAATTGTCGAGATTCACAGGCGGGGATTTGCTAACGCTTGCTGATATGTCTGCCACCAAAATGCGATGACGCGACAAATTTATGAAACAAATCTGACTATCGCATATTTACGGGCAACTTTTTTTTCTTCGTGGCAAAGATAAAAGAAAAAAGGCAAAACACCATCATCCATTTCATCCATTTGGTGTAAGGTTGGATTGAGAAGGTAAAATAATGCATTTGCCATGTGAAAGAGAAGGAGTCGTGAATAGGCGGAAAAACAACAAAAAGAAGGATAAAAGAAGCCAGTGGCAGATATGTTTCAGCAGAGTTCTTCCAAAACAGCAACGAATCGGGCATGCCACAAATATATTATTTTTGGCGGAATGCCATCATTTTTTACCCCAAACCGCCAAATATAGCATATATTTTTGGCGGTTTTGCATAAAATTCGTACCTTTGCAGCCAAAAATAAGAATTATTATGGAAATTATTGGAAGAAAAACAGAAAAAGAATCATTGCAGAGGCTGTTTAACTCAAACCGCTCTGAATTCCTCATGGTATATGGCCGTCGTCGCGTCGGCAAAACCTACCTGATCAGGGAATATTTTCAGAATCAGTTTGCTTTCAGCGCAACAGGCATAGCAAAAGGAGACAGAATGGAGCAACTGGTTAACTTCAGGAATTCCATCAGACAATACGACGACTCAATTGACGGGAAAGAAATAAAGGATTGGTTTGATGCGTTCCATGCACTTGAGCAACTTCTCACAAAAAGCAAAAAGGAGCGGAAAGTCATATTCTTAGACGAGCTGCCTTGGATGGACACCCCAAAATCCAGTTTTGTAAAAGCACTGGAGCTGTTTTGGAATTCATGGGCATCCGCCCGCCACGACATCCTGCTGATTGTTTGCGGTTCAGCAGCCTCATGGCTGGTGAAAAATATCGTAAGAAATCATGGTGGGCTTCACAACAGACTTACGTTCAAGATGAAAATAGCACCTTTCGACTTGGCTGAGACAAAAGCCTACCTCTCGTCAAAGGGAATCAACTGGGAAAACAAGATGACCGCAGAATGTTACATGATTCTAGGCGGCATCCCCTATTATCTTGACATGCTTGACAAAAGCAAAAGCCTGGCTCAGAATGTCGATGCATTATTTTTCTCAGAGACTGCATTGCTTGAGGATGAATACCAGAACCTTTATGCGTCACTATTCAAAAAATCTGAAGAATACCTACGAATCGTAGAGACGTTGGCAAAAAAGAAGAGCGGATATACCCGTGAGGAAATTATCCACCACACCAAAGTGAGCGACGGTGGCGGGCTCTCCCGTCGCCTGGAAGAACTGGAGCAATGCGGTTTTATCCGAAAATACAAAACGATAGGCAATGTGACGTTCACCTACCAGCTCATCGATTACTTCAGTCTTTTCTACCATAATTTTCTCAAAAACGGTCCTTCATTCGACACATCCAACTGGATGCACTTGCAAGGAACCTCCACTTATCACACATGGTGCGGTTTATCTTTCGAACGTCTGTGCATGAGCCATCAACACCAGATAAAGAAAGCATTGGGCATATCAGGGATCAGCACGAACACATTCTCATATTACAGCCCAGAAGCGCAAATCGACATGGTGATTGACCGTGGAGACCAAATCGTAACGTTATGTGAGATGAAGTTCACAGACGAGCCTTATAGCATAAATAAAACAACAGCAGAAAAACTGAGAGAAAAAATCAGTTGTCTGAAAACGGCGATGAAAAAGCGCAAAGGCATTTACATTGCCATGGTGACCACATATCCTTTGAAGCAGAACGAATATTCCATCAATTTGGTTCAGAACAACGTTTTGCTTGACGACTTGTTCTGCGAATAACAGGAGGGCCTATCCAATCCAGAAAACCACACCGAAACCAGCCTGCACTGGGGGCGTGGACGTCTCGTCCGCGCCAGCCGTCGAGGGTTCGATGCCCAAAGACGGGTGTAAACAATATATGGAACAACCTCGGCAAAATCCAAAAAATCACCATTCTCAATTTCTAAGCCACTGTTTTTTTGTTCTCACCTTAAATTTATTCTTTTTTCAGGCAAGTTTTTCGAATTTTTAGATTTATAAGGGCAAAAACATCAAAATCTTGTCCGACAGACAGACGCGTGCAACGACAATCGGGACATAACGAGGAACGCCTTGCGAGGCAGCTGCAGGGTGGCGACAAAGCCGCCCTTAGGGAATTCTATACCCTCTACGCTGGAAAACTCACGGCCGTATGCGCCCGGTATGTGGCAGACGACGAAGACCTGAAAGACGTGGTGCAGGACACGCTCGTCAGCATCCTGTCCCACGTTTCACAGTTCCGATACAAAGGCGAGGGCTCCTTGAAGGCATGGACCACACGCATTGCCGTCAACCAGTCGCTGAAATTCCTCAAAGAGCGTAAGCTGCATGAGCTGGCGCCGCTCAGCCAGAACATAGCCGACGAGACAGAAGAGGAAGAAGCCACCCTCAGCGACATCCCTCCCGAGGAATTGCACCGGCTGATACGGGAACTGCCCACTGGCTACCGCACCGTGCTCAACCTCTTTGTGTTTGAGGGGTGGTCGCACCAGCAGATAGCCGACCATCTCGGAATCAAGAAGGACACCTCAGCCTCTCAGTTCAGCAAGGCCAAGAACCTGCTGTCGAAGAAAATCAAAGATTATCAACAATCCAAACGCAGAACACGATGAACGAACAGACCATAAAAGAAATGCGCCAGAAGCTGGACGACTTCAGCATGGAGGTGCCCGCCGTGTCGTGGGATGCGTTGGAGACAGCCCTGGCATCGAACCAGCCTTCCGTACGACGGCAGAGATGGCAGCGGATAGGAGCAGCGGCCGCAATCGTGCTGCTACTTGCCAGCGGTGCATGGTGGATGCTGAGCGGAAACGACGGAGACAGCAAGGACGCAAAAAGGCAAGCCAGACAGTCAGTCCCAGCAGCAACGCAAGGAACAACCGCACCAGCCACTGGAACGGATCCGACAGACACAACGACAACTGCTGAACTCCCGTCCGAAACGCACCCGGAAACTTCGTCCGATGCGGTTCCTTCAATATCAAGGCAAACGCCCCAGCAGCTCTCCGCCCAGAGCAAGCCAGACAATGACGCCGGCCTGCGTCTCAGCCATGAGAAAGCAAGAAATTCTGCGAGACCTCAAGGCATGACCGACAGCAAAGAAGCTGACCGCACATCCGGACTCCCTCTTGTAGCAGAAAACAGACATTCGGATAGCCATACAGAAACAGAAAACCAGCCGCAACTCCTGGCCGAAACTGAGCCGCAGGAAAAAGACACCGGACTTTCTCCCCACAAACCGGAAGACAACACTCCTCCTGCAATCTCCACGGCCGTCAAGCCATCGGAGATCACGGCACAGGACAACAGAAAGCCCGACAGCCAACAACCATCAGGACGAAATCCCCAAAGGCCGGCACGCCAGCTCCCCGCCCTTGCCACTACCACAGAAGGACAAAACACATCGCCGACAGACGCTCCCAAGCTCATGGCCAAGGCATTCTTCGCCAACAATGGATTGGGTGGCTCACCATCGAGTATATTTGAAAATCCAGCTGTCTACGAACACTTTGGAGACGACCCGCTAAACGACCCTGAAAAGCCGGGCGGCAACGACTCCGACAAACCGGATAACCCGGGGGGCAGCGACGACCCCGACAAAGACGATTCAGACGGAAAACTGTCGCCAAGAAAGGTCAAGACGGAACAGAAGGGCGAAGAAAACGTCCGTCACCATCAGCCGCTGCGTTTCGGCATCATGGTCAGCTACCGTCTGAACGCCCGGTGGAGCATAGAAGGCGGACTCACCTACACCCGCCAGAGCTCCGACATATCTGACGGAAAGGAAAACTACGAAAAATGGCACCAGACCAAGCAACAGCTCAACTACATCGGCATCCCCGTCAATATAAGCTACAGCATCTGGCAGAACCGACGGTTCAACATCTACGCGTCTGCCGGAATCATGGCAGAAAAGATGTTCAAGGGAGAGCAGACCATCAGAGAGATGAACTTCAAGTTTCAGAAATCCATCGAAACCAAGGACATCCATATCCATCCCCTGCAGTTCTCGCTCAACGCAGCCGCAGGAGCGGAATTCAAGCTCAACCGCACATTCAGCGTCTATGCCGAGCCCGGACTGTCCTACCACATCAAGAACAGCACTTCTGTGCATACTTTCTACGGCGACTATCCCGTCGGACTCAACCTCTCCCTCGGACTGCGCCTCAACATCAAATAAACAGATTGATGTCTGACGGGTCGGACCTGTCTGACCTGTCCGACCAGTCTGACCTGTCCGACCAGTCTGACTTGTCCGACCAGTCTGACCAACTAAAACTGATAACTGAAAACTAAAAACTAAAAACTATAACATCATGAAACATCTACTTTTAATCCCCTGCCTGCTGCTTTTCGCAGCTGCACCGCTTCTCTCATGCTCCGACGATGACGAGAAGGAAAACGAGCTTCCACAAAATCAGGAACAAAATGCCTATGAAAAAGAAGAGACCGTCGTCGACATGATTCCGAAGAAAAACCCAATCAAACTGACCGATGCCCAGAAAAGTTATGTGAATGCGGTCAACGACTTCTCCTTCAAGCTCTTCAAGGAAACGTATGACAAGAAAAAGAGCCAGGTGCTCTCCCCGCTGAGCGTGTCCTTCGTGCTCGGCATGCTCAACGACGGCGCTGAAGGAGAGACGGCACAGCAAATCATGGACGCGATGGGCTTCAATGATGCCGACAAGACAGCCGTCAACGAGTTCTGCGCCAACCTCATCGAGAACGCGCCAAAAGTAGACCCCAACGTCAAGCTCAACATCGCCAATGCCATTTTCGTCAACGCAGCGGAGAACGTACAGCTGAAGTCCGGCTTTGCCCAGGACATGCAGAACTACTATAAGGCTGCTGCTCAGTCACTCGACTTCTCCTCCCCTTCGGCTGTCGGTACAATCAACAAATGGTGTGCCGACCAAACGGAAAACACCATCACGAAAATCCTCGACAAAACAAAACCTGATGAATTGCTTTACCTGCTCAACGCCATTTACTTCAAGGCCACATGGACCGACCGCTTCAACCCGAAGCACACCAAAGAAGAGACATTCACGAAGGAAAACGGCACACAGATTATCAAACCTATGATGTTCCGTAATGCGATGATTCTCTGGACCCATCTCAAGGACTTCTCGTGCGTCTGCCTGCCCTACTCCAGCGGAGCCTTCCAGATGTTCCTAATGCTCCCCGACCGCGATGTCACGGTCAGCCAGATGCTCAGCAACCTGGACGCCGAGACCTTCAAGATGATAAAAGCAGACATGTATCCGTACAGCATCACCGTGAAGATTCCACGCTTCACCACATCGGCCGACATCAACCTTATCGACCATCTGAAGAACATGGGAATTACCAAGGCTTTCTCAACGGAAGCTGAGTTCCCGAACATCACGGACAAGAACCTCTTTGTCAACCTGTTCAAGCAGGCAGCAAAAATCGAGGTCAACGAGGAAGGGACGAAAGTGGCAGCTGTCACTGTAGCTGGAGGATATGAATTAGCCAATGAGCCACCATCCGACTTCATCGCCGACCGTCCGTTCGCCTACCTCATCCAGGAATCCACCTCAGGCACCATCCTCTTCATGGGATCTTACATGGGAGACTAAGAAGTAGGAGAATAATCAATCAAGTCAGACCGGTCGGACAGGTCAGACCAGTCGGACAAGTCGGACAAGTCGGACTGGTCGGACCTGTCTGACGAGTCCGACAACAAAAACAAAAAAAACAGACAACCACTATGCATCGTTATTTTATATATGTCATCCTACTTTCTCTCCTGGTGCCTACGCTTGCCGGATGCACCAGAAGCGATGATGACGACCCGGAAATTCCACTTCCGGAAATTCCGCAGACAGTTTACGATAGAATATGGAGAGGCCTCTGGTACTGCGCCTACGACGCAAAGGGTACAGCAATGGCTATGCAAGGGTCGTATGCCGAGACACCATCTGTAGACTATGCCCACGTGCTGGATGTCTATCAGTTCGACAGCAAGACGCAAGGGCATTTCTGCCGCTATTTTTTCTCTGACGACGAAGTTCCACGGCTGGTCATGCGATGGGGCGACAACTATAGCGCCAAATTCTCCTACACCACCAACTCCTTCGACGCGTCTATCCACATAGAGCTCGACAACGAATGGACCCCTCATTACCCCAAGCAACAGGTTTTCCGCCTGTCTGGCAAAACCATCAACGCACAGGGACTCAACGGCGGCATAACGCTCCAAGACGGAAGGGGCAAAGATTATCTATTTCTGCTTGAAGCATGGAACAGGCTCAGTCAGGAAAATATAGAAGAAGCCTACGACCCGGATTATTTCAATGAGTTCAAGACGGAAGAGGATAACCACGACTGGATGTCGCGTCTCGACGGACAGAGGCTCGTGGCAGACCTCTCCATTCCAGGTGCCCACAATGCGGCCACAGCTGAGCCTTGGACTGGATTCGATGCCTGGGGACCATGCAGATACAATTACGGAAACCTGATAGGACGCACACAGGATCTCACGGTCGAAGAGTTGTGGAAAGCCGGAGTGAGAGCTTTCACCTTCTCTTTCCAGCTCGATGAAGATGGAGAACTGCGATGCCACAGCGGAAGCGTGGCCACGACCATGCTTGCCAGCGATGCCTTCCGGCGTCTGACAAGCCTGGTCAGCCAGAATCCCACGGAATTTGCCATCGTGGTGGCAGACAAGCCCCAAGGAGAAGGCTCTCAAATCAGTAAATGGGGACAGCAGTTCAACAGACTTCTGCACAGCGAGGAATACAACGGCATGTTCGCGCAGTTCGATGCAAGGCTCTCGGTGGATGAGTTGAGAGGAAAAATCCTTGTCTTCTCGCCTTACAAGTATTCCACCTGGCCGGTCGGAGCCTTCTTCGAGAATTGGAGCAGAAGTCCTTTCTTCGAAGAACAACAGAAAGGTATGATTGTCAACTTGAAAGGCACCCGCAGTCCTCTTTGGATTCAAGACGAGGAAGTCTACGGACATAGTGAAAGTGGGTTCAGTGTGAGGAATATGCTGAAAGAAGCAACCGGCCGCGACATGGGCGCCGAACTGCCGGTATGGGTATTCAATTTCGCATCATCATGTAACAGATCGGGGGCATCAGACACTTACCGTGCAAATGCAGAGGAAAAGAACATGGTGGCATTCAACTTTCTCAACAACGAGTACAACGTAGGCCCCGTAGGCATCCTTTTCGCTGACTTCGCTGGGGTTGACCAGTCCAGAGGATACACTGGCATCACTGTCCATCCGACTCAGGGCATGGAATTGGTCAAAGCACTGATCCAGCAAAACTTCAAACAGAAGCCAACAGAATAAAAAAGATGAGTCTGACCAGTCAGACCTGTCAGACCCGTCCGACTTGTCCGACTTGTCCGACCAACTGAAAACTAAAAACTGAAAACTGATAACTGAAAACTATAATATTATGAGACTTCTTTCGTTAATCATTTGGGCTTTCATCTCGATAGTAGCCATTTCGTCATGCCAAAAGGAGGACGACGAGCCACAATGGAACATCGGACCTTTCGACAATGGAGAAACCATTCAAAAGGAAGCAACCCACTAAAAACTGAAAACTAAAAACTGAAAACTCACAACAAACATGAAACAATCACTCTTATTACTGCTTATCTCAGCCCCTTTGCTGATATGCAGTTGTTCGTCGGACGAAGAAAAATACGGAGACTGGGAACCCATGGAATGGGTGGCCAGCGGAAATATCACCATGGAGGAAGGATATTTCGTCGTAGAACCTGAGGATGAAACCGTGCACTTCACATGCAAGAACTACACCGCGCCATGGATTGCACAGGTGCAGTACAGTACCGGAAGCATCATCACCAAGGATGACGACACCCATCGGCTGCAGACGGATTGGTTTGACGCGAACATGTCGGGAAACAAGCTCACTGTGGCTTTTGAGAAGAACAACACCGACGCCGACCGTGTCGTCTCTTTCATCGTCACTGCCGGCGACATCTTCACGACCTTGCCCATCAAGCAAAAGCACAGAATTATGCCCATCGACAAAAAGTGACACAAACATGTCAGAAAACCATTTCGCCCCGCAGCCAACTGATGTTTGCCGCGGGGCGAAAATGTTTGATGCCATGTATGATGCCTGTTGCCACTCTGCCGTCTTCGGAAAAATTTGTCATCTCTCTCTCCGCAGCGGATAGTGTCCCCTGAAATATTCGAATGTCCCGGGGTTCGCTTTCAGCTGAGCAGTGTCCACACGCGGGTCGTAGAGCCTCAGTGGTCCTTCGGTCTCTTCTCCGTAGGAAAAACCGTCGGGCAGTCCGGGTGGCTGGATGTCGAGTGTGAACGGCTTGCCGATGAATTCACAGACAGCCTGCAATGACATACGCGTGGCGTTGGCCTTCCCGTCGGCTGAGTATCCTGCGATATGCGGCGTGGCGATAACTGCCTTGCTGAGTAGTTCCTGGTTGAGTGCCGGTTCTCCTTCCCATGTGTCGACAACGGCATCGGCCACAAGTCCTCCGTCCAAGGCGCGAAGCCAGGCGTCGTTATCGACGACAGCCCCGCGGCTGGAGTTGATGACAAGCGGTTTTCGTTGTAAACTGTGGAAAAATCCGTCGTCAGCCAGGTGCCATGTGGGGTGTTCCCCGTCGCGTGTGAGCGGCGTATGGAAGGTGATGATGTCGGCCTGGCGGGCAATCTCATCAAGCGTGGCGGGCTCGCCCTTTGGCGGGTCGCAGCGCAGCACACGCATGCCGCATCGTTCGAGGTCGTCGGCCACGAGGGTGCCTACATGCCCCACACCCACAACTCCGACAGTCAGTCCTGGCTGCAAATATCCAGTGGCAAGCAGCGAGTTGTGCACGTACTGGCATACGGACGACGCATTGCAGCCCGGACAGTTGGTCCAGCGGATGCCAGCCGAGTCGAGATAGCCGGTGTCGAGATGGTCGTAACCGATGGTGGCGGTCACCACCAGTCCCACACGGCTGCCTTCCAGCAGCTGGCGGTCACACTGTGTGCGTGTGCGGACAATGAGGACGTCGGCATCTTTCACGTCGTCTTTGGATATGGCACTACCAGCCAGATAGACCACCTCGCCTACGAGCTGCTCTATCTGTCCGCGGATATAGGGTATTTTATCGTCTACTACGGCTTTCATTTTAGTTTTCAGTTTTTAGTTGTCAGTTTTCAGTTGTCAGTTTTCAGTGTTTTAGTTGACATTTTTCACTCTTCATTTTTCATTCTTCATTTCTCATTCTTCATTTTTCATTCTTCATTTCTCATTCTTCATTTTTCATTCTTCATTTCTCATTCTTCATTTTTCATTCTTCATTTCTCACTCTTCCCCTGTTCCGCCTCGAGCCATCCGAGCATGGCCAGCAGCGACGCGTTCCAGTTTATGGCAATCTCGTTGGAGGCGTATGAGTCCGTGACATCGGCATACGATTCGTCCGGCTCCTTCGACGGATAGCTCTTCACGTTGGCGATGTCCTGCTGTCCGGGGTTGGGACCGCCCACGAGCATGCCCGGCAGCGGTTTCTCAATACCGTCGGAGGCGGAGATGCGGTGATGGGGAAACATCGGGCTCTTGCTGCCGAATCCGGTGAGATAACAGTATCCTGTGGCGTTGCGCCCGAAGATGTAGTCAGCGTTCTGCTGGGCGGCGGTGAGATAAGCCTTGTTGCCCGTGAGGCGATAAGCATACAGCAACGACAGTCCGTTGGCGCAGAATGTCTCTGCCAGGCATCCCCACCCGAAGTCACGCGGCGAGTTGCCGTTCGGAGTCTGGAAGGCAGAGGCGGCCGTGGTGGCTACGATGCTGTCGCAATAGCTGACAAGCTGCTTGCGGCATGACTGTGCGAAATCTGAGGTGGGCTGGTGCATCATCCACTCATAAGAGCCAAGCGTACGCACGTTTCCCCACACGGGGGTGGTGAAACGATGGGGCTGGTGGTTGCCTACGACGGTGAGGAACTGCTTGTCGCCGGTGAGAAGATAAAGTTCGGTGGCAGCCCAATACCATTCGTCGCTCACATTTCCGTCGCCATAGTCCCCTGTGGACACCTCGGGCTTGAACTGTTCGTTCATTCGTCCCTGACGGTAGTAGATATGCGGATTATGCTCAGCCCATCCGTATGCGGCAATGGCTGCCTTGGCAGCCTGCGCTGAGAAGTCGGGGTAGTCCTTGTTGCCTTTGTAGATTCGTGCTGCCTGAGCCATCACAGCCGCGAAGTCGAGTGTGGCTGCCGTGCTCTTCTGTACGACGTAACGTTTCTGCTTACATTCTGACGGCATGATGAAAGCCTCGAAATTCGGGGTGGTGAGTTTGTGGTACACGCCTCCGTCGTAGGGGTCCTGCATCGTGATCATCCATTTCAGGTTGTACATCAGTTCGTCGAGCACGTCGGGTGTCCCGTTCTTGCTCTCGGGTATATTGACGCTGAGCTGCCGGAAATAGTCCTGGTTTTGCTCGTACGACGCCAGCATGATGCCGACGGAGAAAGCCGAGTTCACGATATACTTATTGTAGTCTCCGGCGTCGTACCATCCAAGAGGTGAGGAGATGACGGTGCCTTCCGTTCGTCCTAACGATGCGGCCGACGGATGGATGTAGACCGTCGTGTCGGGATGTGCAGCCCGGCGTGCATACTCTCCTGCATAAGCCGCCTCAATGGGCATGGCGGTTCGGTTGAGGTAGAAGGCTTTCAGGGTGGCTGCTGTGGCGTCTCGCAGGGCTGAGGCTCCCACGGTGAACTCAGCCGACTGACCGGAGCACTGGATGACATATCGTCCTGGCTGTGTCAGCGATGAGAAGTCCACCACCGTGCGTGTCTTGCCTGACCACGGGGAGTCAGCCGTGCGCAGCACAACCGGCTTCACCGCCTGCTTGCCAGTGGAGGCATCGGTGATTTTCACGTTTCCCGCCTTCACCTTTCCTTCGACGACGGCAGTCTTTTCTTGCTGTGGATACATCCCCACCTGGTTGATGCGGATTTGTGCAGATACCGATGGCGCGAGCATCAGGACTGCAGACATGGTGCTGAATAGAATTTTCTTCATGAGAGGTGTGTATTTAGTTTAAAGTTTAAAGTTTAAAGTTTAAAGTTTAAAGTTGAAAGTTGAAAGATTCAATTTCAAATTTCAGAAATTATATGCGGTGTAGTTTTTCGTTGACATACTGTCGGAGTTCATCTCCTTTGACGACTTCCACCTCGTCGATGAGTCCCATCACGAATCGTCCCACCCCTTTCATGTTGCATACAGGAAGATGGACAAGGAAGTGTACGTCGTCTTCCTGCACAAAACGTATCTCTTCAAGTCCGAACTCCTCCATGAGGATGGTTTTTGAGACGGTGGTGAGCCTGAGTATCACTTTCCAGACCTGGGCGCTGGAGAATCCGAAAATGTCCGTGAAATAATTGACATGCAGGTCGTCGTGCTTCCATTTCTCCTTTTTCATGATCACCTTGCCCTTGATGCGTGTCACCTTGAAATTCTTGCATATGCCGGACTCCAGCTCGAAGCACCTCACTTCGTTGGTGTTGTTCATAAACTGGAATGGTTCGACGAGACGGTCGCGTTGGTCTTTACTGTTCAACGAGTTGTACTTCTGAAGCACACACAGACGCCGGTTCTCAATAGCCGTTCTGAGCACCTCCACGTTGTCGGAGATGTTTTTGTCGAAGCGGAAGTCGTCTACGCCGAAGTTCATGCCGTAGATATTCCTGAACCGGTATTTCAGCTTGTTGACCACAGGGTTGGTGCGGTCGGCCCTTGAGATGAGCAGTCCGAGGCAGTTGAGCTCTTCGTTGGTGAAATGTATTTTTTTCGTGACGGCTGCCACGAACGGTGAGTTATGGCCCACGCTGTAGATTCCCTGATCGTTGTAGACGTCGAATCCGTTGTCTTCGAAGAACTGGATATATCTGTAGACCGACCGAGTGGATATGCCGAGTTTCTTGCCCATCTCCTGTATCGTGAGATACATGTTGTCGATGAGCATCTCCAGCAATTTGAGTTGTCGGTCGAATTTGTTGAGTTCCATGGATTTGTATAAGTGGATTAAGTAATCATTAAAAATTCTCCGTTTGAAAATAAAGGCTGCAAGACGGCTGTCAGTCGACTGACCATACCACAGACAAAAGGAAAATGAGTCAATTTGTCGTCTTCAGGTCATTATAAAGAACAAGAAAAAAGACAACTAGACTTATATATCTATATTTTGGATGCATTGCGTTTATATATTATCAAACCATAACATTTTCAGAAAACTGTTATTAATCTATTTACTCAAGTTTCGGATTTAGAAATTCCATTTAAAAATATAACATAAAAAAACTTCGGGAAATATCCGTATATCACAGAAAATGTACAACTTAGATGTACACAGAACGATAACATACAAAATTTCCGAAGCGATGAGCAAATTTACAAAAAATCCATCAGAAATCAAAAATTTTTCAGTAAAAAACGCATACCTTCTGTAATTTCACCATTATTAAGTCAGAAATACACACTTGTTATAGACAACCCCAGCCTTTGAGGTGTCAAGCGCTCCAACTGCTAGCAGACCAACCTTCAAACATTCCAAATTCTCTTAATGATTCCATTTTTTCTATAAAACACTTTTCACATTATGCTGGTTCCGCCCTCAGTTGCATGTTTGGCTGCAGAAAGGGTGTCCTCTTTTTATTTGTCAGTCAGGATAACTTCAACAGGTGCAACATCATATACCGCATAGTGAGAAGTCTTATAGGCAAAATCATAATCCGTAAGAACAGCAAGAAGAGTACATTGCCATCTGTTCTTATTGTTAAAGACACGGATTTGCCCAAGAGCAGCTTAAAAATAGAGGACATTAGTAAATAAATAAATGAGCGTATTTCACATTTACAAACCAATAAGCCCTCCACAAGTGTTAAAATTACTTGTTTTTTGAGATTTTTTCTCGCAATTTATAAACCATATCGAATAATAATTATATCTTTGTACAAAAATATTAAGATATGCTGATAAATTTCACTGTTAAAAATTATCGCTCTTTCAAACATGAGCACACCTTTAGCATGGAGGCAAGTTCCATTAAGGAACATAAAGACTCTGTCATCAACAAGGGCAAGTTCAGTTTGTTGCCTTTGGCTGTCTTCTATGGCGCTAACTCGGGAGGCAAGAGTAATTTGATTCAGGCCATATCTACCATGCGTAGTATGGTCAGGCATTCCGTCAGGCTGAATGAAGGAGACTCACTACCCTATGATCCTTTTGCATTGGATGAAAAATCAGATTCGCAGCCGACATTGTTTGAGATACAATTTATTAAGGGTGAGGCGCTTTACCGCTACGGCTTTGAATACAACAAAACGGATATCATTTCTGAGTGGCTATACGAGAAACGGTTTAGCGAGAAAGAGTACGAGCTTTTCATGCGTTCACGAGATATTATAGAAGTATCAGCAAAGAGACTCCCAGAGGGTCTGGGAAAAGAGGATTTAACAAACTCTAATCGTCTCTTTCTATCACTTGTGGCACAGTTGAAGGGAGAGAAGTCCAATTCCATATTGAGCTGGTTTAGAGAATGCAATGTACTTTCCGGAATCGACAGCGAAGGCTACGAGGCATTTACGCTCAGAATGTTTGTGGAACATCTGAATGGAGCTGATCAGGCTCAGGAGTTCTTCAAGACCCTGCAACTCGGTTTTACCCGTTTTTCAGTCAAGAAGGTCGATATTCCAAATGAGGCTTTCGACAGTGCTCCTATGTCGATAAGGTCACAGTTAGAGAAGGACATGGAAACAGGAAATGTGGTCGAGCCGATAACCACTCATAATGTCTATGATGAAAAAGGCCTCGTGATTGGTGAACGCAATTTCCACAAGAACCAGATGGAGTCAGAGGGAACAAAGAAAGTGATAGAGATTTCCGGTCCAATTTTCGACACACTGAACGAGGGCAAGACACTGATTGTCGATGAACTTGATGCAAAGCTTCACCCCTTACTGACGCGTAACATCGTACTTCTTTTCATGGATCCAGAGAAGAACAGGCACGGGGCACAGCTGATTTTCGCCACCCACGACACAAACCTGCTTGATTTGGAGATTATCCGTCGTGATCAGATTTGGTTTGCAGAGAAAGACATGGTGGAGTCAACAGACATCTATTCGCTCGTGGAGTTCAAGGACGAGGACGGAAAGAAAGTGCGCAATGACCGAGACATCAAGCGTGACTATATTCGTGGACGCTATGGTGCTATACCTTTCATTGGAAAATAGAGTGCTGCTATGGGATATTCAAGAAAAGAAGAAATTGCAAAGCTGAGGAGGGAACGTAAGGAAGCCAAAGCTGCCAAGAAGCGCAAAGAGAATGTTCGTGAGAAGCTCGTGCGTTTCCTCATAGTCTGTGAAGGGACGAAGACAGAACCGCACTACTTCGAGGCCCTTATCAATAATTACATCTCAACCGTTCGCGAAGTAACAATTGAGGGCGAAGGCCGGGCTACAGTTGCTTTGGTGGACAGGACGCAGGAAATCAAGACAGAACTAGAGCGCAAGAATGCCATGACTTTTGACCGCGTATGGGTGGTATTCGATAAGGATGACTTCGATGACTTCAACGAAGCCATCAAAAAAGCCCATAAGTTAGGATTCCAAAGTGCCTGGACGAACGAAGCCTTTGAGCTATGGTACTACTTGCACTTTGAATATCTGGATACAGGCATCAGCCGCTCTGCCTATATTGACAAGCTTGAAGAAGCCTTTAGAAACAGAATGGGTGACGAAACTTTTAAGTATCGGAAAGGCAATCCTGATATATACAGTCTTCTCCAGCAGTATGGCCGCGAGGACTTGGCCAGGCGTTTTGCCAACCAGCTACGTAAACTTTTTACCGATACCAATTATGCAGCCCATAAGCCCTGCACGATGGTTGACAAGTTGGTGGAAGAACTGGAGCACCCTGAATTATTGTTGAAAAAGAAATGACAAATAAGAATGGAGTTTATGTGTTAGATAATAACAGATTAGCTATATTGAGATATGGTTTTTGAAAAACTTTTTTCAAGGGGTGTTCTATAAATTATGTCGGATTGATTTTGGATTTTATGTG
Source organism: Bacteroidaceae bacterium (assembly GCA_017483765.1). Lineage (GTDB taxonomy): Bacteria > Bacteroidota > Bacteroidia > Bacteroidales > Bacteroidaceae > UBA3839. The sequence continues at coordinate 21,842 of JAFUVE010000006.1, read as the reverse complement.
AGTAGATTTTTATTAGCATTTTGAAAAATTGCTCTCGTTCAATAAAATTAGAACGAGTTCTCTTTTGTTCTCGCTTACTCGCAATTTTGAGGGCACACAGCGAGCTATGTAACCGAGATTCTGGACGAGTGCAGAGCCAAGCTTGCTTGAGCTATGCCGAGTCGTGACAGAATCCTGCAAAGCGAGATTCTGGAGCAGCGAGTGCAAAACGGCTGAAACATTATTTCATCATATTCTTGATGGTTTCAAAACAATTACGGATTAATTGTTCTATTATTGAAAGGGTGTAAAAAATTTTTTTGCGAAATATTTTGCATTAAAGTATTTTTTTTCTAATTTTGCATCATATAAATCCTGTATACAATACATGCAGGAGATAATTATTATAAAAAAAGGCGTTTACGAACGTTATCTTCTACTATCAAATCTCGCAAATTTGACTAAGCCAAGAAGAAACGCAACCGGGAACGCCTACGTTAGGTGTATTATGCATTGTCATTCAAAATGGCTGATGTATTATATACTATGGCGTGGGGTTTCTTGTGTTGCTTATCCTTGGCGAGGGCAATGCGAGAGCCTGATAGTGGGATAGGTGACCAGTAAGAACTCCCACTCCTTTTTTTTCATAGTCAGCTCATTTTTAAACCATTCTTGCCGGGAGTTCAAGAAACTAATACTAGTTGAATTATGAAAAAGAATCATTTAATGCGATTACTAATGTCTTTTACGTTGTTTTTCACAATGATGGTTTCCTACGCACAGAAGAATTGGGATGAAAGTTTGACAAGGAATAAGTGGGCTATAGAGCATGCATCAATGGTAAACAACTGGTTGTCAGAAGAGAAAAGAATAAACGACAAACGATCCAAATTTGCATTGCAGCAAAATCGACAAAACAGATATTCGAAGGTTATAGAGAAGCTACGTAAATCCGAGAATTATGTTCCGTCAATAGCAGAGCAGCTTTTTGATAAATCATTGATTGGTGGTACGTATAATTACAGCAAAGACTTTCCAATAGGATTATCTCTATTTGGCTCATACGGAATGTTCATGGGTTCCCTAGATATAGGTCTTGACTTCAGTTCTAAAGAGCATAAAGAGACTGATTTTGTTGATGAAAAGAATTATACAGAACGGACATGGAAAGACAATACCAGTATGTTTATTACCTTTACTCCGTCTTTTTTCTATAAGTATTTTGCAATAGGCTGTGGTGTGGGAGTTATGTCGCACGGTGCAAAAGATATCAAAGAAACAAAACATTGGTATAGTGAAACACCTGGTAGCGGTTCTACTACAACAGTGGATGAACATGGCAATATATCAACGACAACAGACTTAGGCACTGTAAATAGTGGTAGCAGTACATCAACTTCAAACCTTGACGAATCATGGGACTTAATGATTCGACCCAACTTAAAAGGATTTATCCCCATAACAAAATCGACACGTTATAGAGACAATCAATGGTTTATAACAATAAGTGCAGGCTACGATTATTGCTTTAAGTACAAAGAAAAAAATGGCTTTAATGTAGGCATTGGAGTTGCAGCATCGATTGACTTATAACAATTGTTGTATTTTAGTTATATCTAATATGAGAGTCTGTAATTACACATTTAAACTTATATTTGCATTATTCCTAAACGCATATCAACTATCTTCGTATTGCCAACAGAGGCAATACGATTTAGTGGGGGGGCGTGATAATTCCACTGGTCTTACGTATGTGATGAAAGGAGGCAAACACGGATATATAGATGACACCGGTCGTGAAATCATACCGCTTAAGTATGATGAAATTGGAGATTTTGGTGATGGTGAACGGCCGGCTGCATTTCGGATAGGTTCAAAGTGGGGCTTTGTTGATAAGAATGGAAAAGAGATTATTCCAGCTAAATACAATCAAGCATTTGGCTTTGAATGGAACAACACGTACTCCCCAGTTCAAGAGAAAGCAAATGGAAAGTGGTATTACATTGACATTAATGGAAAGAAACTGAACCTTTCGACTTACGACATGGCCTTTCCTTTTTCAGAAGGGTTAGCAGCAGTAAGCCTGAAAGCTAACGATCCTTGTTTCTTTATAAATGAAAAAGGATATAAAGCTTTTTCATTCCAGTTTGAGGATGTCAAATGGGGATTCTTTGGCGATTTTGCATGGGTTATGCATGGAGGGAAATGGGGTATGATAGACAAGAAAGGCAAAGAGGTTGTAAAGTTTCAGTATCCTTACACTTCATCGACCATAGATTTTAATTATTTCAATGGAGACGCAGATGTTAGATTTAATGGTAAAACATATTACTATGACAGTAGGGCAAATCTCTACTCATCTGCACAGGAACGTGACAATGCAAACCGTAAGCAAGATGCCCGTCTTGCAACCCTTGAATGGCTATCACCATCATTGAACAGCGCATCTTCTACCTACGAGGTAAAAGTTAAAGTGTCTTCTCCAAGTAGAATTGAAAATTGGGACGTCAGTTTTCGTGAAACACCTACGGGTGTTTTCTCACAAAACAGGAAAGGTTCTAATGAGATGACCATAACTAAGACTATCACATTGAATCCAGGACTAAACTATGTAATAGTATCAGTTTCAAACGCGGCTGGGACTACCACGTTAGAAAAGACGATAAACTATACCCAACTTACCGTTCCAACGATTTCATTTAATAGCGTTTCAGTCGATACCGTAACGGCACCGACCTATCGTGTCCAAGCTACAATCAAATCCACAACAAAATTGCTCGATTGGAAAGTATTGATAAATTCAGAAGGAGGCACAAGTCGCGGCATCAGCGTGGCAAAAGGAGGTGAAAAGGTTCAGTCCATCAATCAGGACGTTGAATTAAAAGAAGGAGTAAACACAATTAAGATATTCGCCAGGAATGATGCTGGTTCTACTACTTCGTCTGCAAAAACAGTGATTTATCGAAAGCAAAATGCTCAACCGCAAAGAAATGGGAAAAGGGTAGCTTTAGTAATGGCAAATAAAAGATATAGTTCAATTGAAGGATTGGGAACAACCGTCAATGACGCCAAAGCATTAACCGAGAAACTGAAAAGTTTAAAATTCGATGTTACTTACGTTGAAGACAAAGGTTATTATGATATGCGAAATAGCATTTCCAACTTTCTCAGCAAGGCTAATGCCAGCGATGTCGCCGTCATATTCTATGCAGGTCATGGTATGCAAAAGGGATATCAAAGTTATCTTCTTCCAATAGACCTTCCTTATCCTCTTTGTGACGATGAGTTCAGCTCACACACCTTGCTCGTAAGAGACATCGTAAGCCAGTTGAGTCAGACAAACGCGAAGGTAAAAATCACTATACTCGATGCATGTAGAGATAATGCGGACCTTGGGTGCAAAGAAATGTCAACTCGATCCATCAACAGAAAATCGACTGGTTTTCATATAGAGGAGCCACCAGTAGGAATGATTACAGCATACTCAGCAGATGAAGGTCAGAAAGCAAATGATGACGGTTATCCCGCAACAGGTCACAGTCCTTATATGATGGCCTTATTAGACGCATTAGACCAACCGGGTCTAGCACATACAGAGTTCTTTGACTATGTAGAAAGAAAAACCATGGAAATAATTAATAAACCATCTCCTCAATATGAAAATAAATCTCAACATCCTACAATAATAGGAAATATTAGTGGAGTATTCTATTTTAACCCAATTAAATAATAATAAAAGATTCAAAAATTCACCTAAAATTATATGATAGCATGAAAGGATTATATTTGTTCGTAATATTATTTGTATGTACCATACAAATAGAAGCCCAAGATTATTATTTGGGTTGCATTGACGATCCAGAAGAGGCAGTAAAAATCAAGAATAAGCCCAGGATGTCAACGCGTTCTCTTGAAAAGCTACCATCAAGCCATTCTTTAAGGAAATATTGTCCTTATCCTAAAAGTCAAGGCTCTTATGGTACATGTACAAGCTGGTCATTAGCATATGGAGGAAGAACCATTTGTGAAGCAATCAAAAACGGGTGGACCGATCGGAAAAGAATTACCGATGAGGCATTCTCTCCCCTATTTATACATTCACAGATTAACAATACTCATGACAATTGTAAAAGTGGCGCCTCTGTTCAAAAAGGTTTAAGATTAATGAAAGAGAAAGGTGTCCCTAAGTTGTTGTCTTTTGCTAATATGTGTGCAGAAGAGTCAGATCTATCTAATAATCTATTCATAGAAGCCAGTCAATATAAATTAGAAGATTACACCACATTATTCTATGGCGATTTCAACTATTTAGACCATACACCCTTATATGAGAAATATACGAAAGATAATATCATAGAGTCCGTAAAGAAGGCACTTGCAGAAGATCGTCCTGTGGCAACCGCCATGTGCTGTTATGTATCTTTTTCATATCCAGTTAACGGTAATTGGAATGGTAAACTTGACACATATCGTGGAGGCCATGCCATGTGTATTGTGGGTTATGATGACAACCATTTAATTCCCAACAGCAATAAACGAGGTGCATTTGAGATTATGAATTCATGGGGTAATTCTTGGTCAAACGAAGGGTTTATCTGGGTAAGCTATGAAGATTATGCTCGTAACGCATGGTATGCCTACGAAATGAAAACAGGAAAAGCTGAGCCTAACCCAATACCAAGTCCTACTCCTTCCAAAAAGAAGTATGAATTCGATGGTGAGGTTGAATTGATTCTGAAAAATGGGAAGACAATAAACATGCAACTCAACCCAGATAAGCGTCTCTGCTACTACACAGCAAAAGAAAAATTGCCATCCAACACAGAATTCAGAGCCTATGCTTCAAACACTAAGTCTGCATGGGTTTACATTATATCATCTGACTTGACCAATAATACTCAGCCTCTTTTCCCTGACCAGGTCAACACCAGTGCACTTCTTGATTATTCAGAAAACGAAATCGTACTGCCTGATGAAAAAGTGTATTTTCAGACAGACAACATAAGCGGAACTGATTATGTTTGTATATTATATTGTCAGGAACAAATGGATGTTGATGAAATATCAGATATAGTAAAGAAAGCAAATGGATCAACATTCTATGATAAAATTATGAATGTGTTTGGAAACAAAGCAGCTCCAATGTCAGACCTTCGTCTTATTCATAACAAGATGGGATTCAGTGCAAGAACAAACAACACCGTAATTCCGTTAATTGTTGAGTTACCCCATAAATAAATAATCAACCATTAAAACAAAAGACATGATTAAGAGATTATTATTTGTAATGCTGATGTGTTGCACAAACAGCAATATTCTTGCCCAAGACTACAAAATTACTTTTCTCAACACAAACAGCATCAGAATTGGCAACAAAAACTTGTCAACTGGGAGCACATTCAAAAAAACAGATGTTATTCAATGGCAGGATGATATGCAGGCAATGAAAGTGTTTGATCTAAAAAGCAAGAAAACAATTGCAATCGTCGCAAAACCTTTCAAAACAGAATCTTGTTCTTCTTTAGATGAGTATTTGAGCAAAACAAACCACCTTTCAACACGTGGTGTGATTAATCCAAACAATCTTAAAAAAGAAGATTTCAAGGTAGATCCCAATTTATTGTATCTTATTGACAAAATAGATGTAGATGCCAGCATATATTTTGAGCCATCAATGACAGAGACAATAGAATACTATGACGGCAAAACAAAGCAGAAAAAAATAGCAAACATGTCAAGTGACAATAAAAAAATAATAATAACAAGAGAGATGTTCTCATCAACTATGCAAACGAACAAACCATTTAATGTAGATATCATTGAATACGACAGTAAACAAAATTGGCATTATTGCATATACAGAAACCTTAAAGTTATTTTGGTTCCAAAGAAATTATGATTTAAAACAAAAGTGAAAAGAAAATACAAGCTTATATTATCGTTTATTATTGCAGTAGGAGTAAGTATCTTATCCTACTGCATTTCCAATTTAGATTTTGCAATTAGTGGTGAAGGAGGATTGATATCAAATTACGAAAGTTTAAGAACCATAATAGGAAACAGAGAACAGGAAAATAACAATGACAGTGTTGTAATGATTGATGTCTCTTACGATAGGCAGCTAACAGACGTGAAAGACGAATATGGTCTTCCTGCAGGTCAAACAGATATAACAGATAGAAAAAAATTAATTCGGATACTCGACTATTTACATCATAGAAACAGATATAAATATATACTTTGTGATATTTTTCTAGATGAAGCCTATTCGACACCCGAAGACAGTCAACTCATTTCGGTAATTCTATCTATGGACAGAATTGCCATTCCACGCCATTCCGACCTCAACCTGATTGACAGCAGATTGAATACCAAAGCAGGATATGCAGACTACTTTACCATAATGAAAAAAAATGGTATTGTGAAGTATCCATATCTTAACAAAGAAAGCTCAAGTCTTCCTCTAAAAATGTATGAAGAGATAACCGGGCACAAGGTAAGAAAAAAGGGTATTGCATATACCGACAATGGGAAATTAGCCAGAAGTTCTATAATATTGAATTATGATTTCATTTCTAAATATCCCTATGACAATGAAGGGAGGAAGAATTGGTTAAATTTAGGGACGGATGTTCTAGGCACAGACTCACTTAACGGCGAAGACGGATTGTTAAAATTAGACCCGGAATTTGCAGACTATAAATACGTATTAATTGGTTCATTTAGGAAGAATGACATTCATAATACAGTAAAAGGGAATATGCCTGGAACAATAGTTCTGTTCAACGCATATTTATCGTTATTAAACAGACATCACATCATATCATGGTTATTTATAATCTTTATGTTTATAGTCTATGCAATGATGGCTTATTATTCGCTTAATAAAGTTCAAGCAATAAAATGGATATCCCAATACACTCTCCAGCTTGAAAAAAAGGGAGGATACATCAAAATGATAATAAACTGGCTTTTGTCTTGGTTAGGCTACTCTTTATTAATGAGTGTGATTTGTCTTATTACGTACATATTTTTCGATGAGACATACGACATATTTATCACATCAACTTTATTTGCAATTATAGGTAAGATTATTGACATTTATTTTACGAAGGGTAATGATTAGTATGGTTCTTCAAGATTCTAAATCTAAATTGCTCGTCTTTAATACCAATATAATACATATACTAAATATCTTTCTAAAAACAGTTCCTAAAAACATCTTAGACTTTTGAACACACTATTTTTGTCTTTATTTAATTTAGGGGCGTCACTGGATTTCTTATCCAAAATCAAAGTCGAGCGACAGTTGGGTGTCGCCCAGCAGGTTGTAAGTCTTTCGGTGGTAAGGGGAGATGCCGTGTTCGGCAATTCCCTGTCGGTGTTCTTTCGTGGGATATCCTGCGTTGTGGTCCCATCCGTAGAACGGGTATTCCTGATGGATTTGCCTCATGTAGTCGTCGCGGTAGGTTTTAGCCAGGATCGACGCGGCGGCGATGGAGAGGTATTTTCCGTCGCCCTTGACGATGGTGGTGTAAGGCAGATTCCCGTAAGGGTAGAACTTGTTGCCGTCGATAATCAGTTCCTGCGGTCTCACTTTCAGCTGGTCCAAAGCCCGGTGCATGGCCGTGATGCTGGCACGCAGGATGTTCATCTTGTCGATTTCCTCAGCCGTGACCACGCCCAGTGCCCATGCCACCGCATCGTGCTCAATCTGCTCGCGCAGCTGATAGCGTGCTTTCTCTGAAAGCTGTTTTGAGTCGTTCAGCAGCGGGTTGGCATAGTCGGGGGGAAGGATGACCGCTGCGGCATATACACTGCCGGCGAGACAACCTCTTCCAGCCTCGTCACACCCCGCCTCTATCACCCCCTCATGGTAGCAGGGAAGCAGATGATGGTCTTGTATCATGGCTGATGGTGTTTTGGAAATCCCTGTTATTTTTCGTTACGTTTCTTCTCCTCACGTTCCGCATTCTTGCTCTTGCGCTGTTTTTTCTTGTCGGGCTTCTGCTTCGTGATTTTCTCCGGTTTCTGCTTGAACAGCGGTGTGCTCTCCGGATTCCAGTCCTGGCTGTTCTCCCACTCGGCGCGCAGGTTGAATTCCTGCGGACAGAAGAACACGGGCTCTGGCTGACGCTGTGCGTCAAAGTCTCCGGTGGTCCATTTGCCGTTGCCGTCCAGGTCGTAGTACATGGACAGATAGTAGACGCCGGGGTCCACGTAGAAGAAGTCCACTTTGCCGCCCTCCGCCTTCTGGCGTTTCATCTCCTTACCGCTCTGGTTGAGCAGTATCACGACAGCTGAAGGGTCGGTGTTGTGAAGGTTCACGGTGAGCTGGCTGAACTTGTCGAGTCCTTTCACCTTGATGGACTTCTTCATGCCGGCCATCCGCTTGCCATACATGCTGACGACCGCACCGGTGTCCACTCGTAGCGTGTAAGTGCTGTCGGGCTCCCATTCGGCATAAAGCCGGTATTGCATCATGCTGCCTGGAATCCTCTTCAGGAGGAACGGCAGGTCGTAGTCCACCGAGTCCACGGTGTGGTAGAAATGGAATTTGTCGATATAGGCCGTGTCGATAGGCTCACGGAAAGAGATGTCGATATTCTGGTCGGGACTGATGCTCGCGTTGGAGAACTTCACCTCCAGGAATGTCTCCGGCATCGGTGGCACCTCAATGTCTTCGTCCTTCTCGCTTTTCTTCTCCTTTCTGGACTTTTTCTCCTTGGCCTCAGCCTCGTCGCCTGCGCCTGAATCGGCATCAGCCGCCTGCTTCTTGCGCGACTTGCGGCTTTTTTTCGCTTTTTCCCGTTTTTTCCGGCTGCTGGTAGAGGCTGTGGACGGTTCTGTCTCTGTCTTTGTCACCGTCGGGATGGGCAGCGTGTCGGGTGGCACCACTGTTGTGTCGCGTGCCGCCTCGTCCTTCGTGGGTGCAGCCGGTTTGGGTTCGTCGAAGTCGTAGACGAACTCGTCGTATTCCTCTTCCTCGGTCTTCACCTTCGGCGTGGTTTCTTTCCTTGCCGCCACAGAGTCAGGAGCGGCCTGACTCGGCTGGCTCGGCTTTTCTCCTATATGTACCGGCTGCAGAGGGGCAGACGGGTCGGGGGGCGTGCCTCCACCGTCGTCCGGGCTGGCGCCCTCACGCTTACGACGACGCAGATTCTGCTTGTATTCCTTGATATAGTTCTTGCGGTATTCCTCCCACTCGTTTTTCTTCTGCTTCTGCACCTTCTCATACGTCACCTTGGAGAGCATCCGCATCGTGTCCGTCCGTTCCACCAGCTGGTTGAGCGTGTCAGTGTAGTTGTAGGTCATCAGGAATGAGAGTGTGTCGTTGTTGTAGACGAGCGAGTCGCGCACCCAGTAGGTGAGCGTGTCCCTACCCTCATTGGCATCTACGACGAATGCGTCTCTCTCATCGAAATTGATGCCTTTGATGACTGGCAGGACGGAGTCAGGAGCCGTGAAATAGATTGTGAATTTCTCCAGTTGCGGCCGTTCTCCCTTCAGGTAGGCGCGGTTCTGTCCATCCTCTGTGAATGCCTTGATCACGATGTCGTCGGGATAATAATGGGTGTAGGGCTTGTAGATGATGGAGTCGTAGTGAATGGAGTCGTGCCACACGGTGTCCTGCCGTATGTCAGGCTTGGCTGAGGGTGTGATGATGGTTTTGTTGAATCCGAGTATCTCCGCTTTTTGGCTGAAGCGGAAGTCCTGGTCTTGGTCCTTGAGTGCGAAAGCACGGTATTGTGCCTCCTGGTCGAGTCCCTTGATGACGAAATGTCCGGCGGCGTCGGTCCGGGAGACGCGTTCAAACTCTTTGGTCCGGAAAATGCTGTCGGGCACGTCGGTCTCCCCGTCTGGAATCCGGTAGAGTCCGACGAGCAGACCTTTCATTGGTTCGAGATTGGATGCGTCGAGCACATATCCCGACACTTGGAAGGTGTCGACCACCTCGCCCGTGGAGAACGTGAAGGCATAGTCCTCCATCGGATTGCCCTCGTTGTTGTCCTGAATGGCGTCAGCGAAGTCGATGGTGTATGTCAGTCCCGGCTTGAGGGTGTCGTTCAGCGTGATGGTGATTTTCTTTCCTGCTGCGTCAATGTCGGGCTGGTTGATTTGTGGTGGTGAGATCACCACCTTTTCCATGGCATTGTCGAGCTTGATGTTCTCGTTGAACATCAGCACAATCTTCTTGTGCTTGGAGTTTATGGCACCGAACTTTGGCGATGTGCCAACGATTTTCGGAGGTTCCTCGTCGAAGGGACCTCCGTCTGGCGTACCGAGGTTGGCGCATGCCACCATCAGTATTGCCCATAATACGATGCAATATAGCTGAAAGAATTTCCGCATGCCTTAATGGCGTACTTTTTAGGTGATTACGGTTGCTTACTCTTCCTCCTGGTTGAGGGCAATCAGCTCCTCGATATATTCGCGTGAGTTGCTGAGTCTGGGTATTTTGTGCTGCCCTCCCAGTTTTCCTTTGTTTTTCAGCCATTGGTCGAACAGGCCGGTCTTTGCCTCTATGATTTCGAGTGGCTGCAGTGTGATGTTCTTGTATCGTTTGGCCTCATAGTCGGAGTTGATGGCCTGCAGGGACCGGTCGAGAATGGCGGCGAACTCGCTGACCGACTCCGGCTTCTTGGCGAACTCCACAATCCACTGGTGGCGGCATCTGGCGTTGTTGTCCATGAAGATGGGTGCGGCTGTGTATTCCCTGACCTGCGCGCCCGTGGCGAGGCATGCCTGCTCAAGTCCTTTCTCCGCGTTGTCGACGATGAGTTCCTCTCCGAATGCGTTGATGAAATGCTTGGTTCGCCCGCTGATGAAGAACTTGTATGGGTTTTTCTGCGTGAACTGCACTGTGTCTCCGATGACGTATCGCCAAAGTCCGCATGTGGTGCTGATGACCATGGCATAGTTCACGCCTGTCTGCACCTCCCACAGCGGAACCACCGTTGCGTCTTTCTTTCCAAATTCGCTCATCGGTATGAACTCATAGAAGACGCCGTAGTCAATCATGAGCTTCATCGACGAGTCGGACAGGTCGGTCTGGATGCCGAAGAATCCCTCGGAGGCGTTGTAGGTCTCCATATAGCACATGTCCGGATTCTGGATGATGCGCTTGTACTGCTCACGGTAGGGCGTGAAGGCCACTCCACCGTGGAAGAACACTTCAAGGTTGGGCCATATCTTGTCGATGGTCTCTTCTCCGGAGATCTCGAGCATACGGGTGAGCACCGACATCATCCACGACGGGACGCCGCTGATGTTGGTCACGTTCTTGTTCATGGCAATACGTGCAATCTGGTCGCGCTTCTGCTCGAAGTCCGACAGCAGCGCGACTTTCTTCTTCGGGATGCGGGTGAGGTTGACGGCCTTTGGCACGTTCTCGATGAGAATGGCGCTGAGGTCGCCAACGAGCGTGCTCGGCGTGTTCAGGTTAGGGGCATGGCTTCCTCCCAGAATCAGGCTCTTACCCTTGAAAAGCTTGCTTTTGGGCCGGATGGCCAGATAGCATGATATGCAGTCAGACCCACCCTTGTAGTGTATGCCTTTCAGTCCTTCCTTGCTGACAGGGATGAACTTGCTCTTGTCGTTGGTTGTACCGGAAGACTTGGCAAACCACTGCACCTTTCCAGGCCAGAGGATGTCGCTCTCTCCCTCGCGCATGCGGTGGATATATCCTTTCAGTTCCTCATAGGAGTTAACGGGCATCTGCGCAGCAAAGTCCTCATAAGTGTTGATGGAGGAGAAATTGTGCTGACGGCCCCACTCCGTGTCCTTTGCCCTGTCTATCAAGTGGCGCATGACTTCCATCTGGATATCCTCAGCATGGTTGTCGTATTGCTGTATGGCTTTTTGTCTTCTTGCGAAATAGAATTTATTAAGTAGTTTTGTCGGATTCATTGTTGTTTGGTTTGACAAATTACGGCAAAGATACGAAAATATAATGAACTTTGAAGAATGAATAAGGAATAATTAACCCAATCGTAACAAAAAACGGGCTTATTCTTCGGTCTTTTCTTCTTTCAGCCGTTTTTTGTGGGATTCCAGTATGGAATTGTACAGGTTCTTGTCGCGCTTGATGTGTGCGTAGGCGTGGCGTGCCGCGTCCTGGTGGCTTTCCTTTTTTGAGTAGCCCTCGCCTGTCCCGCAGTACTGCTCCTCTATGGTGACCCGGGTCGTGAAGAGCGTGGAGTTCCTGTCGGGCTGCACGACCTCGCTGACCACTTCAAAGATGAAGTCGAACTGGTGTTTCTGGCACCACTCGATGAGTTTGCTCTTGAAGTTCTCCTCCGTCTTCGACACCTCCTCGATGTCGACATGCTTGCGGAAGACGCGGTCGCGGATGAAAAAGACGGCATAGTCGTATCCCCGGTCGAGGTAGACAGCGCCGACGAGTGCCTCGAACGCGTTGCCGTCCATATAGCTGTTGTGTGCCGATGTCTTTCTGCCGGAATAGTCCACGAGTTGGTCGAGTCCGATTTTGTCGGCCAGCTTGTTGAGCATGTCCCGCCTCACGAGTTTGCTCCTGAGCGTGGTGAGGAACCCCTCCTGGCGCTTGGGATATTTCTCATAGAGGAGGTCGGCCACCACACATCCCAGCACGGCGTCGCCGAGGAATTCCAGGCGCTCGTTGTTCTTGTGGCTGCCCCCTTTGAAGTTCGTGGACTTGTGCTTGAGCGCGGTCTGATACAGAGTGATGTCCATGGGGTAGAACCCCAGTATCTTCCTCAACAGCAAAAAAGGCTCCTTATCCCTTCGGAACAGGAGCCTTGTCTTGTCGTATATGTTTCTTAGCAACATGCAGATTCCGGAGCTTTCTTATTCCTCATATTTCTTGAAGATGGCACATGCGTTGTGTCCTCCGAATCCGAATGTGTTGCTGAGTGCCGCACGTACGGTGCGATGCTGAGCCTGGTTGAACGTGAAGTTGAGCTCGTAGTCGATTTCCTCGTCCTTGTCTTCCGGGTCGTGGTTGATTGTCGGCGGAACAACGTCGTTCTTCACGGCCAGAACGCTGATGATGCTTTCTACAGCACCGGCTGCACCGAGCAGGTGGCCAGTCATCGACTTGGTTGAGCTGATGTTGAGTTTGTATGCGCTCTCACCGAACACCTCCTTGATGGCCTTGGCCTCTGAGATGTCGCCCACGTGTGTGGAAGTTCCGTGCACGTTGATGTAGTCGATGTCCTCAGGCTTGAGCTGAGCGTCCTTCAGTGCGCGCTGCATCACGAGCTTGGCTCCCAGTCCTTCAGGGTGTGAGGCTGTGATGTGGTATGCGTCGGCCGACATGCCCACTCCGGCGATTTCGGCATAAATCTTGGCACCTCTTGCCTTGGCATGCTCCAGCTCCTCAAGCACGAGTATTCCGGCTCCCTCGCCCATCACGAATCCGTCGCGGCTGGCGCTGAAGGGGCGGCTGGCCTTCTCAGGCTCGTCGTTGCGAGTGGAGAGTGCTTTCATCGCATTGAAACCACCCACGCCAGAAGGCCAGATGGCTGCCTCGGCACCACCAGTGATCATTGCGTTGGCTTTGCCCAGACGTACCAGTGCGAAAGCGTCGGCGATAGCGTTTGTGGACGATGCGCATGCGGATGTGGTGGTATAGTTCGGTCCATGGAATCCATAGTCGATGGAGATAAGTCCTGCAGCGATGTCTGCAATCATCTTCGGGATAAAGAATGGGTTGAACTTCGGACCCATCTCAGGTCCATGGAGTGCATAGTTGCCGGCCTCTTCCTCGAAAGTGTGTATACCTCCGATTCCTACGCCGAGCACCACTCCGATTTCGTTCTTGTCAACCGTGTCGAGGTCCATCCCGGAGTCCTCAATGGCCATTTTGGCGGCAGCGATGGCATACTGTGTGTAGATGTCCATCTTGCGTGCCTCCTTGCGGTCAATTCCGAAGTCAGTGGCATTGAATCCCTTCACCTCGCAGGCAAACTGTGTCTTAAACTGAGAGGCGTCGAAATGCGTGATAGGAGCCGCGCCACTCTTGCCGTTCTTGAGATTCTCCCAAGACTCCTCCACATTATTGCCAAGCGGAGTCAAAGCGCCCAGTCCAGTAACAACAACTCTTTTCAATTCCATATGATGTATACTTTATATTTAAATAGTAAAAATTCAATAAAAAAAAATTATGAATTACAAATCATGACGCAGACATTGCCTGCTTCATGACCCGTAATTCATAATTGTGTCCAAAAATTTATTTTGCGTTCTCCTCAATGTAAGAGATTGCCTGGCCTACAGTGGTGATCTGCTCAGCCTTGTCGTCAGGAATGCTGATCCCGAAAACTTTCTCGAACTCCATGATGAGCTCTACTGTGTCAAGTGAGTCTGCTCCAAGGTCGCCCGTGAAGCTTGCCTCTGGCTTTACTTCTGCTTCGTCAACACCAAGTTTGTCGGTAATGATCTGCTTTACTTTTTCTTCAATTTCAGACATAATACAATTTTTTTTTGTTAATGAATTTATTATTCAACTCAGTAATTAATTCCTGCTGAAAAAACAGTATTAACACACTAAAAATGCACGCTTTTGAACCCAAAAGTTGCATTTAGGCTGCAAAGGTAACAATTTTATCTCAAAATGTGCAAGAATTTCAAAACAAAATGACTGGTTTTTGCACACTAATGCGAATCTGTGCAACGTTTTAACATTTTAAGGGGGTCAAAAAATAAAAAAATGAAAAATTTCGGCGATTTTATTTTGTTATCCTGTTTGCTTTTATTAATTTTGCCGTTAGATTACTTTTAACTCATCAAAAAAACTAATTAAAACCAAGAAAATGAAACCAACTCTATTCTTACTTGCTGCCGGAATGGGAAGCCGCTACGGTGGTTTGAAACAGCTTGACGGACTTGGACCAAACGGAGAGACCATCATGGACTATTCCATCTACGACGCCATACAGGCTGGATTTGGAAAAATCGTGTGGGTCATCCGTAAAGACTTCGAAGATCAGTTCCGCAATCAGATACTCTCAAAATATGAGGACAAGATACCTTGCGAGCTTTGCTTCCAGAGCATCGACGCACTTCCTGAGGGATTCAAATGCCCGGAGGGACGTCAGAAACCATGGGGAACGAACCACGCTGTGCTGATGGGTAAGGACGTGATCAAGGAGCCGTTCTGCGTAATCAACTGCGACGACTTCTACGGACGCGACGCATTCCAGACCATCGGAAAGTTCCTCTCTGGACTGAAGGAGGGTGCGAAGAACGAATATGCGATGGTGGGATTCCGCTGCTGCAACACACTGAGCGAGAACGGATCTGTAGCTCGTGGCGTTTGTGTGTACGATGACAGCCATCATCTGACCGACGTGGTAGAGCGCACCGAGATCATGCGAGTGCCTGCCGACGGACCTATCTGCTACAAGGACGAGCAGGGAGAATGGGTGGCGTTGGAAGAGAACGTTCCTGTCAGCATGAACATGTGGGGATTCACCCCCGACTATTTCCAGTATTCTGAGGAGTACTTCAAGGAGTTCCTGTCTGATCCCAAGAACATGGAGAACCTGAAGGCTGAGTTCTTCATCCCGCTCATGGTGAACAAGCTCATCAACGAAGGCACGGCCACTGTAGAGGTGCTCGACACGACATCCAAGTGGTTCGGAGTGACTTACGCTGCAGACCGCGAGGCCACAGTGGAGCGTATTGCCCAGCTCGTGAAGGACGGCGTTTATCCAGAGAAGCTCTGGTAGCCGACGGCATGAGGCCAATCAACCCAAACTGAACGAAACGTCCTACACTCAGCCGTCCGGCTCGCGGGACGAAGTACTTCAGATTTCCGTTTCCTATCGAGGAAACAAGTTTTTTCAGGATGCATTCTGGATTTCAGAATGCATCCTTTTTCATATCCTCTTTTTCAGCCGGTCTATTCTTTTTTCTTTGCTCACGGTTATCGGCTTCCGACTCAAAGATATTGACTGCAATATCGGTCAGAACTGATGGCCATTGATGACCACTCGACTGAACGTCTGCCCAAGGGCATAACGTTGCGTAGTCTTCATCGAGCACAACGGTATAAGGGGGACCCGACGTATCATCGATGTCCATATACAGATGACGTCCGGAAGCAATCAACTTCTCTGTTTCGAATTCACTGACGCCTGGCTCGCCAATCCGGCTGAATATCTGCTCATCTATCTCATATAAATGATAACTGCCCCT
This sequence comes from Bacteroidaceae bacterium, assembly GCA_017483765.1. GTDB lineage: Bacteria > Bacteroidota > Bacteroidia > Bacteroidales > Bacteroidaceae > UBA3839. Next base: position 5,681 of record JAFUVE010000006.1, on the reverse strand, counting down.
ACTCCACGTCTGAGCTGTGTAGAGGTTTCTTTCATCGTCGTAGCAGGCTTTCCAGCCGCTTCCTTCCTTAAAATGTAACATAACAGACTTTAAATCAAAAATTCATCGCCAAGTAATGGCCAAATACTAGTTTTTCCGAGATGATCTTCATTCTATGCTTACCGGGATTGCAGCGTCAGCGTGGCTGAAGGCAGCTGGCTTTTGATGCTTACCTGAACCTTGCCTTTTGCCTTGGCACTGCGCAGAACGAGCAGCGAGCGTCCTTTCCATGTGGTGACACGGGGCGTGGTCGTGGGCTCCGTGTCCTTCAGGTCGGCAGAAGCGAAAGCCAGGACAGACGCATTGCCTTTGACGGAAGCCTCACAGCCGATGGCGGCGTCAGGGCATACCCTACCCTTGCTGTCTACCACCTCCACAAGGACGTAGATGAGGTCCTGACCGTCAGCCGTCATCACCTTTTTATCAGCAGAGAGACGAAGGCGGGCAGGTTCTCCTGCTGTCTCCAGCGTGACGGACTTGCCGTCGGCCTCGGCCCTGAGGGTGCCTGTCTGGTAAGGCACACTGAACACGGCCTTGAACTCCGTGTCGCGGCTCACCTGCTTTGTGTCTATGAGCTTGTCGTTGAGATAGAGCTTCACTTCTGGCGATTTCGTATATACCTCCACATCGATGGGCTTTCCTTCCCATCCCGGCCAGTTCCAGCTCTCCCAGGTAGGCCACACGCTCCACATGGTCGTGTGGATTTTGCCACGATAACCGTCGGGCTCCTTCACGGCCATATACAAATCACGCTTGTCGCTCCACAGCGTCTCACGGTAGTGGCTGATGGGCTTTCTCCAGCCCGTCACGTCCACGTCGCCGCAGGGTGCTCCGTGCCAGTCGGGCTGACCGCCCTCCACCCAGCTCTCGCCGGGACGTTCTCCCTCGTAGTAGTTGCGGCCGATGCCCGACTCACCGAGGTAGTCAAGTCCTGTCCACACCATATCTCCCACCACGTAAGGGAAGTCGTTGACCACAGCCCAGTTTCTGAAAGCATCGCGTGGATAGCTCTCCGTCTGCCACATCACACGCTTCGGGTCGCGCTCGTGGTCGCTGGCATGTTTGAAAATCATATAGTTGTAACCCACGACGTCGAGCACCTCGGCATGGGGGTCGTAAATCTCCCAGTCGCGGTCCCAGGCACAGAGTGCCTCGGTCACAGGACGGGTCTTATCGCATTCCAGCACGGCGGCCTTCATCTGCCGCGCAGTGTAAATCACCAGTATCTCTTTCCGCTCAATCACTTCGTTGCCGATGCTCCAGCTGATGATGCTGGGATGGTTCCGGTCGCGCTTCACCATCGCATGGATGTCCTCCCGGTAGCACGAGTCAATCATCGTGTGGTAGTCGTGTGGGTTCTTCTGAGTTCTCCATCCGTCGAAGGCCTCTCCGATGACCAGCATTCCGATGGAGTCGCAGGCGTCAAGAAACGCGCGCGTGGTGGGATTGTGCGACGTGCGGATGAGATTGAACCCGGCTTCTTTCATCTGCTTCACCTTGCGTATCTCAGCCGCGTCGAAAGCCATCGCTCCGAGTATTCCGTCGTCGTGGTGCACGCATGCCCCGTTGATGAGCACAGGCTTGCCGTTGAGCACAAAGCCTTTCTCCGCATCGAAGGAGAAAGTGCGCACGCCATGCTTCACCTGCTTGCTGTCGATGGTGGTGCCGTTCTCCTTCAGCTCCACATCGGCGGTATACAGGTAGGGATTCTCAGGCGACCACAACTGCGGGTTGCTGATGGTGTAGGACGTGTTGACCATCTTCTTGTCGTGAGCAGGCACGCTGACCATCATCTGACGGCTGCCCACCACCACCGTCGCATTGCGAGCCTGGTCAGAGGCGTTTTCCACCTCCACCTCCACCAAGACGGTGGCTTTTCCGTCTTTCACCTCGCTGGTAGAGACGAACACGCCGTTCTCGGCGATATGGAGGGTCGGCATTGTCTGAAGCCACACATGACGGTAGATGCCCGAACCGGAGTACCAACGGCAGTTGGGCTGACCGGAGTTGTCCACCTTCACCGTCACCTCGTTCTCCTGCATGTCCTTATGCAGGAACGGAGTGACATCAACAGTAAAGGGGGTGTACCCGTAGCCGTGCTGACCGGCTTTCTCGCCGTTCACAAACACCTCCGCCTTCTGATAGACGCCCTCGAAGTGGAGTTTCACAATTTCGCCTCCGTCCGGAGTCTTGAAAGTCTTGCGGTATTCACCCTTGCCGGCTTCATACCATCCGCCACCTGTGCCGGTGGCTCCCTTTCCGGAATTTGGTTTGGTGTAAATATCCCAGTCGTGGGGAAGGTCCACGCTGATGGTCTTGCCGTCATGGCTGAAAGTCCATCCATCGTCGAACAATGTCTGGCGTGACTGCGCGAAAAGGCTGGCTGCCAGCAGCAGCGCACCGAAAGAAGTCGTCAATCTCTTCATATTGTTATTGTTTTTTTTTTACGGAAATAAATGGAATACACATAGTCCTAAAAGTCCGTGGAAATTGTTTTCTAAAGACTTAAAGGACTATAAGGAATAGAAGTTCTAAATGTATGTAAAAACCATTTGCTAAATCATGCCCCTGAGGTCAACGTGGTGCACGTCGAGGTTCTGGGCGTCCTCGTTGAGGAAGAGCGCGGCAGACTCCTGGAACTTGTCGGCCTGCTCGGTGGTGTAGTAGGTGCACGAGCCTCCCATGGTGATCTTCTCACGCATCTCGTGGTGGCGCCGCAGGTAGTCCTGCAGGCTTCGGGCGATATACTTGCCCTGCGGCACAAGCTTCACGTGCTCCGGCACGTACTTGCGGATCTTGTCCATAAGCAGCGGGAAGTGTGTGCATCCCAGGATGATGGTGTCGATGAGCGGGTCCATGGCCATGAGCTTGTCGATGCTGTCCTTCACGAAATAGTCGGCGCCCGGCTTGTCGGCCTCGCCGTTCTCGATGATCGGCACCCACATAGGGCATGCCAGTCCCGTCACCACCGCGTCCGGTTCCTGCTTGGCTATCTCCATGTTGTAGCTCTCCGAGCTGATGGTGCCCTGCGTGGCGAGCACACCGATATGATGGGTGCGCGACATGGCCCCCACCACCTCTGCAGTCGGGATGATAACGCCGAGCACGCGCCGGTCGGGCGCATAACGGGGGAGATAATAGCGCTGAACACTGCGCAACGCCTTCGCTGAAGCCGTGTTGCAGCCCAGAATGACGAGCGGGCAGCCCAGCTTGAACAGCTTCTCCACGGACTGCACCGTGAACTCATACACCACTTTGAACGAGCGTGTGCCGTAGGGGGCACGTGCGTTGTCGCCCAGATAGATATAGTCATACTGCGGCATCTCCTTGCGGATTTCGTTCAGGATGGTCAGTCCGCCATAGCCTGAGTCGAACACGCCGATGGGTCCCTCGTCGAGGTTGAACAAAGTATATTCGCTTTCCATGTTATTTCGTATTCAGTCGGGTGAGCACTTCGTTGGTGATATCGTCGCCAAGTCCTCCGTTGACGAACGGATAGGCATTGTTGTCGGTGTTGAGCACAAAGGCATAGCCGCGCTCCGTCCCAATCTCGCTGATGACACCGTTGAGCCGTGCGCGCAAAACGTCGAGCGCTGCCTCCTCCTTCTGCTTCAGCAGGGCCTTGGCCTCCTGCTTGAACTGGAGACTCTGCTCCATGGTCTGCTGTAGCTCTTTCTGCCGTTTCAGGCGGATATTGTCGGGGAAGGACTTCTGGCCATCCACATATTCGGAGAACTGCTTGGAGAACACCTCCTCGCTGCGTGCCAGCTCCTGCTCGTAGGCCTGACGCAGTGCGGCAATGGTCTTCTGTGTGTCGGCATAGCCGTCCATGGCTTCGAGCACCTGGCTGTAGCTGAGGTATCCGAATTTCATCGTCTGGTTGACAACGACTGTGGCCGGTTGACCCTCGGCTGGGAGGGTCTGGGCTTCCGCCTGCTGGTCTGTAGCAGTAACGTCTTGGGCCTGAATGCCGGCACAGGTCAGCATCAGAGCCACCAAGGTCAAAAATTTTTTCATTTTTTCCGTTTTTTTGTTTTCATACGCAAAGTTAGTAATTCTTCACGTCTGCTCAAAATTTATTCGGCGATTTTTTGGCAAAAGCCCACAGGAAAATCATCAGACAGGCATATAAGAAGCAAGGTCTGAGGAATAAAAGAACTTTTTGAAGGATAAGGAATGAAGGGAATGTGTGTTAATAAAGTTATACGGCATCAATAGTTCTGCGAATTTCTGAATACGCTTAAGCTATGTTGAGCGCAGCCGAGAACCAGCGAAGCTAATTGACCGGCGAAGCACGGTCAATTCATTATTTGAGAAGTTCGTCCCCGAATCGGCTTTTTCCACCTATAATACAGACGCCCTGGTCACGATTTTCTTCAAAGACGAAACCGGAAATCCTATTTTCGACAGTAGTTCCTCAAAACGTCTCTGCTGTTTGTATGGGATGGTGAGTTCGTACGTCATCATTTCCTCGGCATTCAGGGTCGGTATAGGCTCAAACTCATAATAGGAGTCTGGCGCTGGAAGGTAGTCGTCAGGAAGGTCGGCTGGTTGGACTAGATGGATATTGTGATAATGTAAATCGTTGTCAATATCGAAGCAATAGATATAGCCGTCGTTGGGATTTTCAATCAGATTTCGCAGCGTGAGTTGCTTGCCGGTGTATTTCTGCAAGTCTGTCAGGCTCACACGTAATGCAAGCCATCGGTTATTCTGATCGTCATTATCAACCCAGTAAAACAGGTAGTCGTCTCCTTTGCCACTGACATAATGTGAAAGCAGTGGACCCTCAAAATATATGAGGTCTGATATCTTCTGAAAAGTGCTGAAATCAAACTGTATGTCAAATCCTTTAATAGCTTTCATCTTTGTTATAGATCTTTTATTATTTGAAAACTCTGATTTAAATCGCATCCCTCAAATTCGTAGAAATCGAAATGGCCGTTCGGGCTTGTGGCGGTCTTCATACCCATTTCGTTGGAAAGAACGCCTCTGGAAAGGGAATCACCAATTGTCGAGGATATGTTTCTGAATGATTTTTTCAGGTTAGAATAGAATGTGCCAGCGTGAAGTTCGTTGTCAAAGCATGAAAGTGCCAATAATGATGTTGTCATTTTGTTCTTGCTAATATCTTGCAGCATTCTTTTGGGATTAGACATGTATTGTGGAACATGATTTTGTCTGGACATGTCTGAAAAGACGAATCGACAGGCCGGTGTGTTATTGGGAGCATACAAGACAGGCAGCTGACATCCAAGCGATGTCAGCACATCTATCTGCTTTTGATATTTGAATGATTTTGTTTCCATTTATTTGATGGTGACAAAGTTACAAAGAATAATCGAAATAAGAAAGGAAAAGACGATGAATTTTGTTCATTTAATCCTCTGGCGTCTCACCTGAAGCCTTGCCGAAGCACGGCATCAAGAGTAAATACACTATTCACTTCTCTCTATTCACTTTCTCACTTAACCCAACTTTGACACTATAAACTTTTTTTTAAAAAAGTTTTTAATGATTATCAACAAGTTAGACTCCAAATAAAGTCAAAACCTCAATGTAGAACACAGTGGAGTAAAATTTTATGCCTATCTTTGCGGTATGAATTTCACTTCCCAGATAAGATACAATCCAGAGACAGG
>JAFUVE010000091.1 GCA_017483765.1 Bacteroidaceae bacterium | reverse complement strand
TCTACGTTGACGTAGTTCTTCACAAACTCCGGATCCAAGTCCTCAATGACGAAGTACTTACCCTGCAAGTCTACTACAGGACGTTCTGCGCCCTTCTTGTCGATGAGCACGATGGGACAAATACCGGCTTTCTTGGCAACGAAAGCATCGTCTGCACCAAAGTTAGGAGCGATGTGTACGATACCCGCACCGTCCTCTGTAGTGACATAGTCGCCAGGAATCACCTTGAAGGCTTCACCCATCGGTTTGATGGCAGGCATCAGCTGTTCATACTCCATTCCAACGAGGTCGGTACCTTTGTAGCGGGCCACGATGCGGTAGGGAATCAGCTTCTCGCCCCTTTTGTATTCAGGCATCTCACCGCCATCGGTAATAGCGCCTTCAGCAGGCAGATAAGCGTTCAGACGAGCCTCAGCCAGCACCAGCGTCACCTTGTCGGCAGTATAGGGATTGTAGGTCTCAACAGCAACATAGTCAATCTTCGGACCTACGCAGAGTGCTGAGTTGGCAGCAAGTGTCCAAGGAGTAGTTGTCCACGCCAGAAAGTAAGGAGTACCCCACTTCGTCATCTCCGGTTTCGGATTTTTCATCTTAAACTGGGCAGTACACGTGGTATCCTTCACGTCACGATAGCAGCCTGGCTGGTTCAGCTCGTGGCTCGAGAGTCCTGTGCCTGCGGCTGGAGAATATGGCTGGATGGTATATCCTTTGTAGAGCAAATCTTTCTCATAGAACTGCTTCAGCAGCCACCACAGCGTCTCGATATACTTGTTGTCGTAGGTGATGTAAGGGTTGTCAAGGTCTACAAAATAGCCCATCTTCTCCGTCAGCTCGCGCCACTCGGCGGTGTACATCATCACATTCTCGCGGCACTTCTTATTGTAGTCCTCTGTAGAGATGTATTTAGCACTCTCCTTATTGTCAATATCAGCCTTGGTGATGCCCAGTTCCTTCTCCACACCCAGCTCTACGGGCAGTCCGTGAGTATCCCAACCGGCCTTACGTTTCACCTGGAAGCCCTGCATGGTCTTGTAGCGGTTGAAGGTATCCTTGATGCTTCGTGCCAGCACATGGTGGATTCCCGGGTGACCATTCGCCGAGGGGGGACCCTCATAGAACACGAACTGAGGGCAGCCCTCACGCTCTTCTACAGAGCGCCAAAAGACATTTTTCTCCTTCCACATCTGCAGGATATCGTTGTTTACCTGCGTCAAATTCAAGCCGTTATGCTCGGCAAATCTTTTACTCATAATTTATCTTTAGTACGTACTTATTTTCTTAATGACGTGCAAAGGTAATCATTTTTTTTGATACCGCCAAATATCTCCATTCAATTTCGCAGATTTTAGCAAATGCCCTCAAAATGCAATACCAGCACTACGGAAGTAGCATTGTCCACTGCCACACGTGTATCTACGCGTAGACCAGCCAGCCACACGACAATTCCTTGAGCATCAACCACGACTAATTGGCGACGTTTCTCAAAAACAGACATCTTCCGGTCGGTCATCAAGTCGCTTAACAACTTGCGCCCTTTCAAGCCGTAAGGTATCATCCAGTCACCCTCTTCTACCCTGCGAACCGTCAACGGGAATGCCACTTTATCGGCATCAACAGTAGCCAAATCAGCCGTTTTCGAGATGAAAGCAGACTGTCTCTTGACGACAAACGTCTTGTTTTCGCCAAAAACATAGGTGCCTTCCTCAGGAATCCGAAGCGGTTTCAGCGGTTTCAGCGAGGGCTCAACAAGCAAGCGGTCACGATCTCGCAGCATATCATAATCCGAAGTAGATGTGATTATTTTGCCCGTCTCTGCTTCCAGAATCTGACGAATCTGGCTACCGTTGAAACCGAAAGTTTTGGCCCATTCGTATACTACATACTCTCTTGAAGCACAGTCATTATAATCACTAAGATTCAGTATGTTATGATTTTTGTTGTGCAAAAGCACAGTGTCTAAAGCAGCTTGGGCAGTCATCAAATTCTCTGCCGTCCGTTGGATGTTTTCAGCCACAGCAGGATTGAGTGTCTTCAGCAAAGGAAGCACCTGCAGCCGGACCTTATTGCGTTGCACATCAGCCACCAGGTTGGTACTGTCTGTCACATATTTCTGCCCCCGTTCCGTCAAGAACGCTTCTATCTCAGTTCTCGACACACACAAAAGTGGACGCAGAACATAACCGCTTCTGGGCTGGATGCCACACAACCCACGCAGACCCGTACCTCTGACAAGGTTCAAAAGCACCGTCTCTACCGAGTCGTCACGGTGGTGAGCCACACAAACACCAGCAGCGCCAAGGTCATTTCGCAACTGCTCAAACCATTTATACCTCAATTCACGAGCAGCCATCTCGATGCTCATCTTATGCAATTCAGCATACGTTTGGGTATCAAAGTGAGCACGATGAAATGGAATATTATGTTCCCGGCAGAGTTGCTCACAGAACATCTCGTCCCGCTTAGACTCCTCGCCCCTCAGGTGAAAATTGCAGTGTGCAGCCTCGATGTGATAGCCTGCTTCATGCAACAACAAAAGTAACGCTACACTATCCGCACCGCCACTTAAAGCAACAATATACAACTCGTTGGTCTTAAGTAGCTTATATTTATCTATATACTTCCTAATTTTACTCCACATAGAGCACTAGCCCCTTCAGGTATTCGCCCTCCGGATGATAGATATTGATAGGATGATCGGCAGGCTGATGCAACTGGTGTAGGATACGAACCTTACGCTTAGCCAACGCCGCAGCGGTAAATACAGCATTTCGGAAATGCTCCTTAGTGACCACCTGCGAACAAGAGAACGTAAAGAGTACACCGCCCTTCTCGATTTTCTCGAAGGCCTTTTGGTTCAGACGGGTATATCCCTTCAGCGCGTTGTGCAAGGCACCACGATGTTTGGCGAAGGCTGGCGGGTCGAGAATGATGAGGTTATAGCCCTTCTCTGTCTCGTTGGCGGAGGTATTTCCTCCGCCTACAGAACCTTCCAGGAACTTAAAGGCATCCTCGCAGAAAGCCTCATGGCGTGAGTCGCCCGGAAAGTTCAGCTCCACATTCTGCTTGGTCAGCTCGATGGCTTTGGCACTACTGTCGACAGAGTGCACCAGCTCTGCGCCACCACGCATCGCGTAGAACGAGAAGCCACCCGTATAGCAGAACATATTCAGCACCCGTTTGCCTCGGGCATATTGCTCCAGAAGCGAGCGGTTCTCGCGTTGGTCAACAAAAAAGCCCGTTTTCTGGCCCTTCAGCCAGTCAACGCGGAATTTCAGCCCATTTTCCAATGCGATATTATCGTTGCTGCCCCCCAACAGAAATCCATTCATATCGTCGGCTGTCATGAAGGGCAGCGTCGTCTCGCTCTTATAATAAATGTGTAAAATACGCGATTCCATCACCAAAGCCAGCACACGGGCTATTTGTTTACGACACAAGTGCATACCGATGCTATGAGCCTGCATGACAGCCGTCTGTCCATACACGTCGATAATCAGCCCCGGCAGGTTGTCACCCTCACCATGCACCAGTCGGTAGGTATTGTTCTGCGTATTGTCAGCAATGCCAATAGCCTGACGCATCTGGAGCGCTGACAAAAGACGGGAATACCAGAATTCATCGTCAATCTGGACATCCGAGAACGTCAGCACACGCACAGCAATAGAGCCCTGCTGATAGTGCCCTACTGCGATGAAATCGCCCGAAAAAGTCATCACACGCACCACTTCGCCTTCTTCGATGCCATCATCCATACGTTGGATGGCACCCGAGAACACCCACGGATGGAATCGGCGCAGACTCTCCTCCTTACCTCGTTTAAGCCATATTTCTTTCATAGCGATAGAAAATTTTTCACTCTTCACTCTTCATTTTCACTAAACAATAGTCGCCCGTCTGCTCCAGTCGCATCAGCTCTTCGTAGAGCATGATACACGTCCAAGCATCCGTAGCGGCATATAGTTTCTGTTTGTCTGTCAGCACATCAGCCTCCCAATTGGTTAGCCGTTCACGCTTCGATATGCGCTGCCTAAAGAAGTTGGCATAAAGTTTCTGAAGACTCAAATCCTCTACGCCAATTTCACGCACATGGTCTTGCAAATCAATAAAACAGCCGGTATCAAACTGTCCCAGGGCATGTAGCGCATGCAAGTCATCGCGAAGCGAGAGTCCAATCTTCGGCACCGCCGTATCCTCCAAAAGGCGTTTAATGGACGGCGACAGACCAATCAGATTCAGTCGGAAAAGGAAGCAGATGTCATAACTTGACACCTGCAACAGCGCCACACGATTCATTGGTCCTTTGCGGAACGAAGGTCTTGTCTCCGTATCCAAACCCAATATCTTTTGCGACAACAGATAGCTGACGGCTTTTTCCGCCTCCGCCTCGTTGAGCACCGTCACGATACGTCCCTCGAAGTGCACTCGTGGCAAATCGGGGATCACCGCCTTGTCGAGTTTACTAAAGATGGTTTTCTTCAGTTGGCCTACAACGGTCCGAATAAAAATTTA
>JAFUVE010000027.1 GCA_017483765.1 Bacteroidaceae bacterium | reverse complement strand
TTTACCATGCGGACTGTTTATCATCGACATGAATGCTGAAAAGAAACAGTGAAAAGCGGAATCCCCATATCTGACTGGATGACTGTCTTCCCTTCCCGCGGGAGGGGAGCAGGGGGATTAATGGCATGACTGTTTCGTTTTTGTCGTAACTTCGCACGGCGCATCCTACATCGGTCAGGGTGCGCCGTGGTCTTTTTCCAGAAAGGATGCCGGAGACATCGTGGGGGCATAGCAATTGAATAGTTTGAGGTTTGAGATTTGAGGTTTGAAGTTTTGCCATCCGGATGATTTGGTTGAAAGTTTAAAGAGCCATGCGGACGGGAATTAAATGAAGAATGAAGAATGAAGAATGAAGAATTGGCCATGCGGACAGTATCCACTCAACACCGGGGACGTTGGTGGGGATGAGGGAGGTGGATGCCAGTCTGGAGGTTGTGGGGGTAGTGCAGATGGAAACGCAATAGACACCCGACACCAGGAGCGTTGGTGGGGATGAAGGAGGCTCTGCCACACTGGAGGACGGCAAGGATGAAGTGGATGGATTTAGACGAGGGGGTGAGGTAACGAGATGAAGAGGCTATGAGATGACGGCAAATGGGACTGGCCGTGCTTCGCCGGCCGATTGTGCGGACGAGGACGTCCACAACCCCAGTGTGAATGGGCTGGGTACGAGTCAGGGGCGTGGATGCTCCAGCGGTCGGAAACCGCCGCTACTACGGGTGGGGACGAGTCGGGAGAGTGGTTGAGCTGACCGTGCTTCGCCGGCCGATTGTGCGGACGAGGACGTCCACAACCCCAGTGTGGATGGGTGTGGCGGGTTTTCGGTTTTTAGATGCCCCACGGGGCGTCTCTACAGGGGTGTTGGGTATATGTAGCCAGGCTCGATGGGGTGGGCGATTGGGACAAAAAAACGGGACTTGAAGTTGTTCAAGTCCCGTTTTTTTGAGTGCTATGATATGCTTAGAATGTTGCGTTGAATGATGCGAATGCGTTTGTGGGGTCGAAGCTTGAGAGGTTGCGCTCGTAGGCTTCTTCCTTAGATCCTACCACGATTTTCTCGAACTCGCGCAGACCAGTACCTGCCGGGATAAGGTGACCGCAAATGACGTTCTCCTTCATTCCCTCCAAGAGGTCTTTCTTTCCACTGATAGCAGCCTCGTTGAGCACCTTCGTAGTCTCCTGGAATGATGCCGCAGACATGAAGCTTGAAGCACCGAGTGCGGCACGAGTGATACCCTGTAGGATCTGCGTAGCTGTTGCAGGAACGGCGTCGCGCACCTGCACCTGCTTCATGTCGCGGCGCTTGAGCGATGAGTTTTCGTCGCGCAGCTTGCGAGCCGTGACAATCTGACCTTTTTTCAGTGTCTCGGAGTCACCAGCGTCCACCACGACTTTCTTTCCCCAGATGCGGTCGTTCTCCTCCGCGAACTCGTGCTTGTCGACGATACCGTCCTCCAGGAATCGAGTGTCGCCCGGATCGTTGATCTGGACCTTACGCATCATCTGACGAACGATGATTTCGAAGTGCTTGTCGTTGATGGTCACACCCTGCATACGGTAAACGTCCTGCACCTCGTTGACGATGTATTCCTGTACGGCAGTCGGACCTTTGATGGCGAGGATGTCAGCCGGCGTGATGGCACCGTCGGAAAGAGGAGTTCCTGCACGTACGTAGTCGTTTTCCTGCACCAGGATCACCTTAGACAGTGGAACAAGATATTTCCTGACGTCTCCCACCTTCGAAGTGAGAATGATCTCACGGTTACCTCGTCTGACGGGTCCCATGCTGATCTGTCCGTCGATTTCAGCCACGACAGCCGGGTTGGACGGGTTACGAGCCTCGAAGAGCTCTGTGACACGTGGCAGACCACCGGTGATGTCGCCCGCTGCTCTTGATGCGCGTGGCATCTTCACGAGAATGTCTCCGGCCTTGACGTTCGATCCGTTTTCCACGGTGATATGTCCTCCGATAGGGAAGTTGTATGTTCTCAGAATCTCGCCGTTCTCGTCGATGATATGACATTCCGGAACGACGGCTTTGTTGTGTGACTCGGTGACGATGTATTCCTCCAGTCCGGTGGTCTCATCCTTCTGAACTCGGTATGTCACACCTTCCGTCACACCGCTGAACTCAGCCTTACCGTTGAATTCAGATACGATGACCGCATTGAACGGGTCCCACTGAGCGATGATGTCGTCCTTCTCCACGATGTCGCCCTCCTTGAAGAAGAGGTCAGCACCATAAGGCACGTTGACGGTTGACATGATGATGCCGGTGTTTACGTCCACGAATCTGAGTTCTGCCAGCCGTCCCACAACGACCTGACGTGCCTTTCCATCCTCAGTAGGCGCTTCGATGGTACGGAGTTCCTCAAATTCGAGTCGGCTGTGGTGCTTAGCCTGAATCTGCGCGTTGGCAGTTGCGTTACCAGCGACACCACCGGCGTGGAATGTACGAAGTGTAAGCTGAGTACCCGGCTCTCCGATGGCTTGCGCTGCTATGACTCCAACAGCCTCACCCTTCTGCACCATCTTAGCTGTGGCGAGGTTTCGTCCGTAGCACTTCATACATACACCCTTCTTCGACTCACAGGTGAGAACCGAACGGATGTCGATGGTCTCAATTCCGCAAGCCTCTATCTCAGCCGCCACGCTCTCGGTGATTTCCTCACCAGAACCGAGGATGAGGTCTCCTGTAGACGGGTTGATGATGTCGTGTACAGAAACACGTCCGAGAATCCGCTCAGCGAGCGATGCCACAACACGGTCTCCGTCTTTCAGTGCCGTACACTCCAGACCTCTCAGAGTTCCGCAGTCTTCCTCTGTGATGATCACGTCGTGGCTCACGTCAACGAGACGACGAGTGAGGTATCCTGCGTCTGCCGTCTTCAATGCCGTGTCGGCCAGACCCTTACGTGCACCGTGGGTTGATATGAAGTATTCGAGCACCGACATACCCTCCTTGAAGTTGGATAGGATCGGGTTCTCGATGATGCTGTTTTCGCTTGCTCCGGCTTTCTGCGGCTTTGCCATCAATCCACGCATACCCGCCAACTGTGCAATCTGGTCGGCAGAACCACGGGCACCCGAGTCGAGCATCATGAACACGGCGTTGAATCCCTGGTCGGCCTCAGTCATCTGCTTCATCAGCGTGGCTTTCAGCTCATTGTTGGCACGAGTCCAAGTGTCGATAACCTGCTGGTAGCGGTTTTTGTCGGTAACCAAACCCAGAGAGTAGTTCATCTGAATCTCCTCAATCTGTTTGTTGCCTTCCTCCACAATCTTGGCTTTCTCCTCAGGGATGATGATGTCGTCGAGCACGAATGACAATCCACCCTCGTATGCTTTGTTATATCCCAGGTTCTTGATTCCGTCGAGGAACTCACAAGCCTGTGCCATACCCACAGTCTTGATCACCTTGGTGATGACCTTCTTCAGCGCTTTCTTTCCGATGACCTCGTTCACGAATCCCACTCGGTCGGGTATGATGTCGTTGATGATGATTCGTCCGACAGTGGTCTCCACACGGTTCTTGAAGAAGTTGCCGTTCTCATCGACGTCTTTCACGAAACATTCGATTTTTGCGTGAACGTCAACCTTGCCTTCGTTGTATGCGATGATGGCCTCTTCTGGTCCGTAGAAGATCAGTCCCTCTCCTTTTGCACCCGGCCTTTCTTTTGATATGTAGTAGAGTCCGAGCACCATGTCCTGAGACGGCACGGTGACAGGCTCACCGCTTGCCGGCGAGAGGATATTGTGTGACTGGAGCATAAGGAGCTGTGCCTCGAGAATGGCCTCGTTTGAAAGCGGGAGGTGCACAGACATCTGGTCTCCGTCGAAGTCCGCGTTGAAGGCAGTACAAGCGAGCGGGTGGAGCTGGATGGCCTTTCCTTCAATCATCTTAGGCTGGAACGCCTGAATACCGAGACGGTGGAGTGTAGGTGCACGGTTGAGCAGCACGGGGTGTCCTTTCATCACGTACTCGAGAATGTCCCAGATGACCGGGTCTCGACGGTCGACAATCTTCTTAGCCGACTTGACCGTCTTGACGATTCCACGCTCAATGAGCTTACGTATGATAAACGGCTTGTAAAGTTCAGCCGCCATCAGCTTCGGCAGTCCACATTCACCCATCTTGAGCTCTGGACCGACCACGATGACCGAACGAGCCGAGTAGTCCACACGCTTACCGAGGAGGTTCTGGCGGAAACGTCCCTGCTTACCCTTGAGTGAGTCGGAGAGCGACTTGAGCGGCCGGTTTGACTCCGACTTCACCGCGCTGCTCTTACGTGAGTTGTCGAACAGGCTGTCGACAGCCTCCTGAAGCATACGCTTCTCGTTACGCAGAATCACTTCTGGTGCTTTGATCTCAATCAGACGCTGCAGACGGTTGTTACGGATGATGACCCTGCGGTAGAGGTCGTTGAGGTCAGAGGTAGCGAAACGTCCACCGTCGAGAGCCACGAGCGGTCGAAGGTCAGGAGGCGTGACCGGAATATTGTGCATGATCATCCACTCCGGCTTGTTTCTTCCCTTTGATGCACGGAAAGCCTCGACCACCTGGAGCCGCTTGAGCGACTCCGTCTTTCTCTGCTGAGACGTGTCGGTGCTGGCGCGGTCGCGGAGCTCGTATGACAATGCGTCAAGGTCGATCCGTTTCAGCATGAACTCGATGGCCTCGGCTCCCATCATGGCGATGAACTTGTCGGGGTCGTCGTCGCTCAGCTGCTGGTTGCCCTCCGGAAGCGAGTCAACAACTTTCCAGTATTCTTCCTCGCTGAGCAATTCGTAATCGTGAACGATCACCTCTTTATCGCTGCTTTTACGTTCCTGTTCGGAAGAGGTCTCAGCCACTCCCGACTGTATGACGATATAGCGCTCGTAGTATATTACAGAGTCGAGCTTCTTTGTCGGTAGCCCGAGCAAGTATCCGATTTTGTTAGGCAACGACCTGAAATACCAGATATGAGCCACCGGAACGACAAGTGCGATATGCCCTGTGCGCTCACGTCTCACCTTCTTCTCGGTGACTTCAACACCGCATCGGTCGCAGACAATGCCCTTATAGCGGATACGCTTGTACTTTCCGCAGTGGCACTCATAGTCCTTGGTAGGACCGAAAATGCGCTCGCAGAACAAGCCGTCTCTCTCAGGCTTGTACGTACGGTAGTTGATGGTCTCAGGTTTTAGAACCTCACCGTATGAATTCTCGAGAATCTCCTCAGGAGACGCCAGTCCAATCGTGATTTTCGAGAAATTGGTTTTTGATTTGCTTTCTCTCTTAAATGCCATCTTTTATATCGTTATGATGTTTTTATTTTAGAGTTTATCTTCGTTCTCATCCCAAAAGAAAGAGATTGCTTAGTCGAGCGTGATGCTGAGTCCAAGTCCTCTCAGCTCATGGAGCAACACGTTGAGAGACTCAGGAATGCCCGGAGTCGGCATTGTGTCGCCCTTGACGATTGCTTCGTAAGCCTTGGATCGTCCCACGACGTCGTCGGACTTGATCGTGAGGATTTCCTGTAGAACGTGTGACGCACCGAATGCCTCGAGTGCCCAAACCTCCATCTCTCCGAAACGCTGTCCACCGAACTGCGCCTTACCTCCAAGCGGCTGCTGAGTGATGAGAGAGTAGGGGCCGATTGAGCGTGCGTGCATCTTGTCCTCGACCATGTGTCCCAGTTTGAGCATGTATGTCACGCCGACAGTGGCAGGCTGGTCGAACCGTAGTCCCGTCTCTCCGTTGTAAAGGTAGGTACGTCCGTAGCGTGGAAGTCCAGCCTTGTCGGTCCACTCACAGAGGTCCTCGAGGTGTGCACCGTCGAAAATCGGTGTTGCGAACTTCACGTTCAGCTTCTTTCCAGCAGCACCAAGCACTGCCTCGAAAATCTGTCCGATGTTCATACGTGAAGGCACACCCAGCGGGTTGAGCACGATGTCGACAGGTGTTCCGTCCTCGAGGAACGGCATGTCCTCCTGTCGAACGACCTTCGACACGATACCTTTGTTACCGTGTCGTCCAGCCATCTTGTCGCCCACGCCAATCTTACGCTTCTTCGCCACGTAGACCTTCGCCATCTGTATGATGCCCGGGTTGAGCTCGTCTCCGATGGTGAGAGCGAACTTCTTGCGCTTGAGTTCCGCGTCGAGCAGCTTGTACTTCTTCAGGTAGTTGATCACCAGCTGCTTGATGAGCTCGTTGGTGTGCTCGTCGTCAGTCCAGTTGCTGAGCTGCACGATGGTGTAGTCGAGCTTGTCGAGAACCGTAGCGACGAATGACGCACCGTTAGGTATGATTTCGGATCCCATGTAGTCTTTCACTCCGCATGACTTCTTTCCTTTGGTCAGCGTCATGAGCTTGTCGACGAGTATAGCCCGGAAGTCCGCAATCTTCTCCTCATACTCTTTGTCAATCTTCGGGAGTTCCTGCCGGTCGCGTGCCTTGTCGGAACGCGACTTGATGGCACGAGAGAAGAGCTTCTTGTCGATGACCACACCGCTCAGTGACGGGTTGGCCTTCAGTGATGCGTCCTTCACATCGCCTGCCTTGTCGCCGAAAATGGCTCTGAGCAGCTTCTCTTCCGGTGTGGGGTCAGACTCACCTTTCGGTGTGATTTTTCCAATCAGGATGTCGCCCGGTCCGATCCGTGCTCCGACACGTACGATTCCGTTCTCGTCGAGGTCTTTTGTCGCTTCCTCGCTCACGTTAGGGATGTCGGCAGTCAGCTCCTCGACACCACGCTTCGTCTCACGCACCTCGAGTGAGAACTCGTCGACGTGTACAGATGTGAGGATATCCTCGCGTACCACTCTCTCGTTGAGCACGATGGCGTCCTCGTAGTTGTATCCCTTCCAAGGCATGTATGCCACGAGCAGGTTGCGTCCCAGTGCGAGCTCTCCGTTTGCCGTTGCGTATCCTTCAGTCAGCATATCGCCTTTCTTCACACGGTCTCCGCGGTTGCAAAGCGGACGCAGGTCGATAGTCATGTTCTGGTTTGTCCTGCGGAACTTAGGCAGCTTGTATTCCTTCACCGCCGGCTCGAAGCTGACGAACTCCTCGTCCTCGGTTCGGTCGTAGAGAATACGGATGGTGTTGGCATCCACATATTCCACAAGTCCGTCTCCCTCAGCCACAATCATGGTACGAGAGTCCTCGCACACCTGCTTCTCGATACCGGTTCCCACGATAGGAGCCTCAGTACGGAGTAGCGGCACAGCCTGACGCATCATGTTCGATCCCATGAGTGCACGGTGTGCGTCGTCGTGCTCGAGGAACGGGATGAGTGCCGCCGCGATTGATGCGATCTGCTGAGGAGCCACGTCCATGTAGTCCACCTGTGCCGGTGGAACGACGGGGTAGTCGGCGTCCTTACGGCACTTGACGACCTTGCGTATGAAGTTACCGTCCTCGTCCAGCGGTGCGTTACCCTGTCCGATGATCTTAGCCTCTTCCTCCTCGGCAGAGAGGTAAACGATGTTGTCGTTGTCCAAATCGACAACACTGTCCTTCACTTTTCTGTATGGAGTCTCGATAAATCCGAGATTGTTGATCTTTGCATAGACGCAGAGCGAAGAAATCAGACCGATGTTAGGTCCTTCAGGAGACTCAATCGGGCAGAGACGTCCGTAGTGTGTGTAGTGCACGTCACGCACCTCGAATCCGGCACGCTCTCTTGACAGACCTCCAGGTCCAAGGGCGGAGAGACGTCTTTTATGAGTGATCTCAGCCAGCGGGTTAGTCTGGTCCATGAACTGCGAAAGCGCGTTCGTTCCGAAGAAAGAGTTGATCACAGACGAGATGGTCTTCGCGTTGATGAGGTCTGTGGGTGAGAACACCTCGTTGTCGCGTACATTCATACGCTCCTTGATTGTACGGCTCATACGTGCCAGACCGATAGCGAACTGGTTTGAGAGCTGCTCACCGACCGTCCTTACGCGACGGTTGCTCAAGTGGTCGATATCGTCGACGATGGCTTTAGAGTTAGCCAGCTCCACGAGATATTTGATGATCTCGATGATGTCCTCCTTGGTAAGAACCTGAATGGACTCGTCAGTTGTCAGCCCGAGTTTGCGGTTCATACGGTAGCGGCCCACATCTCCGAGGTCGTATCGTTTCTCCGAGAAGAAGAGGTTGTTGATGACCTCCCTTGCGCTCTGGTCGTCAGCCGGGTCGGCATTACGGAGCTGTCGGTAGATGTAGTTGACAGCCTCTTTCTCAGAGTTGCTGGGGTCCTTAGCCAGTGTGTTGAAGATGATGGCGTAGTCAGACGTGTTAGACCCTTCGTTGTTGACCATGATATATTCCACTCCGGTCTCAAGAATCAGATCGATGTCTTCCGTTTTGAGAACGGTGCCACGGTCAATCACTCTGACGTTTCGCTCGATGGTGATCAACTCGCCCGTCTCCTCGTCGACGAAGTCCTCGGTCCAAGACCTGAGCACGTGTGCGGCGAGCTCTCTTCCAACCACCTTCTTGAGGTTTGTCTTCGTAGCCTTCACCTCCTCTGCGAGGTTGAAGATGTTAAGGATGTCCTTGTCCTGCTCGAATCCGATGGCACGCAGCAACGTAGTGACCGGGAGCTTCTTCTTACGGTCGATGTATGCGTACATGACGTTGTTTGTGTCGGTAGCAAACTCAATCCACGATCCCTTGAAAGGAATGATACGTGCAGAGAAAAGATGCGTTCCGTTAGCGTGTACGCTTGAGCCGAAGAAAACGCCCGGAGATCGGTGCAGCTGTGAAACGACTACACGCTCCGCTCCGTTGATGACGAATGTTCCGTTGTCGGTCATGTAAGGAATTTGTCCGAGGAACACATCCTGTACAGTAGTCTCGAAATCCACGTGGTCAGGGTCTGAGCATGAGAGCATCAGTTTCGCCTTCAAGGGCACGCTGTAGGTGAGTCCTCTCTCGAGACACTCCTCGATAGAGTACCTAGGAGCGTCCACGTAGTAATCGAGGAAGTCGAGCTTGAAGTTGTTACGTGTGTCTGCAATCGGGAAATTCTCGGCGAACACCTTGTATAGGCCGTCGTTCTTTCTTTTCTCCGGCGGCGTGTCAAGCTGTAGGAAGTCTCTGAATGACTTCAGCTGCACATCAAGGAAGTCGGGGTAGGGTACCGGGTTCTTCACTGATGAGAAGTCAACTCTGTTGTTAATGATTTTGGACATCTTATTATATTTGAAAATTTGAACTGTTCCTTTTGTTCTCTTTTTTACGATGTGTAATCGTTATGCTGTGTTATTTCTCCTTTTGCTCTTAAGAGATCTGTGGTGCTCTGCTCGCCGGCAGAGCTGGTTCATTCATCATTTCATTGTTGTCGATATGTGTGGCAGTTACTTTTGTGAATTATCTTGCTTACCTGCCTTGTGTCAAAGTAGAAATCAGAAGACACAAAAAGGTTAAGAACCCTCATCCTGAGGATTCTTAACCGATATGTTATGTCGGTGACTGTCAGAGATTACTGAATCTCAACCTCTGCGCCAGCTCCCTCGAGAGCAGCCTTGAGTGCCTCAGCAGTAGCCTTGTCAACGCCTTCCTTCAGCTTAGCAGGCGCACCGTCAACGAGTTCCTTAGCCTCTTTCAGACCAAGACCGCAAGACTCCTTCACAGCCTTAACCACCTGGAGCTTAGCAGCGCCAGCGCTCTTCAGTACAACGTCGAATGAGGTCTTCTCCTCAGCAGCAGCCTCACCACCAGCACCAGGGCCAGCAGCAACTGCAACAGCTGCAGCAGCAGGCTCAATACCATACTCGTCCTTGAGGATAGCCTTCAGTTCACTCACTTCTTTCACTGTCAAATTAACTAATTCTTCAGCAATAGCTTTAATATCTGCCATTTTTATAAATTTTTTAATGGTTATTTTTTAATTTTAATTTTTATTGTATGAGGCCTTCAGCCTCTGTTTCCGGAGTATATGTCTCTCCGTTGTTAAATCCCGTGCTTAGGAATTCTTCTTTTCGATTGCGTCGAGGAGTCCATGGATGGTTGTACCACCGTCGAGCTGAGACAGCACGCTGTTGATAGGTCCTTCCAGAGTAGAGATAACCTCTGCAATGAGTTCGTTCTTGCTCTTGATCGCGCAAAGAGCGTCGAGCATGTCAGCTCCTACATAAGCGCTTTCCTCAGCGTATGCACCCTTGAGTGCCGGCATATCGCCATGGTCCTTGCCGAATTTCTTGATTAATTTGGCAGGAGCATTTGCCGTAGTGCAGAACATCACACCCGTGTTGCCTTTGAGGCAGTCGTAGAGTGCAGAATAGTCCTCTTCTCTTCTTTCGAGCGCCTTCTCAAACAAGGTGTTCTTTACAACCTGCAGTTTGATGTCGTTCTTGAAACACTCGCGTCTGAGCTCGCTTGTGTCTCCGCTGTTCATTCCCGTCACGTCCACGAGGTAGAAGTGAGGGTAGTTGTTGAGCGTCTCGACGAATTGATCGATAAGTAAGCTTTTATCTTCTTTCTTCATGATTCAATCTGGTTTAATTAGTCAATAGATTTTGGATCTATCTTCACGCCCTTGCTCATTGTCGTTGAAAGATAAATGCTCTTGATATACGTACCTTTCGCCGTAGCCGGCTTGAGTTTGATGATGGTGTTGATGAACTCCTGTGCGTTCTCCTTGATTTTGACAGGTTCGAAAGAAACCTTTCCAATCGAAGCGTGCACGATACCAGTCTTGTCGACTTTGAAGTCAATCTTACCTTGTTTTACTTCCTTCACAGCTTTCGCCACGTCCATGGTAACCGTACCGCTCTTCGGGTTCGGCATCAGTCCACGCGGACCGAGAATTCTACCGAGCGCACCGATCTTACCCATGCACGAAGGCATTGTGATGATGACGTCAACGTCTGTCCAGCCGCCTTTGATTTTCTCGATGTACTCTTCGAGACCAACATAGTCAGCACCTGCTTCAGTAGCGGCAGCTTCCTGGTCTGCAGTACAGAGACAGAGGACACGTACTTGCTTACCGGTTCCGTTAGGGAGAGACACCACGCCGCGCACCATCTGGTCAGCTTTACGTGGGTTGACACCAAGACGCATGTCGATGTCGACAGACGCGTCAAACTTGGTGAATGTAATCTCCTTCAACAGATTCACGGCCTCTTCCAGCGTGTAAGCTTTCCCTGCCTCAATCTTATCAGCAACCAATTTCTGATTTTTTGTCAGTTTACTCATTTTAATTGAAGTTTTTTAATTATAATTCAGGGAAGTCTCCTTTTACGCGGATACCCATACTGCGTGCAGTTCCAGCAACCATCTTCATGGCTGATTCGACTGTGAAGCAGTTCAGGTCAGGCATCTTGTCCTCAGCTATCGCCTTGATTTGGTCCCAAGTCACCTCAGCGACTCTCTGACGGTTAGGCTCAGCCGAGCCCTTCTTCGCCTTAGAAGCCTCAAGGAGCTGCACAGCAGCCGGAGGAGTCTTGATGATGAAATCATACGACTTGTCAGCATAATAGGTAATAACGACAGGAAGAATTTTTCCCGCCTTATCCTGAGTTCTGGCGTTGAACTGCTTACAGAAGTCCATGATGTTGATACCCTTAGAACCAAGGGCCGGACCTACTGGTGGTGATGGGTTAGCAGCGCCACCTTTAATCTGTAATTTGATTAATCCAGCAACTTCTTTTGCCATTTGTCTAATTAATTTTGAAAGTTATTTATACTACTTGACTCCATGAATTCTATTATCCTGAATAATCAATTCATGCAGCCCATGGAAGGAATCCCGACGCGTAACATCATCATTGTTCCTTCTCAACTTGTCCGTAACTGAGCTCGAGCGGGGTCACACGTCCAAAAATCTTGACAGCGACCTTGATTTTTTGCTTATCCTGATCAATCTCCTCTACCACGGCCTTGAATCCGGCGAACGGTCCGTCAGTGACGGTAACAGCCTCTCCGATGTTGAAATGTACCTGTACGGTCTGCGGAATTTCTTCGCTTCCGTCGTCTACACCCAGCATACGGTTGATCTCAGCCTGCCTCATAGGTGTTGGGTTGTCGGTACCTCCGAGGAATCCCAGCACTCCCGGCGTGTTTCGAAGCATGTGTGGAATTTCGCCAATAAGCATAGCCTCGACAAGGACATAGCCTGGCAACAGGCTGACTTCCTTGACGGTTCTCTTACCACGAACGATTTTCTCCTCTTTACGAGAGGGAATAAGTACTTGTGGCACGTACTTCTCAAATCCGTGGTTTTTCATGTCGAGTTCGATGTACTCTTTGACTTTCGTCTCCTTACCACTGATAGCCTTGAGAGCGTACCACTGTAATTCCTTGGATTCCATGCTTTTTACCTGGTGACTTAATAAATCAGATCAACAATTAATTCAAAAATTTTGTTGATAGCAAAGACAATTAACGCAATGATGATGGAAGCAGATAAAACCAGCACTGCGGTACTTGCCAGCTCCTTACTCGATGGCCATGTCACTTTGTGGACAAGCTCATTGTAGGATTCTTTGCAATAAGTAGCTATACTTTTAAACATAATTCATTCTTACAATTGGCACGGGAAGAGAGGCTCGAACTCCCGACACCTGGTTTTGGAGACCAGTGCTCTACCAACTGAGCTATTCCCGTAAGTTACCTGTCCTGAGTCCTTTCAACCCAGGACAGGTTTTTAGATTATGAGTTACGCATTCGCGTATAGTAGTGCCCTAAAAAGAGCCAGCTTAAAAGCTGAGTAGTTTATGATGATTAATCGTAAACTTCAGTGATCTGACCAGAACCTACGGTACGTCCACCCTCACGGATAGCGAAGCGGAGACCTACGTTCAGTGCAACAGGGTAGATGAGCTCAACCTTGATCTCCACGTTGTCGCCCGGCATAACCATCTCAACTCCATCAGGGAGAGCGATTTCACCAGTACAGTCCATAGTGCGGAGATAGAACTGAGGACGATAGTGGTTCTTGAACGGTGTGTGACGTCCACCCTCTTCCTTCTTCAGCACGTAGATAGAAGCCTTGAAGCTCTTGTGAGGAGTGATAGCACCCGGGTGAGTGATCACCATACCACGCTTAACGTCCTTCTTGTCGATACCACGGAGGAGCAGACCTACGTTATCGCCAGCCTCACCCTCATCGAGGATCTTACGGAACATCTCAACACCAGTAACGACAGACTTAGCGTCCTCACCAAGACCGAGGAGCTGTACAGGGTCTCCGACGTGGATAACACCAGTCTCGATACGTCCTGTAGCCACAGTACCACGACCTGTGATTGAGAATACGTCCTCAACCGGCATAAGGAATGGCTTATCCTTGTCGCGTGGAGGCTCCTGGATCCACTCGTCGCAAGCGTTCATGAGGTCCATCACTTTCTCTTCCCATTCAGGAACACCGTTGAGTGCACCAAGTGCAGAACCGCGGATGAAAGGAGTGTCCTCTTCGAACTCATACTGATCGAGGAGGTCGTGCATCTCCATCTCAACGAGGTCGAGCATCTCCTCATCGTCTACCATATCGCACTTGTTGAGGAAAACAACGAGACGAGGCACGTTCACCTGACGAGCGAGAAGGATGTGCTCGCGAGTCTGAGGCATAGGACCATCGGTAGCAGCCACAACGATGATAGCACCGTCCATCTGTGCAGCACCGGTAACCATGTTCTTCACATAGTCGGCGTGTCCAGGGCAGTCCACGTGTGCGTAGTGACGCTTCTCAGTTTCGTACTCAACGTGAGCTGTGTTGATTGTGATACCACGCTCTTTCTCTTCAGGTGCGTTGTCAATCTGGTCGAAAGACTTGATTTCAGAAAGACCCTTCTTTGCGAGAACAGTTGTGATAGCAGCAGTAAGTGTAGTCTTACCGTGGTCTACGTGACCGATAGTACCAATGTTCAAGTGGGGTTTGGTACGTTCGAATTTCTCTTTTGCCATAGCTAATTCTTAATTCTTCGTTTTTATTGTTTATAATTTATTTGATTGTCTCAACCTGAGAGCTGTTATCGAGACTTGAACTCGAGACCTCTTCCTTACCAAGGAAGTGCTCTACCACTGAGCTATAACAGCATTCCTATATAAATTGATCGTCTTAACTTCTTTCCATTTCCTGCTTTATGCATGTGGGCACAGATGGATTCGAACCACCGAAGGCGAACGCCAGCAGATTTACAGTCTGCCCCATTTGGCCACTCTGGAATATGCCCTTGTTCACCCGCTCCATTAGTGCCACTAATTAAAGCGGGTGCAAATTTATGCATAATTTTTGAAACGGCAAAGTTTTTTCACGTTTTTTTTACTTTTTGCTCGATTTTTCTTTGTATCTGGCCAATTGTTTCTCTAAAGCTGGCAGACTTTGGTCAATTGCCTCCTCAAAAGTGTCGCAGGTTTTCTCAGCGAATAATTCCTCTCCTGGGAGTGAAACTTTGATGCTTGCCTGCTTGTTGAGAGCTGTTGCCGGCTTAACGACCTTTAATGACACCTCTACTTTCTTAATATCTGCGCAAAATTTCTCCAGTTTGCTGACTTTCTTCTGGATGAACTCCTGCAACTTTTCTGTTGCGTCGAATTTGATTGGCTTTACACTTAGTTCCATAGTCGATTTTGTTTTTGGTTTAACATTATGTCTTTTCATGCCTATTCGATGTTGTCGCATGGCATGTTATGACCTTGGATGTGCTTTTTTGTACACGTTCTTCAGTTCTTCGAACGAGAGGTGGGTGTAGACTTGTGTTGTCTCCAGGCTCTCGTGTCCGAGCAGCTGCTGTATGGCTTGCAGGTCGGCTCCGTTGTTGAGCATCGCTGTTGCGAATGAGTGCCTCAGCACGTGCGGGCTTCTTTTCTTCTGTGATGTGACAGTCGCGAGGCTCTGTGTCACGATCCGGTGAATCTCATCGGGGCGCAAGTCCTTGCCTTTGTTTCCCACCAGCAGTTTTGTTCCCTCGAATCCTTCGCTGAAATGCTCGTCGCGCAGATGAATGTACTGGTCGATTTCGCCCAGCAGCTCAGTGCTCACAGGTATGATCCGTTGCTTCATTCGTTTTCCGGTCACCTTGATGGCCAGCTCGCTGTGAAGAATGTCCTTGTCCTGGAGTCCGAGTATTTCTGCCCTTCGCATTCCGGTGGAGTAGAGCATGAGTATGATGAGCCGGTCTCTTCTGCCTTCGAATCCTTGCGGAAAGTCCACGTTGTCGAGCAGCTCCTCCATGCACTCGTCTTTCACGAACGACGGCAGTTGCTTGCTTTTTTTCGGGGACTGGACTTTTGCAGTCGGGTTCTTTCGCACTATTCCGACCTTCATCAGGTATTTATAGAATGACCTGAGTGCGCTGAGGGCCAATGCGACCGTAGCCGGTTTTTTGTCCTCCTCGTCCATCATGTAGACAATCCACTCCCTGACGATGTCAGTGTCGACCGTTTCCCAAGTGATGCCCTCACCGATGCTGTTGAAGAACGACTGGAATTCCCTTAGGGCGGTCCCGTAGTTTTCGACGGTCCGTTCAGAACGGTTCAGCTCCGCCCTGAGATAGTCCAGGAAATTTGCAATTAATGTCATTTTGACTTCAGCCATTAGGCTGATGATTTGTTTTATGGCACTAAATTAGCAATTTTCTTTTAAACAATCAAATTTTGACGGTTAAATTCGTTTAAAATCTCAAAAATAAACCGTTTTTGCTGTTGTTGACAGCACTTTCTTCGGTTTGCAGTGCTCTGTTAGTCTTCCTGCTGGTGGAGCTTGTTGACATAAATGGCGTGCTGCATAGCCTTCCTCTTTGTAACGGATGGCTTCTCGAATTCTCTGCGTCTGCGCACTTCCTTGATGATGCCGGTTTTCTCGGCTTTTCTCTTGAACTTCTTGAGAGCTCTCTCGATGTTCTCACCTTCTTTAACAGGTACGATAATCATTGTTCGTTTTTTTTGTTTAAAATTTTTTTGTTAATACTATAATATATAATGTATGTCGCTATGGGCTTCAGGTTAAAACTTCATTCCATTTCGTTTCGCATTGGAGCCTTTTAGTCAACGAATTGCAAAGTTACTGCTTATTTGCGAAAAATCCAAAAAAAGTTGTGATTTTTTGAATTTTCAAAAGAAAAAACACAGAAGCGGGCTGATTTTTGCCGCTTCTGTGTATGGTGGACAGGCTTTCTGGATATTCTGGAGGGACCAGATATACTATAGTTCCTGAAGGCCTGTGTTCTTTTATTTTTTGGGGGGCGGGAATTTACTTGTTCTTGATGTAGCCAACGATCCATTCGCCTACTTCTTTTGTTCCGTAGACGTCGCCTCCCTCCACTTGAATTTCCGGTGTGCGGATGTTCTGGTTGAGGCTTTGGTCGACAGCTTCCCTGATGAGCGCTCCCTCCTCCTTGAGGTCGAAGTACTCGAAAAGCATGGCCGCGGACAGGATTTGTGCCAGCGGGTTGGCAATGTTCTGTCCTTTAGCCTGAGGCCACGATCCGTGTATAGGCTCGAACACCGGTGTGTGCTCTCCAGTGGATGCCGATGGCAGCAGTCCCATGGATCCTGTGATGCAAGAGCCCTCGTCGGTGAGGATGTCTCCGAACGTGTTCTCGGTGACCATGACGTCGAAGAACTTGGGTTCCTGGATCATGCGCATAGATGCGTTGTCGACGTACATGTAGTCAGTCTTCACTTCCGGGTATTTCGGTGCCATCTCCTGTGCTATCTGTCTCCACAGGCGTGATGATGCCAGCACGTTGGCCTTGTCCACGACTGTGAGGTGTCTGTTTCTCTTCATCGCATATTCGAATCCCACTTTGAGAATGCGTTCGATTTCAGGCCGAGTGTAGTAGTTAGTGTCGTATGCCTTGTCGTTGTCCTGGTACTTCTCTCCGAAATACATTCCGCCAGTGAGTTCACGTATGCAGATGAAGTCAGCACCTTTGACGAGTTCCTCCTTGAGAGGAGACTTGTGCACGAGGCTGTCGAAGGTAGTGACAGGACGGATGTTGGCGTAGAGTCCGAGTTTTTTTCTCATGGCGAGAAGTCCCTGTTCTGGCCGAACCTTTGCATTTGGGTCGTTGTCGAATTTCGGGTCTCCGACAGAAGCGAACAGCACAGCGTCGGCTTCCATGCACACTTTAAACGTCTCTTCCGGGAACGGGTCGCCGACCTTGTCGATGGCGTCAGCTCCGCAAATTGCGTATTCATAACTCAGTTCGTGTCCGAACTTCTCGCATATGGCCTTTGTCACGGCCAGTCCCTGTTCCATGATTTCGGGTCCGATGCCGTCGCCCGGCAGGACTGCTAATTTCAGTTTCATATATATGTTTGTCTTTAAATTTTTGCAAAGTTACGAAAAAAAGAGTGAATAGTGAAAAGTGAATAGTGAAAAGTGTGGTTTCTTCACTTATTCTGTTGTAGAGATTCGTGTTACTGTTCTTTATTTCGGGCGAACTTGTCCGTTTCCCTTGATGATCCACTTGTATGTTGTGATTTCCTCGAGCGCCATCGGTCCTCTGGCATGGAGTTTCTGGGTGGATATTCCGATTTCAGCACCCAGTCCGAACTGTGCTCCGTCGGTGAAAGACGTTGGTGCGTTGCTGTAGACACATGCCGCGTCCACTTGCCGGAGGAAGGTTGCGGTTGCTTCGTCGTCCTCGCTGATGATGCACTCACTGTGTCCGGAACCGTGCATCCGGATGTGCTTGAGCGCTTGTCCGAGGTCTGTTACCGTCTTGATGCCCATGGCATAGTCCTGGTATTCGGTGTCGTATGCCTCGTCGTCGTTGTCGATAGGATGTAGAAGGGAATCCGGGTATTTTCCTTTAAGAGCCAGAAGGGCGGGTTGGTCGGCGTAGATTTTGACCTTGCTCTCCGCCAGCGGGTTGCAGAGTTCTGGGAGGTCGTTGAGCCTGTCCTCGTGTATGATGAGGCAGTCGAGTGCGTTGCACACGCTTACTCTCCGTGTCTTGGCGTTGTTGACGATACGTGTCCCTTTTTCCAGGTCGCCTGCCTTGTCGAAATAGGCATGGCATACACCTGCACCGGTCTCAATCACGGGAACAGACGCCTCTTTCCGAACAAAGTCGATGAGCCGTTTCGATCCTCTTGGTATGACGATGTCGACAAATCCGTTGGCATGTAGCATCTCGCCAGTGGCTTCGTGGGTTGGAGGTAGCAGCTCGATGATGTGCTCGTCGACGTTGTGTTTGCGCAACACGTCTTTTATGAGTCCGACGATTGCCCTGTTGGAGTCGTCGGCGTCCTTACCGCCTTTCAGCACGCATGCGCTTCCAGCTTTTAGGCAGAGGGCGAATACGTCGAATGTGACGTTCGGCCGTGCTTCGTAGACGATTCCGATTACTCCGAATGGCACGCTTATGCGTGTCAGTTCCAGTCCGTTGGGAAGGATATGATGTTTGAGTACACGTCCCAGCGGTGATGGCAGTTTGCTGACATTGCGGGTGTCTGCAGCGATGCCTTCGATGCGTGCGTCCGTGAGTTTGAGGCGGTCGTACATCGGGTTAGCCGGGTCCATCCGCTTTAGGTCCTTGGCGTTTTCTGATATGATGTGTTGCTTGCTGGCGATGGCAGCGTCTGCCACGTCGTTCAGAATGCTGTTGATTTCGTCGTTGCTGATGTCAGTCAGTGTGAGGCTGGCATTTTTTACCGCTTGAAAAGTTGGGTTCATGTTGGTTGAGAGTTTAGAGTTGAGAGTTTAGAGGGATTTTGGTTTTTGCGATGGGCACCCGACACCGGCAGCGTTTGTGGGGCTGGGGGTATGTTGTGCCATCCTGGAGGTTGTCGGGTTGCAGTTCGTGATTTTATTTCCGTCGTAGCAATAGGGTTATGTTTTTTTATTCCAGATATAGGAAGTCGTAGTGTACGACCGGCTTCATGTCCCGTTTTCCGATAGCCATCCTTACTTCCTCAGAGCTGTAGTCAGTTCTTCCCACCCCGATTTTATGTCCGTTGTAGTCGAAAATGCTGATGATGTCGTGAGTTTCGAAGTGTCCTTCGTAGTGTGTGATTCCAACCGGCAGAATGCTCGCCGCCTGTTCTCCTTGTATTTTCTCCGATGCCCCTTTGTTGAGGAAGATGGCCCCTTTAGAGAACCCTTCGCTGTGAGCAATCCATTTCTTCACGCTTGATACTTCGTTGTCAGCCGGTAGGAATACGGTGCATGGGCAGTTGGTCTTTTCCCCGTTGAATGCCGGGGTTAGTTGCATCAGTATGTTCTCTCGTTTTCCGTTGGCGATGATGACCCTTATTCCCTCCATCGCCACTTTCCGTGCGATGTTGCTCTTGGTCTGCATCCCCCCCCGTCCGAATCCGGACTTGACGGTTGAGATGTATTCTGAAATGTCTTTTCCCGGTTCCACCTGATTGATCAGGGCAGAATTCGGGTCGTTCGGGTTTCCGGTGAACACCCCGTCGATGTTGGACAGGATGACGAGTGCGTCGCAGTCCATCATGGTTGCAATGAGTCCTGAGAGCTCGTCGTTGTCGGTGAACATAAGTTCGGTGACAGAGATGGTGTCGTTCTCGTTGATGATAGGCAGCACCCCGTTGTCCAGCATGACGCTGATGCAGTTGCGCTGGTTGAGATAGTGCCGGCGTGTTCCGAAGTTCTCCTTCATCGTCAGCACCTGTCCTACCGGGATTCCATGGTCTCGGAACATCTCATAATATCTGTTGATGAGTTTTGCCTGTCCCACCGCAGAGAAGAGCTGTCGCTGATCGACTGCGTCCATCTTTCCGTTTACCATGTCCTTCAGTTCGCTTCTTCCCGATGCCATAGCTCCAGATGACACCATCAACACTTCGATTCCCTGTTTGCGCAGTGCCGCCACCTGGTCGACGAGTGCTGACATACGTGTGACGTCGAGTGAGCCGTCAGTCCTAGTAAGCACATTGCTTCCGATTTTAACCGTAATTCTCATGATTTCTAAAAATTTGTGCAAAGTTACATAAAAAAATCGTAACTTTGCAGTCGTTTTAGGATTATCATAAAAATAAGGTAAAAAAATGAATGGACTTTTCACCGTTGGGCTGTTAATCGGTGCCAACGTATTCATGACTTTGGCTTGGTATGGCCATTTGAAGTTGCAGCAGATGCACATATCGACGGGTTGGCCCCTAATCGGCATCATCGCCTTCTCCTGGATTATCGCCTTTGCCGAATACTGCATGCAGGTTCCAGCCAACCGTATTGGTTTCGAGGGAAATGGCGGTCCGTTTTCCCTGATGCAGCTGAAGGTGATACAGGAGGTGGTTTCGCTGATTGTGTTCACACTCATCGCGAATCTTCTTTTTCAGGGCCAGTCGCTTCATTGGAACCATCTTGCCGCCTTCCTTTGCCTAATCATGGCCGTGTATTTCATATTCAAGTGATATCAAAAGACAAGAGACGCTTATGAGACATTTATTGCTTCTAGCTTTGCTGGTACTGGCTCCTATGACGGAGATGCGCGGCCAGGACGATTATTACATGCGTCAGGCCAAAAACTATATGCGTGATGCCGAGTATTATAACCGTCAGGCCTCCGGTTATGAGCGTGATGCCGACTATTATCAGCGTCAGGCTCAGAACTACTTGCGTGAGGTTGATTATTACAACCGTCATAACAATCCCGATAAGGCCCGCAGTAACAGCCGTTGGGCTCAGGACGCCACGGAAAAGGCCCGTATGCGTATGAAATGGGCTCAGGAGGCCCGTGATAAGGCCCAGACGCGTATGAAATGGGCTCAGGAAGCGATGGAAAAAGCCAACCGAAGGTAGTGCTTTTTTGAAACCGAAAAAGAAAGCTTTGCAAACAACTGTATGCAAAGCTTTCTTTTTCGGTACTTGATTCTAATTGTTTTGTTGTATCTGTTCCGTACTGGTCTTCTTGTGTGCCCTGAATCCGTAGATGCAGATGATGATGAAGCAAATGAGCGGCAGGATGAATGACGCGTTGACTGCCGGATGTCCCATCACTTCCTTCATGTCGATGATAGCCCCCTGAAGCGGCGGCATGAGTGCTCCTCCCACGATAGCCATGACCAGGAATGCGGCTCCGAGCGTAGTGTCTCGTGAGTCCACCTTCTCCAGTGCGATTCCGTAGATGGTGGGGAACATGAGCGACATGAAGAAGCTGATTCCGACGAGGCAGTAGAGTCCGGGCATGCCCACGATGGAAATGGCTCCGATGGTGCAGGCAGCCGCTCCGATGGCGAAGAAAGCCAGCAGCAGTTTCGCGTTAAGGTATTTCATAAGGAAAGTCGTGATGAATCGGCTGGAGAGAAACATGCACATAGCCACGATATTATATCTCTGCGCTGTAGCCTTGTCGATCCCGAGGTTGTCGGCATACTGTATGATGAAAGTCCACACCATGATCTGTGCGGCCACGTAGAACATCTGAGCCATGACACCTTCTCTGTATATGGTGTTGTGCCACAGGTTTGAGAGCGTCTGCCGGTTGGTGTGCACGTCGCCCACTGATTTTTTCTCCTCGCTTTCCGTCTTTGGCATTTTCATCAGTGCGATGATGATGAACACAGCCATCACCACGAGTCCGATTGCCACATAGGGATTCCTGATGACAGCCAGGTCGTGTACTCGAATCCCCGCTTTCTCCGCCTCGCTGAGCGTGGCGAATATGGTTTCGCCCGCCTTATTGCGCTGGTCGGAAAGCAGTTGTGGCAGCACCACCTGCGATGCGATGTACATACCGCAAAGCGACCCCATGGGATTGAAAGCCTGAGCGAGGTTGAGCCGCTGCGTTGACGTCTCCTTCGCTCCCAGCGACAGGATGAAAGGATTGGCAGTCGTCTCGAGGAATGCCAGTCCGAAGGTCAGGATATAGAGCGAAATGCAGAAGAATGCGAAGCTCTGCTGGCTTGCTGCCGGTATGAAAAGGAAGGCGCCTACGGCATAGAGTGCCAGCCCCAGCAGCACCCCTTTTTTGTAGCTGTACCGCCTGATGAACAGCGCTGCCGGGACAGCCATCGTGGCATATCCTCCATAGAAAGCGAACTGGATGAGCGATGCTTTGGCCGCTGATATTTCCATGAGAGTCTGGAAAGCAGCCACCATCGGGTTGGTGATGTCGTTAGCGAATCCCCATAGTGCGAACAGGGATGTGATGACGATAAAAGTGAGCAGAAATTTCCGCTCAATCAACTTGTGCATAAAGATGTTATTTTTGTTGGTTCTACTAGCTATGATAAAATAACGTCAGAAACGGCTGAAAATTATGTTGATTTGTCGGATTTTATCAAAAAAGGTAGGTTAATCCGAAATTAATTGCTAACTTCGCAAGAATTAAAGGAATTATATAGGGAGCTGGACTTTTTTAGATGTTTTAGATGTTCTAGAAGTTCTAGAAATTCTAGAGTTTCTAGATATTCTAGAAATTCTAGAGATTCTAATGGTTCCAGACTGTCTATGCAAATGAAGATTTATGCAGAAACTGATGTCGATGCCACCCCACGTGGTGGACTGTTTTTATGATATAACGGGACTGAGCCGCGATGAGTATTACGTGACCTGCGACCCAGTGGGTCATAAGCTGGGTAGCGGCGGTGGCACCACCTGGCTGTTGGAAGAGTGCTACCGCGAGCAGGGAGCAGGTATGACTTTCGGCGACTGGCTGCGAAAAGAGCCACGTTTGCTTATCCATGCCGGTGGTCAGAGCCGTCGTCTTCCTTGTTATGCCCCAAGCGGCAAGATCTTGCTTCCGATGCCAGTTTACCGCTGGGAGCGTGGCCAGCGGCTTGACCAGACGCTGCTGGATGTGCAACTGCCTCTTTATGAGGAGTTGATGAGCAAATGCCCATCCATGCTGAAGACCATGATCGTGAGCGGTGATGTGTATGTTCGTGCCACTCAGCCCATAGGTGCCGTTCCTGAGGCCGATGTGGTCTGCTATGGCCTGTGGCTTGACAGCAACATCGCAAAAAACCACGGCGTGTTCGTGATGGACCGCAAGAGTCCTTCCGTTTTGAAGCGTATGTTGCAGAAGCCTTCAGTAAGCGAGTTGAACGAGTTGCAAAAAGACCATTTTTACCTGACCGATATTGGTGTATGGCTATTGAGTGCCCGTGCTGTGGAGTTGCTGATGTCGCGTTCGAAGCATGCTGATGGCAGCATCCATGAGTATGACCTCTACAGCCAGTTTGGTTGTACGCTGGGCTCAGACCCCGTCATTACCGATGCTGAACTGAATGCTTTGAGCGTTGCCGTTTTGCCATTGCCCGGCGGTGAGTTCTATCATTTCGGTACTAACCGCGAGATGATTTCGTCGACCCTGGCTGTCCAGAATCTGGTGAACGACCAGCGTCGTATCATCCATAACGACCGTAAGCCTCATCCGTCGATATTCGTTCAGAACTCCTTGACGGACTATGTCTTCAATGACGCGAACTCCAATATATGGATAGAGAACAGCCATGTCGGCAGCCGTTGGGAACTGACGTCCAATCATGTGATTACAGGCGTTCCGAAGAATGACTGGGAGTTGTCGCTTCGTCCCGGAGACTGCGTGGATGTGGTGCCAGTAGGCCGACATGACTATGCCCTGCGTCTTTATCAAATAGATGAGAAGTTTGCCGGTAGTGCCCAGCAGGAGAAACGTTTCCCCGTGCTAAGTGCTTCCCAGCTTTCGGACGGTGTTCTTGTCCGCCGGATTGTCAGCAGCTGGCAGTCGGGTCTTCCTGTTCCTTCAGGCTATGAGTTGCTGAGTGCCGAGGAGCTGAGCAATGAAGCCGACCTACGGCGTCTGTTTTCCCAGCGTGTTGATTTCCAGAAGAAAAACTGGGGACAGATATCAGAAAACTGGGAACACAGCGTGTTCTACCAGCTGGACTTGTACGATGCAGCTCACCGTTTCTCCTCCTTCTCCCTTCCTCTTCCCAAGCCGTTGCCAGAGGAAGCGCCTCTGATGACCCGCATCCATGACGCGATGTTCCGTGGTGATGACGACCGTGCATTCTCGTTGTTGCGTGATGGACTTGTCGAGTCGGTGTTGTCAGAGCGTCAGACTCCCCGTATGTCCGTCTATGCCGACCAGATAGTGTGGGGCCGTTCCCCCGTCCGCATAGATATAGCTGGTGGATGGACCGACACGCCTCCTTATTGCCTGATGGAGGGTGGCAGTGTGGTGAACCTGGCGATAGAGTTGAATGGCCAGCAACCGCTTCAGGCGTACATACGTCCATGTTCTGAACCGCATATAGTTCTTCGTAGTATTGACCTTGGTGCCCGCGAGACCATAACGAGTTATGAACAACTGTCAGCCTACAACGAAGTGGGCAGTGCATTCTCCATCCCCAAGGCTGCACTCTGTTTGTCCGGTTTTCATCCCCAGTTTTGTTCAGAGCCGTTTGACTCGTTGAGAAGTCAGCTGGAGTCGTTTGGCGGTGGCTTTGAGGTGACGTTGCTCTCCGCCATCCCCAAAGGCAGCGGTTTGGGCACCAGCTCCATCCTCGCCTCCACCGTTCTCGGTGCACTGAGTGACTTCTGCTCATTGGCTTGGGACAAGAATGAGATATGCCGGCGTACGCTGGTTCTGGAGCAGCTTCTGACCACCGGCGGCGGCTGGCAGG
This sequence comes from Bacteroidaceae bacterium, assembly GCA_017483765.1. Taxonomy (GTDB): domain Bacteria; phylum Bacteroidota; class Bacteroidia; order Bacteroidales; family Bacteroidaceae; genus UBA3839. The sequence continues at coordinate 103,939 of JAFUVE010000027.1, read as the reverse complement.
ACCAGTTCGGCGGCGTGCTTGGCGGCGTGAAGCTGCTGGAGACAGAGAGTGGATTTTTGCAGCGTCCAGTAGCCCGTTGGCTTCCCGACGACCTTTATCTTCAGCCAGAGTACCGTGCCTGTCATCTGCTCTACTACACAGGCATCACCCGCACAGCCAAGCAGATCCTTTCCGAGATTGTCCGTCGGATGTTTCTCAATGAGCACGACCAGCTCCAGTTGCTTCGTCGGATGAAGGAGCATACGCATGAGATGTTTGACGCCCTTCAGCGTCAGGATTTTGTTCAGATGGGCCTTCTGGTGCGCCGTACGTGGGAGCAGAACCAGCAAATTGACTCCGGCACGAATCCTCCTGCAGTGAGTGCTCTGACCGACCTTGTGGACGACCTTTGCCTTGGCTACAAACTGCCCGGTGCGGGTGGCGGCGGCTATCTTTACATGATAGCCAAGGATCCAGAGGCTGCCGGACGTATCCGTCAGCTATTAAATGCCAACCCGCCCAATCCCCGTGCACGATTTGTCGAGATGACGCTCTCCAAGAGCGGACTGCAGGTTAGCCGGAGCTGAAAACATTACACATACGCCAAGCCGGGGCCGCCTCTGTCGTCAGATAGAGGCGGCCCCGGCTTGTAGGGTCATTTGTGCAGTCTTATTTTGTCTGCCGTTTACGATAGAACAATGCGCTGCATCCCACCATGAGCAGAGCTGCTCCCAATAATATTATGGTGGAGAGAGAGGTAGAAGCCTGAGTCAGTTCTTGTCCGTTTGCCATGTTTCCGTCCTCGATTTGTGCGGTCGTGGATGCCTGGCACTGAGAGAGGTTGAGCGTGTTTTCGGATTCCGTATAGCCAACGGCTCCTTGTTGCTTAGCCTGCTTCTTCAGTTCCTTTTCTCGTTTCTTTTGTTCTTTCAGTTCTTTCTTTTTCTTTTTTTTCTCTTCTTTCTGCCGTTCTTTTGCCCATTTTTTACTTAGTTTGTCTTGTCTTCTCTGCAATTTGGGTGGCAGTGCTGCGTCTAAAATGTAGGTTTGCATAGGCTTAATCTTTTTTTTGTTTGAAAATTAGTTTGTCAAGTTGATTTTTTCCGATAGAATACTGCGCATCCTCCACATAACAACAAGGCGGCTCCAATGAGTAGGATTGTTGATAGTGAGGTGGATGCCAATGTCATCTCCTGCTGGCTGTTGTTTTCTTCTATCACAGCTTGCTCACAGGTGTTGGCAGATTGTCGGGAAAGGTTGAGGACGTTGCCCGCTTCTTTTGCACCAATCACACCTTTCTTAGCTTGTTTCTTTAGTTCCTTTTCCTTTCGTTTCTCTTCTTTCTTAAGTTGTTTGAGTGCCTTCTTCTCTTCCTTCAGCGCTTTCTTATCTTGCTTCCTTTGTTCCTTTTCCCATTTCTTTTGCTCTTTCAGGAGCTCGGGCGGAAGTACATCGTCTAAAAACAGTATGTTCATATAATTTTAGATGAAAGTGAAATTAATTCTTTTTTATAATAGAACATGAAATCGTTATAGCCTGTTTTTCTTTCCGTAGAAAAGGGCCGATGTTCCGCAGAGGAAAAGTGCCGTGCAAATCATGACGAACGATCCGACAGATGATGCTGTTGTTTCGGTGGAAGGCAGTTCCGTGTCGTTGACTGCTACGGATGCTGTGGTCCCTGCTGCCGCCGATGATGCGAGGTTGATGGTGTTGTCGTCTGACGTCGTGTTGCTTGCCAGCCCCATTTCCTCCAGCTTCTTCTGGTATTTCTTATATTCTTTCGGCGCGAATTCCTTCAGCATTTCCTCTCTGCTGTACACGTCATTCTCGAGTTGAGCGACAGCTTGCCGTTTTGCATTCAATGCCTGACGGAGTTCTTTCAATGTGGCTTCCTGCTTTTTGATAGCCTGCTCCTCTCTTTGGCGTCTGGCCTCTCTCATCTCTTGCCAACCGGTGGGTATGTCTAGAAGATGTATGTTCATGTTGATGAATTTTTATGGTTAAAATATTGATGTTGTGATAATGATTATGTCAGCAGCTGAGTCAGTGTCAGTCTGTTCTTAATCATGTTTCTTGTCTTTCTATCCGTTCTTTTTTCGATAGAAAATGGCCGTGGTGGCGCAAAGTAGCAGTGCTGCCCCCAGTAGGAGCGCCGTTCCGATGGATGAAACGTCAGAGTTTCCTGTTCCCGCCATCCCCGCTGTGTTCACGGTTACTTCTTCGCTTGAGTCGTTTGTTCGTTGGTCAAGGTTTACGGTGTTTTCCTTGTTCTCTGCTGCATCAGCACGCGCTTGTTTCTTTGCTTTCTTTGCCGCTTTCTTCTCCACTTTCTTCCAAACGGATTCGTCGATTTCGTTCAGCAAATTTTGTCGCTGTTGCAGTTCTTCCTCTTTGATTTCGAGAGCTTTGAGCTGTTTCGCATGAGACTCTATTTCAGCTTCAAGCTCTCCAATTCGTGGGTTGACTACGTCTAATAGGTGAAATGTCATAATTATTAAGATATTAAAGATTTACGAAGTAAGAATTTTGGTGTTCACTATTTTTTCTTCTCTTAGGTCTGCTTACAAGTCGAAGTCATGCTTGTCCTTGCTTCTTTCTGTAGAAGAGTGCTGACGCCATCACGAGCAGCAGTGCGCCTCCAAGCAGGAACGCGGTGCTCACGGATAGTGATGCCGTTTCCATGTTTGCGTTTTGTTGTTGGTTTTCAATGGTCTGCATTTCTGCTGTGGCGTCAGTTCTCTGTGAGAGGTTAACTGCCTGTCCGTCTTGCTGGCTGCCCATGGTCTGTTGTTTTGCCTTTTTCTTCAGTTCTTTCTGTTTGGCTTTCTCTGCTTTTTTCTTAGCTTTCTCTGCTTTCTTTCTTGCTTTCTCCGCTTCCTTCTGCAGTCGTTTCTGCTGCTTGGGGTCAGCCGGTTGTTGCCCATTCTCGTTTTGTTGCAGTTGCCCTTGGTCTCTTTCCTTCTTGATGAACAGGTCTTCGTTCGGAACGATTCGGTCGAGTAAGTGTAGGTTCATGTTCAGTCTGTATTTGAGGTTTATTTTTTTTATTTTGTGGTTTCGGATAATGGGATGCCGGTCCCGCCTTTTTGTTGTAAGTCAATCTGCACTGGTCAGTTTCCCGACAGCAGCATTTGAATGTAGAATATAAACAGTCCGGACAGGAAGCTGATGGCGTTGCAGAAGAACGAATAGGCGGCAGAGCGTTTCCATTCTTTCGTGAAGATATAGTACCATAGCGTCTCCAGGATGAGTACGGTGATTTCTCCGATAGCGATTTCGGTCCATCCGTAGCTGATGAAAATGAGGAAGAGATTGAGTGGCACGTTCGTGAGACAGTTGACAACCACGGAAGCGCAGAGGATTTTCTTGCGTCGTTCTCCCAGCAGCAGTACGAGTACTCCCATCTCGATGAGAATGGTGAGTATGAGCGGTTTCAGCAGATTGTAAACTAGTCCGGAGTCCATGGTGTTTTGTTTTTTTAGAAGAGGACATAGTCCTTTGGTTTGTTCAAATGATTTGCGAGAGGATATATCCCGGCATAAGAGCAGCAGCGAGAATACCGAACGCCAGCGCCTCCCGCCCTTTTAGCACGTAGTTTGCGAGATAGAGCGTGACGGGCATAGTGCAGTTGATCATGAACAGTCCGATGAGGCAAACGGTGTTGCCCATCCCTTTCAGAGCCAGGCAAATGAGCGTTCCTGCAATCATGACGCATACCGAGGGTATGATACCTCCGTGCTTCATCATCCATCCCCCCGCCATCTTTCCCGCCATTGCCGTGAATCCGATGATGAGAATCAGCTTGTTTGTCCTGATGATGGATCCAGAGAACCACTCTCCGACGAACGAGCGAATGAATACAAAGAGCGCGATGCCGATGACGGCGAGCACGATTGTGGCCGTCTTCATGGACATCGGTGCGTAGTTGCTGTCGTCGCTTGTGTCGTTGGAGGTGTCCAGTCCGTATTCTTTCTTCTGCTTGTCGAGCAGAATGTATGCCATTGTTGCGGCACAGATTGCGAACAGCAGGATGATGAGTGTCTTCCAGGAGAAGAAGACGTATGCGATGGCCAGTCCGAAAGCGCCGGTCGAAACGAACACTCCGAGCGGCCTGGGGTCGTTGCCGTTCTTGAGCACCGTCTGCTTTCCTCCCCAGACGTGGAATAGCGAGTTTCCGATTCCGATGAGCAGAGCCACGGAAAACACCGCCACTGGTGAGTGCTGCAGTTCAAATGATCCGTTGACGAAATAGACGAGAGCCGCTCCCAGACACAGCAGTGCCACAGCGCCGATGAGCGGCCAGTGGCTGTTGCCCACCTTGTCGATGTACAATCCTGTGATCGGCTGTGTCAGGAATGCCGTGATGTTGTACGTGACGAATACGGCAGCGAGAAATGGCACGGAGAAGGTGACAGCCATGAGATAGAGGCAGCACACGCATATGGCGTCGACCATGAGGTGCATCGACGAGCTCAGCGTCAGCAGCGGTATGTTTATCTTTCCGGTTTTCATTTCCTTATTGTCCTGCAATGGTATTGATGATTGCGACGATGTCGCTGATGTCCACTTTTTTGTCGTTATTCACGTCTGCGAATCGGTATGTTGCGGTTCCAGCAATTTGGTTGATGACAGCGACGATGTCGCTGATGTCGATGTTTCCGTCCTCGTTGACGTCGCCGATTTTCGTGTCAGGCTCGTCTTCTTCGATGTCTTCCGACTGCTCGCCCGTGTCTTCCATCACTTTCTTCACTTCTTCCTGTGTCAGTGCGTAGTTGTAGATTCTGAAGTCGTCCATTCTTCCGTTGAACAGGGGGTCTCCCGTGAACATGCTCCGTCCGATGAAGCAAAGTGACGGCATGATGTCGGATGGCTTGATGGTGAAGTTGTCGTCTGCCGCCTTCTCTTCTGCTCCGACGTAGAATCTCACGCTCACCTTACCCGTAGTCTGGTCGGGCTGTATGGTGATGGCGATGTGTCTCCATGCGCTGGCAGAGAGTTTTCCAGTGCTGACAATCTGCTCATCCCCCTTGTCCTTCATCACGAATCGCATCTCGCTGCCGTTGCTCGGGCATAGGAACATATACTGGTCGGTGCCGTTGCCGAAGTCGAAAATGCGCTGCCAGTTATTTCCTCCCGACCATCTCACCCACATGCAGACGGTCATGGAGTCGAGTCCTGCGGTGGAGTAGGGTATCATGGCGTATGATTTCCCGTCGAAGGTGAACGACTTGGTTCCAGACTTCACGGTTGCAGTCAGCGTGTTGTAGGATTCGTTGCCATATAGCGACGCGTCCATGTGGTTGGGCGACTTGTCCTTGAGGTCCCCGTCGAACTGCAGCTGGCATATGAGCGCTTTCTTGCTCTTGATTTTTGCCTTAGCCTCCTCTGAGTGTTTCGAACGGTTTCCGGCATGGTCGACCGCATACACTTTGTATGTGTATTCAATCCCGGGCAATGCCGTGTTGTCCGTGAATGATGTGATGGTGTCGTTGCGTCCGATGGTGTTCCATTCCTTTCCGTCGTTACGTAGAATGGTGTAGCTTTCGATGTCCTCGTCGTCGGGTGCAGTCCAGTTGAGAGAGATGCTTGCGGTCCTGGCCTTCGTCGAGAGTGCTGTTGGTGCATCCGGTGCCATCGTTTCGGCTTTTGCGTCGGTCGGCATGAATCTCCAGAGGTATTTCTTGAGGTTTGTCGTGGTGGTATTTTCCGACGGTTCAGTCATAAGGCTGACGTTGGATCCAGTTGTTGTGCTTCCGCAATAGAGGTATTTGTTTGAGAGCCTGCTGATGATGAAGTAATATCCGTCCTGAGCGTATTTGAGATACCACTGCTCGTTTGCAGCGTGTCCTGCGTCGAAGCAAATGACACCAGCTCCGGAGTTGAGGTTGTTGTTGAGTACGTTGAGGTGTGTTTTTGTGATTGCAGCGCTTGTGTTTGCGTTGTCGATGAACCAGTAAGAAATGTCTCCGTCGGTGTATCCAGGGTAGACTTTCCACTGCTGTGTTGTCCCGCTGGTCTTTCTGGTGGCGCTCTGCACGTTTCCAGATCCGTTGAATGTGAGCATCTTACGGCTTGACGCGTTCATGATTTGGTATGTTCCGTTGATTTCTCCCGGCGCGACGTCCTCCCCCCATGTGATGTCGAAAAGCCGTTCCGCGTTGATTTGTCCCTTCTGATATCCCGTTCCGCCCGGAATGTCGTAGACGTACATACGAGTGGGTCCGTATCCGTTGACAAATACATCCTTCGTCTGGCTGATGAATGCATAAGACGCGCTGTTGGCCTGTCTTTCGGATGATCCCATGAAACCGTGTACTTCGCCGGTCTTCTCGTTTCGGTAGACAGCTGCGCTAGTCCATGTCGGTCTGCTTTCTCCGTATCCGATTCGTACGCCTTCATTGGAGTCGATGCAGAACTGTCCTCTTGCCTTGCTGTCGAATCCCCACCATATTCCGTTTTCCATTCCGTACTCAGCTCCGACGATAGCCTCTCCGACGTTGTGCAGCTCGTCTGCGGTCGCCACCTTTCCGTCGGCTTTCACTTTTTGGAAGAACCTGGCGTAGTTGTCGAATGATCCGGCCAGCTGGTGTGTGTTACCCTCGTCCACGTAGTCGAGGCAGAAGTTGTACCAAGACAGTGCCTGGTCGCAGTTGAGCGTGTTACCTCCGCAGACACGAATTCCGTCGAAGAACGGGTCCTGCTTGATGAGTCTGCATATTTCCTTCATGCTTGCCTGTGTACCCTGTCCCCATGCGGTGTAGTCAGGCTCGTTGAATGGTGCGATGCTGATGACCTCCACTCCACATTCCTTCGCATATGCCACGCTGGCCTTGATGAGCTTGTACCACGCCTCGGGCTTGTTGAGGTATACGGACTGGTATGTGGCGTAGTTGGCGTCGGAGAGTGCGTCCTCTTGGTCGTTGTTGATTTCCACTTGGTTGCATCCCGTAAGGAGTATGTTCTTGCAGCGGCTTTTCATAGCGTTCTTCTGCTTGTCGGTCAGGGAGTATGTTCCGTCTCCGTTGTCGATGACCTCCGCATTGGGCTGGAAGGAGATTCGTCCGGTTTCGAAATTACCTTTTCCGATGTGTGCTATGCCTCGGTTGACATTGAAATCCCAGTTCCACGCAGTGTCCATACCCCATTTGACACGGAACTCCTTACCTTCTGCGCTGACGTCGAACGGTACGTTCACGGTAGCCGGCTTGAATGCTTTCATGAAGTCGGCACCGGTCTGTGCTGTTATTTTGCTAATGCACAGTGCCATGATGGCAAGTGCGGTGATGATGACTTTTCTCATTGTTGGTTCTCTGATAATTATATGGTGTTGTTTGGCAAAGTTACTAAAAAGGTTTTGTATGACAAAGAAAACAACGTTTGAAATGTGGAGAAGTTTGAATTTTATGAATGAAAAGCCTTTATACTTTCATTCCTATAATGACTGGATAAAGTCCATGTTCGAATGATTTGTCATTTCGTCACCCAGTCAACAATGTTCACGCCTGTCATGTGTTGGAAATGTTTCGTGTTATGAGTTACAACAGTCAAATTATAGTGTCTGGCAGTCGCTGCAATTAAAATGTCAAAATCACCAACAATCTTTCCTTTGCTTGTCATTTCATGTCTGATTTCTGCGTAATCTCGTATCGCCTTGCTAATGGGCAATATTGTAAACGTATCTTCTATTGCTTTTGGTTCTTTTAGATGCCGTTCAACCGCATTGCTGTGTAATGCCCCAAAAGTAAGTTCTGCTATGGTTACTTCAGAAACAAATATTTTATCAATGGGAGTTGATGCGATCATTTTTTCGACTCCGCAGTGATGATGGAAAAATTCAATCCACGTGTCTGTATCTATGATAAACCCGTTCATACTATTCTAATCATTGTAATCCGAAATATTGCGATTTGGGTTACGCCCGTAATTCCTATTACTCATCATCTCGAAGTAAGCTTCATCATCAGGATTTCCTTCCCAATATCCAGCCATGGAAAGAAAGCGTTCTTTAAGTTCATCGTCGGAAACAGATTCGTCTTTTGTGTCGCCCATAATCAACTTGCTGGCCAGCCATTCACGGTCTTTCTGTGATAATGTGAGTCCTTTAATAAAATTCCATAAATTGTTCAAAGCTATTGTGGTCATAGTCATATTGTATTGATTTAAAAGCAAAATTACAAAATTTTTAGAAATTCATCAAATTTCAGATTAAGATTTTAGTCATGTTCTAAAAAAATAAATCCATAATGAATTATCTTAGCCTGTGTCTGCCTCTTTTTCCAAAAGATTCTCTTATTTTCCAGCGTCTTGAAGTCCATTCTGGGAATAAAGTGCATTTTTCTCAAGCATGACATGCATAATACCTCAATCAGAACGGCAGTCCCACAGCGAAGTGGAAAGTGAAGTCTCGTCCGAAGTCGGGGTGTAGCAATGGATAGTGGTCTTTTCCGTGGTATGCAGGGTCTATTGCTTTCATACCGGCGTCGAATCGCAGGGTGAAGAAGTCGAGCGAGAGTCTCAGTCCGAGTCCGTAGCTGAAAGCGATTTGGCTGAGGAACTTGTCGAATCGGAACTCCCCGTCAGGCTGGTCTGCATATCGCCTGATCGTCCAGATGTTACCACCGTCGATAAAAATAGCCCCGTTGATTTTCCAGAACAGGAATGTTCTCCATTCCAGGCTCATGTCGAGCTTGATGTCTCCGCTTTGGTTGATGAAGTTGATGGCGTTGTCGTGGCGGTTGTATCCTCCCGGCCCGAGCGACCGCACCGACCATCCCCTGACGCTGTTCGCACCTCCAGCGAAGTAACGTTTCTCGAATGGCAGCACGTCCGTGTTTCCGTAAGGCACCGCCACGCCGACTCCGAGGTGCATGGCGAACGAGTTGTTGTGGTCGATGACAACGCTCTTTGATATGTCGAAGTCTCCTCTCACATACTGCGCGTATGCAATACCGCAGAAAGTTCGGTGTCCCTGGTTGTCGTGGTGTCCCCCGAAAATGCTGGTGTATGCGTTGAGCAGGTTTCCCGACGTCTCGATGTTTCCTCTCACTACCAGCGCGTTCTTTCCGTATGTTGAGATCATGGACGTGCCGAGCGAGTTGTAAATGAAGTTGAACCCGAGTTTAGTGATGAGCAGGTTCTCGTAGTTGTATCTTAGTATTGCGTTCTGCTTTCCGATGGAGTCGAGGTATTGTTCCCTGAACGTGGATGATATCCAGGGCATGTTGATGTAGTTCACCTCCAGCAGGTCGAATCGGTTTTGGAAATGCTGGTTGAGGCTCTGCCATCTGTATCTCCATGCAGCCGTCATCACCCGTCGGTTGAACTCCGGACGGTCCTGGTAGTTGTACTGCACAGAGATTTCAGAAGTCGCCTTGTGCATGGCACCGAATCGTTTGCTGATGTATGGGAGGAGGAAACCGGGGAATCCCAGCCTTGCCTCTCCTCCAAACTCCTTGTAGCTGTTGCCCTCGTAGCCCTCCAGCCCAGTGATGGCCTCGTATGCTCCACGTAGTTTGAGGGAGAAGGACTCGCTTCCTTTGAAGAGGTTGCGGTGCTGGTAGGTAGTGGAAAGCGCCGCCCCGAGGTCACCAGCCGTGTTGGTTCCTTCGATGTCGAAGCTGATGGACTGTGGGAGTGCGTGGTTGAGAATGATGTCGCAGTCGATGCTGTCGTTGTCTTCCGATGGCCGTAGCCGAATGTTGGAGTATGCGATGGCGCCCAGACGGACGAAGTTGTTGTATGTCTGGCTTTGCTCTTCGTCTTTGTATGTCCGTCCTTTGATGAAAGCGGTGTTGCTCGTGAGCAGGGACGGTCGGAACCTGAGCTTGTCCTTGTACACAATCCTGCTGCCATCGTGCCATATGGTGTCGGTGCTTCCTTCGGCGTTCATGTCGACGAGGTATGTGATGTTGTTCACGTCGAACTTTGGATGCGGCTCCAGCTCAGCCTGTGCGTTCTCTATGTGGAGTGCCACGTTCATCGTCAGGTCCACCACTTTGCTTCCTATGAGCGTGTCGGCCGTGAACGTGATGTATTCCTTGTTGAACTTGTAGTATCCGCTGTTACGCAGCGTCTTGGTGATCCGTTTCCGCTCGTCGTTGAGCACGTTGATGTCGAGTGCCATCCCGGATTTCAGCAGGCTTTTCGTTGTATCCTCCCCGTTGATGAACGTGGCGAGCAGAGAGTCCTTCACCTCCCTCCTGATGGTCCCTACGCGGTAGCATGCCCCTGGGCTGACGTGGTATGTGAGCACCGTCCTTTTCCTGTCCACCTGCATCGTCGTGTCCACCTTGCATTGTATATATCCTGCATTGCTCATCACCTGGGTCATGTCGGCGATTGTGGCGTTGACTTTCGTCGTGTCGATGATGGCCGGCGGCTCGCCGATGTTTCGGAGGATTCGTGTTCCCTTGCCATTGCTGCCCGGCTTGGTCGAACAGTATATTCTCATGGGCACCTTGATACCGAACCACTTCGTGTTGGGGTTCTGCTTCACGTATCCGCTTAGCGACAGTCCTTTTGTTGCCTCCTCGTTGTCGGATACTACGTTCACCTTCTTCAGGTAGAATCCGTCGTCAGGAATATACTTGTCGATGGAGCAAGCTGCCAGCAGCACCATGGCCAGCATCATCGTGATGATATGTGTGAGTCTGTTTCGCATTCTGATGCAAAGTTACAACAAAAAGATGAAAAACGCCTTATGAAACTAAAAAAAAGCAAAATCCTTTGTCGTTATGCAAAATCTTTTTACCTTTGCAATGATGAATCTCTAAAAAATTAAGCAGTAAATATTTTTCATTACCGTGTTAACAAAGAACAAGATAAAGCTTGTGCGGTCGCTGGAGCACCGTAAGTACCGTCAGGCGAACGGTCTGTTCGTGGCGGAAGGCCCGAAGGTAGTAGGCGATTTGTTGGGCCGTTTCTCCTGTCGTTACGTCTGCTGTACTCCAGAGTGGGCGCCTTGCTTGCCGTCCATACCCTCAGACGTTGAAACCGATGTGATCAGCTCCGATGACCTGCGCAAACTCAGTTTCCAGGAGCATCCCCAGCAGGTGTTGGCGCTCTTCGAAATGCCAGGTCCAGCCGACGAGTCAGTAGTCCGTTCGTTTATTGGGGATTGCGACTCCGGCACAGACAGTGGCAAAGGCCTTTGTCTGGCGCTGGATTGTGTTCAGAATCCCGGCAATGTGGGCACCATCATCCGTCTGGCCGACTGGTTTGGCATCAGCGCCGTCGTCTGTTCTCAAGCCACTGCCGACGTGTTCAGTCCGAAGGTTGTGCAGGCCACAATGGGCAGTCTGGCCAGGGTTGACGTCTGTCAGGATGTCGACCTCCCCGCCTTCCTCTCGTCCCTTCAATCAACCGTTCCGGTGTATGGCACTTTTCTTGACGGCGACAACATCTACTCCAGCCATCTCTCTCCTTTCGGTGTCATCGTGATGGGTAACGAGGGAAAGGGCATCAGCGATGCCGTCGCCCGGTGTGTCAACCGTCGGATCACCATCCCCAATTTCAACGGTGCAGACAAGGGAGCCGACTCCCTGAACGTCGCCGTCGCCACGGCGGTGGTATGCTCAGAGTTCCGACGGATGTCAGTTACGTAGGAGTCACTTGACTTGCTCGCGATGATATCGCTCGCCACTCGACTGGCAATGGAATGAATGACTGGCAATGGAATGAATGGCTGGTAATGGAATGAATAGCTTCAATAGGATTGATAGCCTCAATAGGATTATGGCTTCAATCGGACAGGTGCTTACAGCGTAGGCTGCAAGACGAGGGGGAATATTTTTAGAACCTGCCTATAAGGGCTTACCGTTGTGGTAAGCGCGGTTGTCGGTGATGGTTATTGTGCCACCGAGCCATTCTGTCATGGGAATTTCTCCTTGGAGAGGATAGTAGTTGACGAGCTGGCCGTCGAGCAGCTCGACGACGTGGTTGATGAGACGCCGGCCGTTGATGATGAGGTAGTTGGCCGCTACTCGACGGAGGGTTGGGGTGGACATGAGGGAGAATTTATGATTTACAATTTACTTGGATATCCTTGGCCATGCGGACAGAGACGTGGATGGCCGGGGGGGTGATGGCTGGGATTGACGGCCGCAACAATGTTGCGGCATAGGAGACAACTTTGGCAATCGCAGGATCTGAGTTAGAGGACTCAATCTGAGTTAGAGGACACCATCTAAGTTAGCAGATACCGCTGGGGATATTGGCGGTGGGGGGATTCTATATGGAATGACTCTACAGGAATCCATGAGACGCCATGCATGGAGGTCTCTACTGTCGGCGTGAGTGCCTGCCTGGCTGAGGACGCCGAGGCTGTGTCTGCCGCTGAGGCTGTGCCTGTCGTCCTTGCTGGATGGACTGACGCCGCTGGGCAGGAACTGCCGGCTTGACGTCGGGAGCCCTGCGGATTTTGATGTCCTTGACTTCGTTCTTACGGTCGACGGGCTTGCGTGGCTGGATGGTGGATCCAGACGGAGCACTGTCGGAGAGCTGTACCGACGGAATGTCCGGTGAGTCGTCCTGCTGACGCTGTTCGTCCGGAATGAGTGAGTCGGCGTTGAGTGAGTCGGTGTTGAGCGAGTCGACATTGAGTGAGTCTACCTCCTCCTTCATGTGCATACGTATGAGCGAGATTCCGTTGATGACACACATGCTCTTGGTTTTGGTCTGGTCGCTCTTGTAGTAGAAGAATCCGCTGATGTCTGTGATTGGCTGCTCAGACTCCTGCGAAATGTCAATCCGCTGAATGCTGCTTCCGCGAGGCTGGAGCACCTGGCTATATGTTTTTCCTTCTTTGTTGCGCAGGGTGAGAGCCATGTAGAGGGTTGATCCGGCGCTACGGTCTTCTTTTATGAACTTGACATCGGCGTTGAGAATGAAGTGGTCGGATGGACGGTAGCTGGTGTCGGCCTTGAACGTGAATCGCTCGAGGCATAATAGGGGCTGTGGCCTCAGCACGATGAGCGACGCGCCAGTCCAGATATTGGTGGTGTCGCCCTCACTGTAGATGGATGTCATCTCAGAACTGCCGACCTTAGCCTGGAGTTCCTCGTCTTCCGCCTTGAGCTGCTTCTCGATGTCCTGATAGATGGATCGAAGCTGCTCAGGGTTCTCGCAGTACCACACCATTGCGGAGTCGAACATCTCGGAGTCGATTCCGTGCTTGTCGAGAACAGAGAGGAGGAGCTTCTCGCTGTTGATGTACTCGCCCTGGTCTGTGGTTCCAACCATGGCCTGCGCCTTGTGGTAGTCGTAGAGAATGCGTTTCATCTTACCTTTTGACGGTACGCCAGACGGGCGTCCGTCGCATGCCAGGAGCATGACGGAAAGCAAAAGGTATATGATAAAGGAGAAACGCATGAGGGGTGGTAAAGATTATACTATGGATATTAGGGGGCTCGTGAGGTTATGATTACAAGTTGGACCAGGGGGTTATACGGACATACATAAAGTAAGTCCCTACATTTGACGGATTCTTACTCCCTGCATTAGACTGATTGTTCTTCAGCAGGCTTCTCTTCTCGGGATTCTTCCTTTGCTTCCTGTGATACTTCCTTTGCTTCCTTGCCGGATGCCAACGCGAGTGAGAGTCGCTTATGGTAGAAAATGAAGAGGGCTACGATGGAGCAGCTGATGACCGCGTCAGCGAAGTTGAAGATAGCCGAGAAGAACACGCAGTGCTCGCCAGCCTCCGGGATGAGCGGAAGTCCGTTAACCCATCCCCAGTCCGGCATTTCCCATTCAGCGATTGGAAAGTAGAACATATCAACCACCCTTCCGAGCATGATGCTGGAATATCCCTGTCCTGGACTGACGAACTGCGCCACTTCGGGCGGTGCCGGTGCGTCGAAAAAGATTCCGTAGAAGAGGCAGTCGATGATGTTTCCAGCGGCCCCGGCCAGCACGAGTGCGAGGCATACGATGAATCCCGTTGGCGCCCCTTTCCTGACCGTTCGAACGATGAACCATCCGATGAGCGAAACGGCGATGATACGGAAACTGGTAAGGAAATATTTTCCTCCCAGTTCCCATCCGAACGCCATTCCGTTGTTCTCGATGAAGAGCAGCTTGAACCAGCTTAAGATTTCGATTCGCTCGCCCGTGTACATGGACGTCTTGACCGCAATCTTGATCGTCTGGTCGATGATAAGCACAGCCACGATCAGCAGCGTTGCAATCAAGAGTTGCTTCTTTTTCCTGGTCATAGCCGGCTTATGCTTTTTCCACCTTGATGAGTGTCTTCACTCCGTCGATCTCGATTTCCTGAGCTCCGTCAGCAACCCCGAATGTGATGCCTTTTGCAAGCACCTGGCTGGCGATGAATTCAGCGTGGTTGTTGACCGCGTCTGTGATTTCAGGCGTGTCGGAGATGGTGACGTTGACCCTGTCGGTGATGTTGAATCCCGACTCCTTACGTATGGTCTGAATACGCTTGATGACCTCTCGCGCGATGAACTCCTTCTTGAGTTCCGGTGTGATGTCGATGTCGAGTGCTACAGTGAGTGCACCCTCGTTTGCCACGGTCCATCCCGGCATGTCCTCGCTGATGATTTCGACGTCGTCAGCTTCGATGAGCGCCTCGGCCCCGTCGACGATGAGGTTGATAGACCCTTCCTTCTCCAGCTGTGCTATTTGCTGCTGAGTCATGTCGTTGACAGCCGCGCTGACACTCTTCATCTGCTTTCCGAACTTCTTACCCATGACCCTGAAGTTGCACTTCACCTTCTTGACGAGCAGTCCGTCTCCGTCGCCCACGAATTCGAGCTCTTTGACGTTGACCTCGTCGAGTATGAGCTGCCGCACCTGGTCGATTCTCTCGCGAGTCTGCTGGTCGGCCGTCGGTATGGCCAGCTTCTGTAGTGGCTGCTTGACGACGATCTGCTCCTTCTTTCTCAGAGAGAGCACCATGGATGTGATGGTCTGCGCCATCTCCATGCGTAGTTCCAGCTCCTTGTCGACATTACCGTCCGGCTTAGGGAATGCTGCGAGGTGTACCGAGTCTGTGTTTTCGCGTGCCGTGACGCTGTTGAGGTCGTTGAAGAGCATGTCGGCGAAGAACGGTGCGAACGGTGCGATGAGCTTTGCCACCGTCTCGAGGCACGTATATAAGGTCTGGTATGCTGAGAGCTTGTCCTCGTCCATCTCTCCTCCCCAGAAACGCTTGCGGTTGAGCCTTACGTACCAGTTGGAGAGGTTGTCGAGCACGAAAGTCTGAATGAGTCTTCCCGCCTTCGTAGGCTCGTAGTCGTCGAGACCCTCCGTTACGCTCTTCACCAGCGTGTTGAGCTCGGACAGTATCCACCGGTCGATTTCCGGCCTCAGTGCGAATGGCACGTCAGGCTCCTTGTATGCGAACCCGTCGACATTCGCGTACATGGCGAAGAACTTATAACATTCGAAGAGTTTTCCGAAGAACATACGTCCCACTTCCTGTACTCCTGCCTCGTCGTATTTGAGGTTGTCCCACGGCTGAGAGTTAGTGAGCATGTACCATCTTACTGCGTCTGTTCCGTATTTCTCGATGTTGTCGAACGGGTCGATTGCATTTCCGAGTCGCTTGGACATCTTCTGCCCGTTCTTGTCGAGTACGAGTCCGTTGGAGATGACCGCCTTGAATGATACGGAGTCGAAAACCATCGTTGCAATAGCATGGAGCGTGAAGAACCATCCACGTGTCTGGTCTACGCCCTCTGCGATGAAGTCGGCCGGATAGATGTTGCCGCTGTCGAACTCCTCCTTGTTTTCGAACGGGTAGTGGATTTGCGCGTAAGGCATGGAACCTGAGTCGAACCATACGTCGATGAGGTCGAGCTCGCGAGTGAGCACGTTTCCTTGAGGCGAAACGAGCAGTATGTTGTCGACGTAAGGGCGGTGCAGGTCGATGCGGTGGTAGTTCTCCTCGCTCATGTCTCCCGGAACGAATCCTTTGTCCTTGAGCGGATTGGACTTCATGACTCCCGCAGCCACGCTCTTTTCGATTTCGTTATAGAGTTCTTCTACACTTCCGATACATATTTGCTCCTTCGTGTCCTTGTTTCTCCAAACCGGGAGCGGCGTACCCCAGTATCTTGACCGGCTGAGGTTCCAGTCGTTGAGGTTCTCGAGCCAGTTGCCGAATCGTCCTGTACCGGTGCTTTCCGGCTTCCAGTTGATGGTCTTGTTGAGTTCGAACATACGGTCTTTGAGAGCCGTTGAACGAATGAACCATGAGTCGAGCGGATAGTAGAGTACAGGCTTGTCTGTTCTCCAGCAGTGCGGGTAGTTGTGCACATGCTTCTCGATACGCAGCGCCGTCCCCGCCTTCTTCATCTCCATGCACAGCACGATGTTGAGGTCTTCCGCCTTGCTTGCAGCCTTCTCGTCGTATTTTCCGTCCTTGTTGAATTCCGGCGCGTATGCGTTCTTCACGTAGTCTCCGGCGTGGTTGGCATACAGTTCCTTGTCGACACAAGCATTGACGAAGTTGTCAGCCAGCTCGTCGATGAGGTAGTACTTACCGGTGAGGTCGACCATAGGCCGTGTTTCTCCCGCCTTGTTGATGAGGAATAGCGATGGTACGCCCGCAGCCCTACCGACCCTCTGGTCGTCGGCACCGAATGTGAGCGCGATATGCACGATTCCCGTACCGTCGTCTGTAGTGACATAATCGCCCGGTATGACTCTGAATGCAGCCTCGCTCATCTCTACGAACTGGTCGGAACCGACAGAGAAGATGTTCTGAGGATGCTCCTTGGCGAACTCCTGGATATAGTCCGCCGCGTTTGCGTCGAGTTTCTCGCACGGCTTGATCCAAGGCATGAGCTGCTCGTATCGCATTCCGATGAGGTCGCTGCCCTTGTAGTGTCCGACGATGCGGTAAGGCACGATTTTGTCTCCCTGCTTGAACTCGTCCATCTGAGCCTGCTCTCCCTCCGGCTTGAAGTATGCGCTGACGAGCGCTTCTGCCATGATGAGGCTGATTTTCTCCGCCGTGTAGGGGTTGTATGTCTGCAGGCATACATAGTCGATTTTTGGTCCGACACAGAGTGCGGTGTTAGATGGCAGTGTCCAAGGCGTAGTGGTCCATGCGATGAAGCAAGGTGTTCCCCAGTTGCACATCTCCGGCTTCGTGTCGATAGCCTTGAAAATAGCCGTAGCCGTCGTGTCCTTTACGTCGCGGTAGCATCCCGGCTGGTTGAGCTCATGACTGGAAAGTCCTGTGCCCGCCGCCGGTGAGTAAGGCTGTATGGTGTATCCTTTGTAAAGAAGGTCCTTGTCGTAGAGCTGTTTGAGCAGCCACCACAACGTCTCGATGTATTTGTTCTCGTATGTGATGTAAGGATGTTCGAGGTCGACCCAGTAGCCCATTTTCTCGCTGAGGTCTGTCCACTCGTTTGTGTACATCATGACGTTCCTTCGGCAGTGCTCGTTGTACTCTTCGATGGATATTTTCTTTCCGATATCCTCCTTGGTGATACCGAGGTCTTTCTCGACTCCCAGTTCGACAGGCAGTCCGTGCGTGTCCCATCCTGCTTTCCGCTTTACCTGGTATCCCTGCATAGTGCGGTATCGGCATATTGTGTCCTTGAGGCTTCTTGCCATGACGTGGTGGATGCCTGGATGTCCGTTGGCAGAAGGTGGTCCTTCATAGAAAATAAACGAAGGACATCCTTCGCGTTCCGACATACTTCTGTGGAAGACATCAAGCTGTCTCCATTTTTCTAAGATTTCTTTGTTTACCTCGCTGAGATTGAGACGCGAGCGCTCTGCAAATTTCATATTTTTCAGTTTTCAGTTTTTCAGTTTTGAGTTTTACGATTTTCAGTGCCCATGAGGATGTGTGCGTGGATGCCGGTCATTGGTGGCCGCAACCCTGTTGCGGCATAGGCGACAACCACGGCAGTCGCAGTCTTTGAGCAGTAAGACGCACTGTGGCGCATCTTTCCTTACTGGGTAGACGCCATATGTGGACGTTTCTACTTTTTTCTGGCGGGGCCTATATGTTGAGCACGAGCTGCTTGTAGAATTCTGCCTTTTCGATTTTCTGCTCCTTGTTGCAATAGTGGCACCGCATGATTCCGTTGTCTTTGTCAGTGACATAGAAGAATGAGCGCATGGGCTCGTTGTTGGAAATGCAAACCGGGTTTGCGCATTTGACAACGTTCTCGAGCGTGTCGGGGAGCATGACCTCTTTCTTCTCAACCACCTCGTAGTCCCTGATGATGCAAAGCCGTATGTTAGGGCAGACAACAGCCAGTCGGCTGATTTCGTCGTCCGTGAGCATCCGGTTGGATATTTTGATCATTCCTTTCTTCCCGATTTTGTTGCTGCTGAGGTTGTTTCCGATGAGCACGGGCTCGGGGAATGTGTCGAGCTTGAGTAGGTTAGCCACGGTGAATAGCTTTGATGTTGGTATGTGGTCGATGACCGTTCCGTTTTCGAGTGCGGCCACGAGCAAGTCTTTTCGTTTCATAATTATTCAGTTGAGAGTTGAGAGTTGAGAGTGCCGTGCGGGGAGTATCCACTCAACACCAGGGAAGAAGTGGGTCCGCTTAAAGCGTGGATGCCAGTCAGGCGCCCCGTGGGGATGAGGTGAAATATTTCCATTCGGCGTGAACGAATTTATGGGATGATGGTTTTGTCGTTGCGTAGGTCGTCGAGCGTGATGCCCAGCACGTCGCAAATGAGCGCTTCTCTGGCGAAGAGCCCGTTGCCTGCCTGCTCGAAGTAGTATGCGTGTGGTGAGTCGTCGATGTCTCGCTCGATTTCGTTGACACGCGGCAGCGGGTGTAGGATTTTCATGTTCGGCCTGCAGTCCTTTAGCATGGCCTTACGTAGGATGTATGCGTCCTTGACCCTCTCGTACTCCATGAGGTCGGTGAACCGCTCTCGCTGCACTCTGGTCATGTATATGATGTCTGCGTCGGCGATGGTCTCAGCAGTGAAGTCGGTCTGCTCGATGAACTTCACCCCGTTTTGCCTGCAGAATGTCTTATATTCCTGCGGCATCTCGAGTTCTTTTGGCGCTATGAAGTGGAACGTAGGATTGTATGATGACAGAGACATGAGCAGTGAGTGTACGGTCCTGCCGTATTTGAGGTCTCCCACCATGTATATGTTGAGGTTTTCGAGCGTTCCCTGTGTCTTGTAGATTGAATAGAGGTCGAGCATGGTCTGTGAGGGGTGTAGGTTAGCACCGTCGCCTGCGTTGATGATAGGTGTGTCGGTCATCTCGCTGGCATATAGCGCAGCTCCCTCAAGCTTGTGGCGCATGACGATGACGTCGGCATAGTTGGACACCATCTTGATTGTGTCCTTGAGCGTCTCACCTTTCGTGGAGCTCGTTGCTTTAGGATCGGCGAAACCGATAACCCTGGCTCCCAGTCTGTTGGCTGCAGTCTCGAAGCTGAGCCTGGTTCTGGTGGAGGGTTCGAAGAAAAGTGTCGCCACAACTTTTCCTTCAAGAATTTTCCTGTTCGGATGAGCCTCCATTTCGCATGCCATGTCGAGCAGGTACTGTATTTTCTCGTGGCTGTAGGACGATATGGAGACGATGCTTCTGTTCGCCATTGTTACTCTCTTTATTCGTTATAAAAATAGGTGGTGATGTAAATCGACTGCAAAGTTAGCAATTATTTTTCAAATAATTCACGATTTGGATGTTAATTATTTACGATTTACTATTTACTATTTATTTCATGAACTTTGTCACGACTCGGCAAAGCTTAAGCAAGCTTAGCTTTGCACTCGCTGCTCCAAAGTTGTCCGATTTTCTGTGGGGCTGTGTCGGCAGGACGGGGGAGGGTGGGGACATGCACAAAAAACGGGGGCCTTGGTAAGCCTCCGTTTTTGGTAGTCGTATTGTGCTGTTATTTGTCGTTTTTGATTCTGATGGTGTCGGATGCCGATCCAGCCTGGCTGCTGTTGGCGTAGACCGGAATGTCAGTGTAAGAATCCCTTGGCAGTGACTTGCAGAAAACCTTAGCCTTGTATCTGATAGTTTTTCCAGCGGCGATGGTCGCTTCGGTCTCTGGTGAGAACTCGAAGTTGTGGTTGGAGTTGTTTCCGATGGCGAGTCTGACGTCGATGTCTCTGCTTGTGGTGTTAGTGATTTCGTATATGACGTTGATTGTCTCGTACTTGCTGATGAGTCCGTCGCCGTTCTCGTCCTCGTACTTGAGGTTCGATATGATGATGTTGCTGGCCGACTTTGTGTAGTCGCGTCCTCCTTCTGTCTGGTAGCCCCCACTGTAATCATACGAGTCGTGGCTGCTGTTGTTGTTCTGATATCGGTTGCTGCGATGTCTGTCGTCGTGGCGTCTGTTTCTGCGGTATTCCCGCTCTTGTGCCTTTCTCGACTCCGCCGCCTCGTTTCCGATGGCGTTACCGATAGCTGCACCAGCCACGGTTCCGATGATTCCTCCGAGCATGGCGTTTCCGGGTCCTGAATGACGGCTTGTGTTCATCCATCCGATGCTCTGTCCGATAATTCCTCCGATTTCAGCACCAGCCATGGTGCCGAGGTAGCTTTCGTAGCCGCTGTAGGAACAGCTGCTGAGAGTCGTGCCCAGAAGCAGGGCAGAACTGATAGCGTAAACAAAAATCTTTTTCATTTTTTTCTTGAGTTTATGGTTGTTAATGGTTTAGGGATTTCAGTTTTCAGTTTTCAGTTTTTTTGTGCCGTGTGGTGGATGGGTGGCCTTGCTCGCGATGGTATCGCTCGCCACACGACGAGCCATTGGCTCCTTTTTGTTGGGCTGCATATAGTTAGACTGCATTATTGCCGTTTGGTTTAATGTCTTGGCTGTCGTTTTTTTCGATCCAGTCGTCGATGAGCATTCGTGCGATGGAAAGCTTGTCGGGTAGCATGGGCAGGTGGTCACGGTCGAACCATCCTCCTCTTGACAGCTCCTCCTGCTGGAGGTGTATGGTTCCGGACAGGTAGTCAGCCGTGAATCCGATCATGACACCGCAGGGATATGGCCATGGCTGCGAACCGAAATACCTCAGGTTGGTGATTTCAAGTCCCACTTCCTCTCTGACCTCCCTTCTGACACACTCTTCGAGCGTCTCCCCCGTCTCGAGGAATCCCGCCACAAGTCCGTAGTATTCCGCCCTTCTGAAGTTTCTTGCATGGACGAGCAATACTTTCTCGGTCTCGATGACGTTTCCTTCGTCGTCCTTGACTTGAGGCTTCCTGATTCTGACGATGGTGGCCGGGGTGACCTGAGGCCAACATTCCCTTTTGCAGTTGTCGCACGTCTTGCAGATGTCGCCCGTCCAGGACATGTTTCCTCCGCAGTGTCCGCAGAACCGGTTGTTGAGGTCCCAGTAGTGTAGCTCCGCCGCTTTTCCTGCCATGTTGTAGAGATTTCTCGGCAGCACCTTGAAGCTGGCCCTGAGCTCCATGGTAGTGGTATCGGGCGGCATCCCCTCCTTTGGTATGGTGGTCAGCCCGTAAGACCTGCATTTCTTTCCGTTGATGTCGGGCAGAATCTGTACGTGTTCCCAGGGGTTGAGCGTTGTAGGCGGCATATCGGATTCCGGAATGGAGAATTTGTCGCCTTTCTTACTGAGGATAATGCTGTTGCCTATGAAGATAAACCAATACATGTTGCAAATTTATGAAAAGTGTGGTTGAAAACAAAATAATTTAATGTTTTTTTACTGTCGTGATGATATCTTTCACTTTTTTGATGTTTTCTTCCGCACAATCCATGGCATTTATCCAGTGGATGGGAATGCCTCTCCGCTCCATTCCCCTGAACCATGTCATCTGTCGCTTTGCAAATTGGTGAATGGCGATTTCGAGAAGTCGAAACATCTCGTCGAATGACAATTTTCCGATGACGTGCAGCGTGAGGTACTTGTATTCCAGTCCGTAATAGATGAGGTCGTCGGGGGATATACCCTCGTTGATGAGGTTTCTGATCTCGTCGAGCATCCCGTTGTCGAGTCTTTGCCTTAGTCGCTGTGATATGCGCTGCCGTCTGACCTCGCGTTCGATGTTGAGTCCGATGACGATGTTGTTATCGTGAATTTCGTTGAAGATGAGTTTTCTGTCGTCTTCTTCTTCCGTGGTGTTGTCCTCTTCCGGGTGGGCTTGATAGTACTCTTCGATCTCGATGGCCCGAATCGCCCTCTGCGCTGTGTCGACATCCGTTTTGTTGTGCAGTTTCTTGTAGGAAGTCAGTATTTTGGTAAGCTCTTCGAGCGACTTGCCTTCGAGGGATAATCTGAGAGGTTTGTTCTCCGGGACGAATGACATACGGTATCCTCTGATGACGCTCTCGATGTATAGTCCTGTTCCTCCGCAAAGAATAGGCTTCTTTTCCCTTTTGCGTATGTCCTTGTATGCCTGTATGAAGTCGCGCTGGAACTGATAGACATTGTATTTCGTTCCCGGTTCAGCGATGTCGATGAGGTGGTATGGAATGGGCGTCCCGTCGACGATGTAGTCTTCGAGGTCTTTTCCCGTCCCGAGGTCCATCCTTCTGTAGACCTGACGGCTGTCTCCGCTGATGATTTCTCCGTCGAGCTCCTTGGCCAGACGGACTGCGAAGGCTGTTTTGCCTGATGCTGTTGGACCGATGATGGTAAGCATGGAATTATAGTTTTCAGTTTTCAGTTATCAGTTTTCAGTTTTTTAGTTTTTGATTTCAGTTATCAGTTATCAGTTTTTTAGTTATCAGTTATCAGTTTTCAGTTTTCAGTTTTTTAGTGTTGTGTGGTGGGTGGGGACATTCTATTTGCTGAAAAGGATTTCGCGCTCGCGCTTCTCTGCCGCCTCGGCCCAGTCAACGGGGATGAACCGCCAATGCCCCATTTTCTCTGGCGTGACGTTTTTCATTCTGCTGATGTATTCGATCATGTAATGCCGGATGTCGTGCTCAGAATGTGAGAGCGTCCTTTGGTCGATTTGCTCCTTGGTGAGTCCCGCCCCCTTGGTGAGCAGCTCGCCCCCGCCGTTGGCACGATATGCCGTCATTGCCACCTTGTAAGTCTTCTGATAGCTGAACGGCGATCCGTCCGCCATGGACCTGATGCTGATTTTGCTTCCTGCCGGATGGCTGACGTCGACGTCGTAGCAAATGCCGGCCGCCGAGTCGAAGTTGAAGAGGAAGTTCTTGAATCCCATCTTCTCCGGGTTGTTCTTCATTGGGCTGAGCAGCAGTAGCGGGTCGTCCGGCCCGTTCATCTGGCATGTCCAAGTTGCGTAGCTCATCTCGAGGTATTGCTCTATTTCCTTTCCTGTGAGCAAGAGCGTGTAGAGTTTGTCCTCGAACCTGTAGAGATTGAACACGTCGCTGATTTTCACGTCGCCCTCCTCAATGCTGGCATTGAAGAAGAACGGCGCAACGAAGCTGATGTCCGCTCCGCTGACCTCGAGTTGCAGCTGATGTATGAAGTCGATGTATGCAGAGGAGCCGAAATAGGCGTCGGAGACGTCGACCCGCTTTGTGAAACGTCCGATTTTCTTGGATGCGAACTTCTTGACCGCAAGGAACTCCTCCTTGAAATGCCGTTTGAACTCGGTGCAGTGCACGTTGTGCAGTTTTCCGATGTAGTAAAGCTGGCTTGTCATGTCGTGCTTGATGGCTCCGCTGTCGTCGATAGTGAACTTGACTCGGATTTCTGCAACGGAGTGCGCGAAGCTGCCCGAGTTGACGCAGAGTACGCTCTTCCCCGATGGTGACTCGATTTCCTCCATGTTGCTGGAGTGGTCGTGTCCGTATAGTACGAGGTCGAAGCCGTCGACGTCCGTAATGGTGTCCCTGACCGCGTTCTCCCTGTAGTCGTCAGTGACGATTCCCTCGTCCATTCCCGAATGGAATAGTCCGATGATGAAGTCCGGGTTTTCGTGCTGCTTGACATAATCAATCCATTTCCTTGCGCTCTCCTTGATGTCGTCGAATCTCAGGTCCTGCCACACACGATGTGGTACCCAATGGGGAATGGCCGGGCTGGTGAATCCGATGATGGCAATTCTGATTCCGCTCCTGGTGAGCATGGTGTATGGCTCGAAATAGGGTAGGCCGGATTCGATGCTGACGGCGTTGGCCCCAAGAATTGGAAAGTTGCATCCCTCGACATATGCGTCGAAAAGCTCGTGCCCACATTCGATGTCATGGTTTCCGATGACCGCGACGTCGTATCCGATGAAGTTGCACATGTCGCTGGCTTTGTGTTTCGTGCTTCTGTCGACGAAATTGAAGTAGTATGCCGTAGGCTCCCCTTGGAGGATGTCTCCTCCGTCGATGAGAATTGTGCTTCCCGACAGTCTTCTGACCTGCTGCGCCACGAACCCGTGGACTCTCTGCAGGCTGCCTTTTCCCCAGCAGTCGTGCCTGAAGTCGTATGGGAAGTAGTTCCCATGGATGTCGGTTGTAAAAATGATGTTGACCTTACGAGTTTCCACTTTGATATTTGTATTTTTGTGCAAATATACGTTTTTTTTCCCGTTTTTCGTTGGAAAGGGAGTTGTTTTTCGGAAAGATAGAGTTTGAAATGTGAAAAAAGCACGTAAAAACATCATAAAATTGGTGTTGTTACTTATAATATGTTAAAAAATGAAAGAAAATTGATTTTTCTTTGGTAGGATTGAAATAAAAGATTTACCTTTGCCGCCGAATTCATTACATTTATTTATTAATCAAAAAAATTTAAGAGAAATGAAGAAACTTACAGTTCTTTTGGTTGCCCTCGTGGCAGTATTCGCAGTTAGCTGCAAGAAGTCAAGCCCGGTAGACTCAATGGTGAACCTGATGAACACCTACACAGAGAAGATCAGCAAGGCTGCCAGCTTTGATGAAGTTCAGAAACTTGGCGAGGAAATGCAGACAGAGTACAAAAAGCTTGCAGAGGCTGCTGAGAAGGAACTTGGCGCAGACTACAAGCCGACTCCTGAAGAAGAGAAGAAGGTCAGCGAGGCAGAGGCCAAGTTTGAGGCTGCTATGGAGGAAGCTGTGAAGAAGTTCATGCCAGCTGCTGCAGAAGACGAAGAGGCTACTGAAGGCGAAGATGCTGAGGTAGAGGAAGAAGCTGCACCTGCAGAGGAAGAAGCTGCTCCCGCAGAGGAAGAAGCTGCTCCTGCTGAAGAGGAAGCTGCTCCTGCAGAGTAAGCTGCCAACTAATCGAAGCATTAAGAGAAAAAAAAAGGAGGACGTGCGGTGCATGTCCTCTTTTTCTTGGTTGCGATGCAGGCACTCGGGATGGGGCATGAGGGCCGCAACAATGTTGCGGCATAGACGACAATTACATAGACGGCATAGACGACAATTACAGGGGGGCATAGGCGACAACTGCCGGGATTGCGGTTTTGGAAGACAGGGGAGCGATGCTCTGGAGGCGACGCTGTGCGTCACCTGCGTGGGTGTCATTTGGGAGTGATTGTCATTCGGAGATGGCAAATTTAGGGAGGACCTTTTTTGAGGAAAAAAAAGAGAAAGATATCACGAAATTAGTTACCAATAATTTATGAATGTTATGAACATGGGGAGGTGACGAATGTTGAAAACTTTTATGGAGAAAATGTGCTTGGTTTTTGCAAAAAATCCTATATTTGCAAAGTAATCAGACGCGCATGCGTGATGGTGTCAGCATCAGTTCCTGGCTTGCTGATGGTGTCAGCACCAGTTCTTGGCTTGCATGAGTGACGGTGTTCGTATAGCTCGGTTAGCTTGCGGACAGGTTCCGTTTCCGTTTGGATTTGTTTGTAGACTTGTTGATAAATAACAAAACATGAAAATTATCAGTCCTGTATTCCTGAAGTTGTTGTTTGTGGTCATGCTCACGACCTTCAGTCTCAGTTCATGCAAGAACGAGAGCGAGGTTGTGGTGAAGGAGTCTGTGCGCATGATCAACAAGGCTACTCTACAGATACAAGATCTTGACAATTTGGAACTTACACACTTGAAAGATATTCCAGACATGCTTCAAGACTCACTGAGCCTACTTCAAAACAAGCACCCTGAGGTGATTCTGACCGACGAGGACGCACGCGCCATCCGTGCCGCAATGACAAAATTCAGCCAGGCCCAGGAGAATGCCATTCAGTATTTCACCCATCAGATAGACGAATTGGAGGAGTCGATAGTTCAGCTGAACGATGACGACGGTGCTGTGGGTTGATGATTTATAAAAGAAAAATACCGCTATGAAAAGACTGTTAATACTTCCCGTTGTCCTTATTGCAATGCAGTTGTCGTCTTGCGGCAACGACCCTGCCGTCGAGTCGAGCTATGTGTTCGCCATGGAAAAGGGTATCAGCCAGTTGAAGGAGACACATGACATTGATGGACTAGTGCGTGCCCAGGACCTGTTAGACTCCGCCAAGTCACTCCCCGGCGTCATGGAACTTAGCAAGTCCGAAGCAGTGAAAGACGTTGAGCAACGGTTTACCGTCGCTTTAGAGGCTGCTCAGGACCGAGTGATGAACGGGCTGCTTTCCGAGGCCAGCGACACCGTGATCCACGAATAATCTGAATTTTGCCGTCGCAAATCCTACGTTTTTTGTGTTTATGTAATGTGTTTGGGGTTAATATTTACAATATTATACCTCTTTTTTTTGCGTATCTGAATGTTTATTGTTAACTTTGCAAATAATTTTGCTTTTATCAGCAAAAATAACGAACCGAAATATAAAATCAAAAACTCATATAATTTGTCATGGCAAATGTAGACCAAAATCAAGACGTCCACAAGAAAGAATATAACGAAGGCTATTCCGGCAATAACAATGAGGAGCAGGGTGGCGGATTTGACATCAAAATCATCTGGTATCTCATTCTCCGTTATAAATATTTCCTCTTGATCTCCATCGCGGTATGTATGGCCATCGCTTATGCGTATTTGAAGTACAACACCGTTGAAGTGTACTACACCTATTCGAAGATGCTCATCAAGAATCCGGAGAGAAAATCCTACTATGCGAGCAATTCCATCATCTCCACGCTAAGTGACATGGGCCGCCGCAATTTCTCCAATGGATTTGAGAACGAGATGGAGGTGATCAAGACCCGTACGCTGAACACGAAGGTGGTTCGCGACCTGAAGCTTTACACCTCCTACGTAAGGGAAGGCAATATCAAGGACGTTGAGATCTACTACAAGGACACCCCTTTTGTTGTGGACTACGACAACTCGATGATAGACTCGCTGAAGCAGACGATCCGTATAGAGATGACAGGCAAAGGCAGTGGTATTCAT
Source organism: Bacteroidaceae bacterium (assembly GCA_017483765.1). Taxonomy (GTDB): domain Bacteria; phylum Bacteroidota; class Bacteroidia; order Bacteroidales; family Bacteroidaceae; genus UBA3839. Next base: position 76,765 of record JAFUVE010000027.1, on the reverse strand, counting down.
GCCCATATCACATGGGGCAAGGACGGCGTCCCCTACGAGATCAACAAGGACATCAACTTCTTCCCGTCGATAGTCCATTCTCAAATAGGCGACATCTACATTCTGGAAAACAGTAACTACAAATACAAGTCACGTAAGCTTAGCCGAAAGATAACGGCTACAATCCAGCCGTTGTCGTCTGTAGTCGGGCGTTTCACAGGAATGCTTCAGGCCCGTCCAGTCTCTGCAGAGACTACGGTAGCGATTTTGTCGATGAACGACAACATCCCTGAGCGTTCGAGAGACTATCTGACCCATCTTGGTCAGGTTTACAACGACGAGGCCGACGATGACTACAACCAGGAGGCCGCCCGCACCGCCTCGTTCATCGACGAGCGTCTGAGCCTGATATCCCGTGAGCTGGACATGTCAGAGACCCAGCTGGAGCAGTTCAAGCGTCAGTCTGGTATTGTGAACTATTCTCGCGACGTTGAGAACAGCATCAGCGAGCGCACGAAATACCAGAACCAGCTGCTTGACATCCAGATGCAGATAAGTCTTCTCGATGCTTTGGCCGACTATACGCGTGACAAAAAGAACTTCCTGGCCGCCATTCCGACGAACGTTGGCAGTTCCGACGGCCATCTGGCCAACCTGATTAACACCTACAACAGTCAGGTTCGCGAGCGCGACAACATGCTTGAGCATGCTACGCCTAACTCCCCCTTGGTGAAGCAGAAGACCGAGCAGCTGACCGCGATGTATAACAACATCGTGTCGACTCTGAAGAGTGTCCACGACCAGATGGACATCCGCCGCCAGGACATCGAGTCCCGCTTCAATGAGGCCGACGCCAAGACGAAGGACGTTCCCCGTACGGAGCGTGAGCTTGGCGACATCAGCCGTCAGCAGGAAGTGAAAGCCGGCCTGTATCTGATGCTTCTGCAGAAGCGCGAGGAGAACGCCATCGCCCTTGCATCCTCAGCCTACAAGGGCAAGATGATAGAGGATCCTATAACGAGCTATACTCCAGTGTCTCCCGTTAAGCGCAACTACTACCTCGTGGCTTTGATTGTGGGTCTGCTCATCCCGTTCATCTATCATTATATCCGCGAGATGTTCCGCTACCGTATAGAGAACCGTGAGGACCTGGACAAGCTGACCGACATACCGGTGATAGGTATGATTCCATATGTGAAGGCCCTTGTGGAAGGCGACCGAACGATAGTTGTGCAGGAGAACAAGAACTCCGTGATGATGGAGGTTTACCGTACGATCCGTTCGAATCTTCCATTCGTGCTTGAGAATGGCAAGAATGTGATCTTGTTCACCTCCTCAACTTCAGGAGAGGGAAAGACTTCCGTGGCTTCCAACCTTGCCGCGTCGATTGCTTTCGTCGGCAAGAAAGTGATAGTCGTAGGTCTTGATATCCGTAAGCCTCGTCTGGCCGGCTTGTTCGACCTTCTTGACACGGACCGCGGTATCTCGAACTTCCTGTCGCATGATCCTAATGACACCGACTATATCGACACCTTGATTCAGAAGTCGGGCGTGAGCGACAACCTGGACATCCTTCCAGCCGGTCCTATTCCTCCTAACCCTTCAGAGATCCTGGAGCGTCCGAACCTGGAGATATGTCTGAACTACCTGAAGCAGAAATACGACTACGTGATTCTCGACACGGCTCCTATCGGTCTGGTAGCCGATACGCTGAGCATCGCCAAGCATGCTGACCTGACCTTGTATGTGATCCGTGCGAACTACACGCTGAAAGCCGACGCCGGCTTGTTCAACGAGCTTGCAGCTGACAACCGTCTGCCTAACATGAACTTGATCTTCAACGCCGTGAAGATGGGCGGTTCAGGCAGTGGCTATGGCCGTTACGGCCGCTACGGCTACGGCAAGTATGGCCATTATGGCTATGGTCGTTACGGTCGTTATGGTTATGGCGGCAAGAAGGGTTACGGCTACGGTGGCTATGGCGGCTATGGTGGTTATGGCGGCTATGGCGGCGGCTATGGTGGTTATGGCGGCTACGGCTACGGTGGCTATGGCTACGGCTATGGCTATGGCGAGAACGGCGCAGACAAGATGGACGAAGTTTAATTTTAGTTTAACGTTTAAAGTGCCATTCGGCTGAAGGCCAGTTGGCTTGCTCGCGATGTTATCGCTCGCCACACGACAGGCAATGGATTTTTGAACATTGAAGTTATAAGCTTAACGTTTAAAGAAAAAGTATTATGGTAATAGCAGTAGACTTTGACGGTACGATAGTGGAACACAAATATCCTGCTATCGGTGCAGAGAAACCATTCGCCTGCGAGGTGTTGAAAATGCTGATAGCCGAGCGTCACCAGTTGATACTGTGGACCGTTCGAGAGGGCAAGCTGCTTGATGAAGCCATCGAGTGGTGCCGTGAGCGCGGTGTGGAGTTCTGGGCAGTGAACAGCGACTCTTCCGATATGTTCCGTGAGGCGAAGGACAAGAACCTGTCGTGCAAGCTGAATGCCGACGTGTTTATCGACGACTGCGGAATCGGCGGACTGCCCGACTGGAACACGATATACAAGATTATCCATACGGGTCGTACATACGAGCAGATCCTGTACCATAAGTTCAAGCAGCAGCATCAGCCCGCCGAGAAGCCCTATCCCAAGTGGATGTTCTGGAAGCATAAGCCAGCCCCGAAAAAACGCCACTAGCTTCAAAATCTCAGAATAAAATGAATATAGTAGACTTTTCTCGTCAGTCGACGATAATCAACCAGTTCGTACGTGAGCTACGCGACGCCGATTATCAGCAGAACAGACGTCTGTTTCGCAACAACTTGTTCCGCATCGGTCAGATGATGGCCTATGAAGTGAGCAAGACGCTGCATTACTCCCCAAAGACGGTACGTACTCCGTTGGGTCAGTCATCCGTCATGACGCCTGACGACGACTTGGTGGTGGCTACGATATTCCGCGCGGGCCTTCCTTTCCACCAAGGTTTTCTTGATGTGTTTGACAACGCAGGCAATGCCTTTGTGTCGGCCTACCGTTATTATAAAGACAAGGAATGCGAGCAGGTAGGGATCAAGATCGAATATATCGCCTCTCCTGACCTGACCGGCAAGACGCTGATTATCGCCGACCCGATGTTAGCCACCGGCGGCAGTATGGAGCTGGCCTATCAGGCACTGACGACGAAGGGCACCCCTTCCCGTCTTCACCTATGCTCAGTGATTGCTTCTCAGAAAGGCGTGGACTACATAGAGAACGTCTTCGCAGGTCGTGACGACGTTGATTTGTGGTGTGCCGCAGTAGATCCGGAATTGAATGAACATGCCTATATCGTTCCAGGCCTTGGCGACGCCGGCGACCTGGCCTATGGCGAAAAAATGTAAAAACTCAGACTATGAAAAAGTATTTATTGATTGCGCTGGTAGGGCTGTTGTCCTCCTGTGCATGTGGAGGTGAAAAGCCTAATCCGTCGGACGGCGGAGACGATGACGAAGTGTTGGGTAACCCCGAGAAAGTGACCTTCGTTGAGGATTTTTATGAGAAATATTTCAATGCTTTAGGTGACCGTGAGATGCTGAGCAACCTGATGACCGAGAAAGTGTCGGAGGACGGTATGTCCATGATCAGGAACTCCGTTGGCGAGAGCCAGGATGCCTTTATCAATATATTCAAGCCCACAGGTCTGGACACGATCTCCGACCGCAGCAAGTTATCAGTTGACGTGAAGCAGGTTAGTCCTGATGACGACCTTCTTTATGACGTGACGATAACCGACGAGCAGGGCCGTTCGAACACGATTGTACTGTCGGTTGTCGGCGACAACGGCAGTTTCCATATTGACAGTATATCCAACCCAGACTATAATTAAAACGAGGAGAATCTCAAAAAATGAAAAAGATTGTTTTGATGCTTATAGCCTTTCCCGTCTTGCTGTCGTGTGGCGGCGATGAGAAGAAAGGTGGCGATACCCAGAAGCCCGTCTCCGTGAAACGCGAGACGACGAAGGATGAAGAAGAAATAGACTCCACCGAGATAAAACGTCGTCAGGCTGAACTTCTGAAGCAGGACTCGATTCAGCGTGCAGAAGAGGAGCTGAGTCTGAAACGCAAGCAGGAATGCGCAACGAAAGTGGTGTTTCTTGAGAATTTCTATACAGAATATTTCAATAACCCCGAGAGTGCCATCCGTCAGTGCTGCTCCGACCGCTTGATATCGGAGCTTCGCTCCCAGGCCTCCAATTATGAGGGCAACCGCATGCCCGTCTGGGCATTCTCTTCGGGCGACGGCGGCAATATACAGTGGAAGGTGAATATTCCAAATGACGAGAAGAGCAATGTTTTTGTGATCGACATCGTGTCGGGCGGCAGGAACCAGAAGGTTTATCTGACCGTTGTGGGCTCGAACGGCTATTACACCATAGACCGCGTGAAGAACCCTGCAGAGGGCTACGGTGTTTAATTAGAACCGAGACACTCGTCTGCATAAGGAAGCAGCCTGATTATCTACAGGGGCCGTTAGACACGTTTTTCCACGTTGCTGGCATAGAGCAGAAATGATAAATGCCGGAATCCAATTGGATTCCGGCATTTATTATGGACTTCAGTCAGTCCTGTTTTCTCGATGTCCTTATTCTTCTTTCTTTTCAGCATCTTTCTTAGCTGCAGCCTTCTTAGCAGGTGTTTTAGCAGGTGCTTTCTTGGCAGGTGCTTTCTTGGCAGGTGCTTTCTTGGCAGGTGCTTTCTTAGCCGTGGCCTTCTTGGCCGGCTTCTCTTCAGGCTCGATCTCAACGTTGAGCTTGCTGAGCATTCTGCGCAGTTTCTCGATTTCCTTGTCCTTCTGCTCGATTTCCTCGCCCTGGTTTCTAATCGTAGTGAGGAGGGAGTTGAGTTCCTCGTTGTCGATTTCTGCAGGATACAGCCTGTTGACTCTGCTGATGAAGTCGCCCAGAATGTTCATGTAGTTCGTGAATGCGTCGAACGGGTTGTCGTATATGCCTCTGCTCATTCCCACGCTGTTTGGCTTTGTTGTCATGAATCTGAAGTTGTTTGACGCCTGTAGGTAGTCCCAGTCCTGCTTGATACGTCTGTCGTCGCAGATTCTCACGCGGTCAGCGATGCTGTATAACTTGTTGAATGCCTCTCTCTGCATCCCGTTTCCAAGCCAGCAAGATGTGTCTCTCTCCTCATCCACCCAGCTGATGTTGTATTGCACGTCGAGTGGTCCAACGGGCTTGACTTTTGTGCACAGTTCCGACGGCGTAGCGAAGGTGATGCCTCTGGCCTTAGCGCAAGCCGGCAGTGCCTTTAGGAACTCAAGAATGTTGGATGAGAGCGGCTGGAAGATTCCGAGTGCGCTGAGCTCCATGAAGATGTTGATGACCTCTTCCTCTTCGGGCAGTGCAGCGATCCAGTCCATGTATGTGTCAGCGAAAAGCGGGTATTCGCTCCACTCAGAGTTGTTGAATCTGAGCGAAATGTCGTCAGACAGCTTGTAGTCCCTGAGTAGAAGCTTGAGGTTTTGGTTGATTGCGTTGGTGTAGACAAAATGAGGCGATTTCCATCCTAAGATGTGCTTTGCCCCTTCTGTGAGCATACCTTTGAATCCCATCGCAGCAACCTGTGCTCCGATGTCGTCGTTGTAGATGAGCGATGAGTTTCGGAACACCTTAGGAGCTTTTCCGAACAGTTCCTTGATTTTGTTCTTCATTCTCATGCACTCCTCCTGGAAGCTCTCCTCGTTGGCCAGCGATGCCAGTCCGTGGCTGTATGGCTCGCATAGGAATTCCACTTTTCCTGTGTGGTTGAGTTCCTGCAGCAGGTCGATGACCTGTGGCGCATAGATTTCGAGCTGTTCGAGTCCGACACCCGAAAGGGACAGAGCCACTTTGAAGTCGTCGTTCTCTTTAGCCATCTGTATGAGCGTTGAAAGAGCTGGTACGTAGCTTCTGGTAGCGATGTCTGTAATAGAGCGCTCGTTCTCATAATCATCGTAGTAATAGTGGTCTCTTCCAATGTCGAAGAAACGATATCGTTTGAGATGAATGATCTGGTGGATCTCAAAATATAAGCATATAGTTTTCATAATCTATTATGTGTTATCGTTAGGAAAAATGATGGTATTTATAATTGATAATAATTCGCTCGTTTAGCGGTTGATGAGGTTATCGTAAAGTTTACGGATTCTGATTCCGACTTTTTCCCAAGTGATTCCGTCCACTTCTTTCTTTCCCTCCTTCTGCAGGTATTCGAAAAGGCTGGGGTATGTGCAAATGGAGTAGATGGCATCAGCCATGGCGTGGATGTCCCAGTAGTCCGTCTTGATGACGTTCGTGAGAATCTCTCCACATCCCGACTGCTTGGAAATGATAGACGGCGTTCCACACTGCATGGCCTCCAGCGGAGCGATACCGAAAGGCTCGCTGACGGACGGCATGACGAACACGTCGCTGTCCTTGTAGCATTCGTAAACTTGCTTACCCCTCATGAATCCCGGGAAGTGGAACCTGTCGGCAATACCTCTTTCAGCCACAAGGTTGATCATCTCGTCGAGCTTATCGCCAGATCCCGCCATACAGAATCTGATATTTCTTGTTCGCTGGAGCACCATAGTGGCAGCCTCTACGAAGTATTCCGGTCCTTTCTGCATGGTTATACGTCCGAGGAAAGTGACAACCTTCTCTTTGGAGTGGTCGGGCCTTGGGAGGTCCTGCAGCTCCTGTGACAATGGGTACACCGCGTTGTGCATTGCGAAAACCTTGTTGGGATCCTGGTGGTATTCGTTGATGACGGTTCTCCTTGTTAGCTCGCTGACGCACATGATGCAGTCCGCGTGGTCCATTCCGTTTTTCTCGATGGAGTAGACTGTAGGGTTGACTTTACCTCTGGACCGGTCGAAGTCCGTGGCGTGTACGTGTATGCAAAGTGGTTTTCCGCTGACCATTTTAGCATGTACTCCAGCGGGATACGTAAGCCAGTCGTGCGCGTGGATGATATCGAACTGCTCCGCCCTGGCAACGACTCCGGCGATGATGGAGAAGTTATTGATTTCGTCGTGTAGGTTTCCTGGGTATCCCCCTGCGAACTCCATGCATCCCATGTCGTTGACGTTCATGTACGAGAAGTCTGCATAGATGTGGTTTCTGAAGTTGTAGTAGTCCTCAGGCGACATATAGTCAGGGATTCTGCTCTTGACGTAGTTGTAGTCGTGGTCTCTATATACGATAGGGACCTGGTTCATTCCAATGATTTTGAGGAATTTCTCTTCCTCTCCACAAGGCTTAGGAAGACAGAAGATTGTCTCGACGTCGTTTTGCAGGCTGAGTCCCTTCGTTATTCCATAGGATGCAACAGCCAGTCCTCCGTAGATTTTAGGCGGGAATTCCCATCCGAACATTAAAACTCTCATATACTTCCTATATTAATTAAGATTAAACATATCATTCATAATTCTGTTCATTCTGAGCACTTCCGCCACGTTCATGGCGAATGAAAGCGCTCCTCTTCCGTGGAATGGCGGGTTTCCGTCGAAGAGTTCCGGAATCGTTCCGATGCAGTGGAAGTTGAGTTCCTCCTCGAGCCCGACGAAAATGCGGTCCATGAATGAGTATGCGCTCCTGTTGTAAACTTTCGCGCAAGTCTCGAGGTAGAATCCCGCCATGAAAGGCCATACGGTTCCTTGATGGTATGCCGCGTCCCTCTGTGCCTGTCCTCCCTCGTAGATCGGGTTGTATCCTCCGCTCTTCGGTGATAGGCTTCTGATTCCCTTACGCGTGAGGAGCTCTTTGGTGCATATGTCGAGCACCTTCTTTTTCTCCGGCTTAGAAAGCGGTGAGAACTCGAGAGAAGTTGCAATGAGCATGTTTGGCCTGACACTCCATGATATGTAGTCTCCGTCGATGTAGTCGAGCAGATATCCATGCTGGTTGAGGAATGTGTTTTTGAACGACTCACCCACCTTGTCAGCCAATTCGTTCATCTCGTTAGCTCCGTCGGTGAATCCGAGTTCCGTCTGTATGGACGCGCAGAACTTAAGCGCGTTGTACCATAGTGCGTTGAACTCGACGATGTATCCGGAACGCGGCACGCACGGCCTTCCGTTGACACAGCTGTTCATCCATGTGATGGCTTTGTCCCTTCCGTTGGCATAAAGCAGCCCGTTGTCGTGGAGAATGAGGTTTTCGTGTCCTCCTTGCTTGATGAAGTTGATGATGTCGTATACAGTCTTTCCATAGAGTTCGATCGCCTCCTGCCTTGATGCGAGCAACGCGTACTGCTGAATAGCCCAGATAGCCCAAAGCAGCACGTCTGGCGCATCCATCTCATAGATGTTGACGGATACCGGCCTGTTGTTGATGACGTCTTCGATGGCCTTGAGGCATGTCTTCATGACCGCCTTGTAGTGTTCTTTTTCGTCGCAGGCCAGGGTGAGTCCCGGCAGTGAGATGAATGTGTCGCGTGCTCTGCACTTGAACCAAGGATATCCTGCAATGATGTACTCTTCTCCGTCCTTCTCATAGTGGAACTGGTGTGCCGCGTTGATGAGGCATTGCGTGAAACTGTCTCTGCTTGTGTGCACCTCAACTTCCTCGTCGAAGAGCTTCTTGGCATTTCTCATCGTGAGTTCCTCTACACCTGCGCTGAACACTACAGTCTCTCCTTTTCTGATGTTGAACTCGAAATATCCCGGCACGTAGAGGTCCTCAGCGTAGTCGTATCCGAGTTCCATCTCTCTCTGGTATTCAATCCCCCTGTACCAGTGAGGGTCGAAATGCCATTCGCTTTTCTTGCTGACCTGCATGTATAGGTCCGGGTATCCGTCGTACATCTTGGTCTTGATACCGTTGTCGCAAAGACTGTAGTCCTGTCTGGCTACGCTGTTCTCGTGTGTGAGTGACTCTACATTCCTGAAAGCGAGGAAAGGTCTCAGTCTGAGCGTAGTGACGGAGTGTGCATCGACGAGTGTGTATCGAATGAGCACCCTGTTGGTGAAATGTTGGAACACGATTTCTTTCTTGAGCTTGACTCCGCCCACTCTGTAAAGGGTAGTGGGTACCTTGTCCCATTCCCATTCACGGATGTATTTGTGTCCGTTCGGCGAGTAGCTTCCGCCGAGATAACGGTGTAGTCCGAGGTTGAACTCAGCTCCATGCTGTATTACCGTCTCGTCGAGTGAAGAAATGAGTACATGGTTCTCATCGTCGATTTCCGGTACCGGCACCACTAACAAACCGTGGTATTTACGAGTGTTGCAGTCTACAATTGACGAGCAAGAGTAGGCTCCCGAACGATTAGTACGCAGGATCTCTTTTGGCAGAGACTCCTGCAAGTTGGTCATTAAAGTTTTGTCGAAACGTAAATAACTCATAGTTTAGTATGTTTTTTTTAAGGTGTGTTTTCTATAAAACCTTTTTATTTGCTCAAATTTAGTTAAAATTCGTGTTTCTACCAAATATTTATCGAAAAAAAACAATGAGATTTGTTGAAGTGACGTTTGTGGGAGACTGAAATATGTTTTAAAACATAATTTTTGCTTATTTTCCTTGGCAGTTGAAATAAAATAATGTAACTTTGCATTGCAAAAAGAATGTTATATATATTCGAACTAAAAACTCACCCCATACCCCATAGCGATGAAGAGAGAAGCGGTATCCATGAGTGATACATTGTCGAAGATACAGAGTCTGGCCGACTTGCTGACCGAAAAGCAACTGCTGGAACTTCGTAGGAACCTGACAATCCACAAATATTCGAAGAATGAGCTTATCTATAACGAAGGCGACGTTCCGATGAGTCTTCTGTGCCTGATATCCGGCAAGGTGAAGGTTTATAAGAGTGGAGTTGGCGGGCGAACCCAGATTATCCGTGTGATCAAGCCCGTACAGTATTTAGGCTACCGTGCCTATTTCGCCAATCAGAACTACGTGACAGCAGCATCAGCCTTTGAGACATCATATATTTGCAAGATTCCGATGGACCTGGTTTACCATTGGATGGAGGAGAACATCAAGCTGTCGCTTTTCTTTGTCCGTCAGCTTTCTCTTGACCTGGGTGTTTCTGACCAGCGCACGGTCTCTCTGACCCAGAAGCATATCCGTGGCCGCCTGGCGGAGGCATTGCTTTTCCTTCAGGAGAGTTACGGTCTGGAGGAAGACGGCGCAACCTTGTCGATATACCTGACCCGAGAGGATTTGGCCAACCTGTCGAACATGACCACAGCCAACGCCATCCGCACGTTGTCGTCTTTTGCCGCTGAGAAGATTGTGGCGATAGACGGCCGTAAGATCAAGATCATCGACATGGATGCCATCAAGAAAATCTCGAAGATAGGATGATTTGGAAAAGAGAGTAGAAAAGGAAGTAGAAAAGGGGGTAGAAAGGGGGTAGAAAAGGGAGTAATGTCGCTTCGCTCAGGACGTGTGTCGAGGTATGAGGCCAGACTTGTTTTTTTGGTTTGTAGAGTGATTAAAGCGTCAATTTCAGCATTTTTTTGTGATTGTCAGTCAGAAAATCCGGCGGAGATTTAAACTTTTGTTTTTTTTTCGTGTCAAAAATATTGTTGTGTGACACTTTATTGAATAAACAACATAATTATCAGACACTATGAAACGTAGATTTTTTTTGACATTGGTGGCCATGATCGCTGCCGTGAGCCTGTTTGCACAGGACAACAATGAGCGTCGTCGCGAACGCCGCAACGACATGGACATCGCTGAGATTTACAACCGCCAGGCATCCCGTCTGGTAAAGTCGATGAAGCTGAGTGATGAGAAGAAGGACTTGTTCACCGCTCTTTATCTCGACTACCAGAACACACGCCATAACGTTGTCAATCCCAAAGGGGGCGACAAGGAAGGCGAAGAGATGCGCGTGGATTTTGATAATCTGAGCGACGAACGTGCTACAGAGTTGATAGAGAATAATTTTGTCCGTCAGGAGAAGCAGCTTGAGGTCGACAAGCAGTATCTTCCGAAGTTTCTTGAGATACTGACGCCAGCTCAGGCAGCCCAGATATTCCTGCGTCAGGGCGGTCGTCCTGGTGGCGGTGGTGGTCGTCCTGGTGGCGGCGGTGGTCGTGGTGGCCGTGGTGGCTTCGGTGGCGGCGGCTTCGGCGGCGGCTTCGGTGGCGGCGGCTTCTGATGTTTCAGCAAATTCATAAAAACGAAGGCGGGCAATTACTTGTCCGCCTTCGTTTTTTTCTTTGAACCGATTATGATTGAGATCATCACGGCAAGTCCGATGAGCATGGGATAGTAAAGATGAGACACCACGTCGATAGGTGTGAGGATGTTGGACGTGAGCTGTACAGCCATAAGCGTCTGTATTCCATAAGGCAGTAATCCTTGCGTGAAGCACGACATGGTGTCCAGGATGCTGGCGCTTCGTTTAGGCGAGATTCCGTATTTGTCGGAAATGTCCTTGGCTATGGGTCCTACGGTGATGAGCGCGACCGTGTTGTTGGCCGTACACATATTGACGATGACCGTCATGAACGCGATGCAGAATTCTCCGCCCCTTTTTCCGCTGACCTTGAGCGACATGGCCTTGATGAGATAGTTGACACCCCCGTTGTGCTTGATGATGGCAAGCATTCCACCAGCCAGCAGCGTCATGATGATGAGGTCGGACATGCTGCTGATGCCCCTTTGTATTGAAGCCAGCCACTGCCATATGTCGAATGAGCCCTGGCTGATTCCGATGACTCCCGTGAGCGCGATTCCGACCATAAGCACGATGACTACATTCATTCCAGCCACAGCACTTGCGATGACGATGAGGTATGGCAGAACTCTGATGAAGTCGACCTGCGGCACGTCGTTCATGCCCTTCACGTCCTTTCCGATGATGTAGTACGCCACCAACATGATGATGGCGACCATCCCCACGATTTTGATGTTTTCCCGGAACTTGTCGCTCATCTTACATCCTTGGGTCTGAGTGGCTACGATAGTGGTGTCGCTGATGAAGCTGAGGTTGTCGCCGAAGTACGCTCCACCGACGACGAGCCCCACCGTCATCGCCGGATCCGCATTGATTTCTCCGGAAAGCCCCCAAGCGATAGGGACGAGCGCCGCCACAGTCCCTGTTGATGATCCGATGGCGAGCGATATGAAGCAAGATGCGACGAAGAGTCCAGGTAGCAGAATGTTGGACGGTAGCCACCTGAGCGCTGTGTTGACAGTAGCCTCGATTCCTCCCATGTCCTTGGCGCATGCAGCGAAGGCCCCCGCCATGATGAAAATCCAGAGCATGAGCAGGAGGTTGTTGTCGCCAGCTCCTTTGGAGAAAACCTTCAGGTTGTCGGATAGCTTTCCCGGCGTGATTGCTAGCGCATAGATGGATGACGCGAGGAATGCCACGGTGATGGGAACCTTGTAGAAGTCGTTGAGAATGAGACTTGTGGCAAGGTATAGAATCAAGAATACCAACAGCGGTGAAAGCGCGCGGAATACTCTGAGATATGTCTTGAACGATTTCAAATTGTTTTTAGGGTGCTAAGAATTACTGGGGGGGGACTAAGATTATCTATGCGGGCAGGAATATCCGAGAGAGCCTGGAATATCTCGGGAGTTCCCAAAAAGAGAGTGAGCGCCTATAGCGTCACACCGTTTTTGAAGATGGAAATTTCCTGGTAGTCCTTCTTCTCGTTCCATGTGGTTTCTCCGTTAGCCACGGCGATGACCTTCTTTGTGAATTCCCTGAACGTGTCGTCCATGGTGGCTCCTTCAGCCAGTACCCCGGCATTGAAGTCGATCCAGTTCTTTTTTCTGTTGGCGAGGTTGCTGTTGGTGGATATTTTCATAGTGGGGACGAATGTTCCGAACGGAGTGCCCCTTCCCGTCGTGAAGAGCACGATGTGGCATCCTGATGCAGCGAGTGCCGTAGAAGCCACGAGGTCGTTACCTGGTGCTGACAGAAGGTTGAGTCCCTTCTGCTCGATTCTTTCACCATAGTCAAGCACCCCTCTGACCGCACTTTTTCCGCATTTCTGAGTGCATCCGAGCGCTTTGTCCTCAAGTGTGCTGATTCCTCCGGCCTTGTTGCCCGGTGACGGATTTTCTCCCACCGGTTCTCCGTGGCTGAGGAAGTAGCTCTTGAAGTCGTTGATGAGTTTTACCGTCTTGTCGAAGAGCTGCTTGTCGGCACATCTGTTCATGAGTATGGTCTCTGCTCCGAACATCTCCGGGACTTCTGTCAGTACCGACGTTCCACCTTTGGAGACGATGTAGTCGCTGAGCACACCGAGCAGCGGGTTTCCTGTGATTCCCGACAGACCGTCCGACCCTCCGCATTTGAGTCCTATCCTGAGTTCACTGACAGGTGTCTCTGTCCTCTTGTCCTGGCATGCGATGTCGTAGAGCTCTTTCGCAATCTTAACTCCTTCCTCGACTTCGTCTCCGTCGACTTTCTGCGTGACGAGGATTCTGATTCTCTGCTTGTCGTAATCACCAAGCAGTTGTTCGAATTTGTCTGGCTGATTGTTTTCACATCCGAGTCCGACAACGAGCACAGCGCCCGCGTTGGGGTGTAGTACCATGTCGCGTAGAATCTTCCTTGTGTTCTCGTGGTCTTCGCTGAGCTGAGAGCATCCGTAGTTATGGTTGAACGCCACGATTCGGTCGATTCCGGCTCCCGGCGTGTTGTTTTCGAAGCCGGTCTGAGCTTTGAGCTCTTGTACAATCTGGTTGACCACTCCGTTGACGCATCCGACAGTAGGAATGACCCAAAGTTCGTTTCTCACTCCCACGTCCCCGTTTTTCCGTTTGTATCCCATGAACGTTGTAGGCAGTCCTTCCGTGGGGCAGTCGACATGGCAGTCGTTGCCTTCTTTGAGGTCGTCTTCATTGAATACTGGATTGTAGGTATATTCCAGCAGTCCCGCCAGATTCGTCTGTATGTGCCTGTCGTCGACGAGTTCACCCTGCTGGTGGTCCTCCCGCAGGTGTCCGATGGGGTATCCGTATTTGATGACGTCTTGCCCTTTTTCGATGTCCTTGATTAGAAACTTATGTCCGTATGGGATATTGTCTTTCAATGTGATGGACTTTCCGTCGATTTCGATGTCCTGGCCTTTGCTCAGCTCCGTGAGAGCCACGCAAACGTTGTCGGCCTTGTTGATTTTGATGAATGTAGTCATAAGTGAGTTTAGAGTTTAGAGTGAAGTTACTCTTTTGAGTTTAGAGTTTAGAGTTGAAAGTTACGAGTTTAGAGTGCGTTTACCCTCTTTCTGGTTTTTGTTGAATGTTTAAAGAACGTGAGAGGGTATTTTTTTTAGTAGTTTTTGTTTTGCAAAAGTAAGTTAATTTTTACATTTTTACAAGCATCCAGGCCGATTAAATGGCATAAAGAGACCAAATTAAGAAAAAAAAGGACGAAAATGTTGCGATTTGCAAAAAAAATTAATACTTTTGTTGTCAATAACACCTATTATTCATTACGTTTATGCGTAGATTTTATTTATTCATATTTGTTCTCACCATCCTGCCCTCAGAGATATGCCGCAGCCAGACAACGGATTCTGTGATCAGTTCCGACCTGACGGTGATAACCGTCCTTCTGTTTGTGTTGCTTGCCATATTTTTGTTCATGCTGGTTCGGTTCTGGCGTACCACGAACGACATCAAGTCGTTGAAGGCCAAGGTTTGCAACAAAGGTTTGGCTGAGAAGTCGATCATGCGCAGTGAGGTGATGAAGCTTCATCTTCTGAACAAGGATGACGAGGCCTTGGAGATCTTGAACGACGCGTTATACGACGAGGCCCGCAAGTTGTATGTGTCGACCAACGACGCGAAGGACTACAAGGAGATGGTGTTCCTTCAGTCGGACGACGGCGGCAAGATGCTGACATGCCAGGATTATTACGCTGAGAAGTGGAAGCGTCTTCTTGATAAGTACCAACCTCTTTATGATTCAATAGGTCATGAGGTTCCTGACGGCCTTCGTGACGTGAACTATAACTATATCAAGGAGTTTGGCAAACCCTCATGATTCGTTTTGTTTTTTTGCTTTTTATTTGCATTAAAATTAAGGCCAGAAAAATTTCGAAAAGTGGCCGAGAATGCTTAATTTTGCATAATTTTTAAAATATTAAGGTAGAAAGAATCTTTTATGGTATTAAATTACATATGGATAGCCTTGTTCGTGATAGGCTTGATTGTCGGTTTGGTTAACCAGTTTATTTTTGGTGATGCCAATGCTCTTCCTTCGATGATGGACTCTACCTTCGAGATGTCGAAGTCAGCCTTTGAGATGGCGTTAGGCCTGACTGGTACGCTGACTTTGTGGATGGGCATCATGAAGATCGGTGAGGACAGTGGTATGGTCCGCAAGTTGGCCCATTTCCTGAGTCCTGTATTGACCAAGTTGTTTCCAGAGGTTCCGAAGGATCATCCGGCTTTGAGTTCCATCTTCATGAATGTGTCCGCCAATATGTTAGGCTTGGACAATGCCGCCACTCCTATGGGATTGAAGGCCATGCAGGAGTTGCAGGAGCTGAACGATAAGAAAGACACCGCCACGAATGCGATGGTGATGTTTCTGGTGTTGAACACATCAGGTCTGACCATCATCCCAATCAGCATCATGGCCTACCGCCAGCAGATGGGTGCCGCCGACCCAACAGACGTGTTTATCCCATTGCTTCTGACGACGATGTGCTCCACGTTGGTGGGGTTGGTGACGGTGTCGATCCGTCAGAAAATCAACTTGTTCCAGCGTGCTTTTCTCGTTTTGTTTGCATTTGTGATGGCCTTGGTCGCCGCCTTGTTCTGGTCGATATGGGGCATGGACAAAGGTGAGATGGAGACGTTCTGCAAGGTGTTGACGAGTGTGCTGCTTCTGGGAACGATCATCATGTTCATCTGCTATGGCATGAAGAAGAAGCTGAATGCTTACGACTCGTTCATTCAGGGTGCGAAAGGCGGCTTCCAGGTTGCAGTCAGCCTGATTCCATACTATCTGGCTATCTTGGTTGCTATTGGCGTGTTCAAGGCCAGCGGTGCGATGCATCTGTTTCAGGAGGGTCTGACTTGGACTGTTGCCAGCCTGGGGTTGAATACCGACTTTGTCAGTGCAATCCCAGTGGCCATGATGAAGCCACTGGATGGTGGTGCCGCCCGCGGTATGATGCTCGACTGCATGCAGACCTATGGCCCTGACTCATTTGTTGGTCATGTGTCGAGCGTGATGCAGGGAAGTACAGACACGACGCTGAAAATTCTTGCCATTTACTTCGGCAGTGTAGGCATCAAGAAATACCGTTATGCCGTGGGTTGCGGTCTTCTTGCCGACTTGGCCGGAATCATAGCTGCCATCCTCTTCAGTTATTTCTTCTTTTATTAGCCTTTTAAGTGTCATTATATAATAACCATTACTTATGGATGCATTACAATTAAACGCTGAGATTTATCGAGCGATGAGTGAGATTGCAGAAGATGAGACTTTGATGAATAAAGCCCTAAAATACATCAAGAAACTTGCAGCGCAAAAGAAGGACTCTTCATTGATGTCAAAAGAGGAGTTTTTTGCAAAAGTTGATGAAGCAAAAGAACAAATCAAGAAAGGTGAATATACAAGATTTTCTGATCCTGCCACAATGAACTTATGGCTAAATTCTCTTTAATCTTCTGCATATGTTCGATATTATATATTCAGATAAAGCCAAGGAGGATTTGGCAAAATTACGACATAGTGAGCCAAATGCCTTTAAAAAGGCTGTGAAGTTGCTTAATGAACTAATGTCTGATATATGAAATATATGAGCAAGAGGTCTATGTGATTGTCTTGTCTTCCTATGGACACTATGATGATAAATAATTTAAGAAACGCATTTAAAAATTACTAAATGAAAATATATTCATTATTATTGACTCTAATTTGTTGTATTTCTGTTAGTTGTGGTTGCGGTGGCAAGAGTACGAAACTGGACGTGCCAGATGATGCGCTGGTTGAGACCAGTGTTGTTCCCGGTACCGAGGCAGAGATTCCGATGAAGTCTCTGACAGTGGGGCAGAAGACCTATAACGTGGCAGACATAACGGATGATTCGCATGTGTATAAGAAAGATGTGAACCGTGATAATTGTCTGGTTGTGATATCGAAGCGTGAGTTCCGCCTGTATGTCTATGAGTGTGACACAGATACCGTACTTGCCGCCTCGTTCCCAGTATGCTATGCCAAGAATCCCGGTCCGAAGACGAAGGAGGGCGACATGAGTACGCCAGAATGCGTTGATTTGAACGAGCCATTCACTATCAGCGAGATCAAGTCCGCTTCCGACTGGGAGCATGACTTTGGTGACGGCCGTGGTAGCCTGAAGGCCTACGGCGACTGGTTTATCCGCCTGAAGCTGACCGGGTCATTGGCTTCGAACCGCTCAATTGGCATTCATGGGAGCACGAACAATGCCGAGTCCGTTCCCGGACGTGACAGCGAGGGCTGCATCCGCCTACGCGATGCCGACATCAACACATTCCATGACTTGTATGCCCAGGTGGGCCAGCCGGTTCTGATAAAAGGCGTGGGAGAGCGGAAGCTTCCTTTTGAGCTGAAGGCCGAGCAGGCACTTGGCAATAAATATGTGGCACCTACGGCCGGCAATAAGCTGGTGTCAAGAGGTGCGCCTGTAGCAGACGATGAGCCAATCCCTGATAACGAGGATGTGGGGGATGACGTTGAGGAACCGTCAGATGGTTTTGTTGAGGGAGACAGTGAGGCTCGCGAGGGAGAAGTAGGATAAATTTTGAGATAAGAGTGATAGCCATCTGGATATGGCTATCACTATCATGATAAAAAAGATTAACTTATAAAAAATTGGGAGAAAATGAAAGTGTTATTTGTTTGTTCCGCCAATATATGCCGCAGCGCATTGGCGGAAGTGATTCTGAGGTCTGAACTTCAGTCCCTTGGTATTGAGGACGTTGAAGTGTCCTCTGCTGGAGTAGATAACTTTGCCGGTCGTAACCGTGACGAGATGATGCGCCGTCTGGCTCTTGAGTCCGGCTATGAACTGGGTGGTATGTCGCGTCAGATCAGCCGTGATGAGGTAAACACGTATGACTTGATCGTCGTGATGGACAGGAAACATTATGTCGACATTCAGAAGATTCTGAATTACGACAAATGGGGCCGTCTTCATTTGTTTCAGGAAGTCTGTCTTGGCGAGAAAGGCAATGTCCCCGATCCGAGTTATGATACAGACGAGCGCTACCGGTCCGTTTTCCGCCTCATCCAGGACGGCTGCAGGCAGCTTGCCCGTCGGATTGGGGAAGGAGCCTTTCCCCGCTGACAATTTCTGTCCGTTCAATCGCGATATTGGTGATTATCACATTTATGATTATTATATTTATGATAATCATATTTATGATAATTATATTTGTGATAATCATATTTATGGCCAAAAATTTGCTGAAATCAGTAGATATTATTAATTATGCCAGAAAGAACGCATTTAACCAGGCATAATTATGAGAAAAGTGAATAATCTGTTTTGGCTGTTCACCTGACAGTGATGTGGAAGCAAGGCTGTCGGTGCTCATGCTTGACGAAGCATTTCCCTTGGTTCCTTAGGTCGAAGAGAACCTCTGCCAGCACGAGTTTGAGCTCACCCCGTTTCCACTCAGCGCTGTCAACCGGCGTAGGAATTCCCGTTAGAGGCATGTATCTGCTGTAGGTGATGTCGAACGTGGTTCCGTATGAGTGACAAGAGTTTTCCGTGGCGTTTCTGTTTCGTCTTGTAAGTTTTCTGACGTCGAGGGTGGTTCGTAGCACCGATGTGACGATGGGCAGGTAGGGCTTGTAGCCTTTGGACTGTAGTGAGTCGAGGAAATTGACGGATATCGTGGTGAGCAGATCCTTTGCCTTCGGCACGAGGTAGGGTAGGGAATAATCCAGTTTTTCCACGACGAAGAAAGGTGATTCTGTGATTGCCACCAGCTGATGGTGTTTCGCTTTCCACATCACGGCTTTGTGCGTAGCCACGGGTGTGATTCCGAATTTTACCGCCGTACTGATGTGCTGGTCCTGCGTGTCGGGCAGACATTCGTCGTAGTCCCAGATTTTTCCGCTTTTCTTGAACAGGGCGGTGTTGCGTCTTCTGATGCTGTCGCGTCGGAGAGAGTCTTCCAGGGCGAGTGTCAGCGAGTCTTTGTCGGACAGGTCGGACGGGTCAGACAAGTCGGACGGGTCAGACAAGTCGGACGGGTCGGACGGGTTGGACAAGCCGGACGGGGCAGACTGTTCGGGCAGGGTTGCTGGCTGGTCTGTTTGAGCCAGCAAGATGGATGTGTTGGCTGAGTCCTTAGTGGCCTCTTCTTCTGTTGTTTCGTCTTTGTCGGTTGTTTCTTCTGTGGCGTATGCCGGAATAGAGAAACTGAAAATATGACGCAAAGCGGCCAAGCTCCCTAAGGTGATGATAAACACCATAAGGAACTTGAGCCGTTCTTTCCTTTTTGTGCTGTTCTTGTTCAGAGTCGTTAGGGGTTTAGATGGCCTTGCGGGCCGGTTGTGGAATCGATGGACACCCTGCAGTTTGTGTCAGAGTCTTCCTGCGTGGTCGATGAGTTCTCGAATGTGGCTGGAGAGATCCTGATTGTTTTGCAGGTCGCTGACGTTGATGTGCATTCTCCATCTCCAGTAGTGACGAGGGTTTGACGGAATGTTGATACGTTCTCCGTTAGCGTCAGGATTTCTGACTTGCTCGTCGATGGCAAGCCAATCCTGTAGGGAGAGCAGGCAAAGTATGGACGGGCTGTAGAGGTGTCTGGCCACGATTTTCTCAGCCAGCCATCCCGGCAGCACTTCCGGTGCTTGTCCGTCGATATGCAGTGAGTTGTTGTAGTATCTCTGGCTTCTGTCGTAGTCCTCCTCCCACCATTGCCGTAGCGTGCTCATGTCGTGCGTGGATATGGTGGCAACCGAGAGGTATGGGTTTTCGCTGAGTTTTCCGAACTCCACTCCGAATGCCTTCGGCATGCTCTGAATTTCGAGGCTGAGAATCTTGAGGTTGTCCATGAGCGTCGGCACGCAAGCGGGGATCATGCCGAGGTCTTCCGCGCAGACGAGCATCCTTGTGCATTGTGTCAGCATCGGGAGCTTTTTCATCGCCTCGTGATACCAGAAGTCGTTGTGTCTGTGGTAGAAATAGTCCTCATACAGTCTTCTGAATGCATGCTTGTCGCTGTCGGACAGATATTGGAATGCCTTGTCGTCGATTGCGCTGATTCTCGGGTGGTAGCCATGCGGGTTGTCGTTGTCGATGACGAAAAGCACATTGCTCACCAGTTCGTAAAGTCCGTCGCGTAGAGCTATGGAGTCCTCGTCGTCCTTGCCGGCGAATGCAGCCTGTATTTTCCGTTGTGTGTCGTATTCCGCCTTCAGCTTGTATAGCCCGTTGACGCCCCCAAAGGCATTGAAGGCATGCTCACCTCCCATATTTCCTGCATTCTCCAGATAGATCATCTTGACCATGTCGGCCTTGTAGTCGAACATCTGGTAGAGAATGTCATCGTTGATGAAGGGCTGCGTCATGAGTTTCCTGTTGAAATGCATGCCGTATCCCTCAATTTCGCTTTGACTGAGCGGCAGCGCTGGTGCGAAATGCCCGAGCAGTCCATGCACGGAGTGTTCCGGAATTTCCCAGATACGGAAGAACCCGAGCACATGGTCGATTCTGTATGCATCGAAATATTCGGCCATCTTCGTGAATCTCCGTTTCCACCAAGAGTATCCGTCCTTAGCCATCTCAGCCCAGTTGTAAGTGGGGAATCCCCAGTTCTGTCCGTTCGTTGAGAATGCGTCCGGCGGCGCTCCGGCCTGTTCGTCCATATTGAACAGATGTGGCTCGCTCCACGCCTCCACGCTGTTTTTGCTGATGCCGATAGGGATGTCGCCTTTGATGATGACCCCGTTGTCTTTCGCATGCTGGTGAACGTCGGTGAGCTGTAGGTGTAGTTGATACTGAATATAATAGTAAAGAGCCACCCCCTTGTAATGGGTGCTTTTTTGTGAGCAAAGCCTGCTGATGTCAGATTTTGAGAACGTATGATGTTTCGGCCACGCTCTGAAGTCCGGCGTCTGGTAAGTGTCCCTGAGGTAGCTGAAAGCCGCGTAAGGTACGAGCCAAGTCTTGTTTGCTTCGAAGAAACGTTTGAATTCGTTGGATTCGGCCACCTTGTCCCATTCCTGCTCGTATGCCAGTCTGAAATATTCCATCTTGACAGCAATAGCCTGTTCGTAGTCCATAAACGGATCCCGGTTGAGTTCCTGCTGCCTGATTTTGAACGTTTCCATCTTGAGCTTGTCTTTGAGCTTGGGGAGCGCGTTGATGTCGGCATATAGCGGATGGAACGCGTAGATAGATATTGCGTTGTAAGGATATGAATCCTGCCATTTTCCTGACATCATGGTGTCGTTGATGGGTAGAATCTGCACCACGTGCATCCCTACGCTGGCCGCCCATGAAATCATCTGCTTGAGGTCTGCGAAGTCACCTACGCCATAACTTTGCTCGGTTCTCAGAGAGAACACCGGAATGACCACTCCGGCACATTTCCAATTTTGGAAGTTGAACCTTGGCTGTCTTTCATTTTTCACCCAAGTCTGGAAATTTCCGTTGATGAGAATTTTGTCGATGAATCTGTTCGCTCCCTCTTCCCATGCAGTGATGTCTCCATTCTCGTCGATAATGACATATTTGTATTCCAGCGGGTGGAAAATGTTGTTGGTGTCGATGTTGAGCGTCCATTCCTGGAGCCCTGTCATTTGCATCTCCACCGGTTTTTCCCAGTTGCCGAGAATCTGTGCGTTTCCGCAAATGGCCAGCCTTTGTTTTTTTCGCAGTCTGGGCTCCACAACCCTGAGTTGCAGTGTCGTGGTGTAGTAATTGAGGTCGGCCAGGCTTTTCTGTTCGTGACTGGCAACTACGTCAGTGTATGCGGATGAATAGAGTGGCAGGTCGGCCGGGATCGGTCTCCAGAAGTCTTCGACGAAATAGGTCTGCATGTTGATAGCCCCTTTTTTCTTGCTTTTGGGCTCAGGCGGGATATGCAGTGTGTGGGCTCCGATTTCCCATTCTTTCCACACGAACTGCCCGTTTCGGTAGAGCGCGTAGTTATATGTGAAAATACCCGGCTTGACGGGGATATTGATGTCGCAGCTCCAGATGATTCCGTCGAGCGTGTTCATCTGGTATTCTTTACCTTCGGCCTGAAGTCGTAAGTCCTCACCCCATTGGGTGTGGTATTCTATTGTAAATCTGAAAAGCATAGTTTTTTTATAAGTGGGAGTAAAAGTAGAATAGG
Organism: Bacteroidaceae bacterium; assembly: GCA_017483765.1. Classification (GTDB taxonomy): domain Bacteria; phylum Bacteroidota; class Bacteroidia; order Bacteroidales; family Bacteroidaceae; genus UBA3839. Next base: position 54,490 of record JAFUVE010000027.1, on the reverse strand, counting down.
GAGTAAAAGTGGAAGTAGAATAGGAAGTAAAAGTGGGAGTAGAATAGGAAGTAGAAGTGGACGATAGTGTGGTCAGTCGGAATGCTGCCCTTGCGGGGGTGAGTTATTCGCTGAGCAGTTTTTCGATGAAAGAATCGAGGTCGTCGTCGAGTCCTTTAAGCAGTTCGTCGTCGATGATGAGGTTAGCGTCGTCGACAATAAGGAGGTCGTGCATGGTCTCATCCTCGTCCTCCAGCACGAACGAGAAAGGATGGAAGACATTGACGTCGTCGAAGGCCTTGGCCTCATTGAGCTTTGTCAATTCGTCCTGTATCAGCGGCTTGAGCATTTTTGTGTTGATATCTTCCGCTTCGTTTTCGTCTTCTGAGTTCTGGCCGCCGATGTTGGCGGTAGCCAGAACCGTCTCTTCGTCGTCGACGATCCGTAAGCTGTTGTCAGAAGGATTGAACTGAATGTAGAAGTCCGTGATTTCCTCCTCTTTGTAAAGATTGTGCATTTTCTTTACGCACTCATCGAGCAATGCCTTGACCGCAGTTGCAATATTCTCTTTGTTCTTCATCACTTTGCTGCTTTTTTTCTGTATGTACTTCGTCTTTTGTTCTTCTTCTTTTAAATATTTTGCTGGGAGCCCTATGTCATTTCCGACAGTTCCTTGCTGATTTCCAAGAGTTCGTCCCTGATGAATTTGAGTCTTTGAATGGCCTCAAGTTTCACGTCCTGTCCTTTTCCGGCTTGCGTCAGCGTCTGCCTGGCACCTTCAATGGTCATGCCCTTCTCCTTGAGGAGATGGTGCACTTTTCTGATTTCCTCAATGTCCTCTTTAGAGTATTGCCGGATGTTGCGTCCCGCCTTCTGAGGCTTGATGCTGGGGAACTCCTTTTCCCAGAATCTCAGAGTGACCTCAGAGACTCCGATAATCGATGCTACTTCGCTGATGGAGTAGAAAAGTTTGAGATTTTTATTTTTCTTGAGCACCAAAGGACTTGATTTTTATGTGGGTTGGTGTTTAGGCCAGATAATCTGGTTTTTCTAGATGAACTAGAAGTTCTAGGGATTCTATCTGTTCTAGACTTTCTATATTATCTGGCTGTTCATCTTATTTTTTCTCAGGTATGTGCTTGAGGAGCTCCACGAGGAAGTTGTAGAATTTCTCTACAGAAGGGATGAAGCATCTTTCGCTAGGCGTGTGTGGCGATTCAAGCGTCGGTCCGAACGAAGCCATGTCCATGTCGGGATACGTGACGCCGATGATTCCACATTCGAGTCCGGCGTGGCAGACTTCCACGACAGGCTTGTTTCCGTACATCTTCTCATAGACGTCGGACATGTTGGCCACAAGCGGAGACTCCGTGTTGGGTTGCCATCCACCGTATCCCCCGTTGAACTGAACGTCCATACCTGCCAGTCTGAAGCAAGCAGCGAGCGACTCACACAAGTAAGCTTTCATTGTGTCGCTTGAGCTACGCGCAAGAATACCGATTTCGATTTTTCCGTCCGCAGCTTTGACGATGGCAAGGTTAGAGGAAGTCTCTACGATGTCTGGAATCGTGGGTATATATCTGAGCACTCCGTCGTGAGCTGCAAGTATGGCGTTGACGAGGTTGAGTTGCACATCGTCGGTCATAGCCTTTTTGGGTGCCTCACACTCCGTGAGTTTGATGGTGATGTTTCCGTTTTCCTGTACTTTGAACTCCTCGTTGAATATGCCGAGTCTTTCGTTGACGATATTTTTGAATTCCTGTTCTTTCTTTTCCGGCACGAGCACAACCGCCTCTCCGCTTCTTGGTATGGCGTTTCTCATCGTTCCGCCTGTCCAAGAGCAGATCCACGCACATTCGGCGTCGATGAGAACGGATAGCAGTCTGGCCATGAGTTTGTTTGCGTTCGCCCTTCCGAGGTTGATTTCCAGTCCAGAGTGTCCGCCTTTCATTCCGTCCATTTCAATTTTGAAAGCCTTCATTCCCGTGGGGTTGACCTCCATCTCGTCGTATTCCATAGACGCTTCGACGTCCTGTCCTCCGGCACATCCGATTGTGATGACCCCTTCGGTCTCAGAATCGAGGTTGAGGAGGAATTTTCCTTTGAGCGTTCCCGCTTCCAGTCCTCTGGCACCGTACATGCCCGTCTCCTCATCGGCCGTGATAAGCACTTCGAGAGGTCCGTGCTTGACATTGTCGTCCTCAAGTATTGCCATTGCAGCAGCAACCCCCATGCCGTCGTCCGCTCCGAGGGTAGTCCCGTTGGCGTATACCCACTCACCTTCGATGTGCGTATCGATCGGGTCTGTCTCGAAGTTATGCGGTCCGTCGAGCGGCTGTGGTACCATGTCCATATGAGCCTGCAGGATAGCCGTCTCGAGATTTTCGAATCCAGGCGTGGCCGGTTTTCTCATGACCACGTTACCTGCGTTGTCGATGAACGCCTCGACACCGATCTTCTTGCCGAATTCCACCAGATATTGTGCGACAGCGGCCGTATGTCCAGACGGCCGTGGTATTCTGGTCAGTGCATAGAAATGCTTCCAAACTAATTGTGGATTTAATGCTGATATTTCCATAATATTAAAATTATTTTGTTTTTTTTGTTTGTAAATTTCCTACAAAATTACAAAAAATATCTGAAAGTACGCTAAAATTTTTCTCTTTCTTTCTCAGTGAAGATAAAAAACACTAATTTTGTATGTATTTTACTGATTCTGCCCATGCGATACTATCTGATAGCTGGCGAGGCATCCGGCGATTTGCATGCCTCGAATCTTATGTCCGCCTTGAAAAAAGAAGACCCTTCTGCCGTTTTCCGTTATTACGGTGGCGAGAAGATGCAGTCGGAAGGTGGCGAGCTGGTGAAGCACTACAAGGAGATGTCCTATATGGGATTTGTGCCTGTGGTTCTTCATGCCCGAACCATCCTCCGCAATATGCGGTGCTGCAAGGAGGACATAGTCCGTTGGCGTCCCGACGTTCTGATTCTGGTGGACTATCCGGGCTTCAACCTCTCGATAGCAAAATATGTGAAGACCCATACCGACATCCCTGTCTACTATTATATCTCTCCGAAGATATGGGCCTGGAAGGAGTACCGCATCAAAAGCATCCGCAACTATGTTGACGAGCTGTTCTCCATCCTTCCGTTTGAGGTGGAGTACTTTGAGAAGAAGCACCATTACCCGGTCCGTTATGTTGGCAACCCCTGTGTAGACGCCATAGAGGAATTTCTGTCGTCCCGTCCTTCTCCGCGCCCGGAGACAAGTTCCCGCCGCCAGATAGCCATCCTCGCCGGCAGCCGCGTGCAGGAGATTCGTAAGAACTTGAGCCGTATGTTGTTGGCTGCCAGCCAGGTTGAAGGCTATGAGTACGTGATCGCGGGAGCACCTAATATACCTCTGGAAACCTACAAGAAATATATGCCAGAAGGGATGTCCGTTGAAGTCCGTTATGGGCAGACCTATGAAGTGCTGGCTGAGTCCGACGCGGCGCTTGTGACGAGCGGTACCGCCACGTTGGAGACGGCGTTGCTGAATGTCCCTCAGGTGGTGTGTTACTATATCTCCGCCGGTCGTCTGATGAAATGGCTGAAGAAGAAGGTCCTGAAAGTGGAGTACGTGTCGTTGGTGAACCTGATATGCGGAAAGGAAGCCGTCCGGGAGCTGGTGGCCTGCGACATGACCGTGGAAAACGTGTACAGTGAGTTGTGTGCCATTCTTCCAGGAGGCTCGAAACGGGAAGCGATGCTGTCGGACTATGCCCGAATGCGCGCCATCCTTGGCGAAAGCGGTGCTTCCCGCCGTGCTGCGGAGGCCATGGTGGGTCTGCTGAACAAAGGAAAAGGACCTGCGGATTGAGGATGAGAGGGATTGAGGAGGTAGATGGGGTTGAGGACCGCAACAATGTTGCGGCATAGGAGACAACTATAAAGCAAGGACGAGGAAAGGTGAAAAGAGGCTAAAACGGCAAAATAAAGGCAAAAAGAGACTAAAACAAGCGAATACTAAAACAACAATAAGAAAACACGAAAAATAATTAGAAGAAATGCACGAAAACTACAAACGCAGTTATACAAAGGAAGAGGCAGAAGACCTGGTGAAATGGATAGATACGTTTAAGCCCAGCGGTGAGCTGGACTTAGGCGACGGTGTGCTGATCCGAGACTTGAAGAAATTCTCAGAGCAGGTGAAGCATATTGCAAAGGAGAAATACAATAATCCGACCTTTTCCGGTCAGATTGGCCTTATGATGGATGTTCGTCTGAAACTCGATTCGTCAGCTCCACAAAATCCTGAATAGAAAGCTGTTCGGGCCGTTTGTTGAAAATGGGGTCTGCCAGCATGGGGTGGTCAGCCCCAACAATCTGTTTCATACCATTTCGCATCATCTTCCTCCTCATGGTGAAAACGGTCTTGACGATGCGCCTGAACAACCTTTCGTCGCATCCCAGGTTCTGCATCCCGTTTCGTTTGAGCCTGATGACCGCGCTTTTGACTTTTGGGGGCGGGTTGAACACATGCTCGTCGACTGTGAACAGATACTCTACGTCGTACCATGCCTGAATGAGTATGCTCAGCACTCCGTATGCTTTGCTTCCGGGGGCCGCGGCCATTCTTTCCGCCACCTCTTTCTGTATCATTCCCGTGCAGCATGGGATGAGTTCTTTGTATTCCAGCATTTTGAAGAAAATCTGGCTGGAGATGTTGTAAGGGTAGTTCCCTGTGAGCACAAACTGCTGTCCTTCGAACGTGTTGCTGAGGTTCATCTTGAGGAAGTCCTCCTCAATGATTTTTCCCTGTAGCCCAGTAAAGTTTTTATTGAGGAATTCCACCGACTCCCTGTCTATTTCAACCACTTTCAGCTCCCTGTTCTTTTTCATGAGGAACTGAGTGAGCACCCCCATGCCCGGTCCGACTTCGAGCACGGGTATGTCCTTGACTTCGTCGACCGTGTCAGCGATTCTGCTGGCGATGTCCAAGTCCGTCAGGAAATGCTGTCCGAGGAATTTTTTAGGTTTGACTTGCATAAAATTATCAAAAAAAGAAAAAAATGTGTACGTTTATTTTTTTATAGCATGAAATTACACTAACTTTGCACGCAAAATTATTCAAAAGGAAAAGAAATTGGCTCACAAAAGCGTAAGAAATACCTTAAATGTGGTCCTGTCGGTGCTTTTAGGCGCAGGAATCCTGTGGTGGATGTACCGTGGATATGACTTCAGCCGCATGTATTCGATTCTTCAGCACGAGATGGATTGGGGATTCATGCTGCTGTCGATGGTATTTGGCGTGAGTGCCCAGGTGTTCCGTGGTCTCCGTTGGAAACAGAGTCTTGACCCGCTGGGTGAGCATCCTCGCAAAAGCACCTGTGTCCATGCCGTGTTCTTGTCGTATGCCTCGAGCCTTCTGATTCCTCGTATCGGCGAGGTGACGCGTTGCGGTGTGTTGAGCCGTTATGACAAGGTGTCGTTTGCCAAGTCGCTGGGCACGGTTGTGACGGAGCGCATCATTGACAGTCTTCTGATCCTTGTTGTCGTGGCGTTGGTGTTCATCTCCCAGCTGGGTGTGTTCACCAGCTTTTTCAGCAAGACCGGCACGAACCTGGGCCATTTCTTCTCTCAGTTCACGGTGACCGGTTATGTTGTGACCGCCGTCTGCCTGATTATCACCGGCTTCTTCTTGTATTGGGGCTGGAAGAAGTTGTCGTCAGTAGTTCATTTCCGCAAGATTGTGGATGACATCATCGCCGGCATCCGGTCGGTGGGTTCCGTCCAGCGCAAATGGCTTTTCATCGCCTACACGCTGGGCATCTGGGTGAGCTATTTCCTTCATTTCTACATCACGTTCTTCTGCTTTGACTTTACGAAGGACCTTGGCTTGATGACCGCATTGGTGGCCTTCGTAGTGGGCAGTATCGCCGTGATAGTGCCAACCCCTAACGGCATGGGTCCTTGGCATTTTGCTGTAAAGACAATCTTTGTGTTGTATGGCGTTGCCTCAGTGAACGCCGAGACGTTTGTCCTGATTGTCCATACGTTGCAGACCGCTTTAATACCCCTTCTTGGTGTCTTTTCCCTTGTGTGCCTGTCGCTTCGCAAGCCCGCCAAGTCTCAACCAGAGGTTTAGCAATCCCTCAGTCTATCCCTCGAATCCGTTGTCCTTCAGGAACTGGAATGACTCGTATGCCGTGAAGTCCAGCGTGATAGGTGTGATGGCGACGAATCCGTTGTTGAGAGCCCATATGTCCGTTGTTTCGTCGTGGCCGTCGAAACTTTTGAAGCTGCCCGCAATCCAGAAATACTTACCCCCTCTCGGATGGTCTCTCTCGATCCACTCGTCGACCCAGTCACCCATTCCCATTCTGCAGATTCGTGTTCCCTTGAAAGGAAAGTGGTCTGGGAAGTTGACGTTGAGGAATACCTTTTCCGGTAGTCCGTTCTTGAGCACGTTCTTGACGATGTGGCAGATGTGCTTGTCCAGTCTGAGGAAATCCTCCTCGTTGCTGAACGCGCAGCTGGAGAATCCAACCGACGGAATACTTTTGAGCGTACCTTCGATGGCGATGCCGATCGTGCCGGAGTAGTGTGCGTTCGTCGCCGCGTTGTCGCCGTGGTTGATGCCACCGATGACGATGTCCGGCCTTCTGGGCATGAGGAACTCGAGCGCCATCTTGACGCAGTCGCAGGGAGTTCCGCTGCAGCTGTAGACCGTCAGACTTCCAAAGTCGCTTCCCTCCTTTCCTCCTTCCTCCTCATATTCCTTATTATATTTGACGGGTACAGTCCCCGTGATTGACAAAGAGCTTCCGGAACGTCCTCCTTCAGGCGCGACGACAATGATGTCGCCTATCGGTCTTAATATTTTAATGAGCGCCCCGATTCCTGTCGCGTCAAATCCGTCGTCGTTTGACAGCAGGATTAATGGCTTTTTTGCTTCTTTCATTCGTGGTTTTGTTGATTTTTTTTGAATTTTCTGCAAAATTAATGATTTTTTTTGAAAAAAGTCTCATTTTTTTTTGGAAGTTTGAAAATAAAGCTCTAACTTTGCACTCGCTTTTCAGAAAAAGCCAATTTGGGATATGGTGTAATTGGCAACACAACAGATTCTGGTCCTGTTATTCAAGGTTCGAGTCCTTGTATCCCAACAACGAAACTTCAAATGTCAAATGTGATGTTTGAAGTTTTTTTTTATTGTTAAAAAAACTTTATACATCTTTTATTTTTTAATTTACTTTTTATAGTTTTATCTTTTTTTGCTAACTTTGCGAATTATTTGTGTTTGCAGGAAATCGTGAGAAATACGTTGCTACGTTTTTTATGAAGACGCGACAAAAGTCAGGCAAGACCGACATTCTCCTGTAACCGAGCATTGAATCAAGTTATTTTATTACTACACAAACATTTATGAAAATCGAGAACACAACAGAAAAGACCGCAACCCAATTAGTAACCAGTATAGTAGAAGGCATTCAGGAGAAGAAAGGACATCATATCAGTGTGGCAGACCTGACGGATATAGACGACACGATATGTCAGTATCTTGTGATCTGCGACGGCAATTCTCCGAGTCATATCTCGGCGATATACGAGTCCGTCCGCGAAATGGCTCAGAAACACACAGGCGAGAAGCCCAATGCCGTTGACGGCCTCCGCAACAGCCTGTGGGTAGCCATGGACTATGCCGACGTGGTGGTTCATATTTTTCTTCCCGAGACCCGTCAGTTCTACGATATCGACCACTTGTGGGAGGATGCCCAGGTGGAGCAGATACCTGATTTAGACTGACAAGTCCCATTTGTCATAAATAGATTCATACCAATAACCAAACGAAAACGACCAAATCAAGATGCCACTTCAGAATAATAAATCGACCAATGGTAAAAGTAAGTTCAATCTTACTTGGGTGTATGTAGCCCTGTTGGCATTCCTGTTCTTCTTCATCATGACAAACAATGAGGAGTCGATGATGAAAGTGACTTATTCCAAGTTTCAGGAATGTCTGGACAGCGGTTATGTCTCAAACATCAAGGTGGACAAGACCGAGCAGGAACTTTATTTCGACTTCAAGACCGACAGCATCGTTCCCGCCGCTTCCATCCTTCCTAAGGAGGCCCGTTCGAAAGCCGTGCTGGTGTGCAACTTCGCCACTGTGGACAAGCTGGAGGAGTATGTAGCCGCCAAGCGTGCCGAGGGTAAGTTCGAAGGCGAGGTGAAGTATGAGAACGGCGGCGGCGGCTTTTGGAGCATCTTTATGCAGTTTGTGTTCCCGTTCCTGCTGATTTTCCTGTTCTGGATGTTCATCATGCGCCGTATGGGCGGCGGTGGCGGTGGCGGCGTCTTCTCGTTCGGCAAGTCGAAAGCCAAGCTCTTCGAAGGCGGTGGCAACGAACAGGACCGTATCACCTTCAAGGATGTGGCCGGTCTTCAGGGCGCCAAGCAGGAAGTGCAGGAAGTCGTTGACTTTCTCCGCAACCCACAGAAATATACCGAGTTGGGCGGTAAGATACCGAAGGGAATCCTTCTTGTAGGCCCTCCCGGCACCGGTAAGACCCTCTTGGCCAAGGCCGTTGCCGGCGAGGCCAACGTAGCCTTCTTCTCGTTGTCCGGATCGGACTTTGTGGAGATGTTTGTGGGCGTCGGTGCAAGCCGTGTCCGCGACCTGTTCAACCAGGCCAAGTCCAAGGCTCCCAGCATCGTGTTCATCGACGAGATCGATGCCATCGGCCGTGCCCGCAGTGGCAAGTCCAGCATCCAGTCGAACGATGAGCGTGAGAGCACGCTGAACCAGCTTCTTACGGAGATGGACGGCTTCGGTGCCAACACTGGTGTGATAGTGATGGCCGCCACGAACCGTGCCGACATCCTTGACAAGGCTTTATTGCGCGCCGGCCGTTTCGACCGTCAGATCACCGTGGAGTTGCCCGACCTGAAGGAGCGTCAGCAGATATTCAATGTTCATCTGAAACCTATCAAGATAGACGAGTCGGTAGACGTGGAGATGCTTGCCCGTCAGACACCGGGCTTGTCGGGCGCCGACATCGCCAACGTATGTAACGAGGCCGCCCTGATAGCCGCCCGCCGTCAGCAGGACTGGGTTGACAAGCAGTGTTTCCTCGATGCCGTAGACCGTGTGCTCGGCGGCTTGGAGAAGAAGACGAAGGTGATGACCGAGTCGGAGAAACGCACCATCGCCATCCATGAAGCCGGTCATGCCACAATCTCCTGGTTCCTCCAGCATGCCAATCCATTGGTGAAGGTGACCATCGTTCCGCGCGGCAACGCACTCGGTGCCAACTGGTATATGCCTGAGGAGCGCCCCGTAACCACGAAGGAGGAGCTGCTCGACCAGATATGCGGTCTGCTCGGTGGCCGTGCCGCCGAGGAGCTGTTCACCGGCCATATCTGCACCGGTGCAAGCAACGACTTGCAGCGCGTGACCAATATGGTCTACAGCATGATATCGATTTATGGCATGGGTGAGAAGATGCCCAACGTCAATTATTATGACTTCGCAGAGAACTCGTTCACCAAGCCCTACAGCGAGAGCACAGCTCAGATGATCGACGAAGAGGTGAAGTCGCTGATAGAGCGAGAGTATAACCGCGCCAAGCGCGTTCTGATGCAGCACTCCCGAGGCTTGCAGCAGCTGGCCCAGGTGCTTATCGAGAAAGAAGTGATTTATCCAGCCGACCTGGAGAAGATCTTCGGTCCTCGCCAGTGGCGCTCCCGTTCCGACGAAATCATGGAGCTGAACAAGAACCTGGGCAATGAGAACGGTGAAGGCGATGGCGACGGTACTGACTTCAATGACGAGAATGCCGAGTTTATCCGTCAGAAAGCCGTAGCCGCCGTGATGGAGAAGCAGCGCCGTCTGCAGGAGCAGCAGGCCGCCCAGGGTGGTGCCATTCCTCCCGAAGGACCGGGTGCAGGCATGGGTGCGGCCGGAGCGGCAGTAGGAGCAGCCAGTATGGCTGGAGCCGCCGGAATCAGTAACGAGGCACCTCAAGACGCAGAGCCTCAGAATCCTTCCGAAACTCAAGACAATCAGCTATACCACCCAGAGGATGAACCAGCAGAAACGCCTCAGCGTCCTGCCGCTGACACATCCTCGGCTATAGAAGAGCAGGGTGGGGCGGCTTCCTCTACACCGGAGGATGATGACTACAACCCGATATTCGACAGCTGGTCGTCCTCATCGTCCTATTCATCTTCTTCAAGCGCGTCCAAGCCAGAAGAGCCTGAACTGCCACTTGAGTCTGAAGACGAAGTTCCGGCATCTTCGCCTTACGAAGACGAGGAGCCAGAGGCAGAGGATGCAGTGGCAGACGACGAAGAGAGTGCTACGCCCGCAGCCCCGTCAGAACCTTCAGAGGCTTCTTCCTCGTTGGATGAAACCCCGTCAGAGCCTGTCTTTGACTTGCGCGATGACGATGACGACGTTATCGAGATCATAGATGATGCTGAGGAAGACGAAGAGGCAGGCCCAGTCTCAAATCCTTCAGATGAAGCAGAAGTGGCCACAGAACCAGAAGAATCCTCTGAGCCAGATGCACCAGTTGAGTCAGAAGTATCTTCAGAGTCAGGAGAGACAGCTGAAACGGACACGACCGAGATAGCTGAGCAGTCCTCACAGTCTTCTGCCACATCATCAGCAGCTTTGAAGACTCAGAATCCGGAGCCATCGCTTTTTGGTGACGACGAGCTGGATGTCACTGTTGCGGAACCAGAATCCGATGATGAGACCGAATATATCGGCGTGAGCGAGGGCCGTCGCAGGGATATAGACTTTGACGAAGTGCTTCCGGAGTCAGACGAGAAATCCAAGAAGGATGCCTCTAAGAAAGCTGACGATGACGACGAACTCACGTTCTCTCTGGATGACTGAAAGACAAAGTCCTTTATGACAGTGAAATTTTCAAAAAAAGAGTCTGGTAGCGGACATACATGAAGTAAGTCCCTACGTCATGAGGCTCAGGAAAAAGATCAGAAACAGACTTATACAAATCATAGCAAAAAAAATTAATGGAGACTCAGAAAGAAGAACTCAAACCGAGCAATCCGCTTGACGGTGGTGTGCTCGACCCTCAACCTTTAGAACCGCTGCAGGAGGCACATAAGAAAGGCGCATTCTCGTCGATAGTGGCCCGTACCGTCACCGGTGTGGTTTTTGTGGCAGTAATAGTACTATGCTTAATGAACCCGATAGCGTTTGTTGTCTTGTTCGGCAGCCTGACAGGTTTGATGGTCTGGGAGTTCTGCTCGCTGGTGAACAGCCAGCTTCATCTGCAGGTGAACACGTTGATCACGACGATGATGTCCGTGTATTTCTTCTTTGCCGTTTTCGACTGCCAGACGAATGTGACTGGCTTGGGGTTAGGTACATTCTTTCCGGTTCTCATCTCGAACATGTACCTCCTTATCTCGGAGCTCTATCTCGGTGGTTTCCGTAAGATAGAGAACTGGGCTTTCGCTTTCATGGCTTTCTTGTATATCGCGGTTCCGATGTCGATGCTCAACGTCATGGCGTTTATCGGTGTGGAAGGTGGTCTCGCCTATGTGGTCATTCTGAATCTCTCCGTATTTGTGTTTATATGGTGCAGCGACACAGGTGCTTACTTGATTGGCTCGAAGTTCGGCAAGCGCCGTCTTTTCCCGAGTATCTCCCCAAATAAATCATGGGAGGGTACGATTGGTGGCGGCTTGGTTGCCATCCTTGCCTCCCAGGTGTTTGCCACCTTCAGCATGGACTTGAATTCCGGCAGCGAGTTGATGAACCGTTTGTTGTGGGCAGGTCTGGCAGCGGTCGTAGTCGTGTTTGGCACATGGGGTGACTTGGTTGAGTCACGCCTGAAACGCAAGCTGGGCGTGAAAGACTCCGGCAATATCCTGCCGGGGCACGGTGGCTGGCTCGACCGTTTCGACTCGGCGCTGATGGCGATACCTGCAGCAGCTATTTATCTGTATTTTATCTGATTTTTTAAAGATTTCACGGAAGGTTTTATCACAGAAATTTTTGAAAATTCCAAAGGTTATTTCTTGACGTAAATTCGTGCGTCCACGGCGATGACATCGTTCTCGTCGGCGAGTAGGGGATTGATGTCCATTTCCTTGATTTCGGTGGCGAAGCGAAGAAGTGTGCTGAGCCTTACGATGATTTCGGCATATTTCTTCCGGTTGATGCCCTTTTGTCCTCTTGTGCCTTTCAGGATTTTGTAGGCGCGGAGAGACTTGATCATGCTTTCCGCCTCTGCATAGGAGAGTGGCGCCAGTCCGCTCGACACGTCCTTGAGCACCTCGACGAAAATGCCTCCGAGTCCGCACAGTACGACATGGCCGAATCTGGGCTCGTACTTGGCACCGATAAACAGCTCCGTCCCCTTGATCATTTTCTGTACCATCACGGCCGTTGCGCCCTCGATCTGCATCATGCGCTCGAATTCCGCCTCAAGCACCCCCTTTGAGCGGATGTTCAGTGCCACACCTCCGACGTCGCTCTTATGGACCGGTCCCACCACTTTCAGCACCACCGGGTATCCGCATTGTTCTGCGAACTCCGTGATTTCCTCTTTGTTGCTGCCAACAAATTCCGGCACGGTGGGTATTCCCGCGCTCTCCAGCAACTCATGCACGAGGCTTGGCTCGATATATCCGTCGTGGTCGATGCCGTCGATGATTCTTCTGATGCGCGGCACGTCCACCCCCATGATTTCCACGTGCTGCTCAGCCGGCTCAGGAGTCCGCATGATTTGCGTGAGTGCGGTGGCCAGGGTCACCTCGTCGCTGAAATTGACATGTCCCTTCTGCATGAACTCCTGCACCTCCGGTCCGGCTGTGCTCACGCTGGGCAGTATGGGGAAGATGGGCTTCTTACATTCCTGTATTTTCCGGTGTAGCACGTCGTACACCTCATAAACTTTGACCAGCCCGGGAGTTCCGAAGATGACCATGATGGCGTCTGCCTCGTCGAACTGGTTTTCGCAGAAGTCGATTGCGGCCTCCATGTGCTCGGGCTGTCCGGTAGCAAGGATGTCGATAGGGTTAGCGACAGAAGAGCCGGGCAACAGAAGCTTCTTCAGTTCTTCCGCCCGCTGTCCGTCGAGTTTAGGCACGTTCATTCCTCCCTTCGACAGTGCGTCGGTGAGCATCACGCCCGGTCCTCCGGCATGGGTGACGATGGCGAAGTTTTTTCCGGAGAATCGGGGGAGGGTGAAGATACACCCAACTGTTGTGAGCTCCTCCCTTGAGAAGCACCTTACGATGCCCGCTTTTCTGAACAGCGCCTCAACGGCTGAGTCGCTGGACGCGATGGCTCCGGTATGGCTTGACGCCGCCTGGCTTCCCCTCTCGCTCGACCCTGCCTTGATGGCGGCGATGCGGCATCCTTTCCTGATGAGTGAGGTGGCGTGGAAGAGGAGTTTGTCGGGGTCAGCGATATTTTCGATATACAGCAACTTGACCATGGAATCCCGCTCCGGGTCGAAATGTTCGTCCATATATTCGAGCACGGCCTCGATGCCGATTTGCTTTCCGTTGCCCACAGACCAGACGGAATTGAACGGCAGTCCTTTCGTGACGGCGCTCTCGAGAATGAAGACAGCCGTGGCTCCCGAACCGCTGATGAAGTCCACGCCTTTTGCATGTAGCGTGGGTATGGGCCGGGTGAAGACGGAATGGTGGGTCCTGGTGAGTAGTCCGATGCAGTTAGGCCCGATAAGCGCGCATCCGTATCGCTCGCAGCTGTCCAGCATCTGCTGCTCGAGAGCCGCTCCCTCCTGCGTCTCTTCTCCGAATCCGGCAGAGATGACGATGAAGGCCTTTACCTGCTTCTCCTTGGCGAGGAACTCCACGTAGGGTGGGCAGTGTCTGGCTGCCACGACGAGTATGGCGAGGTCCGTAGGCGGCAGTTCTTTCGCGTCGTGGAAAACCATGATTCCCTGCACCTCGTCCTCTTTGGGGTTGACGATTCGCAGTACTCCCTTGTATCCTCCGTTGATGAGGTTTCTCACGACCGATCCTCCCGGCTTGTGGATGTTGTTGGAACCGCCGATGACGACGATGCTCTCAGGTGTCAGTAGTTGCTTGTTAATCATAGGTGTAATATTGTCAGATTAGTGTCAATATGCAAAATTACGATAATTCTTTTAAAAACAGCGTGATTTTGATGAAAAATTTCGAAGTGGATGCCTATTTCTATGCTATTCTCTTTTCATTTTAAATCATTCTTCGTTTAAATTCTTTCCTTCACCAGGGAGGACGAAAGTGTGTTGCCTGCCGTCGCCTCTGAGCAACGTCTTCTTCACTCCGTCGTATTCGATATGGGCTTCACGTCCAGATGGAATCTTCACCGTATAGCGGTAGTCTCCGTTCTTCATCCTGCACCACTGGACGTCGATACGCCCATAAGGGGTCATCGTCCCGCCACGTGCCCATGTGAGGCCACCTCCAAAACGAGGACGGAAGACGATAGAACAGAAGCCCGGCTCGTTCAGGCGGATGCCCAGTATGGTGGAATAGAACCACTCAGCCACGGCACCATAACTGTAGTGGTTGAAGGAATTCATGTTCCATTCGTGCTTGTTGAAGCCGTCAGCGAGGGTATAGCTGTCCCAACGCTCCCACACCGTTGTCGCCCCCTGGTCGATGCTGTAGAGCCACGACGGGTTCTCGCGCTGCAAGAGCAGGCGGTAGGCCAGGTCGTCCATTCCATTGATCGTCAGTGTCTCCATCAGAATGCCTGTGCCGACAAACCCGGTGGAGAGACGGTAGCCGTTCTCCTCGATGTTCTTACGAAGCGACTCCATGGCATAACGCCTCTGCGTGTCGTCACGCAGCAGTCCGAAACGTAGTGCCAGAAGATAGGCAGTCTGTGTGTCCTGTCCTGTGTTGAGACGGTCGTCGGTGACATAACGACGCTGGAACTCGTCAATGATATTCTCCCGGAGGTGAAGGTATTTCTCGTGGTCCCCTTTGTTGAGTTCACACGAAATCCTCCACATCAGATGGCAGATATGAGCAAAATACGCATAGGAGACAAAGCGCTTGTCCAGCTGCTTGTAAGCCAGCCAGTCTCCAAAGTCCGTCTCCGCCCCTATGTGGGTCCAGTCGCCTTCCCGCTGCTCAGCACAATGCTCCACCCACCGCTGCATGCTCTCGTAATTCTCCTCCAGTATCTGCTTGTCGCCAGTCATACTGTATACGTTATAAGGCACGATGATGCCGGCATCTCCCCAGGCACTGCCGCCATATCCCCACATGTTGGCGAAGGGAGCCGTGCATGGGTAGGATCCGTCTTCTCGCTGTCCGTTCCGAAGGTCGCGCATCCACTTGCGGTAGAAATCCTTCACGTCGGAATTATACAGTGCTGTGACGGAGAAAATCTGGGTGTCGCCAGTCCATCCCAACCGTTCGTCACGCTGGGGGCAGTCGGTGGGAATACTCAGGAAATTGCCGCGCTGGCTCCACCATATATTCTGGTACAGACGGTTGATGTCGGTATTGGAACACTCGAACCGGCCCCACTCCTTGATGTCGCTTCCGACAACCTGTCCTTCGAGATGCTTGACCTCCACGTCGCCGGTGGCCGTCAGCTCTGCATAACGGAATCCGAAAAATGTGTGGCGAGGATGGTAGGTCTCTTCACCACCGCCTTTCATCACATATCGCAACGTAGCGTCAGCCGTACGTAGGTTGTATGTCCAGAGGCTGCCGCCAGGTCCTTTGTCAAGACGTCCCTCGTCGCCGTTGTAGTTCAGCATCTCGCCGAAGCGCCATGTGAGTTGTGTTCCTGTCTCTCCACGGACCGTGAAGTTGACCCAACCAACCATATTCTGACCGAAGTCCACAAGCAAGGTCTGTCCTTTCTTCAGCCGGACAGGGGAGGACAGCGTGCTCTGCTCCCTCACCACGTTGATCTTTCCGTATGTCGTGCCGGTCTGGACAGCGCCCTCATAAACCGTAACGGACTGCGGATGACGCCACAGGCTCTTGTCGCGCACCTTCACGTCAGGCCCCATCTGGGCTGTCAGCTTGCATTTGACCTCTTGGTTCTCAACTGCATTCCGCCAACGCTCAGGCTTCTGACGGGCGTCATAGGTCTCACCATTATAGATGTCGCCCATCCTCAGCGGGCCGTCGGTGGAGCAAAGCCATGAGCTGTCGCTCACGAGGCGCACACTGCTGCCGTCCTTGTAGGTGACGTCCACCCAGCAGATAAACGCGTGGCGGTTGTGTTCTCCATATACACCACGGGTGATGCCACCAATCCACCAGCCGTTGCTCACCTGTGCAGAAACATTCAGCGTGTCAGTCTTGAGAAGATGTTTCGGCAGGGGTGATGTCTGGAAGAATATTTCCTTACGGTAGTCTGTCCAGCCTGGCTTCAGCTCAGCGTCGTCAAGTTCCATGCCGTTGACCGTAAGGGTGTACACTCCCAATGCGCTGGCGCTCACCACAGCCGAACGTACTGGCTTTTCCAGCCGGAACGTCTTCTGAAACAACGGCATCCCGCCGCCTGACTCAGGTGCGCTGATCCATTGCTGAGAGTTGACGTCCAACCCGCCGCCCCAAAACGCCACGATGACCACAGCCAGCCTCACCACCAGCCGTCTCGTATTTAAAATGACACAAATTTTCATTTTATGTTTTGCTTCCAACTCTTCTTTCTGGTCTGTGAGAATGAATTCAAGCGTACGTTTGTCTATTCTTACAGAATTGTATGTTTTGTCGTTCATAAGCTTCAATGTGATAAATGTTTATAACCTGTTGCAAAGATAGTGAAAATAATTGAAAACGCGATATTTTACAAGTTTTGGGGTGTTTAGACTGCGATATTTTACATGTTTTCTTACAGATAGAGGAGGAGCAGAGGAGGGGGAATTCCAGCCTTGAGCCCCGTATGGACTAGGCAGATGGATTGCAATGAGCACCCGACACCGGGAGCGTGGGTGGGGCTGAGGGCGGTTCTGCCATACTGGAGGTTGGGGGGATTTTGGTTGCAATAGGTATAATAGAAGCAATAGATTTTATAGAAGCAATGGATATAATAGAAGCAATAGATATAATAGAAGCAATGGGTATAATAGAAGCAATAGGTATAATAGAAGCAATAGATTTTATGGAGGCGATGGGTTTTGTAGATGCGGTTTAAATATGTGTGGGGTGAGATTGTTACATTTTTTCAAGGATTTGGGATAATAGTTTATGGGAAAACAAATGATTTTGACTAACTTTGCAATGGTTGAGGAATTATTGTAAGTATTCAAGACGATAGTTTTTTATGAAGACGGGAAGACGAGAAGACATGAAGACAAGACGATAGTTTTTTATGAAGACGAGAAGTTTTTTTTATGAAGACGAGAAGACAAGACGATAGCTGCCATGGATTGCGTTCAAGTGGGACAGATGGTGAGGCAAGTTGTTATTTTAATCTCACATAATGTGATGAAACTGAAACATAAAACTAACTGAATATGAAAAAACTTTCAATTATTATCTTTTTATTGGCGCTGCCTTTGATGGCGGTGGCACAACATTCTGCTGAGAACGACTTTGTGAAGGGTGCGGATGTGGGATTCCTGACGGGCCAGGAGCGTCGTGGCGTCGTGTTTCACGACACGCTGGGGCATGGCCGGGAGTGTCTGGAGCTGTTGAAGAACGACTATGGACTGAGTGCCATCCGGATGCGAGTGTGGGTGAATCCGCGTGGCGGTAGCTGCGACAAGCACGAGCTGCTGTCGATGGCCCGCCGTGTGAAGGCCTTGGGCATGGACCTGATGGTGGACTTCCACTACAGCGACTCGTGGGCAGACCCTGCGAAGCAGCCTATCCCGAAGGCCTGGCTCGGCCACAGCTATGAGCAGATGAGGCAAGACCTTCACGATCACACGGTAGACGTGCTGACACTGCTGAAAGACAACGGCATAGAGCCCCGCTGGGTTCAGGTTGGCAACGAGACGTCGAACGGTATGCTCTGGAGCGTGAAGACCAACGAGCGTGGTTGGGAGGTGAAGGACGAGAAAGGACATACGATCATCACCCATTCGATGGGTCATATCAAGACGGAACCAGAGCAGTATGCCGGCTTTATCCGTACGGGCTATGACGCAGTGAAGGAGGTGTTTCCGAATGCCATCGTCATCATCCACCTTGACCGTGGTCACCGTCAGAGCCTGTATGACCACAATCTGGACACAGTGCTGAAATACGGTGGCAAGTTCGACATGGTGGGTATGTCGCTCTATCCTTACTGGGCGCGCGACGGCCACCCAGAGGTGAATGCGGATGACGTAATCACTGACTGCATGGCTAATATCCGCCATGTGAGCGAGAAATATGGCTGCGACGTGATGATCGTGGAGACGGGCTATGAGGTGGACGAGGCTCACCCTGAGGTGATGGAGGAGGGCAGACGTCAGCTGGCGCGTGTGATCCGCGAGGCCCGCACACAGACGGGCGGGCATTGCCGCGGTGTGTTCTACTGGGAACCTCAGTGCCTCCCTGGGGGGTACAAACTGGGTGCGTTCGACCATAATGCTGCGCCTACGGTCATCATGAAGGGTTTTCTGGAATAACCCTCCTCTAATTTGCTGAATCTAATGGCTCTGAACTTCAATAAAGAGTTTTTCACGGCAACTACATTTTCCTCCCCGCAGTCGGCGTGAACTACAACAACGGCATCAAGGAAATGAACGTCTCTGGTTTTTACTGGACGGCGACCCCTTACAACAATACCAGCTCTTATCGTCTTCAGTTCAGCAAAGGAAGCATCAACGTGAACTGGGGCTCGCGGTATGAGGGTTATTACATACGTGCCGTGTGCGATTAAACATTCGGTTGTAAAAGATTGCGGGCATACATGAAGTATGTCCCTACAGGTGACGGATTAAGTTACAAGACGCCCCGCGGGGCGTCTCTACGACAAGGCGGGCGTACATGAAGTAAGCCCCTACAAAGAAAAAGAAAGCGACCCGGTTTTTTTATCCTGCTTTGCATATGCATTGGATAAAAGAACCGGGTCACTTTTTGTATCAGCTTGAGCGCTTCTTGCGCCACTTTCTTTACGTCAGCTTGGAAACTTCCAAAGTTTTTCTTACATTTGCTTGAGTGCTTCCTGTGCCGCTTGCTTGACTTGCGGGTCGTCGTTCTGTGCGGCAGCCTTCTGCATCCATTTGCGAGCCTCAGCCTTGTTGGCGGCAGTGCCCTGTCCGGTGGCATAGCAAACGGCGGTGTAGAACATGGATGACGGCATACCCACTGTGGCTGCTTTTTTCATCCAACTGAATCCCTGCGCGAGGTTGGGCTTGATGCCGTATGCCCCCTGTAGGAAGATCATGCCAAGGTCGTTCTGTGCCTGCGGGAATCCCGCGTTGGCAGCTTTCTGCAGTAGTTCGAGTCCCGCCTTGGGGTTTGCCTTGATGCCGGCCTGTCCCATGAGTGTGAGTACGCCCAGCGTGTATTGCGACTGAGGCAGCCCTGCGTCGCTCGACTTTCTGATCCATTCGATGCCCTTGGCCTTGTCGCCCGGTATGATGTCGTTGATGATGAGCAGTCCCATGTTCTGCTGCGCCATGGGATGACCCGCTTCCGCAGCCTTCTCCATCCAGTACGTTCCGATTTGCTGGTCGGTAAGCTCTTTTCCTTCAGCCAGTTTCTTGAGGTCGTCGTTGCTGACTTTCTGCTCCTGGCTGAGTCCTTTCGTCCCGATTTGGTTGAGATAGCATGTGCCGAGGTTGTATTGAGACTCCACGTCGCCAGCCGTGGCCAGTGACTGCAAGAGCAGCACACCGTTCTGGTGGTCTTCCTCCGCCTCGCATTGTCCGATGTAGTAGTTAGCGAGGATTCCTACCGCGTTGGGATTTCCCTGCGCGGCTGCCATCTTGAGCAGCTCCACTCCCTTGCCCTCGTTTTTCTCCACATATCGTCCTTCCAGGTAGCATGCCGCCAGGTCCGCCTGTGCCTCAGGCATTCCCGCGTTCGCCGCCTTCTGCAACCATTCGATACCCTTGATTGTGTCCTGCTGCACGGGCTCCTGTCCGGTGAGGTAGTACATTCCGCATGCATATTGTGCGAAAGGGTGGTCTTGTCCTGCCGATTTCAGCATCCATTCCATGGCTTTTTGCTTGTCGGCCTGCACTCCGCTGCCGTCGTAGTAGGCATGGGCGATGTAGTACTGTGCGATGGCGTTTCCGTTTTGTGCCGCTTCGAGGAAAACGGGGAAGGTGTTCTCATCGATTTTCCCGTCGTTGATTTCCATCTTGCATGCCGCCAAGACCAGCTTGGCGTCCTGTGTGTCTGGGCATTTCTCCAGTGTCTCGATGGCTTTGTTGAGGTCTTTCTGGCATCCGAATCCCGCGCGGTACATGTTGCCGAGCAGGTACATGCAGTCCTTGTCGCCTTTCTCCGCCGCCTTGGTAGCGAAATCGAATGCTCGCTCCGGTGCCTGATTGCTTCCCGGCGCCGCGTAGATATTTGCCAGCTCCTTGAGAGCCGGCAAAGACTCTTTCTCCACCGCCTTCTCGAGCCACCCAATGGCCTGTGTGGTGTCGCCCTTCTGCAGGAAGCAGTTGGCGTATGCTTCGATACCTTTGAGTTCTCCCTTGTTTGCGAGCGTCTTGCTCCATTCCTCGAGTTTCTGTGGGTTCTTGTCGGCATAGTATCCCTGGTCGGCCAGTTTTCCGCTGTAGATGTCGACGAGCCTGTCGATGCTCTGTGTGTCTCCGAGGTCTCCGAGTATTTCGAGCCAGTGGATGGACTGCGCAGTGTCCGGCGGTGTGGTTGTGCGGTAGTGCTCAGCCAGGAAGCGGCATGCCGATGGCAGTCCCTGTGAGCCGGCTTGTTTGAAAAGCTCGATGGCTTTTGCCGTTTTCTTCTCGTTGCCAGACTTCAGGAGTTTCTGCGCTTTCTGCGCCGTCTTGAATGCTTTGAGCGTGTCGGCAGCGACGTTTTGTGCCTGAGTCGCTGTTGCGGCAAAAGCAAAGAATGCAGTTGCAATTAGATGTTTATACATTTTTTGTGATTTTTTTTATGGGAATTATGGGAGTTTATGGGAATTTATGGGAGTTAATGGGAATTTATGGGAGTTATGGGAATTTATGGGAGTTAATGGGAGTTAATGGGAATTATGGGAGTTTATGGGAATTATGGGAGTTTATGGGGTTGCTGAAATGAAAAGTTATGCAAAATTACGTAAAAAAAACTCAAAAATCTAATTTATGGGCAAATTCTTGATGGTTCCTTCTTCATTCTTCATTTTATTTGTTAACTTTGCACATAATTTGCGTGAAAGATGAATATAAGTAAGTCTGTAGACACCATACTCTGGCCGTTGATCGCGATATTGATATATTTCGTTTGTCAAGTGTTGGGGCAGTTTGTGGTTCAGACGTCCGTTTTTCTTTCATTTCCGAATGGTGGAGAAGAACAGAGCCTGGGTCGCCTAGCCGGTTGGGCTCAATTGGTGTCGTCAGTCGTGACGGTTGCATCGATGTTGCTTATCCGTGGGTTTCATATCCGTCGTTCCTTGTCGCTGCCTTCCTGTGGCCGTGGCAATGTGACGTTGGGCTTTATCGCCGTGATTCTGACGTTGTTGAGTTTTACGATCTTCAATGACTTGCTGGAGACCCAGTTGGGCTGGCGTATGCCCCCCGAGTATGAGTCGCTTTACCGTGAGATGATGAAAACCCCTTCCGGCGTGCTGGCTGCCTGCTTGTTTGTGCCAGTCTGCGAGGAGGTTGTGTTTCGTGCCGGGATTATGAGTCCTCTTCTCCGTCATGGCGTGAATCCTTGGATACCGATAGGCTTGTCGGCCGTGATTTTCGGTGTGTTTCATGGCAATCTGGCTCAGATCGCCTATGCTATCCCTGCCGGTTTCGTGTTTGCCATGGTTTATTACCTGACCGGAAGCCTGTTGATCTCGATCGTTTGCCATGTACTGAACAACACGGTGATGGTGGTTTTGATGCTGACGACCGAGAACTTCTCGTCCTTCCACATCGACAGTGTGATGGGCGTGATTCCTGCTTTATGCGTCGCGTTGTTGTTGTCGGCGCTGGTTGCATATCTGCTTGTCGGCTTGTGGCGTAAGCGTTCGTCTTCAGCGCGATTGTACTTTTTGGAAGTCCCTGCGGAAGTGGATTCAGCATCGTTTCAAGTGCCCCCTCCTCCTGCAGTATGAGCCCTTATTTTTTTTAATAATTGTAGAACATTTATGCAAAATATAGTTATGATGTTGAAAAGAAAGTTATTCATCCTGATGGCATTGGTGTTGCCGATGCTGATGGTGTCCTGTAGTTGTGGCGACGGCAAGAAGCCCGAGGGTGCGTCGGAGCCAGAGGAACAGTCGAATGCCTTCTCTGCCGAGTCTTTGGCCGACTTGGTGGAATATGAGCGTCAGAAAGAAGGGGAGGGAACAGAGTATAACCCCTGGCAGAGCTACGGCCTGAAGGAGATGGTGGACTTGGCAGCTGCCGAAGAGTCCGACTTCGAATACCAGGACGAAGCCACGACGGAAGAAATGGCTGAGTCCGGAGAAAATGCCGCTGATGAGGCCATTCCCGACGCAGACGAGAACTATGTGAGTGCCCCGGTTGTTTATTACCTTGGCTACAATGTGGACTTCAACTCTTCGAAGAGCGACCTGACGGCGTTCACGAAGAAGGGCGATGACGGAGTTGGCGTGATTGACCGTTTCGACGACAAAGGCTCCCGCATCGACATCCTGGTTTATGACAAGGCTTTGTACGACGACTTTTTGTTGAAGAGCAAGGACCAGGTACGCTACGAGATGGTGGATGAGAACAACTACCTGTCGAAGGACAGCCTTGGCCGCGACGTGAGCATCTGCTTTGCAGGAGAAACAAACGGAGGATACTCTTTCTCCATTCAGACAAATTGATTATTTTTATGAATAAAAGAAGGCAAGAAGACGATAAGACAAGACTATAGTATTGTTATGCAGTGCATAAGTATAGAGTTTTGCTCCTATGCTTTTTGTTGTCGATATGTTTTTTAAATCTCAAACCCAATGAATTCAGACCCTTACCCCGCGGAAATATTGTTTAACATAGGCTATAATGGGGGAAACACAACATTATTAATATTATACATAGTATTGGCAATCGTCATCTCGTCGATTTGCTCTCTGTTGGAAGCCACGTTGCTTTCAACGCCGATGAATTATATAAACACCCTGGAACAGCAGGGCGTGAAAGGCGCATCGCGGCTGAAGGCCCTGAAGACCGACATCGACAAGTCCATCTCGTCGATTCTGGTGGTGAACACCATTGCCAACACCGTCGGCGCGTCGTTGGTAGGTGCCCAGGCCGCGAACCTCTTCAACTCCACCGGCGTCGGTGTGATTTCCGGTGTGTTCACGTTTCTGATATTGATGTTCAGCGAGATAATTCCTAAGACGCTGGGCTCGTCGTATTGGCGCAAGCTCTGCATCCCCGCGTCGAGCATGATCAAAGGGATGATCTTCATCACTTATCCTGTGGTGTGGCCTTTGCAGAAGTTCACCCACCGTTTTTCTGAAAACGGCAACCAGACGGTTGTGAGCCGTGAGGAGGTTGCCGCCATGGTGACAACCGGTGCCGAGGAGGGCGTGTTGGAGAAAGAGGAGAACAAGATGATTCAGAATCTGCTCCGTCTTGACGACGTGACCGCCCATGAGATCATGACCCCTTCGAGTGTGGTTTCGATGGCTGAGGAGAACATGACCATCAAGGAGTTCTACGAGTCGGAGGACTTCGGCCAGTTCTCGCGTATTCCTCTTTACAGCGAGGAGAACGACGACTACGTGACCGGTTACGTGCTGAAGCAGGAAATCCTGGAGCGTATGGCCGAGGACAAGTTTGATATCCCGTTGAAGGAGATGCGCCGTCCCGTCCTGACGTTCTCCGAGGATGAGTCGGTTTCGAACATCTGGGAGAAGCTTCTGGAGCGTAAGGAGCATATCAGCGTGATCATCGACGAATATGGTTCGATGCGCGGTATCGTGACGATGGAAGATGTGATTGAGACGATGCTGGGCTTCGAGATAGTGGACGAGAAAGACGAGGTTGTTGACATGCAGGAGCTTGCCAAGCAGCAATGGAAGAAAGTTCAGCATGACATGGCCACAAACGGATTAGACGCCAATGAAAATCAATCGGACGACACTGAATAACGGACTGCGGCTGGTCCACCATGAAGACCGTAACACCCAGATGGTTGCGGTCAACACATTGTATAGGGTTGGTTCTCGCAACGAGTCTCCGGAACATACCGGTTTTGCCCATCTGTTTGAGCACCTGATGTTCGGCGGCTCGATTCATGTGGCGGACTACGACAAGGAATTGCAGTCGGCTTGTGGTGAGAACAACGCTTACACCGACGCCGACTTCACGAATTATTATGTGACCGTCCCTGCTCAGAACATCGAGACTGCCTTCTGGCTTGAGAGCGACCGTATGCTTTCTCTGGCTTTCACTCCCGATTCGCTTGAAGTTCAGCGTAAGGTGGTGATGGAGGAGTTCAAGCAGAATTACCTGAACCAGCCTTACGGCGACCTGGGTCATATTTTGTTCGACGCGGTGTATAAGGTTCATCCTTACCGCTGGCCCACGATAGGGCTGGAACTGAGTCATATCGCTGACGCCACAATGGATCAGGTGAAGTCCTTCTTCCACCGCTTCTACCGTCCGGATAATGCGATAATCGCGGTGGACGGAAATATCAGCTGGGAGCGCGCGCAGGAGCTGGTGAGGAAATGGTATGGCGGCATTGATGTCGATGAGCGCCTTCCTTTGTTGGGGCTGACGGATGCCGGTGCATATCCTTCTCCAGCCGAGATAGCGCAGGAGCCTCGGCAGGAGCGTCAGCGTAGGCGGACTGTGAGGCGGACGGTGTCGAACAGCGTGATTGTGATTGCGTTCAACATACCATCGGCGAGCGCCCCAGAGTTCCGTGTTTGCGATATGCTGAGCGACGTGATGGCCAACGGCAAGTCGAGCCGTTTCTACCGCCATCTGGTTGAGGACCGTCAGCTTTTTTTGTCGATTGACGCCTCTGTGATGGGCCGCGTGGATGGTGGCTTGTTGCTGATAGAGGGCGTGTTGCCCGAAGGAGCAGACGTGGATGCCTGTGAGCTGGCAATATGGGATGAGATCCGTCCGATGCTTTCGGATTTGAGCGACGATCGCGAGCTGGAGAAACTGAAGAACAAGTTTGAGTCCAACCACGAGTTGCAGTGCATCAACTATCTTCAGCGGGCTCAGAACCTGGCGCATTACGAGGCTTACGGCAACGCAGAGTGGATAAATAATGAAGTGGCTCGCTACCAGGCTATTACTCCAGAGGACTTGCGAAAAGCTGCACGGAAGTACCTGACGAAACGGAACTCGACGGTGGTGAGGTACTTAAATGGAAATTAAAGTTGAAAGTTGAATGTTTAAAGTTTAGGTACTAGTAGATTTTGTGTGGGTAGTTTGGGAACATAGATAAAAATAATACAATAAAAAAGGAAGAAAAAGTGAAATCGTCATGATTTAAAAAAAGGGAAAAAAAACCATGCGGACGAAATGGTGAAAAAGAAAATCGTGAGACGATTTTGGAAAAAGGAAGAAAAAATCACCCCACCCAGACAAATTCTAGTAGAACCAATATAATAAAAGGATGTGAACACAAAAGAACTAAGGAGAGGGATAACCAAGTAGTTGTCAAAACAACGGCATTGTTTTTCATTTTCACTTTCATTGTTTTTTTTTTACGTCATCGTTTTTTTTTTGTGTGGAAAATGTGCTAAATTTGCATGATTTTAAGGAATGTAAGTTCCAAAATATAACCTTTTGACCTAAAAAACTAACAAAAAAGAACTTTTCTGGCTGTACTGAATGACACTTATAACTCGGGGATTATAGCGGCTACCGATTTGCCGGCAGGCACTATGGTTCCCGAATATTTATAGGAGAGAATTATACCTTTCCTTCACGCTGATAACAATTGAATCTTAACAAAAACTACAAATACTTAACAGAAATGAAAAAACTATTTTTGGCCTTGGCGATACTGGCTTCTTTCTGCCTCACTGCCAACGCACAACGAAAAACGGATGCGCTTGACCGCGGACTGGTGGTTGGTCAAACTTACAACTCTCTGTACCTAAGTTGGAGAAGGTTGTCTGATGAATATTATGATGTGACATATAATGTCTATCGTAAAGGTGTGAAAATAGCAGAGAACCTGACAAAAACCAATTATACGGACAGCAATAACACAAGTTCCAATTATTATCAGATTGCGGCAGTAGTCAATGGAGTTGAACAACCATTGTCATCTAGTGTCTCAAAATGGACGGAATCCTATTATTTAGGAAGTGCTAAGTATGTTCCTTATTTAGATTTGAATTTGACAAATGTTTATGATAGGGATGGTAGCGATGTTACAGATGTCTATCAACCTAATGACGCAGAATTTGCTGATTTGGATGGTGATGGACAGCTTGAAATGATTGTTAAACGTTTGAATACTACTGATGCTAATAATTTATATCCTCAGGACAGTAAGGCTTTTGTGGTGATTGATGCTTATGATATTAATTGGCAGACAGGGGCTACAACTTTGATGTGGAGAATAGATTGTGGACCGAATATGATAAGTCTTAATAGTACAGAGATTAATGTGATTGCTTTTGACTGGGATGAGGACGGTAAGGCCGAGGTGGTGATGAGAGGTGCGGATAATATGAGATTATGGAATTCGTCATTGACTTCTTACACAACAATAGGTGATGCCAATGTGAATACACGGGCGGCTTCGTATACTAGTTCCCAATACGCTTGGACCAACTCTGGATCAGAATACTTAATATATTTATCAGGAGATGGAATATTGAAACAGTGTGTCACCTATCCATTAGCACGAAGTGACAGCCGAGATTTTACATCCTATTGGGGCTATGATACTAAAGGTAATCCAGAAAGTTATGGTCACAGAATGACAAAACATTTTTATGCAGCCCCGTCTTTTGATGGACGGACACATAGCTTATTCCTAGCTCGTGGAATCTATGCACGTACAAAGATGATTGCATTGGATTTAAATTCCAGTAGTGTGTGGAATATCAGTTCTCCTAGGTGGTATTGGGAAACCCAAGATGTTGGAACATCCAAATCTAACCATTCCTATAAAATATATCACACTATGAATTCATCAGATAGTGGTACGTCATCAGATGGTAGCTGGTTTGGACAGGGAAATCATAACTTTACAGTTGCTGATGTTGATTGCGACGGAAGAGATGAGATTGTGTACGGCTCAATGTGTATAGATGATAATGGGTATGGTCTGTCAACTACTGGATTAGGCCATGGCGATGCTATGCATGTTGGAGACTTGAATCCGTATGTTCATGGGCTGGAAGTTTTTGCATGTAATGAAGATAGTCCAAACATGAACTATCGAAATGCAACTACCAGTGAAATCTATTATCGGTCTGTTGGGGAATCCGATGATGGAAGGTGTTTGATGGATAATTTTACTGATGATTATCCAGGCTCCATAGGACGTTCTGTTAATTCTGCATTGATTTCATCTGTTGGGGACTATAACACAATTACAGACGTTACCACTTCTGGAACAAATGACCCACTATATTGGTCTCATTTGAATAACCGTATATATTGGGACTCTGATTTGTGTTCTGAAATCTTGGACAGTCCAGGAACTGCCAGCTATGCAGCAGTATGGAAAGTTGGGACGGGACGTCTCTGGACAGCAAATTGTGGTGGAAGCATGATAAACGATTCAAAGAACAATCCATGTTTCCAAGGTGACCTCATCGGCGACTGGCGTGAGGAAATCGTAACGCGTACAGGCTCAAACAGTATGCGGCTTTTTACAACAGGATATAGTACTGAGTACACCATGCCTTGTTTGTGGTTCGATTATCAATATAGACAAGCAATGAGTAACCAGATGATGGTCTATAACCAACCTCCTCATGTAAGCTATTTTGTCGGTGCTTTGGAGAATTTCACTGTTGCTCCTCCTGCTTACACAGACAGAAACCGTACTGAAATTAGTAATAGTGGAACGATAAATTCAAGCTATGATGGTAAGCAGGTTTTGTTGGCCGCTACTGGCAATATGTCTGTTTCAGTCAATTCTGGTGCAGCTCCATATATGCTTATTGACAATGCTCCTACATGGGTGACTACAGGTACGTCTGATGGTGGTACTTTAACTACTTACACTTACACCCACACGCTTACCGGTGGCGCGCTCACGGGCGGTATGCACCTGGTGAAGCAGGGCGACGGAACGCTGAAGATGGCGACCAACACCCACACCTATACGGGCAAGACTGACATCTGGGCTGGAACAGTGGAGTTTGACGGAACGTTGCAGAACAGCCCGGTGTGGATGAATCGTTTCACTACCCTCAGTTCTAATGGCGGAACTTTCGGTGCTGGCATCGAGTCGCTCTATGCGTCAACCATTAAGCCGGGTGGGGCAGACAACCGCGGAGACATCACAACCACGACGCTCACCCTTAACTATGGTGCTCGCTTGCAGATGGACGTATATGGCAGCAACATCTCTGCTGACCACGTGAATATGGAGAGCCTCGTGCTCAACAGCGTGTCGGGAGACAACTGGGAGACTTACGGACCGCAATACCTCAAACCGGTGCTGGAATTCGTGCCCCATGGCACATTGGCCGACGGCATGTATCTCTTAGGCTCGCTCACCAACGAGGCTGACTTCTCCAACCTTACGGTCGAGGGACTTTCGAACTACACCTACGAGCTTGTACATAAGAATGGTAACTGGTACCTGAAAATCGGTACAGGAGAGGCTGTGGAATGTCCGGCTCCTGAAATCGCCCGCACATCATGGAACGAGACAGGCCTGAACGTCTATTACCCAACGGTGAGCATCAGCGGCACACCGTTCACATACAAAGGCAATACCGTAAGCCCGAACCTGTCGGCAGTGTTCACCGCACTCGACGGAACGGAAACGGTGATAGAAAATACGTTGTTCTACGAGGACTTTGAAGGAAGTACAACCGCTTCTGACTATTGGGTGAACAATAACAGCAGCTATATTTATTCCCCGTCTTATGATAACAGTGAAGGTCAGTGCATTGGAATGCAATCGAGTAGTGACAGGGGGGACTGGACGAAAATTACAGCTGATTATGATGGTGTGATGAACTATAATATAGAATTTGACGCTTACTTCAATAACGCTTCAAAGCAAACTAATTTTGTCGTGATGAGTAAAAGTCACGCTGCTTCATGGACTTACAACTATGGATATAACTGGCTGAATGCAACTACTTTCGGACATAATCCATATTTATTCTATATGATGCGTGGTGAGAACTCTACTACATTTACCATCAATGAAGTGGAAGGGAACACTGTGACACTCAACAACTCTACTTGGTATCATTTTGTGCTGTCTGTTGATGTGGAGGCAGGAACCGTTGGGTATCAGATTTGCCCGAAAGGAACTGCCACTGCGGTTGCTTCTGGTTCATACACGCTGTTAGACGGCGAAAGTGCTGAATGTGACGGCATCTATATCCGAAATGGACGTTACAACTATGAGCCAGGCGGTGCAGGCATCGACAATATCTATATTTACAAGTCCAGTGTCACCACAGAGCTGTTTGCACAGAATTATGAGAATGAGACTGGGGTGACGGGATGGGTCACTTCTGGCGCGAATATGAGCCTTGCAACAGGCGATGAAACCTATGGCAGCTATTTCTATGTGAACACAGGTAGCACCAATACACGTTATGCATATAATGAATTGAATCTTGATGTTTCGGAAATGGATACATACAATATTGATTTTGATTTAGCTGTTACATCTGGCAACACCGACGGAGTTGAGTTCTGTGTGATGAGTCAGGGAGGTAAGAATCCTACTACTACATGGGATAATTATGCTTCCATCAACAGCTATCAGAATTTGTTGTTTGACATCAGTGCTGGTAAATCGTCAACTAACTATACGATAAATGGCACTTCGACTACTACAACTTTGAGTGGAGGTACTTGGTATCATTACACTTTAAATGTGAATAAGACCACTAAAACTGTGAAATGGTCAATCAGTAATGGTGATTCTGGCACATTCACATATACTGGCAGTGGTGATATTCGTGGTTTCTATCTTGTGGCTGGACGCTACTATTCAATATTTAAACTTGACAACATCTCTATCACAACCACAAAGGAAGCCACCGACCTGTCGACTTACACCTTCACAGAGCCTGGCACGTTGACTGTGACAGCAAGTTATGACGGCTGTATGTCGTCGTCCACCAGCTATACTTCTGAGATAGGCGCCAAGGTGGGCACGCTGGGTTACAGCACGCTGAACTACCAGCTGGCATCGCTTGACTTCTCGAAGAGCGGACTGGAACTTTATAAGGTAGCGGTAGACAGCGACAAGAAGAACGTGACGACCACGCTCGTGAGCGACGGCATTCTGCCTCAGGGTACCGCCGGCCTGATCAAAGGCACTGCCGGCGAGATATTCGCCTCCGAGATTGTGTCCGATGCTTCAGACTGGACAGGCAACGACTTGATTCCTACTACAGAGACCGTGTATGGCAACGGAAATATCTTCGTTCTGAACACGGGTGCTTCGGGAGTCGGCTTCTACAAACTGAATGATACAGGAACGGTGACTGTAGGCCGTGGCTATCTTGAGATCAATGGCTTGACGACGAAGGCATTGTCGATGTTCGACGACGACACTCCTACCGGCATCATCGGCGTGAATGATGATGAGGCTGACAAGCCGACTGTGATTTATGACCTGTCGGGTCGCCGTGTGACGAAGCCTGGTAAGGGCATCTATATCGTGAACGGCAAGAAAGTGGTAATTAAGTGAAAGTGAAAAGTGAACAGTGAGCAGTTTATTTACATTTGTGGATAGGCTTTTCGCTGTTCACAAAAAAAGTTGAGAATAAGACAATGAAACGAACATATCAGAAACCAGAGACTGTGCGGCATGATGCTTTAGGTAGCCTGTTGCTGGAACAGCTACCGGTGAGTGGCACAGGCGTGGACCATGGTGAGGTCCGCGAGCGCGAGGAGCTGGAAGAGGAAGAGGCGTTCCTCGAGGCCATGGCCTCTGAGGAGCAGACGCCGCTGTGGTAAGGATTTTTTTACAGAGAAAATCAAGAAAGGGGAGAGTCGGCAATGTGTCGGCCCTCCTTTTTATGGAATAGCATTTTTTTGAATAATATCCCTTGAAAATCGGATTATCCGACAAGTCGGAAGTGAGGAATTTTACCTAACTTTGCAGAGACGTTGAGATGTGCGGGCATACATAAAGTAAGCCCCTACAAGTGCAGAGAAAAGATACAAGACGCACCACGGCGCGTCTCTACTATAACAAACCAATTAAAATGAAAAGACTACTACAGACAAAATTGTTGTCGGTTATCCTGATGACAGCGATTTGTGCCCTTCCCGTGAGCGCACAGTTCAGGCAGGTGACCCCCGTGAGTCAGATGGAGCGTCTGGACCGCGGCCTGATTGTGATTCCTTGTGGCGGGAAACATTATGTGAGCTGGCGCCTGCTGGGAACAGACGACATGCAGACATCCTTTGATATCGTCCGCAACGGTGAGACCGTTGCGTCCGGTATAACCGGCGCCACTTTCCTTGAGCTGGACGATGCCGGCAGCGGCGCGAGCTATCAGGTGAAGACCTATCAGAACGGGGTGCTGACCGAGACCTCGTCAGCCGTGAAGCCCTGGACCCAGTCATATCTGAAGGTGAAGCTGGACCAGCCGTCAGCCGGTTCTGTGAACGGCGAAAGCTACACATACACCCCAAACGACTGCTCGGTGGGTGATGTAGACGGCGACGGCCAGTATGAGCTGATCGTGAAATGGTATCCTTCGAATGCTAAGGACAACTCCCAGGGCGGCTTTACCGGCGAGACGATTTTTGACTGCTACAAGCTTGACGCCACGAAGGCCAACGGGTGCACGCGGCTGTGGCGCATCAACCTCGGCATCAACATGCGATCCGGCGCACATTATAACCAGTTCCTGGTTTATGACTTTGACGGCGACGGTAAGTCAGAGCTGATGTGCAAGACCGCTCCCGGCAGTGTGGACGGCAGGGGCAATTACGTGAGTGCTGCCGCCACGAACACGACCATTCGCAATGTGAATAATTCCGCAGATTACCGAACCAGCGGTGGACGTATCAACGGCGGTCATGAGTACCTGACCGTGTTCAACGGCGAGACCGGCGCCGCTATCCATACGATTCCCTATCTACCGACCCGTAACGCAACGTTAGGACTGAGCGACGCCGCCGGCACCTTCGACTGGGACGACCGTTCCGGCAACACGGATATCGGTACCTATGGCAACCGTGGCGAGCGCTATCTTGCCACCGTCGCCCATCTAGACGGTGCGGTGAAGAAAGCCAGCGGCGTGTTCACCCGCGGTTATTACACCTATGCGTTTCTTTGGGCAGTGGACTTTGACGGAACACGTCTGACCAACCGCTGGGTCCATTACTCAGACTCCAAGAGCACCTATAAGCTTTATAAGCCTAAGGCATCCAATAATGATACTTTTGACGTGACCAACTACATCTGCTCCACCAACAAGGTGAAGGAGTCGGCTTGGAGCGGAAGCGCCACCGCCTATTACACCGCCTACGGCCAAGGCACGCACAGCATCGCCGCGGGCGATACCGACGGGGACGGCACAGACGAGATCCTGTTCGGAGGTGCTGCCGTCAATGCCGACGGTACCTTACGCTATTCCACCGGTGTTCAGCATGGTGATGCCCACCATTTTTCAGACTTAGACCCCGACCGTCCCGGCCTGGAGTTCTTCATGGTGCATGAGGACGGCCCCCATTACGGTCACCACCTGAGAGATGCCAGCACTGGCGAGATTCTGGACTTCTCCACCAGCGGTGGCGATAATGGCCGAGGCCTGTCGGCTGATATCTTTCCTCAGAAGCGCGGTTTCGAATACTGGTCGGCTAAAGTCGACAATATTCATTTCATGGACGGCACGACGATGTCATGGAAAGGTGTTAGCATGAATTTCCGTACCTACTGGGACGGTGAGCCCTACGACAATCTCTCCTCCGGTACGTCGATTGCGAGAATCGGGCGCGACTGCAGTGTGACCAACCTAGGAGTGGGCGGTACCCTCTTTACGGACTTGGGCAGCTCCGGTTCCTGCAACGGCACGAAGGACACCCCCTGTCTCTCCGCCGACATCTTCGGCGACTGGCGCGAAGAGCTTATCCTTTATGACACCAGCGACAACACGACGCTCAATATCTTCTCGACGGTGATACCGACCGCTTACCGTGTGC
Source organism: Bacteroidaceae bacterium (assembly GCA_017483765.1). GTDB lineage: Bacteria > Bacteroidota > Bacteroidia > Bacteroidales > Bacteroidaceae > UBA3839. The sequence continues at coordinate 21,146 of JAFUVE010000027.1, read as the reverse complement.
CGACGCTGATGCACGACCATGTGTACCGTCTGAGTGTGGCCTGGCAGAACGTGGCTTACAACCAGCCCCCCCATCTCGGCTATTATCTCCCAGACTATCTGGAACAGTTCAACGACATGAGCCAGATAGAGCCCGGAGACGGAAATGTGGTGAATCCTGAGATCGCCCGTACCGACTGGGTAGTCGCAGAGCCAGGCAATGTGTATATGCCTCATGTGGACGTCAGCGTTGGGGCGTACACCTTGAACGGAGTGGCACAGCGTCCTGTATCGGTCAGCACCACCTTTACGAGTCTTGATGGCAGGACAGAGACGGTGGATGAGAACCGGCTGTTTGGTGAGGACTATGAACAGGCCGTAGATGCAAGTTCCTGGACAAACGGCGACGGTATATTGGAACTGGTCGGAGGAGATGCCAATTATGGCAATTATATTCATCATACGATGGAAAAAACCAATATTGCAGCAAACCGCTCAGCGTATACGCTTTTTAACTTGGACCTCACTTCAGTTGAGACCTATGCAGTTGAGTTTGACGCATATGTAAAGGCAGGCAATGTGGCCGACCGAAGCGAGACTGACTTTGTCGTCATGAGCAAGGGCGCCGTAATTCCCACAACAAAAAATATCGGATATAATTATAACGGAAGAAACTGCAATGCGACAGGCATGAACTATCTTTTCCGCATGAAAGCGGCAAACAGCCAGACGTTCACGATTAATGAAAGTGAGACGGCTGACATCAGTGCAGGCTGGAGCCATTATAAACTGGAGGTTGACCAAACAGCCAGGACGGTCACTTATACGATAGCCCAGGGCAATTCGTCTGTAAAAGGCACTTTTGCACTGCCTGACGGTACCTCTTCCGAACTTTACGGTCTGTTCGTGCTTGACGGCCGCGGAAACGGCACCACGAATATCGATAATATTTATGTTTATAAGACCATTCCTTCCGGTGAGCTGTTTGCCCTCGACTATGAGTCCGCCACCGATGCCGGCTCTTGGACTGCAGTCAGCGGGGACAAGCTGGACATCACACTGGTTGAGGGTGACGCGACTTATGGGAAGTATGTGAACGTGAATAACAACGGTGGAGGCGGGACACGCAGTGCCTATACGAACTTCTATGGCTCCGGCAGCGATCCTTACGGGGATGCAGATGTCTACACGCTTGAGTTTGATGCCCGGATTCATTACACCAACACCAGTGGCTCTGCCAATAATGCCCTCTATCTGTTCGGCGAGCGTACAGCCGGAAGTGCCTTCAGTGTCGGCACGAACTATGTGTTCAAGATGACGGGCGGCAGCAATTATGGCCGGGTTTATACGGTCGAGGGTGACGGCGGTTCGTTTACCGTGAACGACCCGAATCCGAGAGAAGCGACCGGCCCTTGGTATCATTACGCATTTACGGTTGACCGGACCAATCGAACCGTCTCATACACCGTCTCATTGAAAGAGTCGTGCGGGCTGGTGATTGCAAGTGGAGCCTATGCCGTGGGCTCGGCAGCCGACATGCGCATTCAGGGCGTGTACGTGGAGCTTGGCAAAACTTATTCTTTCTTTACGATTGACAATGTGAAGGTAAGCGTTCCTCAGACGATGTCCGACTTCGCCTATACGTTTACTGAGCCGGGCACATTGACGGTTCAGTCGTCCTATCCGGGAGCTACTTCCTCTTCCATCAGCTACGACTCCGAGATAGGCACGAAGCTCTCGTCGCTCGATGCTTCTACTTTTGCCTATAGTAAGGTGGGTCTTTCTTTCGGCGGACTGGACATGTATGCAGTGGCTTTGAACGCCGACGGCAAGTCGGTAGAACTGACTGCGGTTGACGCTGTTCCTGCCGGTGAGGCAGTTTTGCTCCGCAAGCAGGGAGATAATGACCTGGCCTCCGACTATATCTATGCCGGGACGATGGTGCGCAGCGCAGCCAGCTTGAGCGGCAACGACCTGAAAGCCGTTCCTGAAGGCGGACTGACTGGCGAGAGCGGTGATATCTACGTGCTGAACCAGGTGAACGGTAAGACCGGTTTCTACAAGCTGAAGAGTGATGGTACGGTGGCTTATGGAAAGGGCTATCTGCAGCTGTCGGGTCAGGACGTGAAGGGAATCGTGTTCGGTGCTGACGAACTGGACGACGATACACCGACCGGCATCAACGCTCCTCAGGGTGATGTTGCGGGTAAGGCAGCCGTAGTCTATGACCTGTCGGGTCGCCGTGTGACGAAGCCGGGTAAGGGCATCTATATCGTGAATGGCAAGAAAGTGGTAATTAAGTGAAAAGTGAATAGTGAATGGTGAAAAGTTTATTTACTTTTGTGGATGGACTTTTCGCTGTTCACATAAAAACTTGAGGATAAGACAATGAGACGAACATATCATAAACCCGAGACGGTGCTACACGGGGCTGTTGGCAGCCTGCTGCTGGAGCAGCTTCCGGTAAGCGGAACGGGTGTGGACCACGGCGAGACCCGTGAGCGCGAGGAGCTTGAGGAGGAAGACACCTTCCTCGAGGCCTTGGCCGCGGAGGAGCAGACGTCGCTGTGGTAAGGGACAGACAGATACAAGATGGGGTGGGGCAGCCGGCAACGTGCTGCCCTGCCTATACGGCCAAAATAAGTACAGAAAAAAGGAAAGCCGCAGGCAATGATGCCTGCGGCTTTCGTTCCCTGTTAGATTTGTGTTAGTTGTACCATATCGAGGTTTCGTTGCCAGAGATAAGATAGAGCGTGTCGTCGGTTTGAGCGGGCGTGTTACGGTATCCGTACCATTCGCCATACATGTCGTCGTCGTTGTAGACGTTGTCGAGTTCATAGGACTCATCGTCATAGTTCATCACGGTCTTCATAGTAATATTCCTCCATAGACGGCCACAGTCCCGATAGGCCTTTTGTTTGAACTTTTCGGGTGGCGGGACACCATCCGATCTTTTCGAGTGCTAATTTACGAAGTTTTTTTTTGACGAACAAATAATTTTGGAGAAAAGTTGTAATTTTAACTTTTATTAAGTAATTGATAATGAAAGGTTTATAAGTGTAGTTTTTACAATTTTTGTGAGGGTTGAGAGTTTAGAGTGGATGTTGGTGATGGGGTCGGATGGGTCAGACAGGTCGGACGGGTCGGACGGGTCGGACGGGTCAGACAAGTCGGATGGGTCAGACAAGTCGGACGGGTCGGACGGGCGGTATCCACTCAACACCGGGGAGGTTTTGTGGGCTGGGGAAGGTAGATGGCAGCCTGGAGGGCAGTGGGGTTAGAGCAGATGTAATTCGCAATGGCCACCCGACACCGGTAGCGTGATAAGGGCTGGGGGAGGTTGTGCCACACTGGAGATGAGTGGGGATGATAAAAGGTTCGGATGCAGGGATTCGGATGCGGACATACATGAAGTAAGTCCCTACGGTGTCAGTACTGGTCGATTTCGTCGTCCTCGTCGTCTTCAGAGAATTCGTCGTCGATGTAGTATTCTTCTTCCTCGTCCTCATAGTCCAGGTCGTCCTCATCGTAGGATGAGTATGAGTAGGAAGAGCTGCTGTATGAGCTGCCAGTTGTTTGCTTTGTTGTTTTGGAGCCAGGGTTGTCTTCCTTCGTTTCTTTCAAAGCTTTTTGGGCTTCTTCAATGGCTTCCAAAGCGTTTTTCTTGACCTTGTCCACGTCCAGTTCTTCGTTGTTCAGCTCTTTTTTTGTTGTGTCAGGCTCTTTGGCAATGGCATCGGGCGTTGTGGACTGTTTATCTGATTCAGTGGAAACCGACTTTGTAGAGATAACAGATGTGGTAGAATCTTGTTCGCAAACAGGCTGTGCGATGTCCGAGGATTTGTTGCCGCCTGCAAAATAGATGACAATGTAGATGGCCGCAATGGCCGCCGCAATGGCGAGCAGGTAGTAAGCCAGACGCCGCATGCTATTGTCGTTGTGTTGTTCCATATTTTTTTTGTGTTTTTTTGTGAAATTAAGAATTTGATAACAAAGTTACATATTTTTCTTTTATGTAGTTTCCAGAAAACAGAAAAACTATCCACGTCAGTTGTTAAAAAGATATTATTTGTGGCGTATTGACTTCCGCGTTTTACATGTTGACATTTTTTTAGTGGCAATCAGTCAGCTGGTTATTTTGCCATGTTCTTGATTTTGCGTAACTTTGCAAAGATTTCCATGTACGATTCAAAAAAAGGGAATTGCACAAATCATAACTACATAACACAATAGAAACAACATGACAAGAGAAATCAAATTTGTTGCGCTTATGCTGCTGTCCACATTGCTTTTCGGACAGGCAAATGCGCAGACAGGCGCCCCGGCATTCCCAGGTGCTGAAGGCCATGGCCGGTATGTGAGCGGCGGACGAAATCCGTCGACCGGTGCCACGAACGTGATCCATGTGACGAACCTGAACGACAGCGGCACCGGCTCTCTCCGCGCCGCCGTGAGCGGCAACGCCTACAAGACCATCGTGTTCGACGTTGGCGGCGTGATTGCTCTGAACAGCGAGCTGACCATCGGCGATAACACAACCATCGCCGGTCAGACGGCCCCTGACCCCGGAATCACAATCCGTTACTACACCGTCCGCCCCGGTGCCAACAACATCATCCGTTTCATCCGTATCCGGCGCGGCCAGGAGAGAGACGTTGACGATGGTGCCGATGCGTTGTGGCAGCGCAATAAGACCGGCATCATCCTCGACCACTGCTCCTTCTCCTGGAGCATCGACGAGGTGGCTTCGTTCTACGACAACAACAACTTCACGATGCAGTGGTGCACGATCGGTGAGAGCCTCCTGGAGGCCGGCCACAACAAGGGTGCCCACGGCTATGGCGGCATATGGGGTGGCAAGCTGGCCTCCTTCCATCACAACCTGATATGCCACGTGGCAAACCGCTCCCCCCGCTTCTGCGGTGCCCGTTATGACTGGACGAACTATACCAACAACGCGCTCTACAGCACCTACAACTGGCAGAATGCCGTTCAGGCCGAGAACGTGGACTTCAGAAACTGCGTGGTCTACAACTGCGGCAACGGCTGCTACGGCGGTCCGGGCGGCGGCCAGATCAACATGGTGAACAACTACTACAAGACCGGTCCGTCGGCCTCGACCACACGTATCACCACCGTGTCGGTGGCAAACTCCGACAACTCTGGTAGCAACAGCCCCTATTACGACCTCACCAGCCGCTACTATATCAGCGGCAACCAGCTGGACGGCACCGCCAACAAAGACTGGGGCGGCGTGGGCTATGACAGCGGTGTCTACACCATCGACGGTGAGCGCTACTGCAAGGACGTGAACCACTACTACGGCAGCGACGTCACTTACAAGAAGAACACGAATGGCGAGGACTGCGTGAAGATCAAGCTTGACAGCGAGGCTCCGAAAGGCGAGGTGACCACCCACACGGCCGCCAATGCCTTCGACAAGGTGATGGCCTATGCCGGCGCGTCGTTGGTGCGCGACAACGTGGACGCCCGCTATATGCGTGAAGCCCAGAGCGGCACCGCCACCTATACCGGCAGCGTGTCCGGCAAGCGAGGCCTGATCGACCGTGTGTCGGACTGCAACGGCTATACCGAGTCCAACTTCGGCACCGGCAGCCGTCCCGACGGCTATGACACCGACCGCGACGGCATGCCCGACGAATGGGAGAGCAAGAACGGTCTCAACCCGAACGACGCGAGCGACGCGCATACCTATACCCTCGACACCGAGAAAGGCTACTACACCAACCTGGAAGTCTACCTCAGCTCCGTGGTTGAGAGCATCATGAAGAACGAGAACAAAGACGCTCAGAGCAGCGTAAACGAGTATTATCCCAAATCCGTGTCGACTCAGACCATCACCGCCACCGCCACTTACGCGCTGACCGCCGGCGAGACCTTCACTTCCGGTCAGACTGTCAACGTGGAGAGTGACGGCAATACCGTCGCCACCGTGACCTACGGCGTTGAGGGTGGCGCGGACTTCGGCGCAGCCAGTGCCAACGGCAGTGTCAGCGGCTTTGCCGCCTTCACCGCCGGCAACGGTGTGAATGGCAGTGCCACCGGCGGAACGGTTTATTACATCAAGCCCGAATATGACGGAACCGTAGATGTGGCCGTCGTCCTGAATGCCGGCAAGTCGTTCTACATCCTGGAGGACGGACAGGCCCTCGACGGCTATAACGGCATCACGGAGAGCACAAAATACTATGGCACCTATAGCTTCAACGTGAAAGGCGGGTCCACCTATGCCGTCTACTGCACCGGTTCGAAACTCGGCTTCTACGGTTTCAACTACACATGGACCACCACCGCTGAAGAGGAGGAGCCCCACGAGGACCCTGAGGGCGTGACCGCCAATGCCACCTACCTGCTCTATGAAGGCGACGCCTTCGATTCCGGCGAGACCGTCGACGTGACATATAACGGAGATGTCATCGCCACCGTGCAGTACGGCTTCCCAGGAGGTAACGCCTTTACCGCCGCCAAGAGCAATGGCCTGGCCGAAGGCTTTGTGGCCGCCACAGACGGAAACGGGACGAACGGCAGCAGCACCGGCGGCACCGTATATCTTATCACTCCAGTGTACAATGGCACCATCGACGTGGCCGTCGTGCTCAATGCCGGCAAGGCGTTCTACATCCTGGAGGACGACGTAGCCCTGCCGGACTACAACGGCATCACGTCGGCAGAGAAATATTACGGCACCTACACCTTCGACGTGAAGGCCGGCTCCACCTATAAGGTCTACTGCACCGGCTCTAAGCTCGGTTTCTACGGCTTCAACTACACCTGGACCATCCCGAGCATCTCCGGCAGCATTGTATGGCCGGTGGGCGACGAGGCGAGCGCCACCGTGGCCGAAGAACTGCAGGACTATGTGTCCAACACCACGGTGAAAGTGGGCAGCGGCCTGACCTGTGAGACCGCTTCCTATACCGCCATTCCCGACTGTGGCACGATGGTGAAATACCAGCCTGCGGTGAGCAATGCCGGTACGACAGAAGACGTGATGATCGAATATACCGTGAGCGCAGCCGACGGCAAGCTGTTCACTCCGACCTCCGTCAGCTTTGACGCCGTGAAAGTAGGCACCGACAACGCCTATTTCTCCTGGAGCTACACGATTGACGGCGTGGAGAGCGCGATCCAGGCAGTCCCAGCCACCTCCATCCTGCGCAACAGCAATGCGAACGCTGATGCGGCCAACCTGAACCACACGGCCGAGATCAGCGGAAAAGCCTGCGACGTGTTCACGCTGCGTTTCTATATCTCCAACGTGGCTAACAACAAGCAGATGTGTATCGGCAACGTGGTTGTGAACGGCACGTTGAGCGCGTCAGACAAGCAGCCCGTCGAGAAAGGCATCTACGACTACTACGTGAAGAGCGATGACGACCTCGTGGCCGCCATCAACGCCGCTAACACACGTTCTGACAAGTCTGCCCGCTACCGGATCTTCCTTTATGACGGCACCTACACCCTGCCGTTGAGCACCACCGAGACGATAGCCGGCGGAGACGGGAACACCTATCCGAGCCCGATCACCTACATCAAGGCCAACAACATCTCGTTCATCGGTGAGAGCCGCGACGGCGTGGTGATCACCAACGACCTGGCTAATGCGGGAACGTACACGAACACCAGCGTGTCGCAGGGACAGACCAGCGTGTATGACGGTATCAGCAAGAGCGACGTACTGCAGATCAGCAACGGCATCAGCGGCATCTACTTCCAGGATTTGACCGTGAAGAGCGGCATTCCGGACGGTCTGGGCCGCAACATCGCGCTTCAGGACCGCGGCACGAAGAACATCTACAAGAACGTGTGCCTTTGGGGCTATCAGGACACATGGACCTCAAACAACGACAACGGCTTGTATTACTTCGAGGGCGGCCTGCTGAGAGGTCGCACCGACTTCCTGTGCGGCAAGGGCGACGCCTTCTTCAACGAGACGGTGATTCAGGTGTGCATGAACACCGGTGGCTATATCGCCGTTCCGTCGAAGAGCATCAAGTACGGCTATGTGTTCAGCGGATGTACCATCAACGGCGAGAGCACTTCCCTCAACACCAAATACTATCTCGGCCGTCCTTGGGGCAACGGCACCCCCGTTGCGCTGTGGATTAACACGACGATGAACATCATTCCTTCCAGCATTGGCTGGGCCGAGATGAGCAACGGTTGGCCGAAACGCTTTGCCGAGTACAACTCCCGGACTTCCGATGGCGTTGCGGTGGACCTGAGCGGACGTAAGACAACTTTCAACAGCAGCTATACCAATAATCCCGTTCTCACTGCCGCCGAGGCCGCTGAGGCTTCCGACATGAGCAACATGTTCGGCAGCTGGGTTCCGACCGACTATACCGAGCAGGCCCCGTCTCCCAAGAACGTAGTGCTCACCGGCACCACCCTCACCTGGGACGACAGCAGCTATGCCTTCTGCTGGGCGGTTGTGAAGGACGGTCATGTGGTAGGCTTCACGCAGGAGCCGACCTACACCGTTGATGACGCCAACGCCACATATTCCGTTCGTGCCGCCAACGCCATGGGCGGTCTGGGCATAGCCACCGAGGCCGTGAAGTCGACGGTTGTCACGCTGAGCGAGGACGAGGACTACGACGGCAGCGTCTCCGGCACCTTCGACGTGGAGCTCACCCGCACCTTCAAGGAAGGCATGAACACGCTTGTCCTTCCGTTTGCCACCGACGCAGCTGAGCTGTTCGACGTGACAGGCATGGAGTTCAGCGTCTATACCGTCAGCAAGATCAAGGGCGGAGCCATCGTCTTCGACGAGCAGGCTGACGGCCGGATGGCAGCCAACAAGCCCTATCTCGTGGTGGTGACGGGAGCTGACGGCCGGCAGGCCACCTACACTTTCACCGACAAGACCTTGGTGGCAGTTTCAGACGGCATGCTTTCCACTGAAGGAGAGAACATCACGATGACCGGCGTCTATCAATATACGGAATTCCCAGACGGCGATCTGTCCATTTATATGATCCAGGACAGCAAGGCCGTCTATGCCGCTTCGACCGTATGGTTCAAACCGACCCGTGCTTATTTCAGGACGGAAAGCCAGGATGGCGTCAAGTCGCTTGACCTCAATTTCGAGGCAGACGACACCCCGACCGGCATCGGACGCATAGGCACCTCAGACACATCGCAGCCTCAGGTTTACGACCTCAGCGGCCGCCGGGTGGCAAGACCGTCGAAAGGACTATATATCGTCAACGGAAAAAAACTCATCGTGAAGTAATTCCTTGTTTCATTAAAACCAACAAATCAAGAAAATGAAATTCTATATAAAACCAGTTTGTGAAACCGCTTTGCTCACCCCCACGCATATGATAGCGATGACCGCTCCTAATGGCGGCGGAGGAGGTGGTGGCGGCGACGCTCGTCAGCGCGAGGAGGAACTTGAGGAGCAAGAAGCCTTTGAGCAGTTTGTCATAGAGACGGAGAATGGTGGTAAAACGACCGCTTCCCTTTGGTAGGTTCAGACAGATCCGTTATCTTTTTAATCATCAGGACAGGCAAGAATATCCGTTTTTGCCTGCCCTGATTTTTGTTGGGTGCTTGTTTTTTATGTAATTATTTGTGGTTGTGGGGGATTTTTCGTAATTTTGTAATTTTATTAGTTGAGGGTTTAGAGTTGAGAGTTTAGGGTTTAGAGTTTAGTTACCTGGGTGGTTGAAAGAAAGGGAAGAAACAAATAAAAAAATACAAAATTATGAAGAGATTTTTAATGTTATGCTGTTGCTGCCTTGTTCTGTTGGTCGGTGCGTCTGCTCAGATCAGCCAGGAGGAGGCAGTCAGCCGTGCGGGAGAGTTTTTAAATGCCCGCTGTCATCAGTCCGGCCGCAGGGGTGTCTCTCAGAAACTGAGAAATCTGCGGGCAGAGAAAGTGAACGACGGCCTTTATGCCGTGAACGCCAGTGACGGCGGATTCGTGCTGGTTGCCAACTCAGAGGCGACAGAGCCGGTTTTGGCCTACGGCTATGACGGCACGTTCGACCTTGGCAATATGCCCGATAACGTGAAGGCCTGGGTGACGAATGTGGGCCGTCTGGTTCAGCAAGCCAATGCGGGAGGTGCCAGGAAAATCTCGAAGCAGAAAGCCCCGGTGTCGGTGAAGTCGCCCATCAGCCCGATGACCACGTCGGAATGGAACCAGGGAAGTATCAAGACGGCAGCGGGAGAAGCCTATAACTGGAATTGCCCGAATTATAACTATCCAAACGGTGAAACCCGCCACTGCCTGACCGGCTGTGTGGCGACCGCGATGGCCCAGGTGATGTACTACCACAAATGGCCGCAGGGTGCCACCACGGTTGTGCCTTCGTACACGTCAAACTCGACCATCGGCACACTTGACGAGCTGCCTGCCATCACCTTTGATTGGGACAACATGCAGGACGAATATATCGGTACGGACCTGACAGATGTCAACTCGGCCGCAGCTCAGGCCGTGGGCACGCTGATGCGCTACTGCGGTCAGGGCGCGAAGATGAACTACGGCACTGGCGGTTCGTCGGCCTCCTCGCCCGACGCCCTGAAGGCCTTCATCAACTATTTCCATTATAATCCCAACGCCTACCTGGCTGACCGCAGCGACTATACCAACACAGAGTGGGAAAACCTAATCTACAGTGAGCTGGCTGCAGACCGGCCCGTGCTGTATTCCGGACAGTCGACCGGCGGCGGACATTCCTTTATCTGCGACGGCTACGACGGCGATGGCCTTTACCACATCAACTGGGGCTGGGGCGGAACGTACAACGGCTATTTCTCCCTCTCCGTGCTCAATTCCGAGAGTAACGACGGAGCCGGTGCGAGCAGCACGGAGGACGGCTATTCCTTCATGCAGGACGCGCTGATCGGCCTTCAGCGCGAGGCGACAGAGCCGATATCCGGCACCGACGGGCTGACCGTCAGCAATGTGGCCGACGGTGGAAACAATCTTTCCATGGACATGTCGAACAACACGACGCAGACGCTCGGCACGATATACTACAGCTTCGGCGTGGTGGACAGCGAGGGTAAGGTGTCCCGGATTTACGGCATCACCAATGCTTCCGGACTTCAAAGCGGCTATTACTATTCACCCAGCATCAGCTACCGCCAGCTGGCATCCGGCCTTTCAGACGGCACCTACACCGTCACTGGTGTGCAGAGTACCACGGCGAGCAACGACCTGGGTCAGTGGGGACCGGCAAACGGCTACAAGAGAAACTATGCCGTGGTGACCATCGAGAACGGCGCGGTCGCCAGCGTGGAGGTTTATCCGAAAGAATGTGATCTCAGCGTGACCGGTGCAACGTTCACCGGGACGGGTTATACTGGTACGTTTCAGGAAGTGAAAGCCACGTTCCAGAACAACACCGACGAGGAATACAACGGGATGGTGGTGATGGTGGCCGACTATCCCAGTAGCCTGGCCAACTATGATTATGAGTCAGTGGCAAGCAATCTGGAAAGCACCATTGCCGGCGTCTATACCTATGCCAACGGACCCGGCACCGCCTACTTCTATTTCACCCCGACGAGTGACGGAACACACACACTTTATTTCTGGGAAATCAGCGGAGACGTGTGCAGCCGTTTGCTGGGTACAGCAACAGTCACTTCAACGACGTCAAGCGATGCCGGACAGTTCACCGCCTCTCTGGATGTCGAGAACCTTATTGAAACGGACGGCGTGAACTACCTGGTTTCTGATGTCTTCACAGCAGATGTGACCTTGACGAACACGACAACTGCCTCTGTGGGCGGCTCATTCTATTATATCATGAAGGGCGACAAAAGTGCGAATGGCTTTAAGACTACAATCGGTGCAGGCAGCTCCTATTCACGGACTGTGATGCGGGACGATTTGACTCCAGGTGAGACTTATACTTTTATTCTGACCAATGGAAATCCTTTTGGCGACAATCCTGACATCCTTGCCTCCGTCACGTTCACCGTGAGCGAAGGTCTTCTGTGCTATGACGCAGACGAAGCCGTTTCGTTCGTTCCGAAATCTTCGGAAATGGTCATCCCCCAGTATACCTGCGCAGTTGACTTCTCTCATTGCAGTGTGAGCAGCAGTACGTCCGTCGTGCCCAGCACGAATCCGAACTGCATCTATTACTTCGATGACAGGCAGACGGTGCCGTCGAGCCTATCCGGCCAGAACGTGGTGAAGGGTACGTCGGCCGACGTCATCAATCTCTATCAGAACTATCCTTTCTATATCCTGTGGGACTTCGTCTCCGACGCCGTGAGCTATACCGCTTCGTTCGAAGGAAGCAAGGAAGACAGCAAAGACGGCTGGAGCACTCTGGTGCTTCCGTTCGAAGCCACTCAGGTCAGCTGTGAGGGAGAGCCCGTCGAGTGGTTTAAAAGCGCCAGCGACGCAGGCAAGAACTTCTGGCTCTACCAGTTCCTGTATGAAGAGGGAGGCAAGGCCCACTTCGACTATGTCGCAGGAACCGAGCTCAAGGCCAATATTCCCTATCTCATCGCAGTTCCCGACGAGTCCTACGGTGACAACTGGAATCTTGACGGTAAGGAGCTCGTCTTCAGCGGCGACATCACGGAGTTCAGCACCGACGCGAAATGCAGCATCACAGGCCAGCAGCTGAGCATGAAAGGAACGTACACGCCCGCTGTCATCACCAACGGATACGTGCTGAACGCTGACGGTAACGCCTTCGTCCGTGTGAGCAGCGACGGAGAGGTCGTTGATCCGTTCTCTGCCTATTTTGAGAACAAGGGCAATGTGATCAGAGGCGCCGGCGTGGTCAGCATCGTCATCGGAGACGGTGGCGGTCAGGCCACAGGCATCCGTACGCCGCTGGCACGTACATCCGTAGATGGCAGAAGCATGGACAATGGCTGGTATAACCTGCAGGGACAGCGTGTGAGCCGTCCAGGCCGTGGCGTGTATATCCATAACGGAAAGAAGGTGCTTGTTAAGTGAAAAGTGAGTTAAATGAAGAATGAGGAATGAAGAATGAAGAATTGGCCATGCGGATGGATGAGCAGGACAAACTTTGATTGCCCGCGATGCTATCGCGAGCCACACGACGGGCAATGGAAGTCCTTTTAATCTGGAAATTCTTTTGGATAAGTGAATGATAACAGGCAGCAAATGAGCCGTTTGCGAGAATTATTAGCAAAAAAGTAAAAGAAAATTTATGAAAGCGAAATATATAAAGCCAAGTGTAGAATCAGTCATCACGTTCAGTCATGCCTTGCTTGTGGACTCAGGTCCGGGCAGTGGCAAACCCGCTCCCGACGGCCCGTCGAAAGGGCGGAGCGGCGATGTGGAAATTGAGGTGCTCGAAGAAGGCAATGAGACCGCCTACGCACTGTGGGCGATGGAGCACGAAGAGGAGTTTTAAGTGAAATCTTGGAGCAGCGAGCGCAAAGTCAAACTTGTTTGAACTTTGCCGAGTCGTGACAAGATTCTACGAAGTGAATAGTGTATTTACTCTGGTGATGGATATGGTTGCAAGACGCACTATGACGCATTTCTACAGGCTTAAGTCCGCACAGGGATGAGGCAAACATAATTAACATAATCATAATGAGACGAAAACTAACTACATTAACCCTGATTTTGTTTTCTGTGTTGTCGCTGACGGCGCAGACTGAGAGTGTACAGCATTTTGAACTGAACGGCAAGAAAGCCGGCAAACGTTTCGACGGCATCGGCATCGTGAACGGCGGTGGCGGCACGTCGGCCCTGCTGAAGGACTACCCAGAGCCGCAGCGCAGCGAGATTCTGGACCTGGTATATAAGCCGATGCACGGCGCTTCGGTGAGCACGCTGCTCGTGGAGGTGCCCGGCGACGGCAACTCCACCCAGGGTTCTATGCCCTCCCACATGCATACCCGCGACGACCTGAATTACCAGCGCGGTTATACGTGGTGGGTGATGCAGGAAGCCAAGAAACGTAATCCAGATCTGTCGCTCGACGGAGCGGCCTGGAGCGCTCCCGGATGGGTGGGCGACGGCAATTTCTGGAGTCAGGACGCAGCAGACTACTATGTGTCGTGGCTTCGCGGGCTTTACAGCAACTATGGCCTGAAGATGGACGCCATGGGCTGTCGCAACGAGAAAGGCGACAGCTACGAGTTTGCGAAGATGATGCGCAAGACCTTCGATGACAACGGCTTTGAGTATGTGAAGATCCATGCGTTCGACAACTGGTATAAAGGAAAGCTTAACTTCGTGAAGGACATGGAGACTGACGAGGCCCTGCGTATCTCTGTCGACATCATCGGCGGCCACGTGTTCAACGAGGTTGATCCTGTGTCGAAAGAGAACCAGAAAATCGCTGAGAAGTATGGCAAGCCGATCTGGAACACCGAGGACCACGTGTATCTGAAAGGCTATGACTGCCTGATTGGTATCGTGGAGTGCCTCAATAAGAACTACATCAACTCCGGTGTGACCAAGATTGTCAATTGGTACGATATCGCCGCTCTGTATCCCACCGAGCCCTATGCCGAAGACCCTCCGATGGTTTTGGCCTACGAGCCGTGGAGCGGTCATTACCGCGTCCGCGAGAATCTGTGGGGCTATGCCCACTATGGCCAGTTCACCAAGATCGGGTGGAAATATATGCCCAGCGGATGCCAGCTGCTCCAGGGCGGCGGCTCCATGGTGACGCTGAAAGCGCCGGATGCCGACGATTATTCCATCATCATCGAGACCAAGGGGGCGAAACAGCCGCAGACGTTGTCGTTCAAACTCAAAGGGCTCTCGAAGGAGGATTTGTGCGTATGGAAGAGCGATGCGGAGGATCAGTTCGTCCGCCTGGACGACATCAAGACCGACGGGAAGCAGTTTACGCTGGACGTAGACACCAATGCCGTCTATTCGTTGTCCACCACCCGCGGTCAGAAGAAGGCCGTCCATGCCGTTCCGCCCTCAGAGCCGTTCCCGTTCCCTTATTTTGACAACTTCGACCAGTACAGCAGTCCTGAGCAGTGGGGCTACCTTCCCCATTACTTCGCCGACATCGCCGGTGCGTTTGAAATCGTCTCCGCTCCGCTCCGTCATGGCAACTGTGTTCGTCAGGTGGTGCCCCGTCCGACCATCAGCTGGGCTCCCGACTGGAAACATTACACCATCATCGGCGACGATGAGTGGAGCGACTACGAGGTGAGCGCCGACGTGCTGCTCAACGAGGGAGACGCAGCAGCGGTGATGGGCCGTCTGAATCACTTCGGCTTCGGCTGGGGATTTATCCCGAAAGGGTATTATCTGCGCCTGGACGACAAAGGCACCTGCCGCCTTGTGGTGGTCCGTGGCAAGGTGGACAAGAAGAAAGTGGAGGGCGACGCCGAGCAGCAGGCCACGCTCAAGGCCCTGAACGACGACAGTGAGGGCGGCGAGAAAATCCTGGGCGAGACCACGCTGCAGAACATCCACGCCAACGAGTGGCATACCCTGAAACTTCAGTTCAAAGGGACTGAGATTATCGGTTTTGTTGACGGTGTCCAGGTGCTGAAAGCGGAGGACTTCCTCTATCATCACGGTATGGCCGGCCTGCTGGCCGACGTGGAAGATGGTAAGGCCAGCACCCCTTATTTCGATAATCTGAAGGTCAACGAAATCGGAAAGGACATCACAGAACCGACTCCGGACATACCCAACCGGACTCCGATATATGAATGATTGAACTAACCGGAGATTCCGGAAAACCCGGATATCCCGGAAAATCCGGAAAGCCCGGAAAACTTGCTAACAAAAAACTGACAATATGAAAAAAATACTACTGACATCAGCATTGCTGCTGGCTTCATTGTTGCCGGCTGCAGGCCAGCAGAAGCAGCTGGCATTCCCCGGTGCCGTGGGGTGGGGGCGATATGCCGTTGGCGGCCGTTACGGCAGTGTGTATCACGTGACCAACCTGAAGGACAGCGGCAGCGGCTCCTTGCGTGACGCGGTGAGCCAGCCCAACCGAATCGTCGTGTTCGACGTAAGCGGCGTGATCAATATCACGTCGCGCATGAGTTTCGCGTCCAACCTCTACGTAGCCGGACAGACCGCTCCCGGCGAGGGCGTGGTGGTGTATGGCGACGGCGTGACGTTCTCCGCCGCCAACAACCTCATCGTGCGGTATATGAAGTTCCGCATGGGCAAGGGCGGCAGCTCCGGCAAAGACTGCGCCGGCGTGGCCAACGGCACGAACATGATTTTCGACCACTGCTCGTTTGCGTGGGGCCTTGACGAGACCTTCTCCATCAACTGGGACAGCAAAGGGACGGCACCGACCCATATCACGCTGTCGAACTGCGTGATTGGCCAGGGACTTCTGACGCACTCGGCCGGCGGCTTGATTCAGAGCGACTCCATCACGCTGTACCGCAACTTCTATTGCGACAACAGCACCCGTAACAACAAGGTGAAGGGTACGAGCCAGTACGTGAACTGCATCGTCTACAACTGGAAGGACGGTTGCTACCTGATGGGCGGTGACTCCTCGGGCAAGTCTTGGGTGAACGTGACGAATAACCTGTTCATCAACGGCCCTGCCGGCGGTGGCAACGCCATCACGAGCGGTAACAGCGATTTCAGCATCTATGCCAACGACAACTGGCAGGACCGCAACGCCGACGGCCAGTTCAACGCCTATGAGATACCGAAGAGCGAATATGGCGGCGGCCCTACGTTCGCCTCCAAGCCCTATAACTACCCGGAACTGTCAACCTGGAGCGCGACGCAGTTGATTGACTCGCTGCTGCCCGACGTAGGTGCGTCGCTCCCTTACCGCGACCTGGCCGACTGCCTGATGGTGCATCAATGCCGGTCGCTCGGCAAGGAAGGCGCCATCATCTCCTCCGAGTCTCAGCTTTCAATAGGAGCACCTACCGCCTGGGGACTCAAGTCGTTCGACAAGCCTGCCGACACCGACGGCGACGGCATGCCCGACGAATGGGAGAGCGCCAACGGCACGGATCCCGGAAAGAACGACGCGATGAGCATCGCCGGCAACGGCTATGCCAATATCGAGAACTATATCAACGGGCTGAGCAAGGCGAACCGTGTGCTCTATCTGCGCGTGCCCCAGCAGCTGTCGTACGCGTCGTCCACCGACCACAGCGTGAGCCTGCAGTGGTATGACTTCACGGAAGGCGAGGACGGCTTCTCCCTCGAGATGGAGAAAGACGGCGAATGGGTGGAGGTAGCCAAGATTGATGCAGACACGGAAAGCTATAACGTCGAGGGACTCGAGCCTGGATCCACTTATCAGGTCCGTATGCGCGCCTACAAGGGTGAGACCTACTCCGACTATACGGCTGCTGTCACCGTGAAGACCCAGCCGAAGCAGGTGGAGATGGTGGACATCGCCAACTACAGTCCCGACTACACATGGGCCGTGACAGACGGAGCGTGGAACCTGGAGGCCACCAACTGGAAAGAGAATGACCAGGTGTTCAAGGACGGTTCGAACGTGCTGTTCGACAGTGGCGACACCATCAAGGTGGATGTCGAGACCACAGTCACCCCTCTCGTCACCGTGGTCAATACCGACGGCGACATCACCCTCTCCGGAACCGGCGGCATCTCGGGCGAAGGGTCGTTGAACAAGGCCGGCGACGGCAAGCTCACCGTCACCACCTCGAACAGCTATAAAGGGGCGACCGTCCTGCATGGCGGCACCTTCTCATTCAATACGCTGAAAGACGGCGACGTGAACAGCGCGATTGGAGCATCCTCCGAGTTCGGACAGAACTGGATCTGGGACGGCGGCACATGGGAATACACCGGTGCGACGACTTCCACCAACCGCAGTGCCAACATGTATGCCAACACCGCATTCAACGTGAAGGCCAAGGCATCCACAGTGACGATGAACGGAAAGATAGAAGGCAGCGGCGACCTTATCCTCGGCGGCAACGGCACAGTCCAGCCTTCATCCCCTGCATTCTTCGCTTACGACGGGGCCACCATCTTGCGGAGCGGCACGCTGAAGCTGGCTTATCTCCGCAATATCGAGGACAAGAAAGTCTATCTGGGCGAGGGTCAGGACGTGTCGACGAAGCTGGTGCTGGCCGGCGGCACGCTCGTGACGAACGACGCCAACGACAACTACTGCACCTACTACTTCCCGATAGAGGCTGAGGAAGGCACTACAAGCGGCTTCCAGCCCCACCGCAACTGCTACATCAAGAGCCCGTTCTCCGGCAGCGGCACCATCGAGTACCAGACCAACTGGTCGAGGGAATATTTCCAGGGCGACTTCACCAACTTCTACGGCCGGCTTATCGCTAACGGAACGAGCAAGGATGCCGTCTTCCTGCTGCAGAATAAAGGCATTCCTAACGGAGTGGTAGAGCTGAAAGGCACTATCCGCATGGCCTACTGGGAGACCAACGGCGACCTGCATATCGGTGGTCTGAGCGGCGTGTCGGGAACAAGCCTGTCAGGAAGCAGCAAGCAGAGCGCCGGCCATAAGATGACCTGGCGCATCGGCGGCGCAAACACCGACGAGACATTTGCGGGCGTGATTGACGACTGTGCACTTTCCACCAACTCCAAGTATAACGGAACGACCACGATATACAAGGAAGGCAGCGGCGACTGGCGTCTGACGGGAACGAATGTATATAGCGGGTCCACTTACGTGGAGGGTGGCCGCCTGATTGTGAACGGCACGCATGCCACAGGCGGTGCCTATTATGTCCGTGACGGCGCCACCCTGATGGGCAAGGGCAGCATCAGCTCGAAGGTGAACGTGAACAACGGCGGAACCATCCTGGCCGGCGACACGCTGATAGGCACCTCTTACCGTCTGAACCTGAAAGGAGGCGCGACGGTGAGCAGCGGCGGCATCATCGCCTTCCCGCTCTTCTACGACGGGACGGCTTTGCGCAATAACCGCATGGCCGTGACCGGAAGTTTCACGGTGAGCAACGCCACGCTGGAGCTGAACATGGACAAGGTGACTGCACCTCTGCCCGACGACGCGGTCTTCACTCTCTTCTCATCGCTCGGCACCGTGTCGGGCACTGGCATCAAGACCATCATCCCGGAGCGTCCGTCGGAGACCCAGGAGTGGGACATCTCGACACTGCTGACCGACGGCAAGTTGCGTGTGAAGTCGACGGTGGTAAAGCTGAAAGGCGATGTGAACCGCGACGGCAACGTGGATATCTCTGACATCGTTGCCATCATCAACCAGATAGCCGGCACAGCCACATACGAGGATGCCGACGTGAACGAGGACGAGGGTGTGGATATCTCCGACATCGTGGCCGTAATCAATATCATCGCTGCCGGCGAATAACCCTTCCTCATAGAGGCGTATAATTCAGGCTAAGATGCTTGGCGGGGAAAAGAATAAATTGTATATTTGCAAATAAAACAATGCTTTATGCTGAAAGAAATCATCATAGAGGGATATAAGTCTATAAAAGACATGGATTTGCAATTGGGGCCGATAAATATTTTTATTGGCTCAAACGGTGTTGGTAAAACAAATTTCATGTCTTTTTTCCGCCTGTTCAACCAAGTCTATGAACAGCGCCTGCAGAACTATACAATGCAGAACCGTGCTGATTCGCTGCTACATTACGGTTTGAAGCATTCCAATGAAATCAGAGGTTGTTTTCATTATGATTTTGGTTCCTATTCGGCCGCGCTTCAACCCCGCGACAATGGTTCTATGTTCTTGTCGGAGGAGCACTTCGTTTGTGGCGATAAAACTGAGAGTGTCAAGAATCGTGATGAAAGCGTGTTAAGAGACTCCATGTCGGCAGAAATCGAGCCGTTAAAGTCATATATGCAGAACTTCAGGATATATCATTTTCATGACACGGGCAAAGGATCTCCTCTCAGAACTGATTCCGACGTGAATGATAATCGATTCTTGAGGTGCGACGGTGGGAATCTGGGTTCTGTCCTCTATGATTTTCAACTGCATTACCCTAAGGCACTGAAACGTATTGAGATGACCATTCGTTCCGTTATGCCTTACTTTGAACGTTTTGATTTGCATCCTTTCTCTTATGATGATAAGATAAATATGGTCTGGATTGACAGAAATGCTCCAGACAAGTATTTCTCTGTAAACGACCTGTCAGACGGGAGTGTCCGCTTTATTGCCTTGTCAGCATTGCTCATGCAACCGCTCCTTCCGGAGATGATTTTTATTGATGAGCCTGAACTGGGTTTGCACCCAGCTGCTATCGGCAAGTTGTCGGGTATGATTAAGTCTGCTGCATCCCGGGGGTGTCAGATAGTGATTTCAACCCAGTCGGTGAGTCTTGTCAATCATTTTGATGTCGATGACTTGATAACCGTTGATCGTCATGACGGTCATTCTGTTTTCAATCGCCTTGACCCAAAATCTTTAGAGACCTGGCTGGATGATTATAGCCTGGGTGAGTTGTGGACAAAGAGTGTTATAAACGGTCAACCTGTTAATCTATGAAGAGGATAATTTTTATTGTTGAGGGTGAGACAGAGGAATCGTTTGTGAATACGGTGGTCAGACCTTATTTTTTTGCTTGTGGATTGTACAATCCCGTTCATTGTTTCAAGGTGAAACATACCCAAGGGGGTATGCAAAAGTATTCCCATGTCCGCAGTGATGTTTTACATACGGTCTATGAACGTGATGTGATTGTTACCACAATGTTTGACCTATATGCTCTACCTACCAGTTTCCCGGGTTATGCAGAGTCGCGATCAATTACAAGTCATTATGAACGTGTAATCTATTTGGAGTCGAGAATGAAACTTGATATCGAAGTGTGTCAAAACAGTTGTTTCCTAATTATATCCCTTATATTCAGCTTCATGAGTTTGAGTCACTGCTGTTTTCCTCATTAGAAGGCTTTGAGGCTCTGTTTGATGAGAGTGAGATGGATTATAAAGGGATTCGTAATGTTTTAGACGCTTTTCCCAATCCCGAGGATATCAATGACTCTCCTTTGACCGCCCCTTCAAAACGGATACAGAGTTTGATACCTGGTTACAACAAAGTGGCATATGGTGTGATGTTGGCAGAGTATATAGGGATGGACACTCTTCTTGAGAAATGTCGTCATTTCCGTTCTTGGATAGAGCAATTAAAAAGTGTTTTGACCTGAGAGGAACCAAGAAGGGTGGAAGTGTTCTCCGACATCGTGGCCGTAATCAATATCATCGCTGCCGGCGAGTAA
>JAFUVE010000026.1 GCA_017483765.1 Bacteroidaceae bacterium | reverse complement strand
CTTTGCCCGTGTTTGCCTCTTTTTGGCATCTTTGCTCTTAACCTCTTGAAGAGTAGCTCGCTACGCTTCTTCGAGTTTGCGAGCAAATCTGCTCAAAAATAGTCTAAACACAGCCTAAAGCTAATTTTTAGAACCTGCCTTATGTTCAACATGAATAATTAAATCTCCACAACCATTCCGTCAGTACGACACTTGGCACGCGATGCCCTCAGCACGTACTTTGTCCGCAATGGAGTCCAGCTCCTCGTGAGTGGCCTTACGAAGCAGCGGAGACGGCGTCTCGCGGTCGATGGTGTAAATCATCACGCACGACGGACCGACACTCTTCACGGCTTCAAGCCAGGGAATGACAAACTCATCGCCCACATTGCTGACGTCAACACCTTCGTGGGTCCCGTTCATAAACATGGTCTGGATGATGCAGCGGCCATCAAACTCGCGCATGCGTTCCACGATTTTCCTCACATCATAGCTGCTGCCGCCCGGTTTGTCCACCATGCGGATATAATCGTCAGAGACCGTGTCAAGCTTCAGGATATTGTTGTCAACCTTCAGCAGAGCGTCGAACACGCGCTGGTCAAGAATCTGAGTCGCATTGCTCAGCACACTGATTTTACACTCAGGAAAAAGCTCGTCGCGCAGTCCCCGGACGTCGTCCACGATGACGGGAAAGTCGGGATGGAGCGTCGGTTCCCCATTTCCCGCAAAAGTGATGACATCGGGATGTGGTCCCTTTTCTTTCATGGAAAGCAGTGTGGAGCGGAGCGTGTCGTGCACTTCCTGGCGCGTAGGCCTGCGGTGGCCGGTTCGTCCGTCCTTGTTGAATCCACACTCACAGTAGATGCAATCGAACGAGCAGAGCTTGCCGTCAGCCGGCATGAGGTTCACGCCAAGAGAAACACCGAGTCTGCGGCTATGTACCGGTCCGAACACCGGTGATGGATAGAGTACAGTCATTTTGCTTAATTTACAATTGATAATACGAAAGAATAGGTTTTTGCCTGAGGATGAATGGTCCTAAAACCAAAGGCAACGGTTCATCACGAACCGTTGCCTCCCTATTTTTAACCTAAACCTTAACTATGAAAAATCTAATTTTTCGTTTGCAAAGATGGCAATAAAGTTTTTAATAACAAAATTTTATTACACTTTTTTTGAAAAAAAATGCTATTTTTTTGAAAAAAGGTCAATGTGACACTTTTAAATGAAGAAAAAGCAAGTGAGTTTTACATTTTTTGTTTAATTTTGCAAAAAAGAAAGAGGCACCATGCTGACAGAAAAAGAAAAGAAATTCATACAAGAACACAGAAATGACGATGTGCGCGAGTTGATGCTACAAGGCTCGAAAGACCCTGAAATCGACCTGCGGAGAATAGCCGTTCAGATCAGTGGATGGCAAGCGGCATCAAAGAAACTACCCACATGGGCACGTACCGACGGCATCGTCTATCCTGAGCATCTGTCGATGGAACAGTGCTCGTCGGAGGCAACAGGCAGATACAAAGGCAGGGTATTGATGCGCAGGCTCCTTGCGCAGAACTACAATGAGGAAAAAGACTGTACACTGGCTGGTCCGCCGTTCAAATTCGCCGACCTCACCGGTGGCTTCGGCGTGGATGCAGCCATGATATCTGAGGGGTTGAAAGAGACACAGACCACCTTTGTGGAACGGAATCCGGACCTCTGTGAGCTGGCACGGCATAACCTGCCCTTGTTGGGAGTGAGGCATCTGGAGGTGGAGTGCGGTGAAAGCGAGGCTGTACTCGAGCGACTGCCCTTTCAGGACGCCATATTCCTCGACCCGGCCCGCCGCGACACCCACGGCCGTAAGACCGTAGCGATTGAGGACTGTACACCCGACCTCACACGTCTGAACCACCTGCTTTTGGACAAGGCGCGGGTGGTGATGGTAAAACTCTCGCCCATGCTCGACCTCAGCCTGGCTGTCCGGAGTCTGAAAGGCGTGGAAGAGGTACACGTGGTGGGCGTGAACGGAGAATGTAAGGAACTGCTGCTTGTGATGAGCGCTGCTGCAATGGAAGAGGGCAGGCGGTTGAGCGTGAGTTGTGTGAACTTGAAAGGAGCGGATCAGGAGGAATTCCATTATTTTCTCGACGAGGAGGATTCGCAGCCCAGCGAACATGCATATACAAAAGAAGTGGGAGCCTACCTGTACGAGCCCAATGCCTGCATCATGAAAGCCGGGTGTTTCAAAACCCTTGGTGCTTACTACGGACTGCAGATGCTGGGCACCAACAGCCATCTCTATACTTCACAGGATATGACCACAGACGGCTTCCCAGGGCGTATCTTCGAAGTGCAAACTGTATTACCTTTCAACAAGAACAATGCCAAACGTCTGCATAATACCATCGACCAGGCCAACATCACAGCCCGGAACTTTCCGCTCTCCGTGGCAGAACTACGCAAGCGGCTAAAAATAAAAGAAGGCGGCAACGACTACCTCTTCGCCACCACCCTACCGGACTCATCTCTTGTCCTTATCCTTTGTACAAAACCAACTATTTAGACAGAGAAGCCTACTAAAAGATTCTCCATTCAGAAACACCAAGCAATCAATCATTTTATATATAACTTTTCTAAATATAAACAGGATTACACCATTCACAGATGAAAAAAACACTTCTATGCATATTATTCCTCATATCTCTATCATGCATTATCCAATCATGCACAAATAGTTCAAGATATGAAAAAGATTTTTTTGGAGAAATGGACAGCTTGTTGGAATCAAATCCTGATTCAGCCTATGCACTTCTGACAAATATCCAGGAGATAGTCGACTCCTTAGATGACACGGGACTCTCCGCACGACAGTTGATGTATAAAGCCTCAGCCCAAAACAAACTTTACTTGAAGATGCCCTCCGACACAATATTTCAGTCAGTCGTTGACTATTATGCCAAATACGGAACAGCAAACGACCGGATGAAGTCGCTCTATCTTATGGGGTGTATTTACCGAGACAAGGGAGAAGCTCCCCTATCTATGAAATATTATCAAGAAGCATTAGATATGGGTGATACATCTGATGAAACAGACCTGCTTACACTTCTCAGCATATACGGACAAATGGCCGATTTGTCCAATCAACAAAATCTGCCAGATGAAGAAATTCATCATCTAAACCAATATATTCAGATTGCAGAAAAGCTCGGGAACAAATATGAAATAATTCATGGTAAAGAACTTAAGATCCGAGTTCACTACCTCAAAGACGAAATGGAAGATGTAATAAGAATCACAAAGGAATGCCACCAACAGTACTTGGAAAACGGTATGACACAAGCAGCCGCCAAATCATTGCCAACTGCAATCCAAATCTTCATCAACAATGGTTATTACTCTAAAGCCCATGAACTAATGGAAGAATTCGAGAATAATTCCGGACTATTTAACAATAAAGGAGAGATTGTTCATTGGGGAAAGCAATATTATTATACTAAAGGTTTATATTTTCTCGGAGTAGAAAAGTTGGACTCTGCCGAGTTTTATTTCAGAAAAATAGGACAAGGCGAATTATCCCAAGAATCCTATCGAGGCTTGCTGAACGTTTACGAACGTTTAAATGCCCCCGACTCTATTCATAAATATCTTGCTTTATATGAGAAGGCAATGGTTGACAAGTACAAAAAAACCAATGGCATCTACACATCACATATTTCCTCACTCTACAATTACAAGCGAAATGAAAAAATTGCCGAAAGAAGAAAAGATGAATTGTCGAGGAGCAGAAACATCATTATAATTCTACTATCTTTCGTATTCATGATATCAGTAAGTTTCTTGTGGTACAAACGCTATCAGCGAAAAAGGAGAATAGAAGAACATAACAAACTAATCATCCTGTTAGATAAATCCAACAAGGAACTAACATTGGCAAAATCAAAATTTTCTGAATTTGAAAAAGATAAATCAAATGAAATAAATGAATACGAGAGAAGATTGTTAGAAATGGAAGAAAAATATGGCAAATGGATAAATGAAGGAAACATATCAATGACAGCACTTGAACATTTCAAAATAATGTTAAAACACTATAAAACAATTAACACATTGGGTGAATGGGAAGCTCTGACAAATGAAATCAAAAAAGATATGCCAGCCTTCCATTCCTTTATTACCGCCCAACACTCCCTGACAGACATGGAAAAGAAAATATGCATATTGTTCCGGGTCGGATTCAGAAATAAGGAAATCATGATTTTGCTTGGAGAAAACACGATGCAGAGTGTTACAAACTTAAAATCAAAAGCCAGAAAAAAATTGTTTCCGGGATCAAATGAGAGATTAGAGGTACTTCTGTCCAATATATAAATCGTTGTATTTTAGAGTAATACAGCATCGGTTTACTTTTGGTTTACTTTTTTTTAATCATTATTTGGAGGTTTTATCATTAATTTTGTAATTTTGTCATAAACATACGAAAGACCTTTAAGGATAGGACGATTTATGATTCCACCATACAGGCATTTTCGCTATTTTTGTGTGATACTATTTATCAATCTTAAAACCTCTGCAAAAAATGAAAAAAATTATTCTTTTACTTTTAATCAGCATTTGCTTTATAGATTCATTTTCCAAAAGTTGGGATAATTTAGCGATTTCTACTGACACATTGATTTTGAAACCAAGGACAGACCCAACTAATCCAGACCCAACCATAAAAGGCGGCCATCGTTCGCCAATTCAATTTATTTCTGTTATTCAAACCGATTTGCAATTAGATTTTGGCATATCATATAGTGGATATACAGTTTCTCTGTATGATCCACTAAATTTCCTTGTATTCTCAAGCGAAGTAGATAATAATGGGTATATTATTCTATCTGATAACTTATCAGGCTATTATGAGATAAGATTGATGCTTAGCAATGGCATATTTGTAGGCATTATTGAAATGTAAAAGCTAAGTTATCTAGAATAGCCTGTGGAAATTTCCCACAGGCTATCACTCAGACATCATCCAATAAAAAACAGTACCCTTAATCACATATTCATGTCTCATCATTGGAAAAACATTCTTCTGGCAATATTCACTATTGTGATTGCAACGGACGCAAAATCGCAATCCAACGGGCACACCATTACTCTGGTAGGCTTCGTGTCGAACATTCTGACACACAATCCAGTTACTGGTGCGAAAGTGGAGCTGATGACTGCTGACAGCATGGTCGTGGATTCCACCACATCCAGTTCATACAAAGTGAATGGACTTAAGGGAGGATTCATCCTCAAACTGAAGAAGCCGGGAGAGTATATCATCCACTGCACCCATCCAGACTATGAGGAGAGCTTCACGCCACTGCCCCTTCAAAAAATAGGCAAACACCAGAACTTTATTCATGACAAGTTCTGTTATATGCAGAGGAAATATCCCCATACGGCCATAGAAGAGGATAACCCCGTTGAGCTGGGCGAGGTGGTGGTGAAGGCTACAAAGGTGAAATTCTATACCGACAAGGACACACTGGTTTACAATGCCGATGCACTGAATCTAGCTGAAGGCTCCATGCTTGACGACCTGATTCGCCAGTTGCCCGGCGCCGAGATGAATGACGAGGGGGAGATATTCGTGAACGGGCGGAAAGTGGAAGAGTTGCTGCTCAACGGCAGGGAGCTGATGGGCAACAACCGCAAGCTGATTCTCGACAATCTGCCTTCCTTTATGGTGAACAAAGTGAAAGTGTTTGAAAAGCACACCTTGCGCCAGCTTCTGGATGGAGACACCATCAGTCCGAAAAACCTGGCGATGGACATCAACCTGAAGAGGAAGTACGCAAAGGGATGGATCATGAATGTGGACGGGGGTTATGGATCCCATGAGCGTTTCCTCGCGCAACTGTTTGCCATGCGACTGACCGAAAACTCGCGTGTCTCACTCTATTCGAACATCAACAACATCAGCGACGAGCGGAAACCGGGAGAATCCTCTGAATGGACTCCATCCTTGGAGGGCAACGGCGTGAGAACCACCCGTTCTGCAGGGGTGGACTACGACGTGGAAGACGGAAGAGGCCGCTACAGGCTGATGGGAACCTTGGATGTGTCGAACAGCACCAGCGACGTCGCCTCGCGAACCACAAGCGAGCAATTCATCCATAGTGGCAACACCTATGGAAAGGCTTTCAGCAATAACCGGGAGCACGACACCCACCTGTCGCTGGAACAATACTACAGTCTCATGCGTCCTCGCCCCCTTCGTTTCGACATGGAACCCACATTCAATTATCACCATTTCAACAACAGGACAGAGGAAGCATCCACCACTTTCACGGAAGACCAGTTCGCACAGTGGGGAAAAGAATGGATGGACAGCATTTCATCCCCCACTGCAGGCAGTCTGATCAGGAACTATGCCGTCAACAGGCTCCGCAACCGGATTTACGAGAAAGGCGATGACTGGAATGCGGGATTGAGTCTGGTAAAGGTCATTACCCCAAACGACCAACGCCACCACATCTTTTTGAGCGCCAAGTTGCACTGGGAGGGAACAAAGAAGAAACAATTTGAGCATTACCAACTTGACTATATCCAGAAGGAAGGACAAGACTGGCGCAACAAGCACAACATAAAATCCGACAGGGGCTACAATCATCTTTTCGGTGTTGTCGAGTCCTTCTCAGTCAATTCCACTTGGACCATCTCGTCAAGCTATGAGTATGCCATGAAAAGCCACAAGAGCAACCGTTCGCTCTTCCTGCTTCACAAACTGGACGGATGGGAGGGCGGCACGGTTCATCCACTTGGCGATCTGCCTTCCACAGACGAGCTGATGAGTGTCAGGGACTACGGCAACAGCTATTACTCAACCCAACGGGACTTCGTGCATCTACCGACTCTCCGGATTGAATATAACAGGATGACCGGAGAAAAGAAGACGAACAGGAACGGCCTGAGCCTACAGTTGCCTCTGAGGATAGAACGGAACGAACTGGACTACCGTCGTGCCTCAACGGACACCCTCTTCCACAGGAACCTTTCATTGCTTGAACCATCAATCAGTTTTACGAGCAATCGCGGAGCGAAGTTGTGGTTTTCCTCCCTTTACCGCTACACCATGACTGCTCCTGAGATGTCATACCTGGTGGATGTGCGCGACGACAGCGACCCGCTCAACATCATGCTCGGCAACCGTCACCTTCGCAACCGTCACAACCATCATTTCGAGGCAACCCTCCAACAGACACTCACAGGGCAGCGGATGTACAACGTCAAGACCCTACTCAACGCCTACAGAAACAGTCTGGCGTTGGGATATGACTATGACGAACAGACCGGCATCCGCACCTTCAGGCCGACAACCGTGAACGGCAATTATGACGCGGAAATCGCGGGAGGACTGACCATGCCGCTGGACTCTGCCAGACACTTCACGCTACAGGCCAACTCCACGCTCAAATACAGGAAAAGCGTCGACATGGTAAACCAGCTGAAAAGCAAAGTCGGAACTTTCAACACCGACCAGATGCTGAAAGTGGATTACACGCCGTCCATCAATGTGAATGTGGGTCTGAAATGCGACTTCCACTTCCAGCATTCGGAAAGCAGGAGGGAAGACTTCGACGACATCAACATTTTCGACTTCGACTACGGACTGACAGCCAAACTGCAACTGCCATGGAACATCCAGCTGTCCACCGACCTGACGATGTACTCACGCAGGGGATACGCGGACAAGGCTGTCAACAAAGACGAGCTGGTTTGGAATGCCAGGGTGAAGAAGACTTTGCTGCACGGCAAGCTGACGCTTGTGGTCGACGGATTCGACATACTGGGAAACATCTCCAACGTGAAACACACGGTGAACGCCCAGGGACGGACAGAGACATGGACCAACGTTATCCCGCACTACGTCATGTTCCACGTAGTGTGCAGGTTCAACAAACAGCCAAAATAAAAACTGACTTTCACTGATCGGGAGCATGACAGAGGCAAAAGGAAGAACCTCAAAAAGGCAGCACAAAGATGGGAAGATTTCGATTCACACAACAATTCGACAAAATGGACTGCGGACCGGCATGCATACGCATGGTAGCCATGCACTACGGGAAGACTTATTCCCTGTCTTCCATACGAAAGCTTTCCCATCTCTCCAGAGAAGGGGTCAGCATTGCCGGCATACGACATGCCATGGAGCAGATAGGACTGAAATCAAAAACCTACGAGATGGATCTAAACCAACTTTGCGAGATGTGTCCCCTCCCCGCCATCCTTCATTGGAATCAGAATCATTTCGTGGTGCTGTACGACATACGATGCAACAGGAAAGGGAACAAAAGAACATATAGGATTGCCGACCCGGCCTTCGGGAAAACGCGCATGACAGAAAAAGAGTTCTCCAACCACTGGCTGAACGGCGGAAGGGGAATTGTCGTGGCCATTGAGCCGACAGACGAATTTCACACACATGTACCAGAAAAAGAGCCCCGTCGGATGTCGGACTTTCTCAAGCGCTACGTATGGCCCTTCCGTAAGGATATGTCAAAACTGGCAGCCGGAGTACTGGTCAGTTCCTTGTTGTCGCTGGTTGCACCGTTCCTGACTCAAGCTGTTGTGGACGACGGCATCGGCCAGCGCAACATCGAGATGATAACGGCCTTGTTGCTGGCTCAGCTTGCCGTATTTCTCGGCTCGTTTGCCATGAACACATTCAGCAGCTGGATTACTCTCCATCTTGGGACAAAAATCAACATCAATGTCCTTCACGACTATCTGTCGAAACTGCTCAGACTTCCTATCATCTTTTTCGACACAAAAGGTGTGGGTGATTTCAGTCAAAGGATTGAGGACCACAACCGACTACGTGGATTTGCAACACAGGAAACAGTCGGGACCTTGTTCTCCTTGCTTTCAGGAATGGTATTGCTGGTTGCGGTGGGATACTACAGCAAATCCATACTCGGCCTGTATATGCTCATCACCATTTTTGCCATCGGATGGATTTTCTGCTTCTGGAGCAAGCGAAAGGCACTAGATTACGAATCATTCAGGGCATCTGCCAAGAACCGGGAAAAAATGTTTGAGCTGATTAGTGGAATAGTCGACGTGAAAGTCAACTCCTACTCAGCATACAAAGTGGCAGAATGGGAAGGTATCCAGCAGGAACTCTACCAGACCAACAAGCGGTCGCTGAAATTAGGACAAATCCAAGAGACGGGCTATGCGCTGATAGGCAGCCTACGCAATATTCTTATCACCTATCTGGTAGCAAGAGATGTGGTTGACGGCAGCCTCACCCTCGGAATGATGATGAGTATATCCGTCATCATCGGTCAGTTGAACGCCCCGATGTCCCAACTGATTGCTTTTTTTGCAGAAAGTGCAGGAAATCAAAGTCAGTCTGGAGCGCTCGGAGGAGGTACATTCTTGCGACGACGAGGATGAAGAAATCCTTGCAGACATACCAAACACAGCCCCTCAGGACTTTAGCCTGTCCGACATTTCGTTCAGCTATGCCGGCTCCATCGGGAAAAAGGCTCTAGACCATATAAATCTGGTTATCCCTGCAGGAAAAATGACGGCAATCGTGGGAGAGAGCGGGAGCGGAAAGACAACCCTGATGAAACTGCTGCTTAAATTCTACTCGCCAACGGAAGGAACCATCACACTTGGAGGTAAAGACATTGCACTCTTTAAAGCCGACTCCATTCGAAAGAACACGGGAATCGTGATGCAAGATAATTATATTTTTGGAGATACCATCCGGCAGAACATCATCCTTGGAGAACCCTACGATGAGTCACGACTGCGGAAAGCGGTGGAAATGGCGTGTCTGGACGATTTCATCAACAGTCTTCCATTGGGGTTGAACACCAAAATCGGAGCTGACGGAATAGGCATCAGCGGCGGTGAGAAACAACGGATGATGATAGCGCGGGCACTATATAAACAGCCACTCTATTTGATGCTGGACGAAGCGACAAGTTCACTTGATGCAGAGAACGAAAGAAAAATCACCGAAAACATTACTACGGATTTTAAAGGCTGCACGATGCTTGTCATCGCCCACAGATTGTCCACGGTCAGGAATGCCGACAACATCATTGTTCTTCACAAGGGCAAGGTGGCTGAACAAGGCACACATGAAGAACTAACCAAGAAAAAAGGACTATACTACGACCTTGTGAGGAGACAGCTTGAATTGAGTGAATAAAATGACAAATGGCTCAGATCAAAATCAGCCCAACATAAAAGAATCCCTTAAACACAATGACAGGATGCTGCGGAGTTTCTATTCCAAACAGCATCCTGTCATGTAAGTTGTTATGGGCTGAGCCATCAAGGCTGTTTGCCGATGTAAGCGAGGATACCACCGTCTACATAGAGCACATGTCCGTTGACAGCGTCGGAAGCGGCTGATGCGAGGAAAACAGCCGGTCCGCCGAGTTCTTCAGGCTCGAGCCATCGTCCTGCCGGTGTCTTGGCGCAGATGAAGGAATCGAACGGATGACGGCTTCCGTCGGGCTGACGCTCACGCAGCGGTGCAGTCTGCGGTGTGGCGATATAGCCCGGTCCGATGCCGTTGCACTGAATGTTGTACCCGCCATACTCAGAGCAGATGTTGCGTGTGAGCATCTTCAGTCCGCCCTTTGCAGCAGCGTATGCGCTGACAGTCTCGCGTCCGAGCTCCGACATCATGGAGCAGATGTTGATAATCTTACCTGCACGACGCTCCATCATCTCAGGCAGCACAGCGGCCGACACGATGTAAGGTGCTACGAGGTCCACGTCGATGACCTGCTGGAACTCAGCGCGCTTCATCTCGTGCATCGGTATGCGCTTGATGATGCCGGCGTTGTTCACCAGGATGTCAATCTGTCCTACCTCCTCATGGATTTTCTCCACAAGCGCCTTCACGTCGTCTTCCTTCGTCACGTCGCACACGTATCCGTGGACGTTCTCGATGCCAGCCTCCTTGTAGTTGGCCAGGCCACGCTCAAGAGCTGCCTCGTTGATGTCGTTGAAGATGATGTTCTTAATACCTGCCCCAACAAACGCCTTTGCGATGTTGAAGCCAATTCCGTAAGACGCACCGGTTATCCATGCGTTCTTACCCTCAAGTGAAAACATATTAGCCATATATACGTAGTTTTTTTATGGTTTTTCTTTTCATTTGCAAAATTAATAAAATAATTTGACAATTCAGTCATAAAACCACATAAAATCAAAATTCATTCCGACATTATTATTGGTTACTTTAAAAAAACGGACAGTAGTTCTGCCTACCGTCCGCTCTTTATAGTTGTCGAAATATGCTGATAATGGGATGCACATACGACGTAATAGTCCTATTATCACCACACATTTAATCACACCTTCAGAATATAACCAGCCCTTTTATGATGACTGGTCAAAAGAACTACCGCTCTTCCCATAAATCCTGTTTATTCCATAAGCCATCTTCTTCCCACAAGTTGCCCCATTCCACCTCCATTACCTTTACTTCAGCATCCTCCTGATTACCCTCCTCACCCGGATCTACAGGCAGACTTTCCGTGAGCAAAACACCCTTTGCATATCCGCCAGACACTATTTCTGTCTGCGGGGCAATGTAATTATATTTTCGTTCAAGCTTTCTCATTTTCTGTTCATTATCTTTTGTCCGTTAATGATATAGATTCCGTTAGGCAGCGAATGGAGGCAACCTCTGTCGTCCGCTACTTTGCGGCCGTGCAAGTCGTAAACAGCACCATCTAATAAGATGCTTTCCGCAGGAACAGCCTTCATATCTGTAGGTGTGCCATCCGGCAACTCTATACGTATTCCTGCCTCACCGTCAGGGTTCTCCAAACCAAGCAGTTCAGTGTTCACATGCAGATAGGCTCTGTTGGCCGGCATCTTCGATGACTCGTCAGCCTCGGCAATACGAATGAACTTGCCGTTCTTGAGCATAAAGTTAGTGTAGTCGCCTTCGGTAGGCTCAACATGTGTGGCTTTTGTCACAGCCACCAAGTCGTTCTCGACAAGAAGAGAATGTGTCCAAGCCGCACGGACAGGCAGGTTGTAGGTGTCGCCTGGAATTCCTTTCAGCATAACACCGGTGTTACGCGGGACGACCTTGTCGGTGACAGGTATATCCAGATTGTTTCCATTATTTAACGTGACATGGATGGGTTTCCAATGCTCTGTAATGTCCTGCAAGCTAACCGTTCCGGTCGCTGGCGAGTAATTGTTACATACGAATATCGTCAGGCCGTCGAACGAGGCGTTCAGGTTGCGGTCACAACTGAAAGTGGCATATCCCGATTCCGGTATGGTGACAGAAAAGTATTTCATCCGCATATAACCACCCGTTCCCGCATGTGCACATTGGTAGTCGGTCATTGAGCTGTTGTAGGTGGTGCCGTCCTGTCCCTCGATGTTGAAACACCCCATGAACATATTGGAGGAACTGCTCCACGCAGAGCAACTCCAGTCGGTGCCGATATAAATACCTTCCAGTTTCGGGCAATCAACGAACATATAACTCATATTGTCAGTGCGGATGTCGAACGTGGAAATATCAATCGTAATGA
This sequence comes from Bacteroidaceae bacterium, assembly GCA_017483765.1. Lineage (GTDB taxonomy): Bacteria > Bacteroidota > Bacteroidia > Bacteroidales > Bacteroidaceae > UBA3839. The sequence goes on along the minus strand of JAFUVE010000026.1, from coordinate 152,338 downwards.
CATTGTGCATACCAGCAAACATTGCCGTGAAACTCTGTACTTTTTGGGTATCGAAACTGCTTAAATCGAGTTCAGTCAGACTGCTGCAATTATAGAACATCGTCGACATATTATATACCTCACTTGTATTGAAAGATGAGAGATCGAGGCTTGTAAGAGAAGTACAGCCGCTGAACATTCCCATCATATCATCGGAAGCTGAGGTGTCGAAACCTGTGAGTTCAAGGCGCTGCAAAGCGGAGCAACCGGCAAACATTTCATTGAATACCGCCACTTTAGACGTGTTGAAGCGGCTCACGTCGATGGTTTGTAAAGCACTGCAGTTCTTGAACATCGCTTCCATCACGCTGACGCTGTCGGTAACGAAACTGCTGATATTGAGATCCTGAAGTTGCGAACACCCTTCGAACATACCCATCATATTTGTCACATACCGTGTGTCAAACGTTGTGAGATCCAGACTGGTGAGCGAAGTGCAGTTTCTGAACATCGCACCCATAGACTGCACCTCCGAGGTGTTTAGATTCTCCAGACCGATGAGGGTGGTGAGGTTTGCGCAGTCTTCAAACCATCCATAGCACGATGCCGGCCGGACTTCGGCGAAAGATTGGTCGAACACCACCTTGGTGATTAAATCGCCCACATTATTGAGACGGAAGTGACGGAAGTTGTTGGTAACGTCTTCACCAGTGATTACATTGGTTGCTTCAAGAGGCTCGGCACTGCCAGTGAGATGATAGTTGCCGCTTGTCCAATTGGTGGTCTTCAGGAAATAAAGAGCCTGTGTACTTTCGCTGTAGACAGCAATCGGGAAAGCTTTCGCAGTGAGATATCCACCCACGTCAGCGTGCATCTTATGCCAATCCACCGCCGACGCATCATAGGTGGTTCCGTCGCTTCCGATAATGCTTGTGCAGCCGAGGAACACATCGTCGCCCGAATCGAAATTGTCACCGCTGATAGTGTTCGCATAATACATCCAACTCGGCCCGATATAGATACGTTCCAACGACGAGCAGTCTTTGAACATATTGCTGAACTGCTCAAGACGTCTGGTGTCGCCTTTTGAGAAATCGAGCGATGTGAGGCTGGAACAACCTTCGAACATACCTGTCATATCCGTCAGCATTTCCATTCTCGGATCATCCGGAAGATTGAGAGTAGTCAGGCTGGAGCAACCTTTAAACAGGTTTTTCGCACTGATGACACCGTAGAAACTGATACCACTCACTGATTCCAACGCGGAACAGCCTTCAAACATCGAATTCATAGACAAGCGGTAAGAACTGCTTCCAGAAATGACATTGGTGAGGTCAATGTTTGTTAGGCTCTCACATCCATAGAACATATACGACAAGTTTCCACGCACATACAACGTTGTAGAAGGTAAAGGAACATTTTCCAAACTCTTACATCCATAGAACAACTCCGTCATATCAGCCACCCTGCTGAAGTTGAATTGATTGAATCCTATAACGTTCTCCAGGGATTCGCAGCCCTTGAACATAGATTTCATCGTGGTGACGTTCCTTGTATTCCATCCCGTGGCATTGAGGGTCTTGAGGTTGGTTAATCCGGCAAACAAAGACTCAAAGTCCGTCACCGATGACACACCGAAATTTGCAAGATTGAGCGTTTCAAGCGCTGTGCATCCCTGGAACATGGTCTTGAAATCCTGAGTAGTCATCTGATATGCCTGTCCGAATCCGCTGAGGTCGATTTCCTTCAGAGATGAACAGTTGGCGAACATATATGCAGAAGAAGCCACATTCACCCCAACGAGGGAGTTAAGCCCCATGATGCTTTCCAATGCCGTACATTCATTGAACAGACCATACATGTTGGTTACAGAAGATGTGTTCCACCCCGTCACATCCAAATCCACAAGTGATGTACAGCCGCTGAACATCGTCTCAAGATTCGTGACGCTGGAAATATCCACCCCACTCATATCAACAGACTCCAGTGCTATGAGCCCTTTAAACAAACTACTTAGAGACGTGAGTTTCGCGATATTCCAGTCCTTTATGCTGATTGACTTAAGCGCAGTACATCCAGAAAAAATGCCATTGATATTGGAAACATTCGATACGTTGAATCCACTGAGGTCAAGCGCAAGAAGAGATGAGCAGTTGGCAAAGAGGCCACTTAATGATGTCAGGTTTGACGTGTCGAACGACTCAAGCCCGATAATGTTCTCCAATGCCGTACAGTTGCGGAACATAGAAGTGCAACTATTCGCCGTGGATGTAACGACTCCCGTCACATTGATGGTCTGCAGCAAAGAACACCCATCAAAGATGAAATTGAGATTTTCCACTTTTCCTGTGTCGAACGATGAGAGATCGAGTGTTCCCGTCAGTTTGGCGCATCCCTCAAACATATATGCCATCGTTGTCGCCTCAGAAGTGTTGAGGTATTGCAGTCCGATGATGCTCTCCATGTTCTTCAACGACAGGTAGTTCCTAAGCATCAGCGGCTTAACGGTGCTGAAAGACTCGTCGATGACCACCCTTGTGATGTAGTTTGCGTATTCCCTATACCATCCAGGTGTGGAATAATAGTTTGTTTTATAGTTTGTTATCTGGTTTCCGGTATAAACGGCGGTGATTTTCACTGTGTTTGTATTTCCTGGCGGCAAGAACGACCTCCCTTTGTTTCTCACTTTGTTGTCAACGAGGAAATAGAGCGTGTTGTCCGTCTCGCTGTAGATGACGTATGGAGTGGGCTCGATTTCCGTGTCGGTTCCGCTACGCATATAGCCGTCATCCCCGTCGTCGGCAAGAGTTTTATCTGTGAGTGAAGGGTCGTAGATAGCCCCACCCTGCCCAACGATATTGATGCAGTCCTTGAACATGTTGGTGGAATTGCCGGCAGAGACGTTAGCAGTGGACCATGCCGAGCTGATGTATGCCTCCACAAGGTTTCCACATCCGTTGAACATGGAATTCATGTTGGATACCCTGTTCGTATTGAAGGATGAGAGGTCAATGCTTGTGAGGCTGGCGCACCCGTTGAACATGTAGGCCATGTTGGTGACAGAAGCTGTGTTCATTCCGGCCAAGTTTATATTTTGCAGTGAAGAGCAACCACTGAACATGTATTGCATATTCGTCACTGCAGCCGTGTTCATACCTCCCATGTTGACGTTCTGCAATGCCTGGCATCCATAAAAGAGATACTGCATGGATGTGACTTTCTCTGTGTTGAACGAGGAAAGGTCGATGTTCTGCAGTGATGAGCAGTTCTGGAACATATATTCCATGTTGGTCAGTGCTGATGTGTTAAGGTTGTCAAGTCCCTCTACTGTTGTCAACAAAGTGCAATTGTTGAACCAGTATCTGGTGATGGTGACGGAAACGTCAGCGAAGGAAGTCTCATAGACTGCCCGGGTCATCTTCGTCCTGACAGTGTTGTTCCATGAATAGTTGGTGACGGCATTGGCAGTCCACAAATTGGTTACAACCTGGCCGTTCTCGCTTCCTTCAGGGAAGAAAGTGCTTCCAGCCAATAGTTTCTTCGTGGACTGCTGGAAATAGAGCGTGGCGTTACCCTCGCACCAAAGTGCATAGGTGGTGAGATCACCCTCAGCGTCTGTTCCGTGACGCAGATAACCTCCAACCGCATAGTTTGCCTTGGTCTTATCGACAGCCGCCGCGTCGTATGTGGTTCCATCCTGCCCTATGATGGCCTCACATCCGGTAAACATCTCCTTGTAGTTGTTGGCAGATGTAACGCGGCTGAGAGTCCAGGTTGTGCTGACATAGACAGCATTGAGCCTTGTGCATCCGTTGAACATATATGCTGTGTTGCTTACGTTGCTGGTATTGAAACTGCTAAGCTGCAACTCAGTCAAGTTGGAGCATCCACTGAACATATAGGCCATGCTCTGTGTCCTCTCTGTGTTGAAACTGCTGAGATTGGCGGAAGAAAGAGATGAGCAGTTCTGTAGCATATAAGCCATATTCTGCACCTTCTCAGTGTTGAATCCGCTGAGGTCGAGCGAGCTCAGCGAAGAACATCCGTTGAACATATACTGCATCGTAGTGACGGTAGCAGTTGACATCCCCGTGAGAGTGAGATTCTGCAATGCGGCACAGCCACTGAACAGATATTCCATGTTGGTGACAGCCCCGGTGTTAAGACCCGCTAAATTCAGTGATGGAAGGGTAGTACAACCGCTGAACATATAGCCCATATTGGTGACAGCATCCGTATTGAGGTTGCCAATTCCACTGATGTTTTCCAACAAGCTACAGTCGCGGAACCAGCACCGGGTGCTGTTTGGGCTTACATCGGCAAAAGAAGACTCGAACACCACATTGGTCACTAAAGACCTCACCGTGTTGTACCATTGTGGATTGTTTGAACCTGACGCTGTGACCGACGTACCGCTCCACACAGCAGTCATCTTCAACGGTGTGGAACTACCTTCCGGCTGGAACGAGCGCCCCGCCACGAGTTGCCGTTTGGTCTGCAGGAAATAGAGTGTGCTGTTGTCGGCCACCCATACGGCATAAGGCATTGGTTCAGGAAGTTCTGTGCTGGTACCCGTCTTCAGGTATCCTCCCGCTTCATCCGTGGCATGTGTACGGTCAAGACTTTGCGGACTATAGGAGGCAAGAGTCGTTTCATCCTCTCCCATAAGCGAGTTGCATCCGTTAAACATATTCGACGAACTTGAGGCTGCCGCTGCAGTCCACGCATCGCTCACGTATATTGACGCAAGCAAGGAACAACCATAGAACATACTGGACATATTAGTTACCTTGGCAGTATTGAAGGAACTGAGGTCAAGCAATGTCAACGAGGAGCAATTTTGGAACATACTGCCCATATTGGTGACTAGTGTTGTGTTGAAACCCGATATGTCAAGACTCGTTAGGGCAGAGCAGTTCTGAAACATACACGACATATTCGTAGCCTTAACGGTGTTGAACGAACTGAGATTCAGTGTCTGCAGGCCAGAGCATCCATAGAACATATATGAAAAATCGGTTACCGCCGCTGTGTTGAAACCAGTGAGATCCACACTTTGCAAGGATGAACAAGCGTTGAATAGCCGGCTCATATTTGTGACCGCTGAGGTATTGAAATTTGTCAGGTTCAGCGATGAAAGCATACTGCAACCATTGAACATATTGCTCATATTAGTAAGCCTTGGATTGGCCCACCCCGACAGGTTCACACTTCCCAGCAATGTGCAGTTTTGAAACATATTGGCCGTAGTGGTGAGCGAAGACGTGTCGAATGAGGAGAGGTTGAGCGCAGACAAAGCAGAGCATCCATAGAACATATACGACATATTTTGTACGGCGGCAGTGTTGAAGTCTGTGAAATCAACGCTGCTGAGTTTGGAGCATCCGTACAACATACTGCTCATGCTGGTGAGTTTAGGATTAATCCACCCCGACAGGTTCACACTTTCCAGCATCGAGCAATTCTGGAACATATTGGCTGTTGTGGTAAGGGATGATGTGTCGAATGAGGAAAGATTGTTGGTGGTCATTGCAGAGCAGCCATAGAACATATACGTCATATTCTGAACGGCTGCTGTGTTGAAGTCTGTGAAATCAACGCTGCTGAGTTTGGAACATCCACTGAACAGATAACCAAGGTTGGTGAGTTTAGGGTTAGTCCAGCCCGACAGGTCAGCACTTTCCAGCAATATGCAATTCTGGAACATATAACTTGCATTGGTGAGGGACGATGTGTCGAACGAGGAGAGGTCTAACGTCTGTAATGCCTTGCAGTTAACAAACATATAGGACATATTTGTCACAGCAGCGGTGTTAAATCCTGTAAGACCAACGCTTGAGAGTTTTGAGCAACCATTAAACATACTGCTCATATTGGTGACTTTCGTGTTTGTCCAACCAGACAGATTGACACTTTCCAAGTTGGAACACCCCTGAAACATACCGCTCATATCTGTTACCAATGAGGTGTCAAACCCGCTGAGGTCAAGCGAGGTGAGCCCCTGGCAATTGTAGAATGTCTGATACATACTTGTCACAGAGGATGTGTTGAGATTTTCCAAGCCGTTGATGGACGTGAGTTTTGTCATAGCATAGAACCACGCACGCATAGTGGTTGGCCTTACCTGACTGAACGACGGTTCAAACACCACAGTGGTAACCGAGTTTCTAACCGTGTTATACCATCCTGGCGTATTAGGAGAAGATGTAACAGCCGTTCCACTCCATACGGTGGTCACTGTCTGTGTGCTGCCTCCGTCAGCTGGTGTGAATGTTCCCCCCGCCGACGGCAGGTCAGGACGGTAGGTGAAATAGAGTGTGGTGTTGTCGGCACACCACACGACAGATGCCGTCTCACCCTGGGCTCTTGCAGTCCAGACGTTTGTGAGCAGCATTAAAAAGAGAGATAGTAATGCTTTCATTATAGGTTTGTTTTTGGTGATCTGCTTAACATGAGATGACCTAACAGGCGAATGCTTCTTTCAGGCCATCTTTTATCTTGCAAATATAACATAAACCTATCAAAAAGATGAGTTGTTTTTCATGGATAATGATGAAAGTCCGTCTCCCGATGACAAAACACCCAAAATCAGTGACGAAAAGGAAGCGGAGCTTTGACGAATTAGTGGATGAATTCGTCAAAAACCACATTATTCACATTACAACAGGGTGAGTTGTCGGGGATTATTATCCAAATCTATGGTTTTACACACAATTTTGGACGAGTTACAAGACGCCCCGCGGGGCGTCTCTACTTTCTGGTGAGTTTCCGGTAGCGCTTGTAGGCGAAACGGAGGATTCGCCCGAGCCATGTGTATCGGATCCCCCAGTCGCGGATGGCGAGCTTGAAGAGCGCCTCTTTTTTCTCGTCTTTCCGTGGTGTCTGGAAGGTGACGACGATGGGATGGTCGAGCGGCTCTCGGTCGAACTCATAATGCTGTAGCCATCGGCTGCCTCGGAAATGGGTGCCGCTGTCGAGCCCTATGTTCCTGACCAGGGTGTGGTAAGGCGTGATGCATAATCCGTGGGCCTTGTATATGGCGATTTCCCAGCAGATGTCCCACGGTATGGGGTCTTTGTCGAGCGACTTGAGGCATGGGAATACTCCGTCGTACTGCATGGCGTTGCAGTCCTCGCGTGTCATGCCTTCCAATGCCTCTTCGCGGCTTTGATAGTGCTTGAAATGTGCTTTCCATTTGTGCGCCCATGTTCCCCATCCCCATCCCGACATGTGCGGCGTGAAATAGAACTCGTCGTCGTCCTGCACGTCTTGCGTGTCCTGTGCGTCTTTCCCATTGGAGATTTCCTCTTCTTCATCATTCAGGAGGTCGAGGTTGGTGAATCCGGACACATGCATGACGACGGGGTCGTCCTTGTAGATATAGAACGCCTGGTTCATGTAGTCGAGGAAATAGGGTGAGGTGACGATGTCGTCCTCGAGGACGATGACTGTGTCGTGGCGGTCGAGCACATAGGAAATTCCCTCGATGATATTGCGTTCGAGGTAGATGTTCTCAGGGCGCTCCACGATGGTGAGGCTTTTCAAGGCGTGGGTCTCGGCCACTTGGCGCTCCACCTCATGAAGCAGTGCCCTGACTTGGTTCACTTTCTTCCACGACCGCTCGTCCTTCCCCCCATCGGAGAAGACATAGACGTCGGTCTCGGCCGCATGCTTGTTTTGCAAGAGGGCTTCAAGTGTACGACGCGTGTTGTCAGCACGGTTATAGACAAACATTGCTACAGGTGAGTGCATAGGCATATTTTGTCTTTTTGTTAGTTTTCATTCATCAATGCTGAGTTCTCCCACGTGTAGGTTGATTTGGTCCACATTGGGCAACTGCATATAGTCACCATATTTGAGTGTGAGCACCTTATGTGTGTCTTTGGGTACGGGGAACATATGTCCTTCGAACTCCATCTCCGTGAGTGGGAAGATGTCCTCAAGGTGTCGCGGGTCGTGGTAGGGAATTCCGAGTCCGTAGGTCTCGCGTGCACGGCTGAGCTTACAGAAGAGTTTGAGGACGGGGTGTACGATGAATCGGTTGAACCGCGTGATGGCACGTACTTTCCACATTTCCTTGTCGCCTTCGCCCATCCGGTTCATGATTTTATAGACGTGCCCCTGCGTCTTCTCAGAGAGGATATGCGCCCAAAGCGGCTGCTTGTAGAAGGGGAAGATATCGATATAGATGCCGCGCTCCTTCCACACACGGTCGTAGCGGTTGCTCTCCTCGAGATGCGAGCGGCGGTCGCGCACTTTGGCGTAAAAGAAGAAGTAGTTCGGATCGGTCTCTACAGACTGCAGCGCCATCGTGTCGGGCAGTTCTTGCGGCAGCACCTTCATGAGTCGTTTGTAGTCGGGCAGGAGCATCTCGATGTCAAGGTCGTCGTCCCACGGGATGAACCCCTTATGGCGTGCCGCCCCGATAAGGGTTCCGCTGCTGAGCCAGTAGCGGATGCCATGCTTACGGCAGATGCGGTCCACTTCAACGAGCAGCTCGAGCATACGCAACTGCTGGCGTCGCAGGAGCGAGCCGTCGGGGTTGAATTTCTGCCTCAGGGCGTCTTGGTCTATGGTGGATGAGTCAGTCATTATTCCATTGATTGCTGGTTGCAATATCATCAATAAGCGAATGCAAATTTATTAAATTCTTTCCATTCTCACAAATTTTGAGAATATTATCGTAGAAAAACACATCAGACCAAAACAAAAAGAAGTCCAGCTTCAGAATTGGCAAACAACTCAGCACAAGAATACAAATTCATTTTTTTACTATCTTTTTGTAAATTCAATATTTATTTCTTAACTTTGCGATTGATAATGCAATGTTACAGGTTATGACAACATCACAAGCACAATTGAACACAGAACTCTTTGGTGCGCTCCAGATTATCTCAGGAGATGAAACCTTAATGAAAAAGGCAGTCAAGGCACTGAAACGCATAGCATCAAAGAAACAATCCATGGATGAGACAGAGTATATTATGTCCTCGCCCGCCATGGTTGAGATTCTTCGTCAAGGAGATGAAGATATAAAAAACGGAAAAGGAAGAGTTGTCAAGCTGGATGATTTATGGAAATAATTCGTACACACAATTTAAAATAGTACTACCCTATGGCAAAGAAAAACGAAATCATCGTCAAAGACGTAGTCATAAAGACTATGAAAAAGGACGGCATTGATTATATTTGCATCACAGATATTGCCCGACAGAAGAATGCTGCAGAACCTAAGGACGTTGTAAAAAACTGGATGCGCCAGAAGAACACTTTGGAGTTTTTGGGTCTATGGGAAAAATTGAATAATCCAACCTTTAATGGGGTCGGATTCGACCCCCTTTTGTCCGAAGCGGGAAGCAACTCTTTCACAATGAGTCCTACCAGATGGGTTGAATTAACTGCGGCAATAGGCATATTCACAAAGAATGGAGCAGGAGGCGGCACCTATGCTCAACGCGACATAGCCTTTAAGTTTGCGAACTGGGTATCTGTAGAGTTTGAACTTTATCTTGTCATGGAATTCCAACGGCTAAAAGCCAAGGAACAGGAATTAATTGGATGGACCGCAAAAAGGGAACTATCAAAGATTAATTATCATATACACACGGATGCCATCAAAAATCATCTGGTTCCCGAAGAAGTCACCCCTGCTCAAGCAAGCATCATCTATGCAGAGGAAGCTGATGTGTTGAATGTGGCGATGTTTGGAATGACTGCCAAGCAATGGAGAGAGGCTAATCCTGACTTAAAAGGAAATATCCGTGACTATGCCACAATCAACGAACTTATATGTCTTTCTAATATGGAAAATATCAATGCGGTACTTATTAATGAGGGTGTTTCCCAAAGTAAAAGACTTGTTAAACTCAATAAAATTGCAATTCAGCAGATGCAAATTTTGGAAAACAACGAGAAGAGGAACTTATTAAAATAGAACTATGGAGATTGATGGATTCGTAATTGGTTATTGTTAATCATCCTCGTCGTTGCAGGTCAATGAGTTCGAGTAGCGTTGTGCTGTCAGCCGTGGTGAACTTTCGGGCGAACATCTTTCCAGACTTCATCAGTTCGTCGTAGTCCGGTTCCTTCCACACTCGGATGACAGGTATGTAGTCGATGTGGTGGAGGAAGGTGAGTGCTTTGAGTGTCTGGTAGTCGCCGGTGTGGAGGTCAGCCCGCTGTCGGAATTCCGGATGGTTGAAGACGATGGTCTGTATGCATGTTTCGGAAGGAGCGAAAGAGGACTGGAAATATCGCCTGATAGCTGGATAGCCAGCCCACGTGGCATATACATACTCAGCCAGCGGCCGCGAGAGGCACAGGTAGTCGCTGCCTTTATATAGCCGCCAGTTCTGCCCTCCGACGGTCAGATTCAGCTTCTTTCTCACCCCCAACCATTTGCAGAGCTTGCGAATGCCCATTGAGAGAGAGTCGTTCAGCCGGGGAGAAAGCCATCGGAAATCGGTCTGCGGCCGGAAGAGTCGGTAAATCCGTTTTTTAGGCTCCTGAACGTCATCAGTGTCGATGCAGATGCCGGAAAGCAGCTCGTTCTCTCCTGCAGCTTCCAAGTATTCAGCAATCCGTTTGTTGCTCCACAACGGATAGTCCTGGCCACTGAGAATGAAAAGGCGGTCGAACGGACTGTTGGCATCGAGTGCTGCACGGATCATCCGCATCTGGAATTCCACCTGCGAGTAGGTTCCCCAATACACGTTGACACGGTTGTCCAGGAAATGGACATTTTCAGCGGAGCACAACTGCACAAACGGACTGATGTCCACTTTCTTGTCGACGTGGACGAAAAACTCACAGCCCTCAGCATCCAACGCCGCGATGAGGCGTTTCAGATGTTGCGGGTCGGCAAAAGCAGATATGAGGTAAGCGATGCGTATCATAATGGCCTTCAGTTTTCTTTATTCTTGCTTTTGATGTATTCAAGACTTTCGCGCAAGATTTTGGCTCCGGCGATCCAGATGGCAGCGAGATAGAGGACAGCCGCAATGAGTATGCGTGCGATAAGCAGGAGGTAGATGTTGGAGATACCCCGTGTGAGGAAATAAGTAGCAGTCATGGATGCCGCCGCCGCCAATGCGAACGGAAGGATGTCCTTCAATGCCGTAATGAGGCGGAGCGGAATCTGCTTCTGCAAAAAGGCATGCCACAAGAACATCCAGAGGAGATAGACAGCCACATAGCATACTACCATCAGGCGAATGCCAGCCAAGCGGATGTATAAGCCGAAAAAAGGTATGGTGATTTGCCAGTCCATATACTTGACGCAGCAGAGCATGGCAATGACGATCAGTCCCTGACAAAGGATGTTCCACATATACACCCCACTCTTTCCCCGGCTGATGAGCAGGTTCTGATAGAGTGCCGCAATCGGCATGAAAGCTCCTGCCACACACAGCAGCTGCATGATTTCGGCACTGGGCAGCCACTTTTCCCCCACCGCGATGGTGATGAACTCAGGCGCCACGAGCACGAGTCCGAAAAGGGCAGGGAAAGAAATGAGTGATGTGAACCGCAGCATCTTGCGGAAAGCACGAACGAGGCGTTCCTTGTCGTCGCCCACCTGCACGAACATGGGCTGTGCCACCTGTTGCACCATCCCGGTGATCATGTTGCTGCCCATCTTGTTCCATTTGTCGGCCTGCGTGTACTGCCCTACCTCATGCTTCGTGTAGAACCATCCGAAGAGCAGCGAGAACACGTTGTTGTTGATGCAGTTGAAGATGTTGGTGACGAGCAGTTTGCATGAGAAGCCGAACATCTCGCGTATGGGCTTGAAGCTGAAACTCATCGACGGACGGAATCCCGAGAAGTACCAGCTGAGGAGGGACACGGTGGCCACGAACACGATGTTCTGCGTGACCACACTCCAGTAGGTCATTCCGCATACCGCCATCGTAATGCCGACAGTGCCAGAAATGATCAGGGAGGTGATGCCAATGATGCTCTGCTCCTTCACCTTGAGTTGCTTGAAGAGCATGGCTCGTGGGGTGATAGAGAAGCTGGCGAGGAAGAATCCGGTAAAAGCATATCGCGAGAGCCACAACAGCTCCGGCTCATGGAAAAAGCTGGCAATCAGTGGTGCGCAGAACCAGAGTATGACATACATCATCGCACTGCATCCCACGTTGAACCAGAAGACGCTGTTATAGTCCTCGTGGGTGGCGTTCTTGCGGTTGGTCAGCGCAGAGATGAATCCGCTCTCCTGCAGTGCCGAGGCGATGGCGGAGAAGATGGCGAGCTCTCCGGCCAGTCCGTAGTCGGCGTCGGACAGGAGGCGTGCGAGCACGATGCCGAACACGATGTTCAGCAGTTGCATCACGCCATTGTTCATCATGCCCCACAGCAGTCCGCGGGCTGTCTTGTTTTTCAGTGTGGAGTCCATTTATTCCTTCTGCGAAAACACAGGTTTACGATTATCAGCGCAAATTTACGAATAAAAAACGAAAATAAGATGTAAAAAAAACGAAAATGCACTTATAAGACAGCATTCCCATCACATCTGACTGTATTGTAAACATAAGGAAGAAGAAATATACACTTTTCTTGTAACTGAAATTCAAATTCGACCATAATATCAAAAAAAACGCAAACAAGGAAGCCATTTTCAGAAATTTTATTTATCTTTGCGATGAATACAAAAAGAAGAAATATGAACGCAGCATCACTCCAACATTTGTGGACTTACCTTCAAGGGCTTACGCTCACTCCACGAAACAAGCAATGGCTTGCTGACCATCTTTACGAAGACATAAAAACCGAACTTCAAAATAAAGAGAATAAAAACCGTCAAGCCAACATTTCCGAAATTCGGAAACAGAGAGAAACTGAGTTATGGGCAGACATTCCCAAACTAAGCGCTGAGGATATTGCTCCCACACAGGATATACTGGACATTGTCAAGGATATTGAGCCTCTGCCTGAAGACGTTGATATTGACAAATTGAAACAAGATTATTTAATCCAAAAGCACGGATGAAACGCATTTTTATTGACACAAATGTGGTTATTGACTTTTTGGCAAGAAGATCACAATTCTTCAACTCTGCATGCGGTGTCATCAGTTGTTCCCAAAAAGGGTATTTAATTCTCGTATCTTCTCTGTCCTTTGCCACAACCAGCTATATTTTGGCAGCACATCATAAAATACCGGAACAAGCCATCAAAAACATTTTTGCCAATTTTGTAAACACTTGTCGAATAACCACAGTTGACACAGTGACAATCAGTGATGCCATATCATCACAATTCACTGATTTTGAAGATGCCATGTAATATAGTTCCGCACTTCACTCTGGAGCAGATGTCATCATCTCACGTAATAAAAGTGACTTCCAATCATCAATAATCCCGGTTTATGAGCCTCAGGAATTTCTTGACTTGCTAACTCGTCAAAGTGACTCCTAACAATTAGAGCTGATGATAGGTGCGTATCTGCTGGTCCACCGCCAGACGGTGGTTCTTGGCAAGTTGAGCAGGTGTTGTATCTGCGGGGGGGTGATGCCGATTCGCATGAGATAGCAGACAAGCATCTGGTTGTGGTTGAATTTTCCCAGTTTTTCTGCTAAAATGTCCTTGTAGTCGGGGTAGAGCAAGTCGATGGCTCCACAGAATGCATCCCAGTCTTTTTCCTTCATCGTGTACTGGCCTACAGCCGCCTTTCTCACTTTCTGCACGATGTCCTCGTTGTTGACGGTAAAATGCATTTGGTTGAGCATTCCGATGAGCGACTTGTTTTGCTTGATTTTCTCTTTCAGTTCTTTCTCCTTTGCCGCCGAATCCTGGTCATATCGCTCGATTTCAGCCTGGTAATGAGCCACCTGCTCTACTTTTTCCTGTACGGATGCTTTCATCGTGTCTATCTGGCTTTGCTGCGCACTGATTTCCATCTCCAGCGCATTTTTGTCCTTTCTGAGTTTCAACAACTCATTCTGCATGGCCACGTTCTCTTTCAGCCTTCTGTTCTTCCTGTAGAAGAAGAAAAGCAGTCCGCCAGTCAGCATGAGAGATGAGGCAAGAAGAACAAAAAGGAGAAGCGTCTTGTTTCTGCTGTTTTCATTTCTTAGCCTCTGCTCTTCTCTTTGGTTCCTATGGTATTGGTACTGATTATTCACAGTGGCTGCCAGTTCCTGTCGTCCTCCCAGGTTGAGCGTGTCGCTTACCATCACAAACCATCTCGCATAGCGGTTGGCCTCAACGATGTCCCCCTTGCGGTCGTAGTAGTCGAACAGAATCTTGGTGGCATCGTACACCCCCTCTCCGCTAAGCCGTCCGTCAATCACTTGATTGAGGCAATACACCATAGAGTCTTGTTGTCCCGTCAACTTGTAATATTCGCCCAACGCAAGATAATCGTCTGCATTATATGACATCGTTTTTTCGAACCTCACAATCATCCGTCGGCAGACAGCCGCCTCTTCTTTCATAGTCAGATAAGAAAACTGGTAAAGCAGGGCGGAACAGAGATCTTCATCAATATCGTCCGACTTGGACTTCTGTATCATCCTTAGTGCTTTCTTGAAAGTCTCGGCAGCCCCATTCTCATCCTTTTTTTTCAGCTGAGCCGTTCCGATATGTACCAAGGTCCTTGGATTTTCCATCCTCAAGTTTGCAAATGCCGTCCACTCCTTCTTTGCCATGTCGAGCGCGTTGTCATAGTCCTGTACGCTGTAGTACAGCCATGTGAGGTTGGAAAAGGTCTTTGCCAGCATCAAGGAGTCACAGTCTTTGGGGTTGTCGGCTGCCACGTCCTTTGACTGGTGAAAAAACTCTAATGCCTTGGGTGTGTCATTCAAGTCGCGATACACACTGCCGGCATAATAGAGCACTTCCTGTTTCTCTGCCTCAGTTCCGCCTTCCATAAAATAATCAACCAACCGACGTATCATGATGTCGGATGCCGGCTGAATATAAGCCTTGTCGTTCAGACGAATGTTCAGCAGATGGTATTTATTCTGGATATATTCATCGTTTCCGCTCACCTCAGCCTGTATGGAGTCCAGCATCCTGAGTGCCAGTTCAGGATTGGTCTCGCCAGTATGCTTGATTTCATCCATATGCTCCAGCAGATCTTTTTTGCTTCCACAGGAGAATACGGCCATCAGGAAAACGAACATAGAAATAGTCTTTTGCATAGAATCAAATAAATGAATGGTGACAGATGCAAAGTTAGTAATTTTCAAACAAACACGTACAGTTTTTTGGAAAAATAATTGTTTCAAATAGTTCCATTCAATCTCCCTATTCAACTATTTAAGTTTTTCATCATTCACAATAACACAATAATAATCAAAATATTAAATCTGCAATTCAAGCATCTTAAAAAAAATGGAACAATATGGAACAACATTTTCAAGCATTTCTTGATTATTTTTACTAATTTTGCAACACAATCCTAAATTCATAAATCACATGAAAAAGAAAATTTTCACATTGTTATTGTCATTTTCCATGATGTTGCTGACACATACGTTCGTTAGTTGTGACACCGATTATCCGAAAAAAAGGAGAGACCGCCCGACAGTGGGCCCAACTACCGGCAACACCGCACGTCCCCACCGAGTTCCACAAGAAATAAAAGGAGAGGACAATGAAGAAGAGTATGATGAATAACCATCTAAAAAACTTTTAACCATGGTAAAAAATCCTTTATTGGGCAAGCAGACTGTCTCAGCCATTCTCACAGCCCTGGCAGTCGGGATGATGTCCTTCACATGTTGTGAATTTTACGACGACAATGAGTACGACAGGATGATGAAATCGCCTTGCACGGTCCACGTTCGCAACTTGTCGGAACACCGCATATTCATTTGCGTTGCAGGCAAGCCTGTCACAGATCATGCTGAAACATCCTACACACTCTTCCGCCCAGTCATCTCGGAGGTGAAACCGGGAGCCTACGGAAAGAGTATCGATGTGTATGCCATCGAGAAAGTCGATGTTGGTCTCCACACGACAGAACAGACTACGTGGGGAGACTATTTTTCCGATGACATAGAGCGGCTGTATATTGCAGTATCGCCCTTTCGGCCGAAATTAGAGAAATGGGTCAGCACACACAATGACACAATTCTTTCAGAGCTAAGTGAATGGACTCCCAGCATGATTGACCTTGAAGGCGACAACATAGAATACATTTATTATGGTCCGGAAACGAATAATAAAAAAGGTGAGTGAAAAAAAGTATTATTAAATACGACAAGTGCAGGAATGAAGCTACAATACGCACCGCGGCGCGTCTCTACTTCAGCTGCCATAATACACAAAACACATAGACATATGCAGAACCGAATCTTATCATTCGTATTATTGTTCCTGACAATCACAGTGGCAAACGGTCAGGAAAAGAAATGGGAACTGAGCGCGAACATCGCCTTCGGCTATGGTGAATGCGGAAGGTATTTCGATGGATGGGAACATACCTCAAATGAATTATTCTCATGGAAAGTGGGATTGGAGCTGACCCGTCATTTCAACGACCTAATTTCCCTCCGCACCGGCATAGACCTGATTGGCGACGATGATGACTTCGACGAATACGTATGGGAGGGCAACCGCATCCACAGCCACAACATCAACAATGAGGACGAGGCCCATTTTATGTTCATCCATGTGCCTGTGGTTCTTCAGTACACGGTGGGCAGATGGAGAGAAAACCGACACAGGCTCATCCTCGGCATCGGTCCCTCGCTGAATTTCACGGTCAAGAACAACACATACGATTACAATGCGGACTACATCGGCGGTCCGACAAAAGGCGGCAACACCTACTATGCCCAACGGATGAGCGCACTCAACAGTGAGAAGAAACTCAAAACCTTCAACATAGGCATCCAGCCCAGCTTCGCCTACCACTACCGTCACTGCCGCTTCGCACTTGAAGCCAACATCGGGCTGCTGGACCTCAACAAAAAACAAAAAGTGGAAACCGGACACCGCCGCATCTTCCACATTTGGCCCACATTCTCATACTATTTCTAACTGATATGATTACGGCTGATTCATCATGAGCTCTAGAATGGAATGCTCCGGAAAACCCTCCAATAATTTGGCAAATTGAAAAAACATGCTTATTTTTGCCGTCAGAACGCAAAATGGAAATATCATGGGCGAGAACGAGATGCAATTCCCATCGGAGAAGCTGAAGGAAGGCATGGGGATGGATGAAAAGAACTACCCCCTTGACGGCCGCCTGCTGACAAAAAACGGTATGACTATCTCCACCACGGAGCACAACGTGACGAAATGTGAGGCCTGCTGACGCGTCAGTAACCTTTTCTGGAAAGCAGAGATACGCAATAAGCCAAAGTCTTCATTTTTAGGTATATAAAAAAAGAGAACGTTACTTTTTCGTTACTTTTGCATAACTGTCACGTCTCCATACGTTACTTTCACGTTAGTTTTTTTTTTCAGAATGACACTTTTTTAAGAATTAATTTGTATATTTGCAGATTATTACAACACAAACAAATTTACGTTATGAAAAAATACTGTTTTAAGTCCATTCTGGCGTTAGCAGCCCTTATGACCTTCTGTCCCGTTATGGCAGAAGAACCCATATACAACATGCCTGATCAGCGACGAGGTGATGTGAACAAAGACGGCAATGTTGACATCAGCGACATCGTGGCAGTCATCAACCACATCAGCGGAAACGTACACTATATATTTTCCAACGTGAACGGCGACGAGCATGTGGATATCTCCGACATCACAGCCATCATCAACATCATATCAGACAGCAGCGAACCAGATTTGTTGGAATGGGAAGACCTGGGCACAGGCACATTCACCGACAATTTCTGGGAAGAAGGTAGTTGCAGCGTAGAATTATTCCAATGTAAGGATTACCCAAATGTCTATCGCGTTGTTGACCCATATGGACAATTCGGTAAAGAATACTACGATGACAGCCGTTCAGTTTTCCTCGATATCGAGATTCTCCATCCTGGTGACAACCTGTTCGGAACAGAAATCACACAGTCCGAACTGGTGTATTTTGAGCCGTTCAACACCGGTTACCTGCATTCATCATATAAAGGCTACATAAATCTGTACCATCCGTCACATTTCAAGGACGAGGAAGAATCATTCACCTACAACAGAGTTGTCCTCTCCCCAAAGGCCAGTGTTCCGGAACAGATAAAACTCGCTCCTTACTATTATATTGACGATGTCGGGGGATGGGACCAAACAAAAGATGACGGAGTCGTAACCATCCAGTTTCCCGGATACACTAGTAATTCATACATCGACATGAAGATGGAGTCCAGATTCAAGGGAATCTTGACAGGCAATGAAGGAGAAGTCTATGCGATGACGGACCTTCTGATTGACGAATATGCAGAGAAGATTCAGTTCGCCGTTGTGCCTGAGAGTGCTGAAGACAACACAGTGGCGGATGACATGCTTTCCGGAAGGATAAATTCTCTGAATACATTCTTCTCAAACCCGTCCACAATTGATGTACCGATACCTGACGGCATGTCAGGCAAACTGAAAGTGGTGTTTGTCGTAACAGACTCCTCTCAGAAGTCCGCCTTCAGCAGCATAAGTTTCGAATATGATGCCAGAGAGAGCACCACATGGAAAGCATTGGGAACAGGACTCTACACAGACAATTTCCTTGCCCCTGGATTCAATTATAATGAATCTCCAACATCAGTAACCTACGAGGTGGAAGTACTGGAAAGCAATGAAAAACCGGGAGTTTACCGTATGAGGAGTCCTTACGGCATCTCACACCCGATGTTTCACCAACAGGGCATCGATAAACTGACAGAAGACATTGAGATTAACGCCACTGACCCAGACGGTGTTATTCTTCCCTACCAACCCACAGGCATAGAGTATTTTTCACATATTGCCTCGTATGGCGGTTATCTATCCAAGACAACCGACATGGAAAAACTGAAGGCTGAGGGATATCTCGGAAAGCTTTCCGATGGCATCATCACTCTTCCCACATTTTATGATGATAAAGGCATCCCCTACCAAGGAATATATGAGTACTACGACAAAATTATCAAAGTAGGATTGGAAGACGGATTCCGCCTGGTTCTGCCAGAGGCCAGGAAGACCGACGTTCCGAAACGTTGGCCATAATACTTCCGCATATGGTCCACTTTCACCTATCGGTTCTGACCAATGGGCGCCTGACGACGTATTCCTGAAAACTCTCCAATAATTTGGCAAATTGAAAAAATATGCGTATTTTTGCCGTCAGAACGCAAAAACCGAAGAAAATGAGTACACGATGCCATATCAAAGTGATAAAGGACAACCGGACCTGCTATGTCTACCACCACACAGACGGCTACCCCGAGGGTGTCGGGAAGGAACTAAGAGGATATCTCAGGAAATGGTGTGGGTCAAAGGAAGAATTCACATCAGAGGATTTTTGCACCTACCTAGAAAACACCAATCCCTCTTACGAATTTGAGAATATCGGCATTCACGGGGATGAAGAATATCTCTATACCGTTGATTTCGACAAAGGAGATTATCTATGCGACAAGATAGGCGGAGGAAATTGTTTTAGCGAGGGTTTACCTGTAAAATCAAGAGAGGAATTGATTTTTAACGGGGGAACGGGCAAAAACGGACATCACATGGACACGCGCGGGCCTGGTCAGGAATTGGAAAGCCTGACAGTAGGAATGGACCTTCAACAAGCCAGGTATCCTTTGGGCAACCAGTCATTTGAGAAGATTATCTCAGACGGTAAATACTATGTGGACAAGACTGCACTGATTTATCGCATGACTCATACATATAATTACGTTTTCCTGAGCCGCCCGCGCCGGTTCGGCAAGTCATTGCTGTGCTCCACGCTCGCTTCCTATTTCCGGGGCGAGAAAGAGATGTTCAAGGGCCTGGCCATGGAACGGCTGGAGAAGGATTGGAAGCGTTATCCTGTAATCTATCTGAGCCTGGCTTCGGTAAAAGAGACAAATAAAAAGGAAATAGACGAGATTATCAGCAACCGTCTGAAGAGCATTGAAAAAGAATTTGGTTTCCGTCGTGAAAGCAACGGTCATGGAGAGCGCCTTTACAATCTGATTGTGAACTGCTATGAAAAATATGGAGAGAGAGTAGTGGTGATTCTCGATGAGTACGACGCCCCGTTGCTAAACGTGCTCCATGAGCCGGAGAGGCTGAAAGAAGTTCGTCAGACCATGCGTACACTGTTTTCCCCACTGAAGGACTGCGACAAATATTTGAAGTTCCTGTTCATCACGGGCATCACGAAATTCTCCCAGCTGAGCATCTTCAGCGAGCTGAACAACCTGACCCTCATCAGCATGGACGACGAGTACTCCACCCTGTGTGGCTTCACGCAGCAGGAACTGGAGACAGTGTTCAAGGACGGCATCAATGAGTTGGCAAAGAAAAAAGGTATGACCTGGGAACAAACGCTTGACGAGCTCCGCCATACTTATGACGGCTACCATTTCTCTTCCGAAGGCCCTGGAGTGTACAACCCCTACAGCATTGTCAACGCCTTGGCAAAGAAGAAGACTGATAATTTCTGGTTCGCCACGGGAACACCTAGTTTCCTTGTTCATATGCTCAAACGGTTCAACACTGATATCTCATGCGTTGACGGAAGCGAGGCGATGGCGTCGAGCTTCGACGCACCCACGGAGAACATGCACTCCATCCTTCCCCTGTTCTATCAGAGCGGCTACCTCACCATCAAAGGCTACAATGAGCGGGCCAGACTCTATACCCTGGGCTTTCCGAACAAGGAGGTGAAGAACGGACTGATGGAGAATCTCTACCTTTACTATGTGACATCTGACACCGACCACCGCGACACAAACATATGGCGCATCAGCGAGGGTTTCCTGAACCACGACCTCGACCAGGTGTTCCAGACGCTCCAGGCCTTCCTTGAGGGCATCCCCTACCAGGACAGCCATTTCGACGAGAACCACTGGACGCAGATGCTCTACGTCGTCTTCTCACTGCTGGGCATCTACACCGAGTCGCAGGTGCGCACGGCGAAGGGTCGCATCGACATCGTGGTGAAGACGGCGGACGACATCTACGTGATGGAAGTGAAGCTGGACCACCCCGTAAAAGAAGCACTCGAGCAGATAGACGCCAAAAGTTACCTCATCCCCTACTCCATTGACGGCCGCCGGCTGACGAAAATCGGCATGACCTTCTCCACCACGGAGCGCAACGTGACGGAATGGGAGGTCTGTTGACTTCAAATCTATGTACACCAAACTGGCCCCATTCTCATTATATGCACCATCACATCCGCATCACACTGACTGCTCTCACCCTCACCCTTCTGACTGCGGCCTTCTCTCATGTTGAGGCACAGACAGGGAATAGCCAGTGCCCCATGGTGGAAATCCATGCAGAGCGGCTTCCCGACATGAATATGCCGCGGTCAGGGCACGCCATGTTCGTATGCGGAGATGAGGTGGTTGTCGTTGGCGGACACACCACGGGATTTACCCTGACAAAAACCGCAGAAGTATACTCCGATGGAAAGTGGGAGACGCTGCCCACCGTCTATGTGCACGACAACCCCGTGGCCATCCGTCTCAAATCCGGAAAAATCCTGGTAGCGGGAGGACACGAGAAAGACCTGGGCATCGGCCAGACGTTCCCGGCAGAAATCTACGATCCCCTCACCCACACATTCGAGGGATTCGGCTGTCTTGACAAGAAACGGGCTATAGCCAATGCCGTAGAATTGGACAACGGAGAGGTCGTCATCTCCGGCAACTGGTATGCAGAAGACGCCATCGAGCTGTTTGACGGGAAAAAAACGTTCTCATTCCTCAAGCACGTGTCACAGCAACGTTCAGCACCCTATATCCTGCAGACCGCCAAGGACGACGCCATCATATTCAGCGCCCAAGACACCTGCGGACACGTTTTCAGCCATGTCCAATCCACAAGAATATAGATTGTATGTGGTGCTGAGCTATTAAAGACTGGTTTTAGTCACTGATAAATACAGTTGCTCTACACCTGAAATTCATCAATGCTTTTCATATACCGAAGCCACGTTAATTGTACATATGGATCATCATTCCGTTATATGAGATGCGGTAACGGTAGAGCACACGGGGTGAATCGAAATTGGAGTTACCGCGGTCGATGATGACACCGTCGTTGTTGAGGTCGTAGACGATGCCGCAATGTGGGCAGGTGGCACGTCCGTTGTCGCTGATGTCGAGCCTGCGGCTGGCGCGGTCACAGTTGGGACAAGCGAGGTCGTAGCATCGGTAGGGGTTGTTGTCGGAAGTGAGGTTGGGCGTGCCGACGATGAGTCCTCCCAGTCCGAAATAGAAGCTGCGTGCCGACACAGCGTCGAAGTCATAGGCATTGGTGCTTACGGGCGACGACATGATGATTTTGTTGCCCGACTGGCGGATGGAAGAGAACTGCCCGTAGTTGTCGATGCAGTGAATAAGCTCAGCATACGACACCACGTTGAACCCGCACTGCACACGGTTTTTCGATGAGTAGACACTGCTGACATCCTCCTTGCATGAAGAGAGGCAGATGAGCATTATAAATAAAAACGCGGACAGGAGTCTTGATGGGAGATTCATATTCTTCATTCTGCTGATTATTAGTTACAAGACGCCCCACGGGGCGTCTCTACTGTCAGAACCAGAGTTGGGGGTTTGAGATGATGGCGTTGATGCGTTGGCGCTCGTCGTCGGAGAAAGTGAGGTTAGAGAGCGTGGCGAGGTTGTTGTCCATCTGCGCCACGGATGATGTTCCGATGATGAGGGAAGTGACTCGCTGGTCGTCGAGCACCCAAGCGAGTGCCATCTGCGCCATGCTTTGTCCGCGCTCCTTGGCTATTGCTCCCAGCTGTCGTGCAGCCTCCACGCGCTCTGGGGTCACCTGGCTCTGTTGTAAGAATCCCGATGCTTTGGCCGCGCGGCTGTTCGCCGGAATGCCGTTGTCGTATTTTCCGGTGAGCAGTCCCTGTGCCAGAGGTGAGAAACAGATGATGCCGCTGCCGTTGTCCACCGCCACCTGGAAATTCTCCCGTTGTGCCTTGGGGTCGAACATCGAGCAGCGGTACTGGCTGAGCAGGCATGGCACCTTGGCCTCCCGCAGGATGTCGTATGCACGCTGCTGCTTGTCGGCCGGATATTTCGAGATGCCGACATAGAGCGCCTTGCCCTGTCGGACAAGCTGAATAAGTGCCTCCATCGTCTCTTCCACCGGTGTTACGCCGTCGTAGCGGTGGCTGTAGAATATATCGAAATAATCGAGTCCACAGCGTCGCAGGCTCTGGTCGCACGATGCGATGATGTTCTTGCGCGAGCTGCCGTCGCCGTAGACACCGGGCCACATCTCATGTCCCGCCTTGGATGAGATGAACATCTCGTCGCGGTGGGCAGAGAGGTCGCTCTTCAGTACTTTTCCGAAGTTGGACTCTGCGCTTCCGGGTGATGGGCCGTAGTTGTTGGCCAGGTCGAAGTGGCAGATTCCCTGATCGAAGGCATGGAGAATCATGTCGCGAGCCACGCCGAAGTCGTCGACATCGCCGAAATTATGCCAGAGTCCGAGTGAGAGGAGAGGCAGCTGGACGCCGCTATTTCCGCAATATTTGTAGATCATTTTTTCAGTTGAGAGTTGAGAGTGATCGGAGTAATCAGAGTATTCAGAATATTCAGAGTAATCGGAATAATCGGTGGGGCTGAACGGCCTTGCTTTTTGGAGTTAGCCGACGAGGTTGGTGATGGCCTGGTCCATCTTGTCGAACTTGAACTCGTCCAGCACACTGTCCATAAGTTTCTGTATCTTGTCGTTACAGAGGTTGCCGGCCGATCCTTCGTGGGTGTGGTGGATATTCTTGTCGGGGGTGAAGTTTCCCGCCTCGATGTCCAGTCCCACTTTCTTGTAGGCATCCCGGAAAGGAATCCCCTCCCTTGCAAGCCGGTTCACCTCCTCCACTGAGAAGATGGGGTCGTAGATGGGGTTGTCGAGGATGTGCTCGTTCACCTTCATCTTGTTGATGATGTAAGCCGTCATGACGAGGCAGTCCTTCAGCTCCTGGAAAGCAGGGAGGAACGCCTCCTTGATAATCTGCAGGTCGCGGAAATACCCACACGGCAGGTTGTTCATAATCAGCGTTATGGTCTGTGGAAGCGCCTGCAGCTTATTGCATTTTGCCCTGGTGAGCTCAAAGACATCCGGGTTCTTCTTGTGGGGCATGATGCTTGAACCGGTTGTGCAGTCGTCCGGAAGTTTGACGAATCCGAAGTTCTGGCTGTTGAACATACATGCGTCGAAGGCCAGCTTGGCTATGGTTCCTGCGATGCTGGCCATGGAGAAAGCGACGTTTCGCTCAGTCTTTCCCCTGCCCATCTGTGCATACACCACGTTATAGTCCATGCTGTCGAATCCCAGCAAGTCGGTTGTCAGCTGTCTGTTAAGCGGGAAGGAGCTTCCGTATCCCGCTGCCGACCCGAGCGGGTTGCGGTTGGTGATTTTCCAAGCTGCCAGCAGGTACTGCATGTCGTCGACGAGGCTCTCGGCATATGCTCCGAACCAGAGTCCGAAGCTCGACGGCATAGCCACCTGCAAATGGGTGTATCCCGGCATGAGCACGTCCTTGTAGCGGTTGCTCTGCGCAATCAGCTCGTCGAAGAGTCCCTTGGTGAGCGACGCGATGTCTCGTAACTGGTCTCGTATGAAGAGCTTGAGGTCTACGAGCACCTGGTCGTTGCGTGAGCGTCCGCTATGGATTTTCTTGCCGATGTCGCCCAGACGGCGCGTAAGCATGAGCTCCACCTGCGAGTGGACGTCCTCCACCCCCTCCTCGATTTCAAACTTGCCTGCCTCGATGTCTTTGTATATGGCTTTCAGCTCTTTGAGCAGCACTTGCAGTTCGTCGTCCGTCAGCAGGTCGATGGTCTGCAGCATGGTTATGTGCGCCATGCTGCCCATGACATCGTATTTGGCGAGATACATGTCCATCTCTCGGTCTCTGCCGATGGTGAACTTCTCTATCTCGTCTGTCATATGGACGGATTTGGTCCAGATATTGTCCATTGATTTTCAGTTTTGAGTTGAGAGAGTCCTTCCTTAGTCTAAAGTTGAATGTTGAAAGTTTAAAGTTGAATGTTTAAAGTTGAATGTTTAAAGTTGAAAGAGAGATTACTTTGTTAGTTTAAAGTTGAACGTTTAAAGAGAAAACATCGCCAAAAGTAACTACACTATTCACTTTTCACTATTTACTTTTCACTTAATATGGTATTTTCGCGAGCATGTCGGCGAATTTGTCGACACCGTCCTTGAGCTTTCCTCCAATAGCCATTTTGAGAAACATGTTGAGCTCAGCGTCGAGTGTGACTCGCATAGCGCAAGTTGTCTCTGACGTTGGTACAATCTGAATCCAGAGCGTGACAGGCACCGGCGACTGGGTGGATGATAGTTTGACGAGTTTCTCCGGCTCACGCTCCACGATTTGAATGACCAGCTTGCCCATGGGGGGAATGTCGATGGACATGGTGTCGGTTGTGAACTCCATGTTCTGCACGAGTTCGCGTGCCTTGTTCATCTGCTCCTCGTCCACCTGATTCTTCATTTCCTCAGGCAGTTCAGGATTATGCTCTCCCAGCCTTGTCTTCAGCGCTTCAAGGTTCGACAAGTCGGACAGCTTGGCGTAAACCGCGCTCTGAGGATACGGTATCGCCTTGGTCTTGCTTTCATATTTTGCCATAGCCTATCCTTTCCACTGTGCCGGATTCTTACGCCATGCGTTCAGTACAGCCACCTGAGGCTCTGTGATATAGCCCGTTTTCAGAGCAACCTCGAGCACCGCCTCGTAGTTAGTAAGTGTCACAAGTTTCACCTGTGCTTTCTGGAATGCTTCCTTCGCTGCGTCGAATCCGTAGGTGTAGGCGGCCACCATTCCGATAACCTCACAACCGTTGTTTCGGATGGCATCCACAGCTTTCAGGCTGCTTCCTCCCGTTGAAATGAGGTCCTCCACAACGACCACCTTCATTCCCGGACGAAGTTCTCCCTCGATGAGGTTTTCCAGTCCGTGGTCCTTTGGCTTAGAGCGGACATACACGAAAGGCTTATTGAGCAGATCCGCCACGAGAGCCCCCTGCGGTATAGCCCCAGTTGCCACTCCTGCGATGGCGTCCACTTCATCGAAGTTCTCCATGATGACCCTTGTGAGCTCCGTCTTCACGAACGTTCTCAAGTCGGGGTATGAAAGAGTCTTTCGGTTGTCGCAATAGAATGGTGACTTCCATCCGCTTGCCCATGTGAAAGGATTTTCCGGCTGCAGTTTGATAGCCTTAATCTTCAATAATTTCTCTGCGAAAATCTTGTCTAATGCCTTCATCTAAATATAGAATTGGTTAATATTTTTGCAAAGTTACGGAAAAACAAGTGAAATGCAAAATAAAAGCCGATTTTCCTTTTGCTTTTCTGAATGCAAGTAACCTGTCAGCATCGTTTTCAACTGACATTTGAGAAGCAGAAAGGACAAAATTGCATATTTATTGGTAGAAACAAGCCATTAATGAAAAAAAATATCAAAAAAAAATTCGTTTCCATTTTTTCCGTCAAATTTTTGTTTAATTCAAGAATTTTTATAAACTTTGCAAAGAATTGTGTCATCATGAGTGGCAAACGGTCACTTGCATGAGACGTTTTTGTATACCCAAAAGGAAACAGAACGTGAGACATCCAGCAAAAAAACTACTAAGATAAAAAAGGAACTATATATAATATGGAAAAGAAAAATTATCTGACTCCGGCCACCTATCTTCAGAAAGTGACCTTTGATTTTATCATGCAGAATGAGATCAGCAACGTTGAGAGCGAGGACGATGGTCCGGGATATGGCGGTGGCGGCCACGAAGCTGGTGGCAAAGAGCGCGACCCTTGGCAAGAAGGTCTATGGACCCAAGAGGATGAAGCACAGCAGCAGACCATATCGAAGTCATTGTGGTAATCAAATTTGAAAGAACCGACATACAAACTTCCATGCACTAATCGTGCGTGGAAGTTTTTTATAACCGGTCTGCCTTGTGCTTTCGGATGGAGAATATTCGTCCGTAAGTGAGCATACGCCAGCCCCACTCCACAGGTCCGTACTGAAAAAACCTCAGCCACAGCCCGCTAAGAATCAAAAGAGCGCAGTAGACCGCAATGGCAAGCAACTCTGTAGCTGCCAGCGACACTGATGCCCCCATTCCAAAGCCAACCCCATAGAAAAGCACGATGCCGGAAAAGGAATGCAACAGATAGTTCGTCAGTGCCATCTTGCCCGGCATGGCCAACGCTTTCCACACCCATAGATGCTGGCGGCGAAGAAACAGCAGCGCCAGCCCAGCTGCATAAGAGAATCCCAGCGGATAGACGCTCATGGTATAGAGCGCCGTGTGCGCCACCCTCCCCCACGCATGTCCGCAGAGCGAACTCCAGGCATAGACAACCGACAAGGGGAGTCCAACGGCCATCCCCAGGAGAAAGACACGCCGTATCTGCTTTTTCTTTGCTTCCAACTGTGCGTAGACCCGGCGACGTCCCACATACAGTCCGAAAAGAAACAGCCCCAGCACCTTGAAATAACGGTTGCCGTCCACAAATTCCCAGAGGCGCTCCCATGCGCCCTGCATAAGAAATTGATGTACACCTGAATAGCTATTGGAATCACGCAGCCATGTGCCGAAATTATCCTCGGTGATGCCATATTCTCCGCACTTCGCCCACCATGCGTCATACGGGAAGGCAGCAAGTGAGAATCCAGTCAGCTTGCGGAAGGTCTCCACCACCACGGGTAGCAGCAGGAAAAACAAGGCCCATCTTAGCAGCCCTTTGTCGGAACATTTCCAGAATAAGGGTAACAGCATGCCCATAAGCGCATAGAGCAACAGGATGTCGCCACTCCAAAGCAACATCAGATGCAAGAGTCCGATCACCACAAGTACTGCCATACGCCTGTAGAACACCCGTCGGCCATTTGTGCCACGCTCCATGCAGTTGGATATGATGATTGAGAAGCCTATTCCGAAAAGAAGCGAGAAAAGCGTGTAGAACTTGCCGTCCACAAAGATGGCAAGCAGCCACTGCAGTACACGGTCCACACCGGCAGAAGGCATATCAGACTGAGTCTGCTCCGTTTGGAATGTCCATAATGAAAACTCAGGGAAGTTGGCCAATATAATGCCCAACAGCGCAAATCCCCTCAGAAGGTCGAGCACCAGATAGCGCCGTCGCACAGGACCGCTTATATTAATTTGTTTCTGTTCTTCCATCATATCTTGCTTATTTCTGCAAAGTTACAATTATTTTTTTTACTGTCATCATCCATGGCGCCCTTTTAGAATTCAAAAATAAGAAATCTTACATTATTATTCAAAATAAAAGGAAAAAGCGAAAAAATTATGCATTATCATATTTTTTTCATATATTTGCATTTTATAACTCTATAACCTTTTACAACCAACTTTAACAAGACCACTAACCTGATGCTGAAACGACTATTCCTGTTTTTATTCCTGGGCATCATGGCTGCCACAGCTGGTGCGGCGGACAAAAGTCAGATGGTCAGCCGCTATCTCACAGCCGACGACGGACTGACGTCCAACAAAGTGTATGACATCACACAGGACCCTGACGGATACCTGTGGATGGCAACTGCTTATGGACTGTGCAGATACGACGGATACGCATTCAACAGCTTCTACCAGCTTGGAAAGGGAGAATTCAGCCAACCGGCAAACATGGGGAACATCTACCTCGACGCAAAGAACAATCTTCTTTGGGCCAGGACAGCCATGTACACCTACTCATGCTATGACCTGACGAAAAACGACTTCGTGGACTTCGCACAGGGTAAAAACCCTCACATGAGCTACCGGAGATGTCTGCAGACGGAAAACACCTTTTGGATGTACGACGACGAGAGGATAAGGATGGTGATTTGCCAGAACGGCTCCATGCAGTGCCATGACATCAGCAAGGGAGACGGCGAGTTCAAAGAGGGAAAAATCATCAGGCTCATTGAGGACCAAAAGGGCGGAATATGGGTGGTGACCGACCACAACATCTTTGTCGTCACTTCAGAACACCGGCTCAAGACCATCGTGTCCGGCATACCTGTGAGCCGGGGTACGGCATGGAAAGACCATTGCTATTTCCTCACAAAAGACAACCGGGTTCTTGTCTACGGAACCGACCAACGGAAGAAGGCCATACTCCCAATCCCCAGGGACGTGGCGACCGTCGGTTCGCAAAACGGAAATTTCGTATGGCAGGACAAGTGGGTGATATTCGCTGAGCAGAAGACACTCGTCATGGACTTCCGCACAAGGCAGTTCTCCGCTCCCACAGATTGCCAGGTTGGCAGCAACGCCCTGCTGCTGGATGAGATGGATGGCAACAGCTGCGTTGCATCAGGTGGCACGCTGTTCATTTTTCCCGAAAAAGGGCCAGTGAAACGCCTTGGCCTGATGGACGACATCAACATCACCATCGGTCGTAACCGAAGGTTCACCACCACGAAAGGCCCCGACGGCAAGTTCTACATCGCAACATACGGAAACGGCCTGTTTGTGTACGACCCATCCACCGGCCAGACCGACCACTACAAGTCTACAGACGAAAAGCCCGTCCTTGCTTCTAACTATCTCGTAGACGTCATGTTCGACAAGTCAGGAGGTCTATGGGTCAGTCAGGAGGACGCAGGAGTGGCATCCATACACATCACAGGCCAAATCGAGGAAAAATACATACAACCGGAACCTGAAAACGACAATGTCGGAGCCAACCACATCTATATGCTCTACAGGAAACCAGACGGTACGCTCATGGCCAGCACCAGGTCGAACCACCTGTACCGTCTCGATGTAGAGTCAGGCCAGTGCCAGATGGAGGCTTCATTCAAGTCCAGTCCTTTCGCCTACATGTCCGACCGCAACGGCCACACATGGATCGGCACACGCAACAACGGCTTCTTTGTGGACGGCCAGCAATACACCAGACTGGACTCCATCCACTATTTCCCAGCTGTCGCTGTCTACGACATCGCGCTGGACAAGCAGAACCGGACTTGGATCGCCTCTTGGGAGCACGGACTCTTCTCCACAAGCTATGAGCAGGGTAAGCCGCTCACGTTTAAGAACTTCCTGAACCGCGACATGAACGAGAACCGCATCAACGACATCGACATCGACCAGAAAGGGCGAATGTGGATTGCCACATACAACGGTCTCTACTCTGTCGACACGAACGTCAAGCAAATCACGGAGAAAGATTTCATATGCTATAACACCCAAAACCGCCTGCTTCCTTTCAATGAGATCCACTGCATGATGGTGGCAAGCGACGGTACACTCTGGCTTGGAGGCATGGGCACAGGCGCGCTCCATCTCGACGTGTCAGACATCAGAACGCCAAAAGTGGATGTGTACGGCACCAAGCAGGGCCTGCCCAATTTCAACGTGTACTCATTCGTGGAGGACACTGACGGAAATATATGGATAGCGACAGAAGGGAAGCTGGCTTGTCTCAGCCAGAAAAACGGGACTATCGAAACCTTCAGGATGGGCAACGACATCCAGAGCAACATCTTCAGCCAGAACTGCGCCATCAGACTGAGCGACGGAAGGCTGGCTTTCGGAACAGCTAACGGAATCGCAGTTGTCAACCCGGATGCGATAGGAAGCCAGAAGAGCACACCGGCAAAAGCCATTACCACCAGCATCGCTGTCAACGGCACCATCGTGTCGCAGGGAGAGAGGCGCGCACAATATTTCGACAAGGACGGATTGACACTCAGCCACAACGAGAACACGGTGAAGCTCTACTTCTCAAACTTCGACTACGACCACATCGAGTCCTCCATGTACCAGTACTACCTCGAGGGATATGAGAGCGGATGGAACGAAGCCACGAACGAGAGCAGCGTGGAATACGGCAACCTTCCACCTGGCGACTACACGTTCCATCTGCGGTCGGTCAGCGGACACAACGCCGACACCCAGGAGAGCATTCTCCCAATCACAATCCACCACCCCTGGTGGAACACATGGTGGGCATGGATCCTCTACCTCGCTGCAGCCGCAGCAATCACTTACTATATCTACCGCAACTGGAGAGTGCGGTTCAACCTTCACCAGCAGATGAAAGTGGACAAGCAAGTCAACCAGTTCCGAATCGACTTCTTCACACACGTGGCCCACGAGTTCCGTACCCCATTGTCCATCATCACCGGAGCAGCCGACAAGCTGGCGGATTCCCAACCGCAGAGCATCACCAGGAAGACGGTACAGACCGTCAAACGGGGCTCGCGCCGGTTGTCCCAGCTGGTCAACCAGCTCATGGAATTCCAGAAGGTGAACACCGACAACTTCAAGCTGCGCGTACAGGAAGACGACATCATATCCTTTGTCAGAGACATCTTCCAGGATTTCTGGAACATGGCTCAGCAGAAGCAGCAGAACATCTCCTTCACCCCCTTCGACAAGCAACACCGGATTCCGTTCGACAAGCACATCGTCGACACCGTGGTCTACAACCTTCTATCGAACGCCATCAAATACACGCCCGATAAAGGCAGTATATCTATGAAAATGGCCCTCGACCAGCAGAAAAGACAGATCGTCATCAGCGTTGACGATAACGGGCCCGGCATCAGCAATGAAAGGCAGCAGAAACTGTTCCACCCATTCATGGAGGGCGAAGCCTCTCCCGGAGGAATCGGTATCGGACTCTACACCTCGCAGCAGATGGCCCGCATCCACAAGGGTGACCTCACTTACGAACGAACAGACAGCGGCTCACGCTTCACACTCCTTATCCCCGATGACCCATCACTTTACAGCCCAGGCGACTACAAGCAGGATGAAAGCGGAGGAGGTAAGAAGGAGCGGGAACGCGACACCAGCCCCCTCATCAAGGAGCTGCTTCCTCAGGCCATGAACGACCACAAGGTGATAGTCGTCGAGGACGACCACGACATGCTCGACCTGCTCATCAGCGAACTCAGCCCCTACTTCAACACCACAGGATGCGACAACGGAACGAAGGGCTACGAACAGGTGTGCGCACTCCTGCCCTCCATCGTCATCTGCGACGTATCACTTGGAGACACCACCGGATTCGAGGTGGTAAGGAAAATCAAAGACACACCCACGACATCCCACATTCCCGTGATCATGCTGACCGGTCACGACGGAGAGGACTACATCATCAAAGGCTATAAGGCAGGAGCCGACGACTACATGGTGAAGCCTTGCAACTTCAACGTTCTCATCGCCCGTATGGCACAGCTCATCAAGTGGGGAGAGCAGGACAAGGCTTTGGCCGGTCAACTGCAGGAGAAGTCAAATCAATCCGACGTCGAATCCGCCTCTGAAAAGGGAAGCAGACAGAACGCATCGGCCGACACCATCATCACCAGTCGGATTGACAAGATGTTCCTGGAGAAGATGAACAGCATCATGCAGCAGCATATCGACGATCCGGACTTCACGATGGACCAGCTCGCCCAGCTGATGAACATGGGCCGTACGAAATTCTACGGAAAGGCAAAAGAACTGACAGGCCTGTCGCCCAACAAGTACCTTCTCAGCGAACGTATGAAGCTTGCAGGCCAACTGCTCTACACCGGTGAGTTCACCGTGTCAGAAGTGTGCTACAAGGTAGGCATACAGGACCTCTCCTATTTCAACAAATGCTTCAAGGCGGCATACGGCGTCACTCCCAGCAAATACGGAAAATAAGGAAATTGTACATTTCGCCATAATCTTGGACAATTGACCCTGATTTATTATATAAATATAGGTTAAATTTGCGCAAAATTAACTAAATCAAAGACCAAGACACTGACTAAAAAAGGAAACGAATGAAAAAACTGCTTACCTTCGCATTTTGCGCTATGCTGGCATCGGGCAGTATCGACGCACAGACTTCATGCCGGGGACCACGAAAGATGTGGGCCTCCATCAACAACATCGGCAACACGTCCAACTCCAGCAACTACACTAAGGACAACAACAAGCTGCTGCTGTCATGGCGCATGCTTCCCACCGACAAATGGGACACCGGATTCTACATCTACAGCAGGTCTGCCACCAACTATGGCGGCATTCTCAGCCGAAAGACCATCAAGGCAGTCGTCAACTCAACCTGCTTCCAGACTACACCTCCATCGTCAGCCACCACGTATTTCCTCATCAAGCAGGAATACACCGACACACCGAAGAGCATGGTGTCGAACTCGGAGGAAAAGGCAAGACTCATGTCCTTCTGCGTGGACTCCGTCACGGTCGGAGAGAACATCTACAAAGCTAAAGTTCCCTTTATATCCATCCCCTTGAAGGACACAAAGGACGTATGCAGCATCGACTCCATCGTCTATCAGGCCAACGACGTGAGCGTAGGCGACCTCGACGGCGACGGCGAGATGGAAATCGTGGTGAAGCGTCTTCAGACTTCCTACAACACCTCCACAGGTGCGCTTCGCGACGAGTACGGAATCGGTGGCAGCTACTCCAACCCCGCCACCATCTATGCCGTGATCTGGGACGCCTACAAGCTTGACGGCACGTTCCTGTGGCGCGTCAAGGGAGGTCCGGGTATCATCCTGGGCAACAGCTCCAGTTTCGCCATAGCCGACTTCGACGGCGACGGATGTGCCGAGATGGCGATACGCACCTGCGAGGGCACCGTCTTCGGCGACGGGCAAGCAATCCCCGACACGAACGGCGACGGGAAAATCGACTACCGTACATGGGGAAATAACGGATGGGTGGACCACTATAACTCGGCGGGCCCGGAATTCCTATCCATCATCGACGGCCAGACCGGCAAGGAGCTGGCCCGAGAGAACTTCATCAACCGGGACACGAGCGAGTCCTGGGGCGACGGCTACTGGAAGCGCGCCTGCTCCTTCCGAATCGGCGTAGGCTGCTTCGACGACACGGGGCTGCCGTCGGTCGTGGTCGGACGTGGCGTGTACGCCCGCTCTGTCATCCGGCGCTATGACTACCGCGACGGAAAGCTCTCCATCGCCTGGACTTTCGACACCTCCAAGAGCGGGAAGGGAAAGGACGGCAACCCCAACAGCGCATATGCCGGCCAGGGCAACCACTCACTCAACGTTGCAGACCTCGACGGCGACGGATACGACGAGATTATGTACGGAAGCATGGCGCTCGACCAGGACGGTATCGGGCTCTGGACCACCAAGCTCGGACACGGAGACGCCAACCACGTCGGTAAGTTCCTGCCCGACCGCGATGGCCTTCAGATGTACCACTGCCTTGAAAGCGGAAAGACACAGGTTGCACTCCACGACGCAGCAACGGGTAAGGTCATCTGGAGCAAGGTGGGCACGGAAGACAACGACATGGGACGCTGCATGGTGGCCGACATCGACCCCGACCACCCAGGATGCGAGTTCTGGATGGCAGGCTCCAACGCCTTCGACTATCAAGGCAGCGACCTCGGCTACAAGCCTGCTTCCTGCAACATGGGCATATGGTTCGACGGCACTCTGCAGCGTCAGCTTATCAACGAGAACATTATCCAGAGCGTGAAGAACGGACGTGTCTTCACCATCTACCGCTACGACATGAGCTTCATCAACGGAACCAAGTCCAACACCTCATGGTACGGAGACATATTGGGCGACTGGAGGGAGGAATTCATCGTTCCTGACGCCACAAGGCTGGTAGACCTGAAGATATTCTCCACGTGGTTTCCTACAGAATATAAGTTCCCTTACCTGATGAGCGACCACACATACCTGATGTCGGCACTGAACGAGAACATCGGCTACAACCAGCCTACCAACCTCGGCTACTTCCTCGGAACCGGTATGGACATGGAGCAAGTGCCACTTATCGACGAGGTTGAACCGCTGAAAGGCGACGTCAACGAGGACGGACTGGTCGACATTTCAGACATCGTGGCCATCATCAACCAGATTGCCGGCACCTCCACCTACCGGTATGCCGACGTCAACAACGACGAGAATGTTGATATCAGCGATATCGTGGCAGTCATCAATATCATTGCAGAATCTTAATAGCTGAAAATTGACTTTGATACTCCACCAGCCTGAAAGACCAGGATAACAACAAACAACAGAAAACTAAAAACTAAAAACTATACTAAACTTATGAAACTGAAACGACTAATTCTTATCCTGGCGATGCTACCGCTATTCTACAACCTGCAGGCTCAGCGCGTGACCGACAAGATCGACCGCGGCCTGGTGGCGGTTCCTTCGCGGACCAGTGGCAACTTCGTCAGCTGGAGAGTGTTCGGAGAGGAATACTACGACGTGACCTACAACCTGTATGCCAACGGCACGAAGATTGCGTCGAACCTCTCCAGGTCCAACTTCAACCACGACAGCGGCAACACGTCCACCCAGTATCAGGTGGCACCCGTTGTCAGAGGCGTTGAGCAGGCTAAATGCGACGCCGTCACCTGCTGGGGTGCCGGCTACAAGCAGGTTAACCTGATTGAGCCGGTTGACCGGAACGGAAACGCTGCCGGCAGCTACTACGCAGTGAACGACATCAGCCTCGGCGACCTCACGGGCGACGGCGTCCCCGAGTTCATCGTGAAACGTCCCTGCAGCGATGCCACAAACACTGGTCAGAACGTACGCTTCAACCACATCGACTGCTACGACATCAACGGAAAGCGGTTGTGGTGGATAGACCTCGGTCCGAACATGATAGCCGGACCTGACGAACAGTGGGACGCAGTGGCATACGACTGGGATGAGGACGGAAAGGCAGAGGTAATCCTCCGTTGCGAGGACGGAACCGTCATCCACTATGAAGACGGCACCACACTTGAAATCGGAAACATGAATGTGGACACCCGCAACCGTCTGGCTTCGGGTTCCATGGCCTTCACAAGTGCCGGAAATGAGTTCCTGCTCTATTTGGATGGCGCTACCGGAAAACCATACCAGATTGGCCCCGCTGAGCATCCCGATTATATGGACTACCCTCTCAAGCGCCTTGAAACTTCTGAATTCAACCAGTACATCGACTGGTCACAACAATCCAAATACAGTTCACAGATCAATGCATACAACGATGCCCTGGAAAAGGCATGGGGAGACAGCTACGGCCACCGTTCCACCAAGCATTATTTTGGAGCTCCCTTCCTCGACGGACGGCATGCCAGCATCTTCCTCGGCCGCGGCTGCTACACGCAGCATAAGTTCATCGCATTCGACGTTGACAAGCAGACCCACCAGCTCAAACAGCGCTGGTACTGGAGATGTAACAACAGCAGCTCTCCTTGGTTCGGCAACGGCTACCACAACTTCGCCGTGGGCGACGTGGACTGGGACGGAAAGGACGAGATTATCTTCGGATCGATGGTCATCGACGATAACGGCATGGGCCTCTCCACCACCGACTACGGACATGGAGACGCCCAGCACTGCTCCGATTTCAACCCCTACCGCCACGGCGCCGAGCAGTTCGCCTGCCTGGAGGAAGGCAGAGGAAAATTCGGCTGTAACTACCGCAATGCCACAACGGCAGACATCTATGTGAAAGTGGACGCCGGCGGTGACGACGGACGTGCGCTGATGGCCAACTTCGTGGACACCTATCCCGGCTCCTTTGGACGAAGCACAGCATCCGGCTGGATCAGCTCTGTTGCCGACAAGGTCATACCCACACTGAACCTCATGGACTGGTCGGACCTGAACTGGCGTATCTACTGGGACGGCGACCTCTGCGACGAGTATATGGACAGCCCGGGAACGGCTAAGGCAGCCGTGGTCTATAAGCCAGGTACCGGCTCCAGGCTGGTACAGTGCGTGGGATCATTGGCCAACGACAGCAAGAACAACCCGGGAGCGGCCGGCGACATCCTCGGCGACTGGCGTGAGGAGCTCGTACTTCGCTACGGCGACAACGCATTCGTCATCTACACCACCAACTACCCGACGGAATACCGAATCCCTACCCTCTGGCACGACCACCAGTACCGAAACGCAATGGTTTGGCAGACCATGGGCTACAACCAGCCACCTCATAAGAGCTACTTCCTCGGTAAGCTTGAGGGAATCACCCAGGCACCGCCACCATACACCATGACCGGACGGACCGAGGTGAAGAACGGCGGTACCATCACCACCACCGACGACCACCTGATGGTCTGCGAGTTCAACGACACGAAAGTGAACATCGCAGACGGAGCCAGCCCGTATATCGTCACGTTCAACGTGCCGTCGTCGGTTGAGGGAACGGCTGCCAGCAACTCCACCGTCAAGAAAACACCAATCAACACCTCATACTACACCTGCGAGGTAAGCGGAGGCGCACTCACCGGCAGCACCCGACTGATCAAGCAGGGCGACGGAATCCTCACCCTGCCCGCTGTCGACATGACCTACACGGGCGAGACCAACATATGGGCGGGTACCGTCAACTTCAACGGCTCGGCTGCCAACTCCAACGTTTGGGTGAACCGCTTCGGACAGCTCAACTCCCTGGCACCAGAAGCCACATTCAAGTCCATCAAGGCGGACTACGGATCGGTCATCCGGCCGGGTGGAGACGACGCAGTCGGCATCATCAACGCAGACTCCATCCTCACGCTCGGAATCGGAAGCCGCGTCAAGATCGACCTCTATTCCGAGAACCTCGCAGCCGACCAGATCAAGACCAAGAAACTCAGCATCGTCAAGAAAACCTGGGAATACGGACCTCAGTACATGATGCCGGTCATCGAAATCGTGGAGCACAAGCTCGACGGAGCAGAGACTCTTGAACCGGGCAGATATCTCATCGGAAACGTGGGAGAAGTGAGCGGCTCCCTCGCCAACATCAAGGTGGAGGGCATCACCAGCCTCAAGTCCGGACTTGAGCGTGAGGAGAACGGCGACCTCTACCTCGTTCTCGGTTCCGTACGCGGAGCCAGCGAAATCGTATGGACTGGCAGCACATCAAAGATTTGGGACTATGCAACAACCGAGAACTTCTACCTTCTCTCTGACGAAAACAAGACTCCGGACATCTTTGCCAAGGGCGACATCGTCAACTTCAACGACTCAGCGAAGATATTCACCGTGGAGCTGAAAGCGGGCGACGAACTGCCGGCCGACACCATCTTCGTGAACAACACCACCGCATACACCTTCAACGGAACAGGTGCCATCACCAGCGGCGTGCTCGTGAAAGAAGGAACCGGAACACTCACCATGGGCAACGACAACACCTACACAGGAGGCAACTTCCTCAAAGGCGGTATCGTGAAGGTGAGCAGTCTGTCGAACAGCACTCAGGCATACGGAAACCTCGGAGCTGTGACTACCACCCTGGCCAAGTTCACGATGGAGAACGGCGCCGAACTGCAGACCACCGCTGACGTGAAGATGGGATCTCCCATCCGCATGGACGGCGAGGAAGGCGGCGTGATCAACAACGCGAAAAACTTCGTGATGGAGAAGAACATCGCCGGAACCCAGGCAACGAAGAAGGGCGCCGGTACATTCGACATGCAGGGTACCCTCACGGCCAAGAAACTCATTGTTCAGGCCGGCACCTTCAACTACGCCACTGCCTCTTACCCATACAACGTCTTGCTTGAAGGAACCGGCAACCTCAAGGGACATGGATTCATCTCTTGCCCGATTGAAGTAGCTGAAAAAGCCAACGCCACGCTGACCCTGTCCGGAACCGCCTATGCAGCTCACGAAAACAAGTTGACAGGAAGCGGCACACTCACCATCGAGCCAACCAACACATCCAACCGAGTCAGAATCACCGGAGACTGGAGCAAGTTCAAAGGCACTATCAAGCACACCAACACCAGCATCACCCTGCCGCTCGACAACAGCTACGGACTTCCAGCTGCCACACTCGACATCGCGGAAGACTGCAACGTCAACAACGTGGCAAAATCATTCAGAATCGGTAAGCTCACAGGCTCAGGCAACCTCTGCGGACCGAACTCCAACTACCAGAACCAGAGCGCCGTGAGCGGAAGCAACACCTGGATTGTTGGCAACGACACGCTTGGAGACTTCACGTTCGCAGGAAAACTGACCGACAGCGGAAACAACAAATCTGTGTTCGAGAAGGTGGGCAGCTGCAAGATGACCGTATCCGGAGTATGGGAAAACAGCGGAAACGTGAAGATATCTGAAGGCGAACTCTTCACTCGCAACAAGTCATGTCTTGGAA
The DNA here is from genome assembly GCA_017483765.1 of Bacteroidaceae bacterium. Lineage (GTDB taxonomy): Bacteria > Bacteroidota > Bacteroidia > Bacteroidales > Bacteroidaceae > UBA3839. Next base: position 113,156 of record JAFUVE010000026.1, on the reverse strand, counting down.
AAGGCATGCTCACGCTGCAGCCCGACGCAATACTCTCCGGTACCGGCTCACTGACCAACACACGCTACACGCTGAACGGAATCGTTCAGCCAGGACTGCTCGCCACCTCCTCAACTGGAGCTATTGACTTCGGCGGCAGGAACGTGAACGTAGGAACGACCGGAATCATCCGCATTAATGCACGCAAATGTGCTGAAGAAGAAGTATCCGCAAGCAAGAATGGTTGTTCCACTCTCATGAACATAGAAAGAATGACCTGCAACGGAACCGTGGAGGTGAGCGTAAGCGAGTCACACACTCTCGCTGTCGGCGACTCCATCCGTGTATGGGACGCCACCAGCAGCACAGGGTCTCCCAAGCTCGCGAGCAACGTGCTCGACCCGGAGAAGGGCCTCGCATGGGACGACTCTCGGCTGAACGAAGGCCTGCTCTTCGTGGTTGAGGCGACGAACAAGCCTGGCGACGTGAACGAGGACGGACAGGTGGACATCTCCGACATCGTGGCCATCATCAACCAGATTGCCGGCACTGCAACCTACCGATACGCCGACGTCAACAACGACAAGAATGTTGATATCAGTGACATCGTGGCAGTCATCAATATCATTGCCGCACAATGAAATAATTGATGAATTTTAAAAAAAATTAAGATTTGTTTGCAGATGTCAAATAAAAAACATAAATTTGTGAACTGACTAAACTGAAAGTGAGCTCCGCACATGGGTGCGGAGCGCACTTACTGCTATAGAAAACACTTCAATTATTACTAAAATAACATTTATGAAAAAAGTACTATTACTAACGTTATTCTTGGGATCATTGCTATTGGTCTCCTGCGACGACACGTATGGGGACATCTACGGCGATGTGGACGAGGATTCCACTCCATCATGGCTCGGAGGAAGTATTTATTCCGAACTCAAGAGTGGAAAAAAACTGACGGGAACGTTCACGACGTATCTGAAGCTCATCGACGACCTCGGATATGACGAGACGCTCAACCGGACTGGTAGCAAGACCATCTTCCCTGCCAACGACGACGCGTTCAAGCGATTCTTCCAAAGCAACGAGTGGGGCGTATCCTCCTACGAGGAACTGACTTATGCTCAGAAGAAGATGCTTCTCTACTCGTCGATGCTCGACAACGCCCTGCTGACCAGCATGCTCTCCAACGTGGAGTCGACAACAGCCACGACTGGAATCGCTGAGGGCATGGCGCTGAAACACCCTTCAAACATCAGCGTGATTGACTCCATCACCAAAATCACGCCGGCTGAAATGCCGAAGAACAACAGCTACTGGACCGCATTCAAAGAAACCGGTCAACCCATCTGGGCTGTGTGTGACAACACCACTCCTCCCATTGTGCATTTCACTCGTGAGCAGATGGTGAACAACGGAATCTCCACACAAGGCGACCAGTCCGACTTCGCCATCATCACCGGCGAACCATACGACGACGCCGAGAAGCCGGTCTACATCTACAACAACAAGATCATCAACAAGGACATCACCTGCCTCAACGGATACATCCACCAGGTGCAGGACGTGCTCGTTCAGCCGGGTAACATGGCCCAGGTCATCCAGAAAGACAAGGACACCCAGTACTTCAGCCATATCCTGGACTACTTCAAGGTGGCTTATCCCGACGCAGCGACAACAACATCGTACAACGCCTGGGTGACCCAGAACCCTGAGGCAGCCAACAAGAACGGCTACACGCAGCACGACAATATATATAAGGTAAGATACCTCAGCGTCATCTCCCAGGGTGTCGACGGCAACACAGACCCGAACGGAACGGCAAGGGCCACAAACGAGGTGCTCAACTACGACCCAGGATGGAACGAATACTACCCCAACTCCAACCGATCGACAGCCGACATCGCGAAAATCACGGACATGGGAGCCATGTTCGTGCCAACAGACGACGCGCTGTGGAATTATTTCAGCACAAAGGGCGCATTCATCATCAATGAATACGGCAAGAAGGAAAACACACGGGAAAACCTGCTTGAGAACCTCGACTCCGTTCACAATGCCAACCCTGTCATTCTCACATCGTTCGTAAACAACATCGAGAAGACTTCGTTCATCTCAACCGTGCCGAGCAAGTTCCCTGAAATCATCAACGACGCAAGCGAGCTGCTCAACATGAGCATCGACTCACTCGTTGTTCGTCCCGACGGGAAATACGACATCAAGATAGCGAACAACGGTATCATTTACAAGATTCACGGTGTGCTCGCCCCCGACCGCTACCGCTCTGTGCTCGGTCCTGTGGCTACGTACCGCGACATGAAAGTCATGGACTGGGCAGTTGAGGAAAAATACACCGGCTACCTGGGCATCGACTTCCAGTACTACCTGCTTGCCATGAAGGCCAAGTACGCATTCTTCGTACCGGATGACGACGCATTCGGCTCATCCGACATCTACTATCTCGACCCGGCATCCATCAACTGGGACACCAACAAGGGACAAGTAATCCACTTCTGGTATGACAACACAGACCGCAACCTGCGCTCCCAGCAGTATCTCGGCGCACGCGCCTACACCATCGACCTGAAAACCGGAGAAATCACGACCAACCAGTCTGACCTGAACTTCAACTCGAGCAAGGACCAGATCAAGTCAGCACTCGCCGACATCATGGACAACCACACCGTGGTGCTTGAGAACGAGGACGTGGCCAACGGCGACCCCATCACCACCGGAAACAAATACTACAAGACCAAGGGTGGCGGCGAGCTGCTCGTGGAGCAGAACGGCGGCAACTGGACCGTGAAGAGCGGAAGCCAAATCCGTCCGCTCGTGCCCGGCGGCGACGTCATCCTGCCTGCCAGCACCGTGGAGGTGGCAGAGCGCGAGGACAACGGATATGCTTACCGCGTGGACCACGTGATTCAGCCCACCATCCACAGCGTGTCACAGGTGCTTGCCAACGAGCCACGCTTCTCTGAGTTCTACGAGTTGTGCGCAGGATTCGCCAACTCCGACATCATGTACTGGATTGGCTATTCGAGCGACTACGCAAAGGACCCGTTCGGCGTGTCCGACCAGCAGCGCAAGCTCATCTTCTCAACCGACTACAGCTTCAACCAGGTGAAGAACCGCAGTCTTGCCAAGGAAGGTAACGTGAAAATGTTCAACACATTCAACTACACGCTCTATGCTCCCGACAACGAAGCCATGGAGAAGGCCTATGCAGCCGGACTTCCGTCTTGGGACGAAATCAGCGAGATCTACGAGAAGGCCACAGAAGCCAGCTCAAAGGAGAAATGCCCTGAGCCTTATGCCTCAGTTCTGAAGCAGAAAGTGGAGAAGATGAACGAGTTCTGCAAATACCACTTCCAGTATATCGCACTCTATGCCGACCAGTATATCCCCGCAAGCGACGGCGGCAACGGCGCATATCAGAGCATGTTCGCCCCAGCCAACCAGCCGCTGAAGGAAAACCGTGTCAGCTGCAGCGGTGGTGTTCTCACCATCACCGACGGCGGAGGCCAGCAGCACACAGTGGACGCAAACAACGGCCAGCGACTGAGCAATATCATGGCACGCGACTACTGGCTCAACAAAGACCGTGGAGCAGCCAACAACAGCATTCTCACCTCATCATTCTGCGTAATACACGAAATCACCGAGCCATTCTACTTCGACAGCTCACTCAGATATGACGAAGGATGGAAGGCCGACGACTTCACCGTGGACGATCTGCTTAACGCACTATAAAGACCACAACTCACATTTCTAAACTAAATAAATCCCACTTTATGAATAATATATTGATATTGGGCAATAAGAAACTAAGGATTTTCCTTATCACCGTTTTGATGGGACTGTGGTCGGCTACTGCCATGGCACAGCGCATCTCAGGAACGGTGGAAGACGACATGGGCCCCGTCATGATGGCTACGGTGGTGGAGAAAGACGCCAACAACCGTATCGTCAATCATACGTCAACCGACATCAACGGTAATTTCTCCATGGCGATCAAGAGCCAGAACAACACGCTCCAAATCTCATTCGTCGGAAACAAGACCGTCACTATGCCTCTGAAAGGACGCACTGTATTCAATGTGAAGATGGAGGCACAGGGACAGATTCAGGAAGTTGTCATCAAGGCGACGCGCAAACAGAGTTCAGGCGGACTGACCATTCCCGTACGCGAGATGACCGTGGCCAGCCAGACCATGAGCATGGAGGACGTGGAAGGTCTCGCCTTCACATCTGCCGACGAGGCGCTGCAAGGTGAGATCGCCGGTCTCGACATCGTGTCAACCTCAGGTAACCTCGGTGCAGGAACCCAGATGCGCCTGCGTGGTGTCACCACCATCAACGGCGACGCAAACCCGCTCATCGTCGTGGACGACAAGATATTCGACAACCCGGACGAGAACTTCGACTTCGCCAACGCTGACGAGGAGCAGTACGCGTCACTTCTCTCCGTGAACGTAGACGACATCGAGAGCATCACCGTCCTCAAGGACGCCGCAGCAACTGCCGTATGGGGAGCCTACGGTGCCAACGGTGTGATCCAGATCAAGACCAAGCGCGGTAAGAGAGGCCCGACGAAAGTGCAGTTCTCCTACAAGTTCACAGGCACATGGATGCCGAGCGGCTACAAGCTGCTGAACGGTGACGACTACACCATGATGCTCAAGGAAGAGTTCTACAACCCCGCCCAGCGCTCAACGGCCACGACGAACATCGCCGAGATCAACTACGACCGCTCATGGGCTGAGTATGAGAACTGGAACAACAACACCGACTGGGTGGACGCAGTGAGCGACTTCGGAAAGCTCCATAACATCAACATGAACATATCGGGCGGTGGAGAGAATGCCACGTTCCGAATCTCGGGTAGCTACGACAACCAAAGCGGTTCGATCATCAAGCAGCACCTCGACCGTCTCACCACGCGCCTCGTGCTCGACTACGACGTAAGTAACCGCATACGCTTCTCCACCAACTTCGCACTCACCTACACGAACAACGAGAAGAACGACTCTGACTTGCTCGCCATCGCGCAGAAAATGGCTCCGAACATGTCGATCTACCGTCAGGACGAGTACGGCCACAACACCGACGAGTTCTACTATATGATGCCGTCGGGCGACCCCTACGCCGGAAACTTCTCTTCACAGTCGCTGTCGGGCATACGCGGCCTGGGCAACCCTGTGGCTATTGCCAACAAGGCATGGAAGAAGGAGACGACCTACCGTATCGTTCCTGACTTCAACCTCCGCTACGAGCTGCTCGGAACAAGCTCCGACAAACACCGCCTCACATTGGACGCCAACGTGGACTTCGATATCTACTCCAACTCATCGCCCACATGGTATCCGGCAGAGCTTACCACGGGTAACAACACCGGTACAGGCTGGCGCGACGGAAACTACAACATCAGCACCAGCTCCGAGTCCAACCGATTCAAGATGGGAATGGAAGGCAAGCTGACGTTCACACCTCACTTCAACAACGAGGACATCTCCTTCACGTCACTCCTCCGCTACCAGATGCACACATCGAAGTCGACCGCACAGTCCAACACCGTATACAACCTCCCTCCGGGCATCACAGCTCCGACGGTGGACGCAGCCAACGGAGGCATGTCGAGCTCAACAAGCAAGAGCGCTGACGAGAACATCCTCTTCAATGCCCACGCTTCCTACAAGAGTATCTACTCCCTCGGCGTATCCGCACGTCTCGACGGTAACTCCAAGTTCGGCCCCGACCACAAGTGGGCTATGTTCCCTGGTCTGTCAGGACGTTGGAACATGATTGACGAGAAGTGGATTCGCAGCTGGATGCCCAAGGAAGTGTCGATGCTCGCATTCCGTGCCAGCTGGGGTATCAACGGACGCGCTCCTACGAGCAACAACGCAATCTACAACTACTACTACGTGAACCAGGGCTCTTACGGAAAAGGCTCCAACACCGACATCTACGCAACGGTGTCAGGAGTCAACCTCGACGACCTCAGATGGGAGAAGACCACGTCATACAACCTTGGAGGTAACCTCAACCTCTTCGACGACAAGTTGCAGATGGACTTCGACTACTACCGCAAGAACACCTCCGACCTGCTGATGCAAGCCGTGAACATCCCTACATCCACTGGTTTCGGCTCACTCAGCTGGTACAACGTGGGCGAGATGACCAACAACGGATGGGAAATGAACATCACCGGAAAAGACTTCATCAAGATCGGAAAGAAGTTCACCATCTCAGCCAGCTTCAACATCGCCCAGAACGTGAACAACATCAAGTCAATGGACCAGCGTGTGCTCGACGCCATCAACACCACATGGGACGATGTCCGTAGCCCGGCCGGAAGCACAAAATACCTCAACCTCATCCAGGAGAACAACCCGCTCGGTTCCATCTACGGTTATAAGTTCAAGGGCACATACCAGTACTCATACTCCTATCTCGAGAACTACCGCAAGGAGCAGGAGCTGGCCTACAGCCAGAACGGCCAGACCTTCACCACTGCCATGTACCAGGACTGGATTAACGGACAGCTTAAGGACGGAAAGACATTCCCAGTGGTACGTGACGCCAACGGCAACGTCGTGATGAACAACAACGGCACCCCTCAGCGCCTCGTCTACAACTACGACGACGGAGCCTACACCTATGCCTTCCAGGGAGGTGACGCCATCTTCGAGGACATCAACAACGACGGCCAGATCAACGCTCTCGACATCGTGTACCTCGGCAACTCCATGCCAAAGTTCAACGGAGGTTTCAGCTTCACATTCAAATATGGAAGATGGAAGCTCGTCGCACGTTTCAACTACCGTACCGGCAACAAAATCGTGAACCTGGCAAGAGCCAACCTCGAGAACATGTACACCGTATTCAACCAGACCTCAACCGTGAACTACCGCTGGCGCAAGGACGGCGACGACACTCCGATCCCACGCGCGCTCTACGGTACGGGCTACAACTACATGGGCTCAAGCAAATACGTGGAGGACGGATCCTTCGTCCGCTTCCAGAACCTGCAGCTCTCCTACTCCTTCGACCCGAAGAAGCTGAAGAAGTACGGCATCAGCAGCCTCGCAATCTATGCTTCCATGAACAACCTCTACTGCTGGACCAACTACAGCGGTGTGGACCCGGAAGTATCCGTAGGCGGATGGGGAATCGCGTCCGACAACTCGCGCACACCCCGTTCAAAGCAGTTCACAGCCACACTTAATATAGGATTCTAAAAACGAAGAAATTATGAAAAAATATATTTTGTCAATCCTTTCTGGTATCTTATTCGTGTCGTGCGTCGATACCAATATCACACCATACGGTCAGACGACTGAGGAAGACTACTGGCAGAAGAAGTCGGAAGTGGCCCAGGTGGTGACCCAGGCATACCACGAAATGGCCTCGGCCGACATCGTGAACCGCATGATTGTCTGGGGCAGCTTCCGAAGCGACGAGCTGAAGCTCACCTCCGAGGTTCCTGCTGCCAACCGCACACGCCAGGCGCTATCCGAAATCAAGACCGCTAATATTGAGACAACCAACATGTTCTCCACATGGGGTAATTTCTATTCGGTCATCAACTACTGCAACCTCGTCATCGACATGGCGAAGGACGTCATCGAGCGCGACCCGGACTACACAGAGGGGGACTGCGCACTCGACGTGGCACAGATGAAGGCACTCCGCTCACTATGCTACTTCTATCTCGTACGTGCTTTCCGCGACGTGCCTTACATCACACAGAGCTACCGTAACAGCAGCCAGGAGATGAGCATACCTCAGTCGGCTCCGTCTGTTGTGCTCGAAGCCTGCATCAAGGACCTCGAGGAAGCCTCAGCCGACATCTACGACGCCCAGAACTTCGCACTCAACAACTGGAGAAGCCGCGGATATCTGAACCGCGACGCCGTATACGCCATCCTGGCCGACATCTACCTCTGGAGAGCGAGCGTGACACTGGGCTCCAACCCCTCACAGGCCTACAGAGACTATGAGAAGTGCGTGGAATATGCCGACATGGTCATCAACTCCAAAAATGACTACCACAGCAGCACCATCCACGGCGGACAGACTCAGGACGAGACCAACCTCTACCCTGCCCTTGCCGACATCGACAACTACTACCAGGCCCTCTTCGTCGACCAGAATGCCGAAGAGAGCATCTTCGAGCTGGAGTTCAACGCCAACAACACGGCACTCATCAATATGTTCTACAGTTATGGCGGAACCAACTACGCATTCGGATTCATGCAGGCACCGGGCCTCTTCGGCTCCATCGGAACGACCAACGACCAGGCCGTGTTCATCCAGACTTACGACACACGCCGCAAGTCCGTCTATTACAACACAAGCAGCGTGGACGAGAGCTACAACGTGGCTAAGATGATTTCCGAGACCATCACCGGCTCCGACCCTTCCAGCTACAGCCGCCTTCGTGAGTCAGGCCTTGTCAACTTCCCTCACGACTGGATTATCTATCGCATGACCGACGTGATGCTGATGAAGGCCGAGGCACTGACCGAGCTGGCCGACCATGAGGGAAGCGAGGAGAAGCTTCAGCAAGCATTCGAACTGGTCAAGGCAGTCAACGACAGAGCCTTGTTCCAGGGCTCAGGCGTCAAAGCGCTCGACTTCGCCAACTACAACACAGTTGACGCAATGGAGAGCCTGGTCATGGGCGAACGTCTTCGTGAGCTTTGCTTCGAAGGCAAGCGCTGGTTCGACCTCCTGCGTATGAACTACCGAAACAACGCCAAGCAAGGCATCAACACCAACTATGACGCCATCCTGGCCGACCAGACAACCTTCATCGAAAACGACGCCAACATGCTCAACATGATGGCCCGAACAGAGGAAGCCGCCAACGCCGTCATATCCAAGATGAAGACAGAGCCTTACCTCTACATGCCAATTTCAGAGGACGAAGTCAAACTCAACGGGGCACTCAAGCAGAACCCTGCCTACAGTTCGTCCAGTCAGTTCGAACGTCACTAAACATTAACTCTTAACGACAAGAAGATATGAAAAAGTATAATTTTATATATAACGTGAAAGCGCTTCTGATGATGGCAGTGGGACTATTCGTCTTCAACGCGTGCGAAAACGAGCCCGACGGAGACGACCTCTACACATCCACAGGAAAGACCATCAACGACTACATCATGGAGGACGCTGAGCTCTCATCATTTGAGTATATACTTCAGCGAATCGGCATGGACAAGAACCTGAGCGCATGGGGAACGTACACATGCTTCGCCCCAACCAACGACGGCGTGACGGCTTATCTCGACAGTCTGTGGAACGACGATGAGTGCCGCATTCCGCACAACGGTATGACAGAGAACTCGCTCGAGGGCCTGACCGACAGCCTGTGCAACGACATCGCCAAATACCACCTCATCAACGGAACATACACTATCGTGGACCTGGCAGAGTCTTCAGGAAGTATCAACACACTGCTGGGCTACATGGTGTCAACCGAAGTGCAGGACGGCTACACGCTGATGAACAGCTCGCGCATCATCAGCGGCGACAACGAGGCCGTGAACGGTATCTTCCACAAGGTGGACGACGTGATCGCCCGTTCATCGCGCCTGATTGGCGACGAGATGGACCACGTGGAAGGCTACACCATCTTCAACGACGCCCTGAAACTCACCGGCATCGACAAGCTCATGGTGAAGGCCAAGAAAGACGAGACCTACACCATCAACGACAACTGGGACGTGAGCGCATCAAGCGGTACGAAGACCGACGAGCTGTACTGGCCAGAGGAGTGCCGCGTGGGCTTCACCATCTTCGCCGAGAGCGACGAAGTTCTGGCCAAGCACGGCATCCACAACATAGACGACCTGATAGCCTATGCCAACGAGCAGTACAAGGACTGCGCACAGTGGTATGACTACGTGAGCGAGAAGGGAATCACCGTCAGCACAGGCGACGACTACACCAACCAATGGAACTGCCTGAACATGTTCGTACGCTACCACTGCCTGTATGTGAACATGGCCAAGGACCAGCTCGTGTTCGAGTCCGGCTCCAGCATCTACTGGAACTACAACAACACGCTTTGCGGTGGTGAGCCCTACGACTACTACGAGACCATGCTGCCCCACACGCTCATCAAGATCTGGGAGCCCCAGGCCTACGCCTGCGGCACCAGCACAAACAGCTCGAGCAAGCGACTCTACATCAACCGCTACCGCCCAAACAACACGCTCACCGACGAAGTCGGCACACTCGGATCAGCAGCCATGCACGGAACGATACGCGAGAACATACGTGTCGACACCAACGTGAACCGTCAGGCCCACAACGGACATATTCACGGCATCACCGACATGCTCGTGTACGACTGGTCGGTGAAGAACGAGGTGCTGCATGAGCGCCTGCGCTTCGACGCCACCACGTTCCTGCCCGAGTTCATCAACAACGGTTTCCGCTACAACTCCGCCACCGAAGTGAGCGCCATGAACGGAGGCGGCTCAGGAGCACGTATCGCATTCCCTCTGAACTACTTCGACAACGTGCATTGCTACAATGACCAGAACAAGCTGCGCTACAACGTGAAGGGTGCATTCCGCTCACTGCAGGCCGACGCCTTCCAAGGCTGGGGCAACTACGACCTGGCCATCAAGATGCCGCCAATTCCGACCGGCAACTACGAGATGCGTATGTTCTACTCACCGATGCAGCACGGCGGATTCATGCAGTTCTATCTCGGAACCAGCAGCGACATCTCGTCCATGCAGCCGCTCGGCATCCCTCTCGACGTGCGCATCGCAGCCGCCGATGAGCGAATCGGATGGACCGACACGAGCGAGGAGGACGACCGAGGCATCGAGACCGACCGAGCCCTGCGCAACAAGGGCTATATGCGCGGCCCGTTCTCATACCGCGGACATGCAGAGTCATACGTGGAGGCCATCACCGGCAACGGAAACTGCCGTACTGACGGTACCGTCGTTCTGCGTAAGATCCTGACCACCCAGCAGTTCCGTCAGAGCGAGGAATACTGGCTGAGAATCAAGAACATGCTCAGCAACGGCGACGCGCTCAAATGGCAGCTCGACTACGTAGAGTTCGTTCCAGTAGACATCGTCAATAACGACCAGTATCAGGAAGACTGGATGTAAACCCATAAAAACCATATAGTTATGAAAAAGAACAAATATATAAGACTATTACTGCTCACGCCGCTCTTCGCACTCGCCACCGGATGTTCGGACTACGACGACTGGAACACGGTCCAAGAGGACATCAACCCTGCAGCTGAGCAGACACTATGGGAGAACATCAACTCCCAGTCTCAGATTTCCGACTTCGTGAAGGTGCTCAAGAAGGCAGGTCTGCAGGAGACGCTCAGCGCCAACCGCTACTACACGATATGGGCCCCGCTCGACGGAACATACAACGTGGACTCCGTGCTCAACTGCACGGACGAAGCCATCCTGCAGCAGTTCATCAACAACCACATCGCTGAGTACAACCATCTCGCCAAGGGCAACCTCTACGAGAAGGTGAAGACACTCAACAAGAAGTCGTATGAGTTCATGCTGAGCGAAGGAAACTATACCTACAACTCCCAGCAGCTGGTTGCTAACATGTACAACCTTCCCAGCAGCAACGGAACGCTGCACGTGATCAACGGTGAGTCGGAGTTCCTGCCAAACGGTCTGGAAGCACTGTCGATGATTGAAGGGATTGACTCCATCGCTGCCTACATCAACCAGTACAACGACACGACCCTGGACACCCGCAGCTCGGTCATCGGCCCGGTGGTAAACGGTAAGCAGACCTACCTGGATTCCGTATTCACCACCTCCAACACGATGACCACAAGGCTCAGGGCCCGCATCGAGAGCGAGGACAGCACCTACTCCATCCTGCTGCCCACCAACAAGGCGTATACAAACACTTACAACACCATCAAGCCGTTCTTCAAGTTCTACGACGGAATGAAATGCCAGGTGTATAACGAAACCACCAACGAGTTCGACGCACAGACCATCACAGCTGCGACACTCGGAGTGAACTTCGCTTTCCTCACCGACTCCTTGACCCGCCGCGCAATCGTCAACAACCTGTTCTACAGCAACAACAACAAGTACAACATGCACTTGGTGAAGAACGACGCCGTGAATTACAACGACACCATTGTGACAACCTATTTCAACAAGTTCTCCAACGGCGACGAGGTGTTCAGCGACCAGTACATCGTCAGCAAGGAGCGCCTGTCCAACGGCTACGGCTTCGTTGTGGACACCCTGGCATTCAAGCCATGGGAGACCTACAACCCGGAACTGGAGATTGACGGATACTTCAATTATATTCGCCACCTCAACGACTTGACATTCTCAAGGGTGAGCGTGCCAGAGGATTATGTGAACACCGACCTGGTCACTCTCAAGCCTGGACAAAACCTCTCATTCTGCTGGGCCACGTCGGGCGAGCGCTCAAAGCCAGAGGTTGACTACCTCATCGACGGACTGATGGCAACTACCTATAACATCTACGCCGTCATACCTCCGGCCAATGTTGACCTTCGCGACTCCATCAACGCCGTGAAGCCGAACATTCTCAACTTCAGCTACAACGGCTACTATGTTGACGAGAACGGCAAGACGCAGTACACCACCACCGACCTGGCTTTCAAGAACGAACGCTACGACGGAGAATCCATTGTGCAGGGAGGTACGGCAAAGCTGACTGACACCGACTTCGTCAACGACACGTCGAAGGTCGATACCATGTACCTGGGACGTCTCACCATACCCTACTGCTATGCCGGAACAGGCTACTATCCAAACATCAAGGTGACCAACTCAGCCAGAATCAATGTGCTGCGTAAGGCCATTCTGGAGAACTACAGCCGCGACATCAGAATCTGTTCCATCATCTTCCGCCCGTTGGACTACGAGGCATACCTGGAAGAGCAAGGCAACGTGAAATCAAGAAAGTCTACTAAAAAATAGGATTACACTATGGCAAATATAACTAATCATATGAATCGCAAGAGAATGCTCCTCATTCTCGCAGCCGCCATGCTGGCCATGCCTGCATCTGTGACCGCTCAGGAGGAAGCCACGGAGCAGAAAGTACCTGAGAAAGTGGCACGCGTGGTGAAGAAATATCCTACGAAAGAGCTCTTCGGAATGGTGCTCGACGAGGCCACCAACGCACCGATTTCCGGTGTGAAGGTTCAAGCCCTCGGAAATCCCAATTATGCGGCGATGACCGACGAGGAAGGCTATTTCAAAATCAATGTACCAGATTTTGTGACGGCTCTGTATGTATTCACTCCTGACTACCTCAGCCAGCAGGTGCCCGTCGACCCCGATGACACGGAGACACCCATACGCATCAAGATGCTCAGCGACAAGTTCTATGAAATGTATGGGAACGACACGAAATACACAGCCACCAAGAAGGTGAACATGGAGGGCCACTATGCCACTCCGGACGGGCACATCAACCAGCAACTGCAGGGAGACGTAAGGTCCATCACACGGTCAGGAATGATAGAGAACGGAGCTTCGATGTTCATCAGAGGACTCAACTCCATCAACGCCAACGCCCAGCCGCTCATCGTCATCGACGGAATCGAGCAGGACATGATGCTCGACCGCACGGCCTTGCACGAGGGACAGTTCATGAACGTGCTCGCCAACCTCTCGCCCAACGACATCGAGAGCGTGGAAGTCGTGAAGAACGCCACCGCGCTTTACGGTTCAAGAGGTGGTAACGGAGTCATCCTCATCAAGACCAAGCGCGGCCACTCGATGGCCACGAGAATCGACGCTGACATCTATGCCGGTGTTCAGCTCATTCCCACACTGCCTAAGATGATGAACGCAAAGCAGTACCGCACCTATGCCTCTGAGATGATCGGAACCATCGACGCAGTGAAAGACTACAACCGCACACTCACGATGAACTTCCTCAACGATGACCCCAACGGCTACTACTATAATATGTACCACAACAACACGGACTGGGAAGACTACATCTACCGAGAGGCCATGACGCAGAACTACAGCGTGAACGTGCAGGGAGGTGACGATGTGGGTATGTACAACCTCTCCGTTGGCTACATGAATGCCAAGAACACGATGAAGAAGAGCGACTTCGACCGGTTCAACATCCGCTTCAACACCGACATCGAGATTCTGCCGATCCTCAAGACCGTGTTCAACATGTCAATCTCGCGTACCAACAGCAAGGTGCTCGACACAGCTATTCCTGCCAACCTCAGCCAGGGCGCCATCACATCGCCCAACTTCCTCGCGCTCATCAAGTCGCCTATCGTGGCGCCTTACACCTACAACGCGCAGACAGGAAAGCTCTCCAACATCCTGAGCAACTACGACGACATCTTCAGCCAGCTGAACAACGTGACGGGCGGTCTCGGCACAGCGCAGTCGCTTGCCAACCCCGTGGCCATCCTGACCAACGGATCGGGCGAGCACAAGAACAAGAACGAGAACACATACTTCAACATCACGCTCGCACCGACACTGGAGATCAACAAGCACTTGTTCCTGACTGAGATGGTGGCTTACTCACTCGTGCGCAACAACCAGAAATATTTCCGCCCCTACTCCGGCGTTCCACCGTTCGTCATCAGCGAGCTGGGTACCGTCTATGCAAAGGTGGGATCATACCAGGCCACTGAGAACAACTTCCTCAGCGACACACGTCTGAAATGGGGGAACCAGTATGGAAGCCACACCATCGACGTGTTCGGAGGATTCAAGTTCAACCGTTTCAAATATGACGGCACAGCTCTGTCATCACAGTACAAGGGCCAGACCGACGACAAGAACGCCGCGCTGAGCACCGACGACTCGCAGGCCTTCTCCGACAACGACGGATCGAACGACGTGTGGAAACAAATCCAGTGGTACGGAAACGCTGACTACAACTACCAGAACAAGTACTTCCTCACCCTCTCGCTCCTTGCCGAGACCAACAGCCGCTTCGGCGAAAAGGCCGGAAGCAAGATAGCAGGCGTCAGCTGGGCGTTCTTCCCCAGCGTTCAGGCAGGATGGGTTCTGACTAACGAGAAGTGGTTCAAGCGCAACAAGGCAGTGAACTACCTCCGCCTGAACGCCGGATTCGACACCAGCGGTAACGACGGAATCTCCAACTATGCAGCACGGACTTCTTTCAGCTCTGTCAGATACCACTATCACGTGACTGGCTCACAGCTCACCAATATCGGTAACGACGAGATCAAGTGGGAGCTCACCAAGAAGTTCAACTTGGGTATGGAAGGTAACTTCATCAACAACCGTCTGTCGTTCGCCTTCAACTATTTCATCCACAAGACCAGCGACCTGCTCACACTCAAGACATTCGACAACCCTGTAGGAGGTATCAACGCATACTGGACCAACGGAGGCGCCCTCAAGAACGAAGGTTTTGAGGCAGCTCTCTCGTTCAAGCCTGTAGTGACGAAGGACTGGAACATCGAGATGGGAGCCACGATGGGCCACTACAAGAACAAGGTGACTTCACTGCCCGACGGTGACTACACCTCTTCCATCTACGGCGACAACAACATCCTCACCGCAGTTGGCAAACCGGTAGGCGTGTTCTACGGCTTCAAGACCGACGGTGTATACAAAACGACGGCTGACGCCGATGCCGACGGCTTGTACGTGAAGAATGCAGCAGGCGTTCAGAACTACTTTGAGGGCGGCGACGTCAGATTCATCGACCAGAACGGCGACAAGGAGATCAACGACAAGGACAAGGTTGTCATCGGCGACCCCAACCCTGACATCTACGGCCACATCTTCGCTAACGTGAACTACAAGCGGGTGACCCTGAGCATGAACTTCAACTACAGCGTAGGCAACGACATCTACAACTACCAGCGGTCCATCATCAACTCAGGAAGCAACTTCTACAACCAGCAGGTGGCAGAGACAAGCCACTGGCGCTACGAAGGCCAGCAGACCGACATGCCACGCGTGAACTACGGCGACCCGATGGGCAACAACCGTTTCAGCGACCGATGGATAGAGGACGGAAGCTACCTGAGACTGAAGAACGTGAACATCTCATATAAGGTGCCAGTTCCGTCGTCAAGCTCATGGCTTCAGGGACTCACCCTCTGGGCAGAGGCACAGAACCTCTTCACCATCTCCAAGTACAAAGGCGGCGACCCTGAGTTCAGCGCAGGCAACGGCGTGCTTTTCCAAGGCATCGACGCCGGCAACATCTCACTGAGCCGCACCTTCCTCTTCGGTGTGAGAGTGAACCTCTAAAATCCAATGGCTGAATCATTCTGAGTTTTCAGAGTACTCAGAAAAAAAGAAAAAAAAACAATCTCAAATTCGATAAAAAATGAAAAAGATGAAATTCAATATGAGAAGCGGTTTTGCCTTGCTGATAGCCCTCGTCTGCCTGCCCATGACCTCTACAATCTTATCCTCCTGCGAGGACATGATGGAGACCGAGAGCGACATGCAGACCTTCGACCCCGACATGAACGCGAAGACCGACTCCGTCTTCTATGCCTTCGGTATCGGACAGGCCATGCAGCTGCTGGCCGACCAGTATTTCTTCCAAGGAGAGATGAGAGGTGAGCTCGTGGCTACCACACAATACACCGACTCCACGCTCAACCAATTGAAAGACTTCAGCGCCGGAGTGGAGAACAAATACGACTCCGCCTATGTTTACTACCGTGTGATCAACAACTGCAACTACTACATCGCCCACCGCGACACCACACTGCAGACCGGAGGTGAGAAAGTGGCAGTGAAAGAATATGCAGCCGTGCTTGCCTTCCGAGCATGGGCCTATCTGCAGCTCTGCCGCAACTACGGAACCGTTCCGTTCTTCACCGAGCCTCTGACCACCATCTCACAAATCAACGGCAACACCTTCCCGGAGTACAACCTCGAGCAAATCACTGCCGAACTGGCACCTGAGATGCTGAAGTTCACAGGATTCGACGTGCCCAACTACGGAGCCAACATCAACGTGGGCAACACCAACAGCGGAGGTGCGAAGACCGTCACCTTCAAGAACATCTTCGTACCGGTGGGCGTGGTGCTCGGCGACATGTACCTGGAGACAGGCAACTACGAGCGCGCTGCCAAGTGCTATGTGGATTACCTGACTATGACCAAGAAGCCGATGACCAACATCGTGGCCACTTTCACCCGACGGAATATGGACATCCTGCCGCCAAGCGACTATGACTACGGAAACAACAACTTCTCGGGGGCGGCATCCTACACCAGCATTTTCGCTGCCAACGGAACTCCTACCGACGTGATATCTTATATTCCGATGGCAGTAAACAGCGTGAACGGTCCGACCACCCTCGTGCCGAAGGCATTCGGCTATGACTATTATTCGCTGTCAGCTCCATGGATTACAGAGTTCCAGCTGCAGCCGTCGGCCGACTACACCTACCTCACCGAGAACCAGGACTACTACTACCGGTACAAGGTTGTCGGAACGAGTCCGACGAACAACATGAACGACGTGAAGGCCATCAAGTTCGGCGACATGCGCAGCATCGCCATCATGCGCACGATGCAAGGACAGACCACACTCGAAGAAGATGAGGAAGACATCACGTGGATCAACAAGTTCCAGAGCGGAAACATCATCCTCTACCGTCTGACCACCGTCTATCTCCACTTGTGCGAGGCCCTCAACCGCATGGAGATGCCCGACCTTGCTTTCGGATTCCTAAAGGAAGGCATCAACGCCTCACTCCGCCGTCAGCCATGGCTCTCTCAGAAGTCGCTCGACTACCTCAACGAGACGTTCCTCAGCGACGCCAACTATGAGACCTTCTTCGGAAAGAGCTACCCGATCCACCAGCACGGTCACGGCTTCACCAGCGACGCCAACTACATCGGTTCCTCTCCTTATCAGTTCCAGACTCAAGTGGACTCCATGCTTAGAGTGCTTTCTGCCGACGCAACCCTCTATCCAGGCCTCGCCCAGAGAATCGACCACTCACGCAAATATGCGGCCGACCTTGAGGCAGCCCGCCAGGAGGCGATTGCCAACGCGACGACGGACGAAGAGACAGGCGAGACCATCATTCCTGAATACCACGTTGACCCTGCTCCCTACGGCGACATGCTGACCAAGCAGGACACCATCATGGCGATGGAGGAGCTGCTCTGCGACGAAGAGGCGATGGAGTTCTGCTTCGAAGGCACCCGCTGGTATGACTTGATGCGATTCGCCAAGCACAAGAACAACGCCGGCTTGCAAGGAAGCGCATGGCTCGCCAAGAAGGTGAAGAACAACAACCCCGTGAAGGACCTCAGCAACCAGCAGAACTGGTATCTGCCATTCAAGAAATAAAGTAAGGACCGGTCGGACGAGTCTGACCAGTCAGACAGGTCAGACAGGTCAGACTTGTCGGACTTGTCTGACTTGTCCGACCAGTCGGACTTGTCTGACTTGTCCGACCAGTCGGACAGGTCTGAAAACCTTCAATAATCCCCACCCCGCCCCGAAGCAAAACACTGCTTCGGGGCGTTTTTTTTGCTTTTCGTACATTAGCCCACATCTTCGGACAAAATGACAAAACAGAACTCATATAAAAGACGTATTTTTGCGAATGATTCCATAACACGGACTTGCCGGTCCACAATCAGTCACAATAACTCCCGGGTAAAGCATGATGGAGTAAGAGTCCTCGTCCTTTCTGACGAGTCCGACCAGTCCGACAAGTCCGACCAGTCTGACAAGTCCGACAAGTCCGACCTGTCTGACCAGTCTGACGAGTCTGAGATGATTGTCAATTAGAATGAATTCAAATTTTGCAATACAATGGATATTCGTGTTCACAAAGACAAAAAATTGCGTTTTTCCGCATTTTTAAGTTAATTTTTTATGATTTCACATAATTTTATCCTATATTTGCGTAATTTATAGCTTTATAGCACGACAACTACTGGACGAATAAAAGAAAAAAGGAAAATATCCCATCCAAATGGAAGCGAAAGAACTGAAAAGAAAGAGAAGTAACTGAACACTGAAAACTGAAAACTGAAACCTCTAAACTAAATATAATTTATTAACTAATTTAACAAAACCATTATGAAAAAACTGCTACTTTCATTATGTGCGTTGTTTGCTGTTGTCAGCATGAACGCGCAGTACAGTGTAAACGACTATGTTTACACGTCGACAGCAAAGTACAAGGTGAAGAGGATTCTCGACATCCCTGCATTCACAGAGTGGTACAACTACTCCAGTGCGATTTTCTCGCCCTACACCGCAGCGACAGAGGACGACTACGATGGAATCCAGAGCACCAGGAGCGATGAAGGTGACTTCATCACGTATGCACTGCCAATCGAGTATGGAAAGAACTACATCCTTACGATGAAATTCAAGGCCACTGCCGACGGATCAACCTCTATCGAGACCAACGGCCAGAACCAGATTGACGCATGGGTGACTCACTATCCTGACGACTACAACATCAGAGTGGGAAGCACAAACATCGACTACACTCAGGTAGCTGCTGCTGCAACAGTCAAGGGCAACGAATGGTCAGAAATTTCGTGGGCATTCGCCGACACCCTCGCAGTGAACGCAGAGCCTTCGGATGGTCAGGACCAGCCCGGCGGTTACCTCAACATCGTCTTCAGCCGCATCAACACGGAGTGTGTGATCGGAAACAACCTTCAGGTAGTTGAATTGGAGGAAGTGTACGACACCCGTATCTCCGACCGTATGCTTGCCTATGCCAAGAGCATCATCGCTGACGAAAACTTCAACACAGAGGCAGCAGCTGACGCAAAATCTGTTGTAGAAGAAGACATCTCTGCCATCGAAGCGGCTATCGCTGACGGTCAGTTCGACAGTAAGACTGATGCAGAAGATTCCATGAACGCACTCTTGGAAGACCTCGGCCTGTTCATGGACGTTGAGTCGAACAACATGAATTCGTTCCTGCCGAAAGTGGACATCACCTCCATCGGAGGAATTGGCCGTGGACGTGACGGCGACTTCGGCTGCTTCGAACGCGTAGGAGGAAACGGCAACTGGGGCCACCTCTCTGGAGACAACGCACTCAGATGGGCCATCCAGCTTGGTTATGGTCAGACAGCAGCCTCAATCGCTGTCGTTGCACAGGACTTCCCGAAAGGAAAATACTTTATGACTTGCGAAATCAGAAACGCCAACACTGACAAGACTTCATGGCCTTGCAATCCAACCTTCACGCTGGAAAGCGTATGTAAGCTGACACTTGGTGAAGCCACACAGGATCTCGGTCCCATCTCAGGTGAGCAGTTCCAGAAATTCTACATCATCGGCGAAGTGGCAGAAGACGGAAAGTTCCGCGCACAGGTTGACTGGCCAGGTGCACCTAACGGTGGTGGTTTCTTTGAAATCAGAGCCGTGGAGATTCGCTCATTCGGCGAAGATATCATCGCAGGCGTGGAGCGCTACCGTGCCTGGACTCCGTTCAAGGCACAGGTTGACGCAGCAAAGAGCGCACGTGAGTCTCTGCTTGCAAAGGCAGCCGACAGCAACTTCCCTTGGGCTAACGACACCATCCAGCCGACAATCGACCGCTGGGATCCGTTCTTCAACAAGATTACAGAGGACAACTGGATTGACGCAGACGGTAACGACACAGGTGTAGCCACCAACGATGAGCTGATTGAGTGGACCACCGTCCAGGGCTACACCTTCGACGAACACGGAGAAGACGCTGACTACGAGACTTACAAGGAATATGCAGTGGTTCGCGGCTACCAGAAGGCCAACGACTACATCGTAGCTCAGAACAAGCCGATTGCAGACGTACAGGCAAAGATTGCCGAAGCAAAGCAATACGACCAAAATCCTATGAACCAGATTAAGGACCATGAGCCTTACCAAGAGGCCATCGCACAGGCTGAGGCCACTCTTGCTGAAATCCTCGCCAGCACCAACGACGAGAAGAAGGAAGCAGACTCAGAGCGTCTGGCTACATTACTGACCGACCTTGATGATGCGAAAGCCGTGTTCGACGACAGTGGCGAGCTCAAACCATTCATCGACATCGACTTCTCCGGCGCTTTCGCTACAAACGTTGACGCAGAAGACCCGACTATCATCACCAGCTACTATATCGACGGAAAGACCGACACATATGACGGAGCCGGCCAGATGGTATTCTCCAACGTGAACAACGTGGATACAGACCCGACACACGACCTGTCAGGACACTCATGGCAGCTTGGATTCGGCGACGCATTCCTCGATGTGCTCCGCGTAGGTGGCGGTGCTAACTCTCCTGGTACTGTAGAATTCCCTATAGATGAGATTCCTACCGACGAAGAAATCATCCAAGTCGAGTTCGACCTCTGGCTCGGAAACCTCAGCAAGGGCTTCCTCACCGTTGAGTGCCAGAACGCAGAAGGACAGCGTCTCGGTGGATTCAGCATCGACCGTTACAACGGAGTAGTGAATTACAACGATTTCAATAACGCAACCGGTGAGACCAACGACAAAACGTCACTAAGCAAAAAGGGTGGTGGTACAGGTATGGATATCTATAAATATGCTACAGGTCTTGGCTCAAGCTCAGTAGGCAACGCAGGTATCTGCACTGATGACAACAAGTCTCACTTCACCCTCGTATTCGACTTCAAGGCACTTGCACTGCAGGGTACAGTCGAAAACGGAAAGAACGGTAAGTGCGAAGGCGCTGAGATGCCTATGCTCAACCTCAGCGACGCCAGCATCACCGACAACAAGGTTGCCAAGTTCGTACTCTCATCCAACTACAACTCAGCAAACACCAACGCACAGGCACGCCGCTGCTGGTTCGACAACCTCAAGATCTTCAGATTTGCTTCTGTAGCCGAAGGTCCTCACTTCGAGCCGACAATCACGGCTATTCCTGGTGACGTGAACATGGACGAGAAGGTAGACATCTCTGACATCGTGGCTATCATCAACCAGATTGCAGGTACCGCTACCTACGAAAACGCTGACGTGAACGGTGACGAGAAGGTGGACATCTCCGACATCGTAGCTGTCATCAACATCATCGCAGCACAATAATTCAACATATTCTCTCAATAAAAATAGTGGGGCAAAACCCACTATTTTTATTTAAGCACAAACCGGAGTATCCGGAATCTCCGGACGACCCGGATAACCCGGAATCTCCGGAAAACCCAAAATAACACCCCATTTCTTATGGCAACAACAAAGCACATCCTCTCTCTCCTACTCCTCGCCGCATCACTCACGGCCACCGCACAGCGGCAGAAGCCCACACCATGGGACACGCCAGCCAGTCAGCAGGAGAAGCTCGACAGGGGATTCATACGCATCAACACCACATCAACAAAGCCATACTTCTCATGGCGCCTGCTTGGGTCTGACGACGAGCACACGTCATTCCTTATTCTTATCGACGGAGAGGTGAAAAGCGACACGCTGCGCGACCGCACGTCATTCCGTCCGTCAGGCATCATCAACTCATCAAAGAAAGTGGAGCTGGTGACACTGCAGAACGGTGTACCGGTGGACACCGTATCCCCCATGGTGTTCAACAACAACCTCTGCCACCGGCTGAAGCTCGACAGGCCACAGCCGACGACCACCGATGCGAAACTGAAAGACTCAGTATATGTCTACACACCTAACGACTGCTCAGTGGGCGACGTCGACGGAGACGGACAGTACGAGCTCTTCGTGAAGTGGGCACCCTCCAACAGCAAAGACAACTCGCAGAGCGGCTACACCGGAGCGACCATCATCGACTGCTACAAAATCGCTACCGGCGAGAAGCTCTGGCGCATCGACCTCGGCACGAACATCCGCTCAGGCGCACACTACACACAGTATATGGTCTACGACTTCGACCGCGACGGCAAGGCGGAGCTGATTTGCAAGACCGCGCCCGGGAGCGTAGACGGAGCCGGCAACTACGTGAGCAAGGCAGCGACAGACACGAGGATTCTCAATGCCAGCAACACCCGCGACTGCAGAGTTTCCGGCGGACGCATCAACGCCGGATATGAGTACCTCACCGTCTTCAACGGAGAGACTGGCGCCGCCATTCACACGATCCCCTACATCCCCAACCGCAACGCCACCTACGTGCTGAGCGACGCGGCAGGCACCCTGAACTGGACCTTCGGCAGCAAGAGCGACACAGGCAGCTACGGAAACCGCGGCGAGCGCTATCTCGCCGGAGTGGCCTACCTCGACGGTCCGGACAAGAACCCGTCAGCCATCATGTGCCGCGGTATGTACACACGCTCCTACCTCTGGGCGGTAGACTTCGATGGAAAGGAGCTGAAGACCCACTGGATACATGGCTCCATCAGCACCACACAGGTGGAACGTACAGACGCCAACGGAACCAAGAGAACCCGGACCTACTCGAAGACCACAGACCCGAAGAATACCCATGCCGCCTACACCGCATACGGGCAGGGAGCACACAGCCTCACCATCGCTGACGTAGACGGCGACGGCTGCGACGAGATCATCTACGGAAGCGCGACAGTGGACAACGACGGATGGATGCTCTACTCCACCGGATTCGGACACGGCGACGCACTGCACATCGGCGACATGAACCCCGACCGGCCTGGGCTGGAGATATTCATGGTGCACGAGGAGAATCCCTACGGCGCACACTTCATCGACGCGGCAACGGGGGAAGTGCTGTGGGCATCAACGGGAGACGACGACAACGGCCGCGGACTTGCCGCCAACATCTTCGACACCAACTCCAGCAACCGTGGGTATGAGTTCTGGTCGGCCAAGGTGGCTAACACCATCAATGCACGCACGCTCATTGGCATCACCGCTGACAAGCCGTCCATGAACTTCAGAATCTTCTGGGACGGCGACCCCTACGACGAGCTACTCGACGGAACCAGCATAAGAAAGTACACGCAGAACGGAGAAAAACTGAGTTTCACCAACATGGGCGTCTACTCCACCGCATCGACAATGAAGACGTTCACATCCATCATCAGCACGCTCTCCTCATGCAACTCCACGAAATCCACGCCCTGCCTGCAGGCAGACCTGTTTGGCGACTGGAGAGAAGAGGTCATCTGGTGGAACACTGCAGACCCTTCCGAGATCATCATTTTCTCATCCACAGAAATCTCGCCCTACCGTGTTCCGACACTCATGCACGACCACAACTACCGCATGGCCATCGCCTGGCAGAACACCGGTTACAACCAGCCGCCGCATATAAGCTATTACCTGCCCGACTACGTTGAGGACCTGAAAGGCGTGGCAGATGTCATCGAGGAGCAGCCACGTACGAAGGGCGACGTGAACGAGGACGGAAAGGTGGACATCAGCGACATCGTGGCCATCATCAACCAGATTGCTGGAACCGCCACTTACCGCTACGCCGATGTCAACGAAGACGAGAAAGTGGACATTTCCGACATCGTGGCCGTCATCAACATCATCGCAGGCGCAGAGGGGCAGTCTTGAGAATAAGCCCCGATGCCATGCGATTTGAGCAAAGAAGTGGGCAAAAAAGGATGAAAAGGACGAAAAAATTGGGTTCTTTGACAAAAAAAGGCAAAAAAAGTTTGATATATCAAATTAATCAACTACCTTTGCATTATCAGTTGAACATCGAGACACCACTCTAGCCGGGGTTAGGATCGATCGGGATACTCATCAAATTAATCTAGAAAACCGAGAAGGTTTCGCATGTCAATGGCGGGCCACGCCCTTAGGGGTAACGTAAGTCGGTGGATTACAAAGATATGCGGACACTCAAATCTTATCTACTCGGAGTTTCATCACATCTCCTCCCGGCTTTTTATATATAGGAAGAAGGCAGACTACCCCTGCCTTCTTCTTATCAAGAAAATACAGACCACCATCATAAAAGGAAAGTTGCCGGAGTGGTCGAACGGGCCGCACTCGAAATGCGGTGACCGGGTAACTGGTCCGGGGGTTCGAATCCCTCACTTTCCGCAGACTAAACGGAAGGAAGAAAGGGCACCAAATCTATGATTTGGTGTCTTTTTAATTGAGTCGAGATTATCTTGAGAGCTTGCTCTCAAAGGGTAGTCTCGACTCAATTAAAAAGATGTCCACGAAGCCATGAGTGGACAGTCCCTTCTTCCCTCCGTTTAGTCTGCCAGGACGCCCGCGGCAGCGAAGGGATGGGCGAAGCCAATCCCGAAAGGTGACAGGAAAGACGAAGCGAAGCATAGCCAATCCCTCACTTTCGTTCTACATTTGCTTTTTTCATAGCATATTTCTTCAATTTCAATCTTCATCATGTTCTCTTTTTCTTAAAAAAAAATATTTTTCCATGTCATTTACCCGATAACTCATGATTTTTCCGTAACTTTGCAAAAAATAATAAATATTAATTTTTTTATGGGTGGATTTTTTGGAACCGTGTCGACAGAGCATTGCGCGACTGATTTATTCTATGGTACTGATTATCAATCGCATCTCGGTACAAAACGTGGGGGAATGGCAACTTATTGCAAGGATAAGGGATTTTACCGAGCCATCCACAATTTGGAAAACACGTATTTCAGGACACGATTCGAGCCCGAACTACATAAGTTCATCGGACAGTCGGGCATTGGAGTCATCAGCGACACCGACGCTCAGCCGATGCTCTTCAACTGCCATCTCGGACGCTTCGCTCTCGTCACAGTAGCAAAAATCAACAACATAGAGGAAATAGCCGATCAGCTTCTGGCACAGAACATGCACCTGTCGGAGTTCTCATCCGGGAAAATCAACCCCACCGAACTGGTAGGCCTGCTCATTCTGAAAGGTAAGACCTTCGTGGAAGGAATCGAGAACGTGTACAACACGGTGAAAGGCTCCTGCTCCATGCTCCTGCTGACAGAGGACGGCATCATCGCAGCCCGCGACGCATGGGGCCGCACACCCATCGTCATCGGAAAGAAAGATGACGCGATGGCCGCGACCAGCGAAAACACCGCTTTCCCCAACCTCGGATTCGAGACCACATACTACGTTGGGCCAGGAGAAATCGTACGTCTGCACCACGACCACATGGAGCAGCTGCGTAAGCCCAACAAGAAGATGCAGATCTGCTCCTTCCTATGGATATACTACGGATTCCCAACCTCATCCTACGAGGGAAAGAACGTGGAAGACGTCCGGTTCACCACAGGTAAAGTAATGGGAGAAGAGGACGATACCGAGGTGGACACCGTGGGCGGCATCCCCGACTCTGGAATCGGCATGGCAGTGGGCTACAGCGAAGGACACAACACCACCTACCGTCGCGGCATCAGCAAATACACACCGACCTGGCCACGTTCGTTCATGCCTTCCAACCAGTCCATCCGCAACCTCGTGGCCAAGATGAAGCTCATCCCCAACAAGGACATGCTTGAAGGGAAGCGATGCCTCTTCTGCGACGACTCCATCGTGCGCGGAACGCAGCTCAGAGAGAACACCAAGGTGTTGAAGGAGCTGGGAGCAAAAGAGGTGCACATGCGCATCGCCTGCCCGCCGCTGATTTATGCCTGCCCGTTCGTGAACTTCTCGGCAAGCAAGTCGGAGCTTGAACTCATCTCGCGACGTATCATCAAGGACCTGGAGACCCACTCACTGACCAAGACCCGCCTGGCCGACGCACAGACCGCCACGGACGCTGACATCCCGGCAGAGCGTATCAAGGCATACGCCACCACCGACTCACCCGAATACAATGCAATGGTGGAAGAGATGGCACGGCGTCTGAATGTAGACACACTGAAATTCTCCAAGATCGAGACCATCGTCAAAGCCATCGGACTGGAGAAATGCCAGATTTGCACTCACTGCTTCGACGGAAGCTCCTTCCACAGCCTCGAAGAGAAAAATGAAATAAGTGAAGAGTGAAATCTTGGAGCAGCGAGGGCAAAGTCAAACTTGTTTGAACTTTGCCGAGTCGTGACAAGATTCTACGAAGTGAATAGTAAAATCTTGGAGCAGCGAGGGCAAAGTCAAACTTGTTTGAACTTTGCCGAAATCTCCGTTTGAGCCGAATACAATGCCAAGCTTGCTTGAGCATTGTTGAGGCGTAGGAGATTCACCGAAGGTAATCGTGACAAGATTCTACGAAGTGAATAGTGTAGTTACTTTGGTGATGAATCCTCTTTAAACATTCAACTTTAAACTTTAAACTAATAAAGTATCCTTCTGCAAACGGCCTCGTCCGTTTGCAGTTGTTGTTTTAAGGCATCAAGCGATTCGAATCGGGTCTCACGACGGACGAATTTCACGAATGAGACACGGACATGCTCAGAATAGATATTCTCATGAAAATCAAAGATATGCACCTCCACCGATCGGTCGGTCCCGTTGTCGAGCGTTGGCCGGTGTCCGATGTTGAGCATGCCAGCCCCCTTCCATCCGTCGAGCTCCACCCGCACGGCATAAACGCCGTCGGCCGGAACCAGCTTGAACGCAGGAACGGAGATATTTGCCGTGGGATAGCCCAGGCTCGTGCCCACATGGTATCCGCCTGTGACCTGTCCCTCCAGAAAAAAGTCGTAGCCCAGCCCAATCCTGGCTTTCTCCACTTCCCCTTGCAGCAAGACTTCCCGAATAGCAGACGAAGAGACAACGACGTCGCCAGCAGCAGCTTCAAAATGATAAGCGGGCGCCTGCACCACATCCAGCCCCAAACTACGGCCATAAGCCACATCGTCGGCAAAAGACGCGGCTCCTCCCCGTCCGAAACGGTGGTCATAACCCATCACCAGCACATCCACTCCAAGTCGTCGGCGCAGCACCTGCTCCATAAACTCGAAGGCAGTGAGCGACGAGAGCTCATGAGTGAAGGGAAGCAGAACAACACTGTCGACACCGCACTGCTCAAGCAGCCGGCATTTCTCATCCGCGGTGGTGAGCAACGGTACCTCGGACTGCGGACGGAGCACCCGGGAGGGACTGTCGGGAAAAGTCACCACCAACGTTGCCAATCCACGTTCACGCCCCACCCCACGGAGGAAATCAAGCAAAAAGCGATGTCCTCGGTGAACACCGTCGAAGAAACCGATTGTGGCAGCATAACGGCCCTGCAACGGGCTCTTTAACATATCTAACGTATAAATTTTCATCAGTAATTTGCAAAGTTAACATGATTTTTGTAATTTTGCAAATTATATTCAAGGTTTTAATGTCAGAAAACAATCAGAACACAACGAATTTAGAACTGCTCAAGGATATCAACACGCCGGACGACCTCAAGAAACTGACGGTGGACCAGCTTCCACAACTCTGTGAAGAGCTTCGGAAAGATATCATCAAAGAGCTGTCCTCCAACCCGGGACACCTCGCCTCCAGTCTGGGAGTCGTGGAAATCACCGTGGCACTGCATTATGTCTACAACACACCACACGACCGCATCGTCTGGGACGTAGGACACCAGGCATACGGACATAAGATACTGACAGGAAGACGCGAACGATTCTGCACCAACCGCAAGTTGGGAGGACTCAGGCCCTTCCCATTCCCCGACGAGAGCCCATACGACAGTTTTTGCTGCGGCCACGCCAGCAACTCCATCAGCGCCGCGCTGGGCATGGCGGTGGCAGCACACCTTCACGGGGACGACCGTAAGGTGGTGGCCGTCATCGGCGACGGAGCCATGAGCGGAGGACTGGCATTCGAAGGACTGAACAACACGTCGTCCACGCCCAACGACATGCTCATTATCCTCAACGACAACAACATGTCCATAGACAAGAGCGTGGGAGGCATGAGGAAAGTGTTGCTCAAGCTCACGACGAACGCCACATACAACAACATGAGGTACTCCGTCTCGAAAAAGCTGACGAAATGGGGATGGCTCAACGAAAAGAGCAAACGCGGGATTCAACGATTCAACAACAGCATAAAGTCGTTCCTGAGCCGTCAGCAGAACATCTTCGAGGGATTGAACCTCAGGTATTTCGGTCCCGTCGACGGCCACGACGTGAAGGAGTTGGTACGCGTGTTGCAGACCATCAAGGACATGAAAGGTCCGAAGATGCTGCATCTGCACACGGTCAAAGGCAAAGGCTATGAGCCTGCCGAGAAAAACGCCACCTTATGGCATGCTCCCGGCAAATTCAACGAGGACACAGGCGAACGCATAGAGAGCACGCCCGACAAACCCTGTCCGCCACGGTTCCAGGACGTGTTCGGAAAGACGCTGCTCGAACTGGCAGAGCAGAATCCCAGGATAGTGGGCGTGACGCCTGCCATGCCCACAGGCTGCTCGATGAACATCATGATGGAAGCCATGCCAGAGCGGGTGTTCGACGTGGGCATTGCTGAGGGACATGCCGTGACATTCTCTGGCGGAATGGCCAAGGACGGACTTCAACCCTTCTGCAACATCTACTCATCGTTCCTACAGCGTTCGTACGACAACATCATACATGACGCCGCCATCATGAAGCTCCCCCTCGTCATCTGCATCGACAGAGCCGGCCTCGTGGGAGAAGACGGAGCGACGCATCACGGTGCCTTCGACATGGCATTCCTACGCCCAATACCGAATCTCACGATCGCCTCACCCTACGACGAAACGGAACTGCGAAGACTCATGTATACGGCCCAGCTTCCCGGCAAAGGCACCTTCGTCATCAGATACCCCAGAGGACGGGGTTCTGTTGTGGAATGGCAGTGCCCGCTTGAGGAAATCGAGGTAGGAAAAGGACGTAAGCTGAAAGACGGAAAGGACGTGGCAGTCATCTCCATCGGCCCCATCGGAAAGGAAGCCGAGCAAGCGATAAAGATGGCAGAAGAGACCACATCCCTATCCGTTGCCCACTACGACATGCGTTTTCTCAAGCCGATAGACCAGGACATCCTTCATGAGGTGGGCAAGCGTTTCAAGCGAGTCATCACCGTGGAGGACGGAGTCAAGAAAGGCGGCCTTGGCAGCGCAGTGCTCGAATTCTTCAACGAGCATGACTACGACGTGAAGGTCAGCATGATAGGCATCCCCGACGAGTTCGTGGAGCACGGCACCATTGCTGAACTCAGGAAAATCACCGGCATGGACGCAGAATCCATCGCCAGACTCATCATCGGACAAAAATAACAAGTTGTCAGCAACTGCACTCTAAACTCTAAACACTCAACTCTCAACACATGAAGATCATCATCGCAGGAGCAGGAGCCGTAGGCACCCATCTGGCCAGGATGCTTTCAGCCGAGAACATCAACGTCATCCTACTTGACGCAAGCGAGGAGCGTCTGAGCAAAGTGAACAGCGACCTGGACATCATGACCCTGGTGGCTGAGCCCACGTCCATCGCAGAGATGAAGAATGCCGGCATCGAAAGCGCCGACCTTTTCATTGCCGTGACACCCGACGAGAGCACAAACATCATGTGTGCGATGATAGCCAAGCAACTGGGAGCCAAACGCACCGTAGCCCGAATCGACAACTACGAGTATATGCAGCCGGACAACAAGCATATATTCGAGAGCAACGGCATCAGCTCACTCATCTATCCAGAGTTGCTCGCCTCGCGCGAAATCGCCGACTCTTGCAAGTACTCATGGGTGAGACAGCTCTGGGAGTTTGGCGACAAGGGGGACCTCGTCCTGCTCAGCGTGAAGATGCACGACGACCACCCTATTTTCGACAAGGAAATCAGCAACGTGGCCAACGTCTTGATAGGACACACACTGAAGGAAATCGGTATGCACCACGGGCATAAGTTCCACGTCGTGGCCATCAAGCGCGACGGCGAGACCATACACCCCAACGGCGACGTGAAAATCAAGGCACGCGACCTCGTCTTCTTCATGACCACCAAAGAGGCGATTCCCGTGATTGCCGTGTTGGCCGGCAAGAGCGGTTACCCTCAAATCAAGAACACACTCATACTGGGAGGCGGCAAATTGTCGGTAAGAGCATCGTGGGCGTTGCCTCAGTCGATGGACATCAAGATGGTGGAGCCGAGTTTCGAACGCTGTGAGCAACTCGGAGGACTCGTGCAGGACAACACCATGATCATCAACGGAGAGGGACACGACATGGAACTGCTCATCGACGAAGGAATGGACCGCATGGACGCGTTCATCGCACTCACCGACAACGACGAGGAGAACATACTCGCCTGCGTAGCCGCGCGAAGAAGGGGTGTCAGAAAAACCATCGCCCAGGTTGAGAACATCGACTACCTCGACATGGCAGAGTCGCTCGACGTAGGAACAGTGATCAACAAGAAGGTGATTGCTGCCAGCCACATCTACCAGATGCTGCTCAAGTCCGACGTCGACAACGTGAAGATGCTCACAGTTGCAGAGGCCGACGTGGCCGAGTTCGTCGTCAAGGCCGGCTCGAGAGTGACTCGCGACAAGGTGATGAACCTGGGCCTTCCCAGAGGCGTCAACATCGGAGGAATGTTCCGCGACGGAAAAGCCATGCTCGTTGGCGGTAACACACAGCTCTCCGAAGGCGACCGCATCGTCGTCTTCTGCATCTCCGGCACGCTGAAGCGCCTTGACAAGTTCTTCAAATAAGGAGAAATCCTAGAACATCTAGAGAATCTAGAATATCTAGAAAATCTATAGAGCCTGCCCCCGCATGCCAAAATTAAATTTCAAATTTCAAGCTTCAAATTTCAAAAACACAAAAAGTGTCGAACTGGCGTCTGATCATCAAAGTCATAGGAATCCTGCTCTTCATCGAGTCAGGGCTGCTGCTCACCTGCTTCATCATGGGAATCATCTATGAGGAGCCCGAGCGGTATTCCTTTCTCTGGCCCATGATCATAGCCTGGGCCGTCGGTGTTGCCAATCAGTACATCGGACGGAACTCCAGCTCCAACATGAGCCGAAAGGACGGATATATGATTGTCACTGTCGTCTGGCTTGTTTTCACCGTCATCGGCATGCTCCCCTTCCTTTTCAGCGGCACCGTCCCCGACGTTGCCAGTGCGTTCTTCGAGACGATGTCGGGATTCACGTCCACCGGAGCCACCATCATGGACGACTGCGGCTCACTTCCCAAATGCATTATCTTCTGGAGAAGCGTCACGCAATGGATTGGCGGTGTGGGCATTATTTTCTTCACCGTGGCCATTCTCCCGGCATTCGGAGTGGGCGAGGTGAAACTCTTCGCAGCTGAGAGCACCGGTCCCTTCCGCAACAAGGTGCATCCGCGCATCAGCATCACCGCAAAATGGATTGGAACCATCTACCTGCTGCTCACCCTGGGATGCATCGCCTCGCTTATGTGCTGCGGCATGGGCACGTTCGACGCCATCAACTACTCGTTCACCATCACTGCAACGGGAGGATACGCGCCTCACAGCGAACTCATCAGCGACTACTTCCAGTCGCCCACCATCGAGTACGTCATGATCATATTCATGATCCTGTCGGGTATCAACTACACCCTGCTCTACTTCGCCATCATCAAAGGGCATTTCCGAAATTTCTTCCGCGACGGCGAACTGCGTTGCTTCTTCATCATCTTCGGCGGAGCTACAATCATCTGCACGGCCATCCTCACTGCCAACAAAATACTTGACGACAACTTCGACACGTCGACATTCAGCGCCTTCTGCACAGGACTGGAGCTCTCCTTCCGCGACTCGCTCTTCACAGTCGTATCCCTGCAGACCACCACAGGACTGGCCAACTGCGACTACACGCTATGGCCCATGCCATGCATGCCTCTGCTGCTCTTCATCATGTTCGCAGGAGCTTGTTCAGGCAGTACCAGTAGTGGATTCAAGTGCGTCAGATGGTCGCTCATCTACCGCATCACACGCAACGAGTTCAAGCACATCCTGCATCCGCGTGCTGTTCTGCCGGTGAAATACAACGGACAGATAGTCAATCACCAGATTATGCGTACGCTGTTCGGATTCACGGCCCTCTTCGTGGGCGCGCTGCTCATCGGAGCCTTCATCCTGGCGTTCTCCGGAGTCGACCCGCAAAAAATCGTGGCACACAGCGACTTCCGTCCAGACATCGACTTCGACTTCTACGACGCATTGGGACTCTCCATGTCGTCCATCTCAAATGTGGGACCGGGCATGGAATACTACGGGCCGGCACACTCCTGGTCCATCCTCTCTCCGTTCGCGAAATACACCTGCTCTTTCCTCATGCTCATCGGACGTCTGGAGATATTCCCTGTACTCGTGCTTTTCACACGCAGCTTCTGGAGGAAAACATAAAAGGGATTTACGATTTGACGATTTACGATTTACTATTTATTTTTTCATTTTTTTTTTTCATTTTACATCCCAATTGAAGGGGGCGCGAAATGATAAAATGGCCGAATTGAAAAATATCGGAATAAATCGTAAATCGTAAATAAGAAAATAGTAAATTCCAATCACATTTGCCCGCTCTCTATCAGGAGGATGCATCGCTCGGTGATACGGTCGTCGACTTCCGGATCGTATTCTTTCTTGAGTGATGCACCGAAAATGGAAGCAAATGTGTTGTAGAATGTGGCTTTGAATGATCCCATATACGAACGGACGAGCCGGAAAGCAGTCTGTTCGCACTGACGGTCCACCAGCTTGATCAGCAGCTTGCCCTGGGTCAGCGTAAGCTTCTTGCAGCGTGGTGTATATTTTTGCTTCAACTCCTTCTCCATCTTTTTCATGTACTGGTCGCGGTCGCGCTTTTCCTCCAGCGAGTCGAGATGCTCCGTGTGGAGACGTACGTCGCGCGCGATGTCCACAGCGATGGGATATACCTTCTTGATGTTGTTGGCTATCTGATAGTATCGGCGTGCCTCAGCCTCGTTTGCGAATATCAGCTTGGGGAATATGTATACGGGAGCAATCTGATACCAAGGAACCTCCTCACCCTCAAACTCCACGATACCGGCCAGATAAAGCCTGTGGGAGAAAATCCTGCCTCCTGTATGCATATACGCTTCCTCCACCGAGTCCATCACGGGCTGTGCCACCACGGACAGAGTCGGCAGGCAGGAAAGTATGAATATTTGGAGGAGCTTCATGAGTTGAGAGAGTTTTTATTAGTTGAATGTTGAAAGTTTAAAGAGAATTCATCACCAAAGTAACTACACTTTTCACTTGAAATCATTCATTCTTCGGTATAGATGACTTCCATCATGGTCTGACCCACAGCCTTCAGGACGTTGAGGTCGATGTTGTTCACGTTGTCGGCCATGGTGTGCCAGGTATGGCAGAACCCACCGCTGTTGCGGTCGGATGCGATGACGTCGGTGCAAGGAATGCCGCATTGATTCACAGGCACATGGTCGTCGGTGACGAATCCTGCAATGTCGCTGACGAAGTAGTTGGCATATCCGATTCGTTGTCCCGCAGCCCACACCTTGTCGGTGACGGCAGGAGCCATCTGAATGGAGAAGCTTTCTTTCAGGAAGACGGAGTTGGGTCCTCCCACCATGTCGAGCAATATTCCGTAGTCTGCCACATAGCCTTCCTTATGATGCTTGCCGGCCCAGTATTGGGAACCGAGACACCATGTATGTTCGGAGTCATGGTCGGCCTTGTCCCATTCAGGCGTTCCGCAGTCCTCTGCGTCGAAGCATACGAGGTCCACACCGATGGCAGGCATCTTCTGTGCGAACTGGCGTGCCAGCTCCATCAACACAGCCACACCGCTTGCGCCGTCGTTCGCGCCGTCGATGGGTGTTTTGTGGTTCGCTTCGTCGTCGTCATGGTCAGCCCAGGGGCGAGAGTCCCAATGGGAGCATATCATGATGCGCCGTGGCGCCCCCTCGTTGAAGGCAGCAATGATATTTCGGTTCTTGATTGGCGTTCCGTCGTAGAGTTTCAGGTCGGCCAGCTGCTCATACACCGTAGCTCCATACTGCTTGAATGTGGCCACGATATAGTCGCCGCAACGGTCGTGAGCCTCAGAGTTCATCACACGCGGCCCGAAGGCACACTGGGCTTTCAGAAACTGGTATGCACTGTCCACATTGAATGCCGGTGCGTTGCTGACGTAGGCTTCCGGCTGAGCCTGGGGTTTGTTTTTGTCACCGCCGCAGTTGCTGCAGGCGGCCATGAAGAGCACTACCGACACAAGGGCCAGATAGATGAAAATACGTTTCATAGATGTGTTGATATATCAAATTCTGTGCAAAGATAGTATATTTTTCACATACAGAATAATTTAATAACTTAAATACATTTTTTTTAAGAATTGTTTACGTTTAAGGCACACAAAAAACGGCAGACATCCCTGCCTACCGCTTTTGAGTACTTATCCAGAAGTCACATCTGAAAAACAACAGTACTACTAACCTTTTTACTAATAACTAAACTATTCTGTAATGATTGTAGTTTTTTTACTAACTAACCAATTAATTAACTAACAATATTTTAACCAACAAATTTTTCTGCTGCAAAGTTACGGCTTTTTATAGCCCTAAACATAGTAAAATCGTACGATTTGTTAGAATTTTGTACGATTCAAGCCATTTTCGACATGCCTTTATGGAATATTCCGTTTCAGACACATGGATTTGCTCAATGCAGAAAGCAAAAGCACTCAAATTTTGCTCAATGCAGAAAGCAGATAGCTGAAAAAACGCTCCATGGACGAATCGTCCATGGAGCGTCGGTGGTTATATCCCTGAGGGCAAAGTGCCGTAGGGGACAAAGCAGGATGATGCTACTAAATCACCACAGCGGGCTGGTGTTGCCTTCTTCCCTGTCCTTGAGGAGCTGGATGATGGCCTCATCCTCTTTCTCTTCTTCCTCACGCTGCTTGCTGAGGTTGCCCTCAGTGGCATCGGTGGATCCCACGATGCCGATTTCGCAAAGCGGATTGAGATAACCTACGGAACTGTCTATAGCTGGTGTCTGATATGTCTTTTTCATTTTCTCTTTCTATTTTTTGATTGAATTCGAAGTGAACAGTGAACAATGAAAGATGTGCTGTTAATACCGCCTAAACGGATGCAGTCTGTCTGCCTGAGTAAATACACTTTTCACTGTTCACTTTTCACTATTCACTTTAATTATTTTACCATCACTTTCTTGCCGTTGACGATATAGATGCCCTTGGTAGGAGCAGCCACGCGCTGTCCGGCCAGGTTGTAGATCACGGCATCCTTGCCGGCCACTGCATCGTTGCTGATGCCAAGGATAGCAGTTGTAGGATCGTCGCTGCTGTTGATGTTCAGTGCCTTCACGCCGGTCGGAACTGCAGAACCAGGGATGTAAGCTGTGTGAGCACCCACGGTGAATGTATTCTTGGTCTTGTAGAAGCCTACGCCGTTGCTCTCGTACATCAGCACGTAGATAGGAGCTTCTATTTGAGTGGCCTCAAGCACGCCCTCAAGCACGTTTTCTTCAGCCTGTGCGTCGGTGTCTGCATTAGCATCTGCGATAGGAATCTCATAAGTGCCTTCTGCGCCCTCAAGATAAATTCCGGTGTTGGCTGGCACAACCATGGCATTCGACATGATAAGTTCGTCGCCATCCATTGTCAGATAGTATGCGGAAAGCGCCTCAGAAGTTTCGAAGTTAAGCGGGTTCTCTGAGCAGTATGTAGCTGCACAGGCTGAGGTGATGGTGATGAGTTCGGTCTGAGCGTCGCCGGTCTTTGTCAATGTTACATAATCGAGATAAGAAACAGAGTTATAACCCGTTAATTCCACGAGAGCTATACCCTTGTTATAAGAAGGGATATTAACCCCCTGTACTGTCATGGAAATTGCCTCAGAGCCTGAATTTGTCCAAGTAAGAGTGGCCTCAGTATTATGCAGAGCACCATCTTTGTCTATATACGAAATACCAATGTTAGTGTTTCCACTTCTTCTTGAGTATCCGTTCACAGTTATTGTATATACTCCGCCTTCTAATTCCTCAGTGGTATAGAAGCGTTCCCCTCCAGTATGTCCTAATCCAATCCCGCCAGAGTACTTATCATTATTCGTTTGACTAGTAGCTGCACTCCTTGAGGTCTTCATTTTCTCAATCTCATAGAAATAGGTAATGTCAGATCCTGAATATTTCACATTCGTACTTCCCTCTGTGGAAATTGTAGCTCCATAAGGGGCAGTGGTCTCATACCACTGTCCATTTACATTAATATACTTGCTCCAATAAGCGGTAGCGCTCTCACCTTCCGTGAATGTTCCTGTTCCAATTTCAGCAAGAACTGATTCATTAGCATCTACGGCATCGATAGTATAAGTTAATGTTGCCGGCAAACGAAGTGCTACATTCAGCACGTTGTTGGCAGCATCAGCGTCAATTGTCATAGAGGAAGTCTGGTTTTCTGCTACATAATAAGTCTGGGTAGTTGCTTCTTCACCTTCGCCAGTAGTAACGGTGATAGATTCCTGTGCCTCAACCTCAGCACCGACAACAGCGTCACCAGTCTCAGTCTGAAGGGTCTCACCCTCGTACTGATAGTTGATGGTGTAACCGGTTGTCTGGGCATCAGCTGTCTTCTGGATATAAATAAGGTCGATACCACGGTTACTTGCAGGGTCAGAACAAGTGAAAGTAATAGGAGTATCAGAAGTCAAGGAGAATTCTTCACTTGTCAGCAATGTAAGCCAGTTGCCCGTGCAAGTTCCTTCGATTATTTGAGTTTCACCAGCACTTACAGTATATGCTACCTGATGAGTGTTGCCATCACCACCAATAGCACCGAGTGTGAAGATATATGAACCAGCAGGCAGGGTAACCAACGTACCAGCAGAGCCCAAAATAATTGCTCTATTCGACACACGATCAACGAATGAGGTTGAGTTAGTGCCCAGGCCTGTTTCCAAGTTCTCTGCTTCAGACAGCAGATAAAGATTCTCGATGCCTGTTGCAGAATAAGCCAGGTCTTGAGTATAACCGTTCTCAGTTACTGTGACTGATACAGTCAAGTTGTTGCTGACAGGCGCACGTTCTACAAGTGTTGTGCCCAGTGCTTGGAAACGAGGATAAGAAACAGTAATAGTATTTAGATCCTCCCATACCTCACCGTTTGTTGCCCAATCCAAAGCTGTACCTTCATAAGAAGATGTTATGTTATATGCATATTTAACAGCCTCACGAACATAAACTGTAACAACCGTTGAACCATCAGCTGCAATGGTCTGTTCTGAAGCATTGTCACCAACATAGATATACCTATGGTCATCATCAACGGTGAAATTACTCTTATCAGATGATGTAAGTGTGGCTACATATCCAGCAAAATCATCTTTACTTACAGTCTTAACTATAACACCATCACATTCATAGTTAATGGTGTAGCTAACTGGAGTTTCATCTGGATAATCACCCGCCTCACAAGAACGGATAACAATGTTGTCAATAGCAAAGTTTGCGAAATAACGTCTGGTTGTAAAAATTACGTTGCCAATACCACCAGTTGAACTACCGCCACTCATCAATGTTCGTTCCAAAATGGCAGCACCAGTTTCTTTGTTAGTAATTGTTACATAATATGCGTCGCCCTTGTGTGTTATTACATAAGAGCACCATGTCACATCTGCAATAGTCTGAGAGCTGTTTCCTTTATTAGAGTTAGGCAGCGTTACTTGTGTCGTTCCGTCTGTCAGGATCCAAGTAGATGTCCAAGTACCTGTTGCAGTCAAAGAAAAAACTTTATCTGAATTTGCCGCATCATTTATTACAAGAGATACTGGAGATTGGTTTGTCGAACTTGACAGCTTCATGTCGAATGTCATCGTGAAGTCTGTTCCTGCAGCTACCTTTCCTGCTAATGCAGTTCCTGTAACGGTAGCTCCATTATTGTTACGTTCACCTTGAGCGACAGATAAATAATAGTTCCCGTTTTCTTCTAGAATAGTCGGAGTAAATCTTCCGCCTGTTCCTGTTTTCCATCCATCTGTACTTTGAGAACTGAAATCCTCGGAATAGTAGGTTGTCTGTCCCCACGCCTTACCGCCTCCGACAGCCATCATCACTGTCATCAGCAGTAACATAAAGTAATTTTTTTTCATTGTTTTGTTTTAAGTAGTTAATAGTTTTTATTTGTTATAAGATTATTTTAGTCAGTTCAGTTTTTCCAAAATGCAAAGTTACAACATTTTAGCGACAAAATCACACAAATTCCTCGTACAAAGCGACAAATCGTCAAACAATTTCGCAAATTTACATAGATTTGACATGACAGACAGGCAGATATTGTACGAAGATTAAGGGAATTGTACGAAAGCGGGGATTTCACCTTTATTCAGACCTTCAGAGAATCTTATTACAATGACCACCCGACACCAGAAACGCAAGAAGGACCAATACACGCTCTGCCACACTGGAGGGCGAAAGGTAAAAAGAAAGGTAAAAGAAAAGTTTTAACGTCCCCACCGCCCTCACAGTGTGGCAGAGCTTTCTGAGCCGAAGAGCGATCCCAGTGTCGGGTGTCCATTGCAAAAGAAACCTTTTCCCCTTACTCTTGCATCATTCGTCAAAATTCCGTACCTTTGTCATACTATTCATATTTCCACAACTTAACATGAACGACCAACACCAACGCGCTTTCTTCAACGACTACTCACAGCCCCGCATCTACATGATTACCCTTGCCACAGTTGGAAGGAAGCCGCTACTGGGTAGCGTTATCGGCAACCCCAGAACTCCACATGGAAACAAAGACGCTCCCAAAGTGAAACTAACGCCAATTGGATGGGAAGTCAGCAGACAAATCGCCCATATCAAATGGGCGTATCCACAAATCAGCACTCCTGCATGGCAATTGATGCCCGACCATGTACATTTCATCATCAATGTTAAAGAAGCGCTTCCCATACATCTTAACAGCGTCATTTACAATTTCATTAATGAATGCAACAAACATAACAGTGTCATCAACGGCCCAGACCAGCCACCTTTGTTTGAATATAACTACCACGACAGAATCCTATCAGGAAAAGGTCAACTACAAAAGATGGTTGACTACATTCACGACAACCCACGACGATATCTCATCAGACATCTTTACCAGGATTATTTTACTATC
This sequence comes from Bacteroidaceae bacterium, assembly GCA_017483765.1. Taxonomy (GTDB): domain Bacteria; phylum Bacteroidota; class Bacteroidia; order Bacteroidales; family Bacteroidaceae; genus UBA3839. The sequence continues at coordinate 73,235 of JAFUVE010000026.1, read as the reverse complement.
AGAGTCATCAATTGGGAAGGTGAAACACTACAAACATTCGGTAACCTCAAATTGTTATACTTTCAACATAAAATGCCAGTCAGAATTTCAAGGCGAAACAATGAAGACCAAATCCAGCAACTGGCTCAACAATATCTGTTGCTGACACAACAAGGCACGATATTAGTTTCTCCGTTTGTCAGCCCTGGCGAAAAACTTGTCAAAGAAAAAGCATTGGAAACCGGAGCACCAGTCATTATCATCCTTGACAACGGGATTCCACCTTTATTCAAACCTTCAGGCTTGCTGTTCGAACAGTGCGCTTTAGGAAAAATCCTGCTTATCACCTCATTTGAATACAGTTCATCTAAAATCACACCGACAAAACAAAGGTTCGAGCAAATGAATATGCTTGCAATTAAGCTATGCAAGCCAATATAAAAATTCCAAACAATGAATCTTATTACAATGACCACCCGACACCAGAAACGCAAGAAGGGCAAATACACGCTCTGCCACACTGGAGGGCGAAAGGTAAAAGAAAAGTTCTAACGTCCCCACCGCCCTCACAGTGTGGCAGAGCTTTCTGAGCCGAAGAGCGATCCCGGTGTCGGGTGGCCATTGCCAAAGTAACCTTTTTCCCCTCCCCTCTTGCATCATTCGTCAAAATTCCGTACCTTTGCACTTCGATTAAACAATATCAATCATGACAATAGAAGAACTGCAGCAAGAAGTGATAGAGGAATTCCAGGACTACGACGACTGGATGGACCGCTACCAGATGCTCATCGACCTTGGGAACGACCAGGAACCACTCGACGAGAAAGACAAGAACGAAAGCAACCTCATCGACGGCTGCCAAAGCCGTGTTTGGCTGACGGCCGAACTGAACGACGAGGGACATATCATCTACCGAGCAGAGAGCGACGCGCTTATCGTGAAAGGACTGGTCAGCCTGCTGATACGGGTACTCTCAGACCACACGCCCGACGAAATCCTCAACGCCGACCTGCATTTCATGCAGGACATCGGGCTGCAGGAGCACCTCTCCCCCACCCGCAGCAACGGCTTGCTCGCCATGCTCAAACAGATGAAACTCTATGCTATGGCGTTCAAAGCCAAGCAAGGATGACACGGAATATCCGGAATGTCCGGAAAATCCGGATAATCCGGAACCACCGGAATATCCGCTAAATATAAACAGCGCCATGCCGCATGCGGCATGGCGCTGTTTATTACCTATATCTATTACTCATCTATCCATAATCACGGCATCGGCAACAGTCCTTCCCAACGGACATCCCAGTCTGCGGGGAATCCCGGGTTGGGCACAGACGAACCATCCCATCCGGCCAGCATCATGGCGACGGCAGTGAGCAGTCCTCCGTTGCCGGGAAGATAGACTCTCAAACGGCCGTCCTGATAGTTATGCCCACTGACCAGATAAGTGTTCGTGCGACGATCCATCAGCAGCGCGTCCACAGCCTTGGCGGGCTCTCCCAGCCTGGCGGCACACATCGCCACCATCGGATAGTCCCATCCCCAGGTCTTGTCCCAGTTCCAATGCTGCAGCACCCAGTCCAGCGTGCGCCGCATAATCTTCTCAGAAGACTTTGCGGGCGCCGGCAGCATCCCCACTGCACCGAGCACTGCCGGATGGTCGCTCGTATAACGAATGTTCGTGTAGGTGTCCGGTGCAGACTCCGCAGCAAGGTAGAGGGAGTCCGGCGATACGGCACGTGCGGAGAGCTTGTCGGCCACAGTGTCCCACTCGCTCACACGCGACTCGCCACTGCGCTCTTTCCAAGCCTGGGCCGTTCGAAGTCCCCAATACCAATAGCTCAGCTCGAAAGGCGGATTCACCGTGGAGTCCGCCTTCAGCGTCTCCTGAGCGGGGATGCATCCTTTCAGCACATAGCGGTCGGAAGAAGAGTCGTAGGTGGCAAAATCGGCCATGAAGCGCGCCGTCTCATCCACAAGGCCTTTGTATTTCTGTGTGATGCGCTGCCGACCTGCCTCATCCTGCTGGCAGCGGTACAGCAGCTCAGCCAGATAGATGAGATGGGGTTGCTGCCAAATCAGATAGCTTCCCACGTTCGACGGTGCCTCGCCAGCCTGGGGGTCGGTCATCTTCATCCACCGCAATCCCTTGAACCCCTGACGGCGGGCGATGTCGCGTGCCGCAGGCGCCGCCTTGAAATACCAGTCGAGGGAACGCTCGAGCAGCTGGGGATGGCCCCACAGAGCAAACTGCGCCTGATGCCACCATATCATCTCCAGATGGAATTTCCCGAACCAGGAGTTATAAGTGAGTCCTGTCTCCTGAGGAGGCGTGTCGCCTCCGTCGTTCACTGCCAGCAAGTACTGCGAGAGCACCACACGCCGCTCCAGCTCGGCAGCACGGGCGTCGGCCACACGAGAGAAGTCCGCGATGCCCCCCTCCTGCCAGTAGGCCTGCCAGAAGCGGGACGCCTCCAGGCGGATGTCATCGAAACTGCGACCGGTGGAAACCACTCGCTTCGGCTCAGCACCCTCATCGAGCATCTGCTGAAGACGTACACTAGCCTCTTCCTCATAAGGCTTGCGGCGAGCCGTACGCCGTGACTTCGCCTTGCGCTGGCTCAGCCCCAGACGGCTGTCCAACTCCATATCCTCGTTCACGAACTGAGCCGTGACCTCCAACTTATGACGACCACTGACCACGACCGTATGATTGTCGGCCAGCCTGGCGGTAGCCGTACCTTTCCAAGTGAGCCGGACCTGGTATCTCGTGTCGTCTATGCATACATCCACCCACGCTGCATTGGGGTGGCGTTTCAGCGTCAGCACCTGAGGACGGTCGGTGCCCCAGTCGCATCCGTCGTCGCTGTGCTTGCCCGTCGGGTAAGGCACGCGGAAGGTCAGCTCCAGCTTACCTTTCGACTCTACCTTCGCAGCCACCATGTCGGCAGAAGGGCTGCATACCGTCTGCACATGATAACGGCGGCCATCATATCGGAACCGACTGTCGATCAAGCCGTTCCACAAGTCCAGCGACTGATCGACATCCGACATCAGATGAGGGTCGGAGAAATTGAATCCGAGGCATCCAAGATGCAGGCGGTGAGGGTTCTGTCGGAGATAGTTGGATGCAGAGCGCTGACGACCTTCAGTACGGAACTCGGCTGCATAAACCTCCTTATGTCCGCGTCCGAAGTCTTTCTCCACCCACGCCTCCTCGGGCTTGAACCCCTCCTTGTTTGGAAACGAGTGCCAGCCCCAGTCGCTCAGCGTACCCAGAGGCATGCCTCCGGAATAATACTCCGGGAATGTCTGCAGGCCCGTGGCATCGACCGTGCAGGCGAAATGTCCGTTGCCCACCGTGAGTGAAGCCAGCGTGTCCACCGCGTCCACCTGCGGGTTATGACGTGTCACCACCTCCTTGCGGTCGATGCGGGAACTGCGTACATAATCCTGTGCCACAGCATGCTGCCACACACACATCAACACAAATCCTATCAGTAAAAAATATCTTTTCATCTATTTTGTTGAGTATTTAAGTTTATCTCTGTAGGGACTTACTTTAGCTTTGCTGATTTTCTCCTTTTCATGGCAGAGCCTATGCAAGCTTAGCTCTGCGCATCTGAAAAGTTCGAAAATTTCTGTATGCCCGACTCAATCCCCTGAGTAACTACACTTTTCACTCTCCACTTTTCACTCTTCACTTAAAGAGTATCCGGTTGGTGACCCGCTCCACGGAAATCACCGTACCGTCCTCACCCACGATTTCTACATTCCACACATGAGTGGACTTTCCGGCATGAAGCAGCCGTGCCTTGCCGTAGACCTTGCCTTCAGTGGCAGACATGGCTATATGCGTGCCCGACACCTCAGTGCCACAGACGAGCGCATGCTCGTCGAGCCCAGTGAGATGTACCGAACCGGCTCCTGCCACCGTCTCAGCCAGTGTCAGCGATGCTCCGCCGTGGAGTATTCCGAAATACTGGCGTGACGCATCCGTGATGGGCATCTCGGCAATCGCCAAGTCGTCGTCGGAAGGCAGGAACTTGATGCCAAGTGCCTCCACCATCGTGCCGTGCATTTTTGAGTTCAGTATGTCACATTCTTGTTGACTTAACATATTTTAAATTTACGGTTTAATGAGTTACGATTGAAAGATTTACAAGCACTGCTTTGGGAGCACATACATGCCCAAAGCATAATTTTGCTTAAAATATTTACAAAGATAACTATTTTTTATCAAAATCACGTAATTTTTTAGTAACTTTGCAAAGATTTTCGAAAATCTGTTATAAATGAAGAATTTGCTGATTGAGACTTATGGCTGCCAAATGAACGTGGCGGACAGTGAAGTTATTGCATCCATATTGAAAATGGCGGACTACGAGACTTGCGACAATCTCGAAGTGGCTGATGCAATACTGCTGAACACCTGCTCCGTAAGGCAGAATGCGGAAAACAAGATTATCAACCGACTCGAAGCCCTCCACCAATACCGCCAGAAGCGAAAGGACCGGAAGCTCATCATCGGCGTCGTGGGATGTATGGCAGAGAGAGTGAAAGAAGATCTCATCAATCAGCATCATGCCGACCTCGTGGCAGGTCCCGACGCCTATCTTTCCTTGCCCCATCTCTTCGCACAGGCAGAGATGGGAGAGAAAGCCATCAACATCGAACTCTCCACGACGGAGACGTACAAGGACGTGCTCCCTTCGAGGATACACGCCAACCATGTCAGCGGATTTGTCAGCATCATGCGAGGCTGCAACAACTTCTGCCACTACTGCATCGTGCCCTACACCAGAGGCAGGGAGCGAAGCCGCGACATCGACAGCATTCTGGCCGAGGTCCGCGACCTCAACGACCGGAAGTTCAAGGAGGTGACGCTGCTGGGACAGAATGTCAACTCATACCAGTGGGAGGGCATCGGCTTTCCCGAACTGCTCAGACGAGTGGCCGAGGCGGTGCCAGACATGCGCATACGCTTCACCACGTCCCACCCCAAGGACATGAGCGACGAGACGCTGCAGGTGATGGCCTCCCACGAGAACATCTGCAAGCATATCCACCTGCCCGTTCAGAGCGGAAGCAACCGCATCCTCAAGCTCATGAACCGCAAGTACACCCGCGAATGGTATCTGGACCGCGTGGCAGCCATCAGACGGATTATCCCCGACTGCGGCCTCACCACCGACATCTTCGTGGGCTACCACTCAGAGACAGAAGAGGACCACCAGGCCTCACTCTCCCTCATGCGAGAGTGCGCCTACGACTCTGCATTCATGTTCAAATACTCCGAGCGGCCTGGGACATACGCTTCGAAGCACCTGCCCGACGACGTGCCTGAAGAGGTGAAGCTGCAACGGCTCAACGAGATGATTGCCCTGCAGAACGAACTCAGCGCGGAAAGCTACCGAAAGGACATCGGAAAAGAGTACGAAGTGCTCGTGGAGGGTGTGAGCAAGCGTTCGCGCGACCAGCTCTTCGGCCGTACCAGCCAGAACAAGGTGGTGGTGTTCGACCGTGGAAACCACCGAATCGGCGACTTCGTAAAGGTCAGAATCACGGAGTCATCGTCGGCCACGCTCAAAGGCGAAGAGGTGAGGTAATGTAAGAATTTTCATTAAAGGCTCAACTAATAAGAGTAACTTCACTCTAAACTTTAAACTCTAAACTAAAAATATGAGCAGAAGAAAAAAGAAAGCATCATACACCGGCTATTTCAGCACACAGTTCCTGACGTCGCTGGTGAGCACCACCTTCGTGCTGATGCTCCTGGGCACCATCGTGCTCTTTGTCATCAGCGCAAAGAAAGCATCCAAGTACCTGAAAGAGAACGTGGTGGTGAACCTCTACCTCAACGAGGGTGTTGACGACAGCCAGTTGCTGCGTCTGCAGAACGAGCTCGACGAGTCCGGATTCGTCAAAGAACAACTCTACAAGTCGAAAGACGAAGCCCAACGCGAGGCAAAGGAACTGCTGGGCACCGACCCGGGTGAGTTCGTAGGCTACAACCCGTTCATGGCAGAGATAGAGCTGAAAATCGCTGAGAACTATACGAGCAAGGACAGCCTCGAGGCCATTGCCACACGTCTGAAACTGAAATCGGAAATCAACGACGTGGCATACCACCCCGACCTCGTAGAGTCCATGAACAAGGGCATCAACAAGTTCACCATTGTCCTGCTTGTGCTGGCCGCACTCTTCACGTTCATCTCGTTCGGACTCATCAACAACACGGTGAGACTCAACATCTTCGCCCGGCGATTCCTCATCAACACCATGAAGCTCGTCGGCGCATCATGGGGATTCATCCGCAAACCCTTCCTCAAGCAGGCCTTCGTCATGGGAATCCTCTCTTCAATATTGGCATGCATCGCCCTGTTCTTCATCGTAAGATGGTTCTACGCATTCGACACAGAAGTGAAGCAAATCATCGACAATCAGACGCTGGCCATCGTAGGCGGCTCCGTCATTCTGTTCGGTCTGCTCATCACATTCGTCTGCACATACATCTCCATCAACCGGTACCTGCGGATGTCAAGCAACGACCTCTACCATATCTGATGGAACAAAACAAACGGAAAAACTAGTGCCCTTAGTCAGCCTAGAATCACTAATCCTACTAAAACCGCCAGCATCACTTCCTGCAGCATGGCAAATAGTCAAAATAATAAAATGAAAAAATAAATAGTAAATCGTAAATCGTAAATTGTAAATAACAATAATATGAACAAAAGAGACTTTGCTTTCAGCAAACTGAACTACATCCTCCTGGCCATCGGATTTGCCGTCGTCATTCTGGGATTCATCCTCATGAGCGGAGCACCGACAACGGAGAAAGCCTTCAACCCCGACATCTTCGGAACACGACGTATTGTCGTAGCACCGATGGTCTGCCTCGTCGGTTTCATCTTTGTTGTCGTGGCAATCCTCTGGAAATCAAAAAGCCAGAAAGAGGACGACAAGGCTGAGACAGAAGAAGAGCCCAATCAGGCTATAAAATAACGAAAATAAAAAACTGAAATAAGAAATGGAATGGTTAGAAGCCCTCATCATGGGCATTTTCCAAGGACTCACAGAGTTCTTGCCAGTCAGCAGTAGCGGACACCTGGCACTTGCCGGCAGTCTGCTCGGTGTGAACGACCCCGACCAGATACTCACGTTCACCGTCGCCGTACACGTGGCTACGGTGTGCAGCACGCTTTTCATCCTCTGGAAAGAGGTGGCATGGATATTCAAAGGACTCTTCAAGACCGGAGACGCCATCGTGCCCAGCCAGCACGGTATACGCTCGCTCAACGAGGAACAGAACTACGCGCTCAACATCATCATATCCATGATTCCCATCGGCATCGTAGGACTCTTCTTCAAAGACCAGATTGAGGCCTATTTCAGCAGCCTCATGGTTGTAGGCGTTTGCCTGCTCGTCACGGCATGCCTGCTCTCTTTCTCCTATTTCTCCAAGCCGAGGACAAAAGAGCACATTTCCATGCTCGACGCGTTCATCATCGGTATCGCACAGGCTTTTGCAGCTCTGCCCGGACTCTCACGGTCAGGATCCACCATCGGAACTGGCCTCCTGCTCGGCAACAAAAAGGAGAAACTGGCCCAGTTCTCATTCCTTATGGTCATCCCTCCCATTCTCGGAGAGGCTCTGCTCGACGTGAAGAAGATCATGGAGCAGGGAATGGAGACGGCGATGAGCGGAATCTCCACAACGGCACTCATCACCGGATTCGCCGCCGCTTTCATCACGGGATGCCTCGCCTGCAAATGGATGATTAACATCGTGAAACGCGGGAAACTCATCTATTTCGCCATCTACTGTGCCATCGTAGGACTTGCCACAATCATCTGGCAACTCTTCTGATTTTTTTAAAGAACCAACAGCAAGAACTCCGTATATGCTCAACCCCGAAGAAGGCAACATATTCTGCTTCAACAAGCCCTACACCATGACATCGTTCAGGCTGGTGTCGAAAGTAAGGGGAATTCTGTGCCATAAGCTGGGCATCAAGAAGATGAAGGTGGGCCATGCCGGAACCCTCGACCCTCTTGCCACCGGCGTGCTCATCGTCTGCACCGGAAAGGCAACGAAGCAGATTGACCAGCTTCAGGCCGGGACGAAAGAATATGTGGCGACCCTCAAGCTGGGCGCAACAACGCCGTCGTTCGACATGGAGACAGAGGAGGACGGCACATACCCCACCAGCCACATCACCCGCGAACTCGTGGAGCAGACGCTGCAACAGTTCATCGGGGCCATAGAGCAGGTTCCTCCGACCTTCTCCGCCGTGAAAATCGACGGAAAGCCCGCCTACAAGAGCGCAAGGAAAGGGGAGGAAGTGGAGATCAAGGCAAAGACGCTCGTCATCGACGAGATTGAGCTCCTCAGCTACGACATGGACGGAAAAAACCCCACAAAACCTGCTCCGATACACATCAAGCATGCCGACCGCGAAGAAGCCGTCAAGGCCGCAGACATGAGCAGCCAACCCACCATCACCATACGTGTGGTATGCAGCAAAGGCACCTATATCCGGGCACTCGCACGCGATATCGGACAGGCGCTCCAATCTGGCGCATACCTCACAGCCCTCATCCGCACGAAAGTGGGCGCATTCACCCTCCAGCAGGCACGCGACATCGACACATTCGAACAATGGGTGGAAAACAATGTAAATGAAGAATAAAGAATGAAGAATATTTATTCCTCTAGTATATCTAGAGAGTCTGGAAAATCTAGATAATCCAGTAAAATCACTCTCAACTCTAAACTCTCAACTCTAAACTATAAATTATGAAGCTCTCTCAATTCAAATTCAAACTGCCCGATGAGAAGATCGCGCAGTTCCCAACAGAAAACCGCGATGAGGCAAAACTCATGGTGCTCCATCGCACGACAGGAGAAATCGAACACCGAATCTTCAAGGACATCATCGACTATTTCGACGACGGTGACTCCTTCATCTTCAACGACACGAAGGTGTTCCCGGCAAGACTATACGGAAACAAGGAAAAGACCGGAGCGAAAATCGAAGTGTTCCTGCTTCGTGAGCTCAACGAGAAGCAGAGACTATGGGACGTGCTCGTAGACCCTGCAAGAAAGATTCGTATCGGCAACAAACTATACTTCGGAGACGACAGCTCCATGGTGGCTGAGGTGATCGACAACACCACATCGAGAGGAAGAACACTCCGATTCCTCTATGACGGTCCTCACGAGGAGTTCAAGGAGTCGCTCTACGCACTGGGAGAGGCACCGATTCCAGAGGACGTGAGAAAGCTCAGACCGGCTCAGCCCGAGGACATGGAGTGGTTCCAGACCATCTATGCGAAGCACGAAGGAGCCGTGACAGCTCCGACCACAGGACTGCATTTCTCGAGGGAACTCATGAAACGGATGGAAATCAAAGGCATCAACCAGGCTTTCATCACCGTTCACTCCGGACTGGGCAACTTCAGGAATATCGACGTGGAAGACCTCACCAAGCACAAGACCGACAGCGAGCAGATGTTCGTCAACGCAGAGGCATGCAGAATCGTCAACAAGTCGAAAGAGAAAAACGCCAGGGTTTGCGCCGTGGGAGCATCCGTGCTCAGAGCTACTGAGACCGCTGCCGGTCCGGAAGGCATCCTGAAAGAATTCGAGGGATGGACCAACAAGTTCATCTTCCCTCCATATGAGTTCTCGGTGGCCAACGCGTATGTGGTCAACTTCCAGCTCCCGCTCACCACCATGCTCATGATGACATGCGCATTCGGAGGATACGAATACGTGATGAAGGCCTACAACGAGGCGCTCAAAGGGGACTACAAGTTCGGAACATACGGCGACGCGCTCCTCATCGTGGATTAAATACTATGGTATACTTATCATTAGGCACAAACATAGGCGACAAAGAGGCCAACCTCAATGCCGCCATAAAGGAAATCGACAGGCAGATTGGGAATGTGAAGGCCCAGTCTGCCTTCATTGTAACAAAGCCATGGGGATTTGAAAGCGAAAATGACTTTCTCAACGCTTGTGTGGAGGTAGAGACCATCCTCAAGCCTATGGAGCTGCTCGACCGCTGCCAGGCCATTGAGAGGAGCTTGGGAAGGATGCAGAAAAGCAAGACCGTCGTAAACCCCGACGGTACGACCACCCATTTCTACCACGACCGGGTCATCGACATCGACATACTCATATACGACGACCTTGTCATCCAGACTCCCAGACTCACCATCCCCCACCCTCTCATGCACAAACGGCGGTTCGTGCTCGAACCGCTGGCTCAGATAGCCTACAACCTGAATATTCCAGGCACCACGATCTCAGCAGGAGAAATGCTCAAGGCCTTGGACGCAGAAGTGTAGACATCCCCGATGGACACGCCGCTGTCGTCGGTCTCGAGAAACATACGGCCTGCAGCATAGGCCAGCCGAAGGCTGTCGGCGTTGAAGTGCGGTCCAAACGACAGATAGCCCACATTCCACCTGAGCAGCCATGACGCCAGCTCGGGCTTTCCTCTGAAACCATGAAAAATAACCGGATAGGGATGCGGAAGCAAGAGGTCACGCAAGCTGCGCCACACCTCTTCATAGGCTTTCACGCAATGGATAATGACCGGAAGTCCGAAGTGGTGAGCCATCAGCAACTGCTCCTCGAAACACTCGATTTGCATCTGCAAATCTCCTCCACGAACCTTGTCAACCCCAATCTCACCGTATGCCACCAGCTGATTCCTAAATCCCTCGAACGGAGGATTTTTCAGCAAATGGCGATAGGCATCCACTTTCTCCCTCCAATGCTCATCCACGTCCCAGGGATGCAACCCGAGGGAAAAACGGGGATAACGGCTGAAATCATCCTCCAAGCCGCAATTCACGATCGCAAGCGACTGAGTCTCACGATTGTGTGTGTGAACATCAAACAACATTTTCCAAAAAATTAAAATTGTAAGACAATAAAAAAAACACATTTCTCACCAAAGAAATAAACCTCAAACCTGTAGTAGGGGATGAATCCGTCTTCCCAAGCACAAAGTCAACCCGATACGCACCGAAGCCCACCAGTCTATAAACCTCAAATTTCAATTCTCGTGCAAGCGAGAGCAGAATGAAGCTCGCTTCAATTATGCCGAGCGCAGCCGAGAATCATGTCAATAAACTTCAAACCTCAAAGAAGGAAAAAGCCCCGCCTGTTGGAGCGGAGCTTTCTGGTTTTTAAAAAACCTTTTCATTCATTACATGAGAGAATTGAAACTTCACAGCTTCTTGGTGTTTTTAGTAACATTATTATATCAAAAAAATTTGTTCCCAATTTATTCGGTCTTCAGGTCGGAGTCCACCGACTTCTTGTCGCTGATGCTGTCGGCCTTTGCCGTCATGGAGCGTTGCGCCGCCTCTATCACGGCCTTCACGTCCTGCCTCTGAACGTAGGTGCCGGTAGTCAGCTGTATGGTGTCGGGCTCTTCGGGAGCCATCACAGCCCTCAGTGCAGCTCCTCCGATGGTGAGGGTCAGCGCCACTACGGCTGCCGACTTGAGCAACGGCATCAGGCGCGTCTTGAACGGAATGCGGATGGCCTTCACGCGCACCGTCTTCTTTTCTTCTTCCTCCGACAGAATGTCGGCGAAACGGGAGTCGAAATCTTCCGACACGCATTCGTTCTTAGAATCCCTGGCAAAGGAAAAGAACTCGGCGTACTCCCGAAGGTGGTCGGGCACATCCTCCTGGCAGAAGAAGGACCTCAAAATCTGCTCCTCGTCGAGATTCGTCTCGCCCTGCCAGTAGCGTTCCAGTAATTGCTCTATATATGTATAGTTCATTAAACTCATTTTTAAAATTATTTTTTCAAGCCTTTCAGACGTTCCTTCAGTTTCTGCCGGGCCCGGAAGATGTTCACCTTCACGTCGCTCTCCGATATTTCCATCTCAGCGGCAATCTCCTTGTATGACTGTCCCTCGATATCCCGAAGTTGAAGGGCGGTACGTTGTTTCTCTGGAAGTTCGGCAATCAGCGTCTTTAAAAATCCGTATCTTTCCTTACTCTCTATCATCCTGTCCGGCTGACTGCCGATATCCACTTGGTCGTGGAGATCTTCCTCAAAAGAGACGGCTTGATGCTCTTTCTTAGAGATGTGGTCGAGCGAAAGATTACGGCAGACCGTCATCGCAAACGACTTCACATTGTCAATCTCCTGACGTTTCGTCTCATTCCAGAGGCGTATGAGCGTCTCCTGAACGATGTCCTCAGCATCCTCGCGGTTCTGAGTAATACGGACCGACAGGCGGAACAGGATGTCCTTCAGCGGCAGTATGTCGTTCTTGAAACTCACTTCTTTCATAAGACGGTGATAGGGGATAAAAAGTTACAAAATAATTCGGATTTTTTTTGATATTTTTTTATTTCTTTTTTACTCCATTGATAATGAGCGGTTTTGCAGCACATATAATTTATCATTGGGACGCACTCGCTCACGTGTCTTCACGGCGATGAGCATGCCGCGCTCCGCTGTGTCCACCGGGCCGCCGTCGTCGCGTATCTCCTCCACAGGCTGAATCAGAGCGCCGGTGGTCGTGCCGGTCACCAGGATTTTGTCGCCCACATGCAAAGGCTCGTTCTCCACCAGGAACTCACCAACCCCGAGCTTCGTGAAGTATTTCGTGCATTTGCCGACATAGACTTTCTTCTCCGTGGCTTTCGACCCGTAGACCTCGCACCACTCTCCCAGCCGCTGTCCCTGATAGTAGCCGTCCCAGAAGCCGCGGTTGAACACGGTGGACAGCTCGTCGTCCCATCGCTGCTGACGGGCCGGGTCCTGATGGAATGTGCCGTCGAGCACGGCATGGATGGCTTCGTTGTAGGCACTCACCACCACCTGCACATACTCCGGACCGCGTGCTCGACCCTCAATCTTGAACACACGGACGCCGGCGTTCATCATGATGTCGATGAACCGGATGGTCTTCAGGTCCTTGGGCGACATGATGTATTTGTTGTCGATATTCAGCTGCGTGCCGCTCTCCAGGTCCGTCACATCGTATCCCCTGCGGCATAGCTGCACGCACTCTCCACGATTGGCCGACCGTCCGGCATTGTTCAGGCTCAGATAGCACTTGCCGCTTACGGCCATGCAGAGCGCGCCGTGGCAGAACATCTCGATCCGCACCAGCCGGCCTGACGGGCCTTTCACCTGCTGACGCCTGATCTCGTCGTAGATGTCCTTCACCTGCCACATGTTCAGCTCGCGGGCCAGCACAACCACGTCGGCAAACTGCGCATAGAATTTCAGAGCCTCTATGTTGGAGATATTCAGCTGAGTGCTCAGATGGACCTCCTGACCCACTTCGCGGCAATAGGTCATCACCGCCACATCGCTCGCTATGACGGCACTGATGCCGGCAGCCTTGGCTGCGTCGACCATCTCACGCATCGAGTCCATGTCCTCGCCATAGATGATGGTGTTCAGTGTCAGATAGCTCTTCACACCGCGCGACTGGCACTCACGCGCAATCTCCTTCAGGTCGTCAATGCCGAACGCGGAGGCCGAATGGGCCCGCATATTCAGCTTGCCTATGCCGAAATAGACAGAGTCAGCACCGGCATTCAATGCGGCCGCCAGACTCTCCTTCGACCCCACAGGAGCCATAATCTCAAAATCTCTACGTTCCAATGTATGTTTATTTTGTTCTGTTACTTCCATAATCATTTATCGCTGTTGCTGTTAATCAGCAGGGATTTCAATAGTTCTTTCATCACTCAACCGGAAAAGTTACTTCAATGAAAAAAACACCTTAAAAAAGTAACTTCACTCTAAACTCTCAACTCTAAACTCTCAACTATTTCCCAAATTATTTGCAAAGATAGCATTTTTTATTTAATTTTGCACAAAATAAGTGGAAGACAATGAATTTCGAGTACGACATCATCGTTGTCGGAGCCGGTCATGCGGGCTGCGAGGCAGCTGCCGCAGCAGCCAACATGGGCGCCCGGACATGCCTGATGACGATGGATATGAACAAGATAGCGCAGATGAGCTGCAACCCAGCCGTGGGAGGCATAGCCAAAGGACAGATTGTGAGAGAAATCGACGCGCTGGGTGGACAGATGGGCATCGTCACCGACAGATGTTCCATTCAGTTCCGGATGCTCAACCAGTCGAAAGGACCGGCCATGTGGAGCCCACGGGCACAATGCGACAGGGGAAAATTCATATGGACATGGCGGGAAGTGCTCGACCACACGCCCAACCTCTCCATCTGGCAGGACCAGGCCACGGAACTCCTCGTAGAGGACGGCAAGGCCACGGGTCTGAAAACCCTCCTGGGCGCCACGTTCCACGCCAAGGCTATCGTCATCACAGCCGGCACATTCCTCAACGGGCTCATGCACATAGGCAGAGTGAAATTTCCCGGAGGACGAATCGCAGAGCCGGCTGCAACGGGACTGACCGAGTCCATCACTCGCCACGGAATCAGGTGCGGCAGGATGAAGACAGGAACACCCGTGAGGATTGACAAGCGGAGCGTGGATTTCTCCAAGGCAGAGCGGCAGGACGGCGACGCACACTACAGCGCTTTCTCATTCCTCAGCGAGGGAAGAATGCTGAAGCAGCTGCCTTGCTGGATCGTGTACACCAACGAGAAGGTACACGAGGTGCTGAGAACAGGATTCGACGACTCTCCCCTTTTCAACGGACAGATTCAGAGCATCGGACCGCGTTACTGCCCCAGCATCGAGACCAAGCTCCACACATTCCCCGACCGCAACCAGCATATGCTCTTCCTTGAGCCTGAGGGAGAGGACACGAACGAGATGTACCTCAACGGATTCAGCTCCTCCCTGCCCATGGACGTGCAGATTGAGGCGCTCAGACAGATTCCCGCATTCAAGGACATCGAGGTTTACAGACCCGGATACGCCATAGAATACGACTACTTCGACCCCTCCCAGCTGAAGCACTCGCTGGAGTCGAAAATCGTCAGCCACCTCTTCTTCGCCGGCCAGGTGAACGGAACGACGGGATATGAGGAAGCTGCAGGACAGGGCATCATGGCGGGCATCAACGCCGTGAGGCGAATCAGGGGCGACGAGCCCGTTGTGCTGCAGCGCGACCAGGCATATATCGGTGTGCTCATCGACGACCTCGTCACCAAGGGTGTTGACGAGCCGTACCGTATGTTCACGTCGAGGGCGGAATACCGCATACTGCTACGCCAGGACGACGCCGACATGAGGCTCACGGAACTGGGCTACCGAATCGGGCTGGCGACGCAGCAGCGCTACGACAGGATGAAGGACAAGGCCGAACGGATCCAGCAAATCATCGACTTCGCTGACAACTTCTCCATCAAGCCCGTTCTCATCAACGCAGGACTGGAGAAAATCGGAACCACCCCTCTGCAGCACGGATGCAAGCTCAGCGAACTGCTCGGCAGGCCGCAGGTGAGCATCAAAAGGCTGATGCCTCTGATCCAGCCTTTCCAAAAGGCCATCGACAAAATATGCAAGGACTGTTCCCCCACACGAATCGACGAAATCATCGAAGCCACGGAAGTGCGCATCAAATACAAAGGCTATATTGAGCGCGAACGGCAGATGGCAGAAAAGATGGTCCGCCTGGAGAACATCAAAATCAAAGGACGGTTCGACTACATGAACATGAACCAAATCACCATCGAGGCGAGACAGAAGCTCACGGCCATCGACCCTGAGACACTCGCCCAGGCCAGCCGGATACCGGGAGTGAGCCCGAGCGACGTCAACGTGCTGCTCGTGCTTATGGGAAGGTGATTGTTTTTGAAATTTGAGGTTTATTTACATGATTTTCGGCTGCGCTCAACATAGCTCAAGTAAACTTGGCTCTGTATTCGCTTGCGCGAAAATTGAAATTTGAAGTTTAGAATTACCCCGTAAATAATAACTAGAATATCTAGAAGTTCTAGAAAATCTAGAGAATAATAGCCTTTCGCAAAAACTAAAAACAACCAAATATATGAATAACGAATACTTAATGAAGAATCTTCGCTCAATCGAAGATTTCCCCGTACAGGGAGTGAATTTCCGCGACGTGACCACCTTGTTCAAAAACGCCAAATGCATCGAAATCATGGACGATGAGCTCTATGAGCTCTATAAGGACAAAGGCATCACGAAAGTGGTGGGTATTGAATCACGTGGCTTCATCATGGGAGCCATCCTCGCACGCCGTCTGGGCGCAGGACTGGTGATGTGCCGCAAGCCGGGAAAACTGCCCGCTGAGACGGTTCGACAGGACTTTATGAAGGAATATGGCCCCGACACCATCGAAATCCATAAGGACGCCATCGACGAGAACGACGTGGTGCTCATACACGACGACCTTCTCGCCACCGGAGGCACCATCAAGGCGGCATGGGAGCTGGTGAAGAAATTCAACCCGAAGAAATGCTACATGAACTTCATCATCGAAATCCGAGACGAAGGACTTTTCGGACGGGAGAACATCGGAGACGGCATCGAGGTGACATCACTCATCACTGTGTAAGAACCGTCAACATAACGACAAACTAAAAAAATACTTCTACTGACGTAGAAGTATTTTTTTATGGATTACACATCTATCGTAATAGCAATCAATAACTTACACAAACAATTTCATATATTCAAAAATAGAAAAACTAACCAAAATGCAGTGGCACTGAACCGTCGGACACAGTAGGCTCCATGGACGCTACCTGCTCATCAGTTTTATCAACCTCAAGGATAGAGTCGATAAGCCGTTCTATGTCGCGCTTGAGAAGCTGGTAGAGGTCGGCATCCTTGAAATCGGTGTTGCGGCGGATCATCTGGTCGATGGGACACTGGCTGTGGTTATAGCTCGCCAGCTCGTTGTCCATCTGCTGCTTCCGTCCGTTAGCCAAAGACTTGATCTCACGCTCCCGTTCACGACGAAGCTGGGTGCAGACAGGATCCATCACCGCCATCACCACGTTCTCAAGGATATGGTGTCCCTGGATGAAGAGATAGGTGTTGTCGCGAGTTACGCCAAGCCGCTCCAGCTCCATCTTCAGCGGGGTCAGCTTGCCCTTGGCCTTAGGATAGTTGCGCTGCATATATGCCACCTTACGGTTCACGCGATGACGCAAGTCCTCAAGCGAGTCTGACGGCTTCATGATGTTCATCTTCTCCACCGACACAAAACCGAGAAAAGAGTTCAGCGGCATCTCCTTGTACATGTTGTTGCGGTAGAGCCATACCGACCAGATGAAGAGCTCATAGACGATGTTGCTGTACAGCTTCATGTACTCCTCAAAATCAAAGATTTTATGGTCGTTCAGCGTCGACATCACGCATACCTCATGCAGCGAAGGGGCATAACACTGATAATTCTCGATGGCATAGGCGTAGGTGTGGAGTACATAAGGATTTGTCAGCATCTCCCGGGAGGTTGGAGAACTTCCCTGTAGCAGGTAGTCGTAGTCGGAATCCACGCAGGCTATCATATATTTTCCCAAGTTCTCGCCCAGCGTGTTCATCATCGCCTGCTTCTTGCCGCGTGAGAGGTCGGTGCGTGAAGGCAGCATAATCTCGAACTCGATGCCGTCGTGGCGGAAGTCATCGAGAATGGACCTCCAGAAGAAGATGTCGGTGTAGCTCTCCACGTAGCACACCACCTTCTTCCGCTTGCTGTCGGGTCCGGGATGCAGCCGGCTCGCAGCCTCCATGTATTTCGATGTCAGATTACCTGTCAGTCGTTTACTCACCTTGAACTATTTACAATTTATTGAATATATGGTATTTATAATTTGATTTATCCGTAGACCAAGTAACTCAACTCTAAACCCTAAACTCTAAACCCTAAACTTTCAACTCTAAACTTTCAACTCTAAACTAAAGAGTAATATCATCCACCTCGGTCACTCGGTCCATCCATCCGTCCATAATCAGTGCCGGAGAGTGAGTGGAAAGAATGATCTGGGCGTGGGGGTTGAGGCTACGGATAAGAGAAATCAGGCTTTGCTGCCACTCAATGTGAAGGCTCACCTCCGGCTCGTCCATAATCAGGGCATAGGGCTCGCCGTCCTCAATCAGCACGGTCAGCAGAATCACAAGCATCTGCTTCTCTCCCGACGACAGCTGATAGGGGGTCAGGACCTCTCCGTTCTGAATGAACTGGATTTCATTGCTCTTTCGGTCAATCTTCTTATGGGTGTCGTCGAAAAGGCGGTCCATCATGTCCTGGAACATCACCTTCGGCTTCGACACGTCGGCAGCCCTTGCGGCGTCCTCGGGATTGCCGGAGGTCAGCAGCTCGATGATCTTGTTGCCGATGTTCACCTGGTAGTCCAGGAATCGCTTCTGCAGCTTGTACACTTGCCAGTCCAGCTCAGTCTTCACACGCGAGTCAGCCAGCTTCTCCAGGAGGTCGGAGTGCAGCAAGGGGCGGTCGAAACTGCGTATCACGTCATACTTGATACTCTCGGCATCAGAGGGATAGAGACTGATGTTGATGCCATGAAGGACCTCGCCGGGCCGTATCTCGCCGTTGTCGATATTTGTCAGTCCGTGTACGGAATGGTTGATAATCGTGCTTTTTCCCACACCGTTGATACCACTCAGGATATTCACGTCGGGTTTCAGTTCCCACACGATATGACGGCCACCCCGCCACAGCGACTTAATCTCTATTCTGCTGATATATTCTGCCTGTTTTGCCATAGTCTCAACGGTTTTTCATTTATCGTCTACAAATTTAGTACTTTTTTCTCATATGACAACGAAAAAAAAGAATTTTTTATTGGTGGAGCTGCCGTTTTCAGCGGAGGCACATCAAAAAACAAGCAAAAAAAATGTCAGGCCTACTGGTCTGACATTTTTTTGCTTGACTGACTCATTCCACGGTCTTTGTACCGCCCGTCACCGTCGTCGTGCCGAGCACGTCGATTCCGATGGCGTCGGGACTCTCCAAGGTGACATGAACGTTGCCGGCGGTCTGGGTGTAGTTTCCGTCCACGGCTATTCCGATGCAGTCGTCAGCTGTGGCTGTGGACTCTCCGCTCACCGTCAGGTTCACATCGGTGCCCTGGAAGTAGATGTCTCCGCCTTTCAGGACGGTGTCGGTGGTCTTGGTTGTCCTCTTCGCGTAGATGCCCATGGATCCGTTTCCGCTGATGGTTCCCTCGATGGTTCCTCCGCTGAAGTAGGAGTGGTAGTTATGCTGGATGCCGTCGCTGGTGGTGCCGGTCACGTTCATCTTGATGACTCCGCCGGTCATTCGCATGATGGAGTCGCATTTCACGCCATTACCGCTGTTCTGGCTGACTGTCATGTCGAGGGTGCCGCCATTCATGTACACGCTTCCGTAGTCGTCAGCGTCAACGCAGTCTCCTCCACAGTTCGCAATGTTCACCGTGCCGCCGTTCATGATGAAGCGACAGTTCTCCCAGTCATCCGCAGCCCTGCTGGCCTTTCCGCAGTGCAGGCCATCGCTTACGGCTCCCAGGATATTGATGGTGCCGGTGGACTGCTTCAGCTGGAGGTATTCCTTCACGCCTATGGCATGCTTGGTGTTGCCGGTGACGTTCAGCGTGCCCTTACCCTTGATTTCAAGGTGTCCTTTGCAGTAGAGCGCCGCCTTCTGGCTTCCTCCGCTGCCGTCAGCCAGCGTGTTCTCCGTGTCCTTCATCAATTTCATCTCGATTCGCTTGCCGCACTCGATGTCGATGGCCGCCCCCTTGGGGTTGGTCAGCTGCAGGCCCTTCAGATGCATCGTCAGCTTGTAGGAGCCGTTCAGGGTCAGCGAGCCGTTCGTGCTGCTGCCCGACAGAACGTACAGCAGCTCCTTGGTCGTGTTCGTGGAGGTGACAGTCACGTGGCCGCCGTTGGTCGCGTAGCTGACACCGCTGATCGAAGGGTCTACAGTGACCGTGGCACTTGTGCCGTTCCACACGATATTCACACATGGGAAACTGGGCTCTGTGAAGACGATGGAGTCGATGTCCGCCACGTCGTACGTGTCGTTGCCGATGGTCACCTGACTGCGGTCGTCGCTATAGACGAACTCACGGAAGAGCGTGTCGTCCTTCAAGATGCTGTAGCCCTCGGAATCGTATTTCTCGCAGACGTAGAACTTGTCCTGGCCATACACAGCCAGGCTGATCACAAATAGGATGGTGGTTAAAGCAAGTTGTCTCATAATTCGTCTGTTCCAATAAGATTATTCTGTGTCCGAACCGGAGTCGGCTCCGCCCGATGCGATGATGTTGATGACTGCCACAATGTCGCTGATGTCGACATTGTCGTCCTCATTCACGTTGGCATACCGATAGGTGGCCGTTCCGGCAATCTGGTTGATGATGGCCACGATGTCGCTGATGTCCACGTTGCCGTCTTCGTTCACGTCGCCTTTCAAGCGGGTGTCGGAGGAGGTCTTAATGTAGTCGAAGTACATCTTCGTCACCGAAGCCATGGCGGTGGAGGAAGTGGCTCCGTCCTTTGTCTGAACCACTACATTTCCATTGGAGAAGGTGATTTTTTGCAAGGTGGACACCGTGGTGGTGGTTGAGTCCGTTCCTGTGACGATATAGAGTCCGAACTCATCGTCTGCAGACGCTGTGATGGCAAAGAACATGACCATCACTGCCATTAGTAATCGTTTCATGCTTTTATCAATTATGTTTATGAGTTAGCGTTCTTGTTGTGTCTACTTGTCCGGTCTTCCCGTGCGCACTTAAAAACTGTACTTGAACCCCATTCCTATGAGGTGGCCGTTTGGCTCGTCGTCATCGTCGTCGTGGCTGAATCGGTAGAAGAGGTCGAACTTATGCTTCTTCGTCAGCTTATACTCAGCGCCCACGCTGTATTTCCATTTGTTGGCGCTGTAGTTGAGCCCGCATCCATAGTCCAAGCTGACATAGGGATTGAGCGGAAGTCCCTTCACGTTGTATTCTATGGTCAGTTTCGAACGGAGCACCCACTTGTCCTTTGCCTTTCGCGGGGATTTCAGGTCGTCCTCGGTGTAAGGCAGCGTCTTGTCGGGCGTCTCCTTCTCGTATATCTTGTTTCCGCGGCTGTTGGGCTCATATTTGTTCGCATCGTAGTAGTAGGTGGTGTAGGTCTGTCCGTCATCGTCGGTCACCTCAGCCCAGCGGTAACCGTAGTCCTCGAGGTTTCCGATGTCGGTGCCGAACTCGCGCCACTTGTAGAACTCGTTGCTCGTGCGTGTGCGGTAGATGGAGTCTGTGGAGCAGTAGCGGTTGTACTGAAGCGTCTCCTTCAGGGTGAACGACCACCGCTTCGAGGGAGAGTATGTGGCTGAAACCGCCAGCGACGTCCTCCACCGGTTGCGCCAGTAGCTGTCGGTGTCCTTATATCCGATTCGCTCGTTGTAGCCGTTGAACACGCCCTCGTCGTTGTAGTGCTCTGCCAGTTTGGAGAAGTCGCTCGTCTCCTGCATGTTCTGCTTCCAGATATACTCAAATCCGAGGCTGCTCTTCAGCACGAACTTCTTGTTGTAGGTCTGGTAGATTTTATACTGGAGGCTACCGCCGGCCATGAGGCGCTCTATCATGCCGCTGTTGTCCTGGGTTCGGAGCTCTCCCTCCAAGTTGAGCGACAGTCGGTAGGCCAGTTTTTTCTCCAGGCCCAGGTTGAGCGAGAGGCCGAAGTCGTTCGACTTGGCTTTCACGGCACTCCAGTCGCGCGTCTGGATCTGGTCTTGAGCCGACAACGGAACGCAGCACATCAGCAACATTCCAAGGCTTATTATCGCAGTTCTTCTCATCATTCTGAAAACTGAAAACTAAAAACTATCCAAACACCTTAGGCATCTTCTCCAGTCCTTCTTCCTCATCGCCCTCGTCGCGATAGAAAATCTTGATGAGAGCCATGTCCTTCAGGAAATCAATCGAGCCGATGCTCACCGACGTGATGTCAAGTCCTGTGCGAGCCTTCAGGTCGGCTATCAGTTCCTGACGTTTCTCAGGCAGGATGAGGTCTATCTTGTCGTACTTGATGTATTTCGACGACAGCCCCTTGGCAAGGGCCCGTCCTTCCGACAGCCACACAATGATGATGAACAGCACGTTCGTGAGAATCAGCTCGGCCATCGAAATCATCTCACGGCTCATATAGTCCGGCTTCTTGATGGAGATGTCCCATGCCATACCGTTGAGAGCCGCCATGGCGATGATGACGAAGAGGTATGTCATCTCACGTATTGGAACGGACTCGGTGCGGTAGCGCATGATGCAGAAGATGGCGAACAGACCCATTCCAATGCCCGTCTCCATCGTCTCACCGCTCATCAGGTGTATGAGCATGAATATGGCGAATCCCACGAGAATGTATGTGAAGAAGAAGTCTCGCCTGCGGCTCTTAGGGAAGTAGAACGCACGTGCGATGATCAACACGAATATGGTGTTGATGAGGAATCGGAAAATCAGGTCGAGTATCTTGTTGCGGTTCTTGTAGCTCACATACTCCGACGGTGTCAGCTCCTCAGCGTTGTCGCCATGGAAGTAGAGCGTACCGTCGTCCTTGTATTTCGCATATTTCGAGTCGTCCTCATAAGTCACGCCTGCGCTGCCACTGCCCATGTCGAGGTCGGCACTGCTGTCTCCCGCACCGCTGTCAACGGCGTATTTGGCGTCGGGGTCTGTGGCCTCGTCGTCGTCTTCTTCGTCGTAGTCACCATCATCCACAGCCTCCGACTGGTTCTGAAGCAGTGAGTCCGGGATGTAGATGTCGTCAGCGCTCGCACCCAGTGAGAACGCCATCAGCAAAATCAAAATCTTTAATGCTTTCATTATTATTTAGTTTAATGTTTATAGTTTAAAGTTGAATAATTATAGTTGAATGTGGAAAGTTTAAAGTTGAATGTGGAATGTATGGTGACTTGGAGCAGAAGACACACCGAATCAAAAATCCTTAAATCCTAAATCCTAAATCACCTCACCGCATGAAAAATATCTAAAATCAAAAAATACAAAAAATAAATCGTAAATCGGAAAACTTTGGAGCAGCGAAAACAGAGCCAAGCTTGCTTGAGCTTTGTTGAGTCGTGACAAAGTTCATGAAATAAATCGTAAATCACGATCACGTGTTGTCTTCTATCCCTTCCGACGTGTCGCGTATCTGGTATGTCTCGTCCTTGTTGATTTTCCGGAGCATACGCAGCTTCTCCTTGAAGTTGTTCTGCTTCAGTCCCGGGTCGGTGGTTGCCATTCCGATGCAGCATTTCGAGAAGCCGGTCTGGTGGATATGCAGGTCGCGCAGGATATTCGTGATGGGCGAGAAGATGTTGCCGTCGCGCTTGAGCTCGATGATCACGATGTTCTCGGTGTCGTAGTCGTTGCCGGTCTCGTAGTTGTGGAAGCGGACGTTGAAGTCGATGGTCAGACGCTCGGTCTTCCCGTAGTTCACGAGCGTGACGCGGTCGAAATGGTTCTGGACTATCGGGTGCATATCCTCAAACCGCAGGCCCGTGCGCTTCATCACCAGCTCGCTTGCGCCTTCCGTCTGAAGGGCAGTCTCCAGGCTGTCCACTTGGATCCGCTTCTTCTTCGTGCGCAGGTGGTTGTTCTTCTTCTTCACCTCGAGGAAAGTGAGGTCGCCGCTGCTCAGATAAGTGCGTACTCTCACCTTCGTGCGGTTGGCATGTCGGTTGTGGTGCTGCATATACTGAGTGTAGCGGTCGGTGTCGAAATAAGTAGTACGGTAAGGGCTGATTCGGTCGCCGTTGATTTCCTGGACGTAGTATTTGTCCTGCACGCGGCGGAGCAGCTCCAGCAAAAGACGACGCGAAGTCACGAACTTCGTGTCTATCCTGTTCATCAGCTTGATCGAAGACATCTGGTCAAGCGATATCGGCTCCATCCGGGCCAGAAGGTCCAATATGTCGGTGTTTGACTCCGTCATCTCGTTCTCGGTGGATTTTTATTGTTAGTTAGCTGGCAGAAATCGCCAAAAATAAGGGGACATCTGCGACATCAGGCATAAAAAGAAAAGCCTGAATCCTCCAAAAGATACACTACCTTAAAAAAACTGACTTTTCAGCCTTAATGCCGTGCAAAGATAACGTTTTTATTTCATAATTATTTAAAAAGTGAGAAAAAATAATGCCTTTTCTTGAAAAACTGCTAATAAAAAATGGTTTTATGGTAAAAAAATCGTAATTTTGGACCGAAGTAAACTATTTTACAACAAATATAACGATAAAATTCTAAACGCTATGGCAAAAACTGTTGAGTTCAAGTATGCGCCCATGTTCCAGACAGGGAAGGACGATACTGAATACTATCTGCTCACGAAAGACTACGTGAGCGTTGGCGATTTTGAGGGTCACCCCATCCTGAAAGTGGCTCCGGAGGGACTGCGCCTGATGGCCAGGACGGCATTCCACGACGTGAGCTTCATGCTGAGAAGGTCACACAACGAGCAGGTGGCAAAAATCCTGCGCGACCCTGAGGCCAGCGACAACGACAAGTTCGTCGCACTCACATTCCTTCGCAACGCCGACGTGGCAGCGAAGGGGATCCTACCTTTCTGCCAGGACACCGGCACCGCCATCATCCACGGCGAGAAGGGACAGCAGGTGTGGACCGGCTACGAGGACGAGGAGCCGCTCTCACACGGTGTTTTCGACACCTACACCGAGTGCAACCTGCGCTACTCCCAGAATGCGCCACTGTCGATGTACGAGGAGGTGAACACCAAGTGCAACCTGCCGGCCCAGATTGACATCGAGGCAACTGAGGGCATGGAGTACCGCTTCCTCATGGTCACCAAGGGCGGTGGTTCAGCCAACAAGACATACCTCTACCAGGAGACGAAGGCCAGAATACAGAATCCGGGTACGCTCGTTCCCTTCCTCGTTGACAAGATGAAGAGCCTGGGCACGGCCGCATGCCCGCCCTACCACATCGCGTTCGTCATCGGAGGCACGTCGGCTGAGAAAAACCTGCTGACCGTGAAGCTGGCTTCTACCCATTTCTACGACAACCTGCCCACATCTGGAGATGAGACAGGACGCGCCTTCCGCGACGTGGCACTCGAGGAGGAGCTGCTCAAGGAGGCTTACAAAATCGGACTGGGAGCTCAGTTCGGAGGAAAATACCTGGCACACGACATACGCGTCATCCGACTGCCACGCCACGGAGCAAGCTGCCCTATCGGACTGGGTGTCAGCTGCTCGGCCGACCGTAACATCAAGGCGAAGATCAACAAGGACGGTATCTGGATTGAGAAGATGGACGACAACCCAGCCGAACTCATTCCGGAAGAATTCCGTAAGGAAGGTGAAGGAGAAGTGGTGAAGGTGGACCTCAACCAGCCGATGAGCGAGGTATGCAAGCTGCTCAGCAAGTACCCGGTCAGCACACGTCTGTCGCTCAACGGAACCATCATCGTGGGACGTGACATCGCACACGCCAAACTGAAAGCACGACTCGACGCAGGAGAGGGTATGCCGCAGTACATGAAGGATCACCCCATCTACTATGCCGGACCGGCCAAGACTCCGGAAGGAATGCCGTGCGGATCGATGGGACCGACCACAGCCAACCGTATGGACCCTTACGTGGACGAGTTCCAGGACCATGGTGCTTCCATGATCATGCTCGCCAAGGGCAACCGCACGCAGGCTGTCACCGACGCATGCAAGAAGCACGGAGGATTCTACCTCGGAAGCATCGGCGGTCCTGCTGCCATCCTCGCGCAGAACAACATCAAGTCCATCGAGTGTGTGGAATATCCTGAGCTCGGCATGGAAGCCATCTGGAAAATCGAGGTGGAGGACTTCCCGGCGTTTATTCTCGTCGACGACAAGGGCAACGACTTCTTCAAGCAGCTCAAGCCCTGCAACGGATGCACCATCCTATAAGGCTTTTTCGCTGACTGGTCGGACCGGTCGGACCGGTCAGACAGGTCAGACAAGTCAGACAAGTCGGACCAGTCAGACAAGTCGGACAGGTCTGACCAGTCAGCCCTACAAAAGCCAACGCACAACCCTCTCAACCAGAGTAACTTCACTCTAAACTCTCAACTCTAATTTTCGTGCAAGCGAATACAGAGCCAAGCTCGCTTAGGCTATGTTGAGCACAGCCGAAAATCATGTAAATAAACTCTCAACTCTAAACTTAAAACAATATGGACGAAGTAAAAAAATATCTTGACGAGGCCGAAGAAAGCATGGAGATGGCCGCCATGCACCTCGAGGATTCGCTCAGCCGAATCCGTGCCGGTAAAGCCAATGTGCATATTCTCGACGGAATCAGAGTGGAAAGCTACGGAACGATGGTGCCGCTATCAGGAGTAGCCAGCCTCACCACGCCCGACGCGCGCAGTATCGCCATCAAGCCATGGGACAAGAACATGTTCAAGGTGATTGAGAAGGCCATCATCAACTCGCAGGTGGGCATCATGCCTGAGAACAACGGAGAAATCATCCGTCTCGGCATACCTCCGCTCACCGAGGAGCGACGCCGCGAACTCACCAAGCAATGTAGCAAGGAGGCTGAGGCCGCAAAGGTATCTATCCGCAACGCCCGCCGCGACGCCATCGAGAAACTGAAGAAATGCGTGAAGAACGGTGTGTCGGAGGACGTGGCAAAGGACGGAGAGGAGAAATGCCAGAAAATCCACGACAAGTACATCAAGAAGGTGGATACGATGCTCGAGGCCAAGAACAAGGAAATCATGACCGTCTAAATGCAGGGACTCGTCATCAGAAACACAGGCAGCTGGTACACCGTGGAGTGTGCCGACGGCAAGACATGGGAATGTAAGGTGAAGGGGAATTTCCGGCTTAAGGGAATCCGCTCCACCAATCCCGTGGCTATAGGTGACAACGTGGTGTTCGAGCCGCTCGACGAATCCACAGGACTCATCAACTGCATCGAGGACAGGAAGAACTACGTGATCCGCAAGTCAACTAACCTGTCGAAGCAGTCGCACATCATCGCCGCCAACGTGGACCAGTGCTTCCTGTTCGTCACACTGCGCCAGCCCGAGACTTCAACCACATTCATCGACCGATTCCTGGCTTCATCTGAGGCATACAGAATCCCGGTCGTCATCATTTTCAACAAGACCGACCTGCTCGACCAGGAGGACCGCGAGCTGCTCGACGGCATGGTGCATCTCTACACCACCATCGGATATGAATGTCGATGTGTGTCGGCGAAGACTGGAGACGGCGTGGAGGAACTGCGCACGATGCTCGACGGCAAGGTGACGCTGCTAAGCGGAAACAGCGGCGTGGGCAAGTCCACACTCATCAACTGCCTCTACCCGGATCTCAACCTCAAGACCAGCGAGATTTCCGACGCCTACAACACAGGAAAGCACACCACCACATTCTCTGCCATGTTCCCGGTAGGAGAAGGGGGATACATCATCGACACGCCGGGAATCAAGGGATTCGGAACGTTCAACATGGAGCGGGAGGAGGTAAGCCACTATTTCAAGGACATCTTCTGGTTCTCCAAAGACTGCCGGTTCAACAACTGCACACACACACACGAACCGGGATGCGCCGTCCTCCAGGCAGTCGAGCGCCACGACATCAGCCAAAGCCGATACAGCTCATATCTCTCCATGCTCGAAGACCCCAACGAGGACAAATACAGAAAATAATTTTTTAACCTAAAACCCAGAAAGCCTAGATAATCTATAGAGTCTATAAAGTCTATAAAATCTATAGAATCTATAAAATCTATAGAGTCTATAGAGCCTATAGAGTCTATAAAATCTATAGCATCTAGCTTCTCAACAAAAATCCACTTCCCCTATGCTTTTCAGGATAGCCATCATCTTCCTTCTCTGCCTCTGCGCCGCACTCAGCGCCCCTGCCCAAACCTACGAGCAATGCATCGAGCAGGCATACCAAGCCGCTCAGCACGACAGCCTCGACAAGGCGGAAGCCCTCTACCGCCAGGCGCTCAAGCTCAGCCCTGGCGACCATCGCAACGCACTTGTCCACCATGACCTCGGACACGTACAGGAGATGCTCTACTGGAGCAACACGGCCAACACCAAGATGGCTGAGGAGGCCATGTACAACTACACACGGGCCATCGAGCTCCTGCCCATATCTCTGCCTGTCAGGATCTCCAGGGCAAACTTCCATCTCAACCTCAAGCAATACGACAAGGCGGTCGAAGACTATACGGCTGCCATCAAGCTCAGCCCCGACAACACAGAAGCGCTCAACCACCGTGCATTTGCCTACTACCAGAGCCGCAGCTACGACAAGGCCATGCAGGACTATAAAACCATACTCGACCGACACCCGGCTGACTACAATGCGGCTCTCGGAGTGGCACTCGTTCTCCAAAAAACCTACAAGGTGAGCGAGGCAATCCGACGAATGGAGTTCCTCATCACAGAGCACCCCGAACAGGCTGAGCTCTATGCAGTCAGAGCTTCCATGTACGCCGACATCAACAACCTCGACCTCGCACTCGTAGACATCAACCAGGCCGTCAAGCTCGAGCCGCAAAACCCAGCCCACCTCATCCAACGGGCAGACATCTACGACAAACAAGGAAAAACACAGCTGGCAAAACGCGACAGGACAAAAGCAAGATTGTTGTAGAGACGCCCCGCGGGGCGTCTTCTAACTTCATCAAAACGAGGCAACTTATTTTTTACGGTTGCTATATTCATGATACTATTTTAACCAAAATATAGTTTTGCAAATTTTCTGATAATTCCTTATAATTTTCTTTCTGTGTAGTTAAGACCCTGGACTTTGACGATAACAGGACCCGCAAATGTGAAAAACACTTCACTTACGTAAAAATTTCCGCCTAAAAGGCTGATTTCTCAGATTTTATTAGTAAATTTGTAATTTAAATGCTTTATAATAACAAGGTATAAGGGAGGATTTATACATTGCAAAATAGTAGGTTAATCATAAAGGACTGCATCCGCTATATGTTCTTCCTCGCGCAGGAGGACATGCCTCTGGCAGTTCAGAACCCGTAAATACCATTGAAGTAGTAAGACTAAACAAAACAACGCAATGAAGAAGATTCTGATGACACTCGCCCTGCTGTTCGCCCTCGCACAGGGAGCATGGGCAGAGGATGTGAACTACATCTACTACCAGATGATCGATCTTGGATATGAGGCCAGTATATACAAAAATAATGGCAAAGCCAGCAACCCCACTGTGCTCACCAGCACACTACTGGAAAACAGCAATGAGGACAACCTCGACACTGGCTGGTATGTGCTGAGCCAGAACCTGCGAACTGACGAGATAACCACCAGCGAAGAGGCAGCTGCCACCATCACCTTCGTGGGCACCTACAAGAAGCTCACCTTCGACGACGAAGACCGAACCGTCCTCTTCTTCGGAGAGAACAACATGCTCTGCTATCCGCAGAGCGGAGCCACAATCGGCGCACAGCGAGCCTACTTCCAGCTCAGCGGAATCACCGCCGGCGCCACCGACAACGCAGCAGTCAACGTCCGTGCCTTCGCGCTCGATTTCGGCAAAGACGGCACCTCGACCGGCATCATCGAAATGGAAGCACCCTTCACCCCTCACGCGTTACCTGAGGAAGGCTGGTACACGCTCGACGGACGACGCCTCAGCGCACAGCCCACGGCTCGCGGAATATATATCAACAATGGAAAGAAGATTGTGATCAAATAACAGGAGAACAAGAAGTAAGCAAGACTCACAGGTGGGCGGGGGGGCGACTCCCCGCCCGCCACAACGTACAGCCGTTTGAAAAAAAACGACGAAAACAAGAAAGACAAATGAAACTCTACCGTTACATATCCGACTATTTCGGTCTGCTGGTACTGGCTGCTGCTGTGCTGGCGCTATGCTTTCCCGCCACATTCAAGCAGATTCCGCCCATGGTGATCAACTATCTGCTGGGCGTGGTGATGTTTGGCATGGGACTGACGCTCAACCTCCAAGACTTCCGTATTGTGTTCAGCCGGCCGAAGGATGTCATCACGGGCTGTCTGTCGCAGTTCACGGTGATGCCGCTGCTGGCATGGGCGCTCTCCCGGATCTTTTCGCTCGATGAGGCGCTGGCACTGGGCGTGGTGCTTGTAGGATGCTGCCCCGGAGGAACCGCCTCAAACGTCATCACCTACATGGCCAAGGGCGACCTGGCTCTGTCGGTGGGAATGACGGGTGTCTCCACCCTACTCGCACCGTTGCTTACGCCGCTGCTCACATGGGCTCTGGCAGGCAAGAGCATTCAAGTGAATGTGGCCAGCATGTTCCTCAGCATTCTCTGGGTGGTCATCCTGCCCATAGCCGTGGGACTGGTGGTGAAGTGGCTGTGGCCACGATTCACCAAGCGGATTACCGAGTATCTGCCCGCCTTCTCGTCACTGGCCATCGCAGCCATCGTGTCTATCGTCATTGGCGCCAATGCCGAGAAGTTGCTGGCTGGCGGACTTATCATCGTGCTCGTGGTCATGCTCCACAACGTCTGTGGACTCGCACTGGGCTATCTCATCGGACGGATGCTACGGCTGTCGGAGTCGAAGAAGCGCGCCATCTCCATCGAGGTGGGTATGCAGAACTCGGGATTGGCCAGCAGTCTGGCAACCCTCCATTTCGCTGCCTATCCGATGGCCACCATACCCGGGGCCATCTTCAGCGTGTGGCACAACCTGTCGGGTGCTGCCGTAGCTTGGCTGTTCCGGAGAAAGAAAAGTTGATTCCTGAAAAAGGTAAATTCATTTTTCACGATTCACTTTTCACGAATCACTTTTCACGAATCGTTAAATATTGATAATTTTACATCATGAATCATTAAAAACACTTATCAATGGCAAGAATGTCGCACTTTCATTCCACGTTTTCAACCAAAAATGACTATCTTTGCCCTTGAATACGATAAGCTAAAAAAAAAGAAGTACAATGAAAAGAAACATCACCATGGCTGCGATTGCCATTGCAGCACTCACCATCACAAGCTGCGCAAGCAAGAAAGACCTTGCCAACTGCCAGTCGGAGAACAAGTCACTGACTGCATCACTGCAGTCAACCAGAGAGGACCTCGCCGGAAAGAATGCCCGAATCACCAGCCTGGAAGAGCAGCTCGCCGACCTCAGAAAGAACAACGACGAGCTCAAACGCAACAACGCCACACTGCAGAAGAGCCTCAACCAAAGCCAGAAGAACCTGAACCAGAGCCTGGCAAACGCAAACCAGAACAACGTCTCCATCGAGAAGCTCGTTGACCAAATCAACGAGTCCAACCAGTACATCCGCCACCTGGTGGAAGTGAAGTCCGAGAGCGACTCGCTCAACCTCGTGCTTCAGAATAACCTCACACGCTCACTCTCGAAAGAGGAGCTCAAGGAGGTGGACATCCAGGTGCTCAAGGGAGTTGTCTATATCTCCCTCGCCGACAACATGCTCTATAAGAGCGGTTCATACGAAATCAACGAGCGTGGATCCGAGACCCTCTCCAAAATCGCAAAGATCATCACGGACTACAAGGACTACGACGTGCTCATCGAGGGAAACACCGACAACGTGCCAATCTCACGTGAGAACATCCGAAACAACTGGGACCTCTCATGTCTGCGCGCATCAAGCGTAGTTCAGGAGCTCCAGAACAAATACGGAGTCGATCCCAAACGCCTCACAGCAGGTGGACGAGGAGAGTACAACCCGCTTGAGGGCAACGACACCGAAATCGGAAAGCAGCGCAACCGCCGCACACAAATCATCATCACTCCGAAGCTCGACGAGTTCATGGAACTCATCGGACAGGCTCCCGAAAACGAATAAGCTCAGGCTTTGACATTGAATTGGCCAGGCCCCCCCTAGAATATCTAGAAAATCTAAAGCATCTAGAATATCTAGAACTTCTAGAACATCTACCCCCCTAGCCTTCCCCCAAAAAACAACAGCGGAAACGAGTTCACGTCTCGTTTCCGCTGTTGTTTTCTTCATGCTCATGTCCGCAGTCATCCTCAAAGTCCTCCTGCCGCTGGTATTGCTTGAGGTATTTCAGGTTCCAGTGAAACTCATCCGGCACAGGGTCGTAGCCGTATCCTCCCCAGGGATTGCAGCGCAGAATGCGCCAGACGGCCAGATAAAGCCCCTTCACAGGCCCGTGCTTCTTCAGTGCCTCCACAGCGTAAGAAGAACACGTGGGGCGGTAGCGGCAGGCAGGAGGTGTGAGCGGAGAGATACATTTCTTATAGAAATAGATAGGCAGCAACAGTATCCACACCATCACTTTCCCTATCCACTTCAGCAGAAACTGAAAAGGAAGCAATATGTATCGCAGGTATTTCATGGTTATATCAAAAAAGCAATCATATCGTAAATAAAATAGTTGCCTCGTTTTGATGTAGAGACGCCCCGCGGGGCGTCTTCAAACTATGCCTTCAAACTAATCCATCCGCATGGCAAATAGCCAAAATAATAAAATATCCAAATAAATCGTCAATCGTCAATCAACTTAGCTTCTCCATCGTCTTCCTCAGCAGCTTCACCATGCTGCGTTCAATCCGCTCTGTAGTGCATGGCTCCTCTGCAAGGCTTACGAACGCGATATACACGCGCAGGCCCTTCTGAGCGCACATCTCAGCCAGCTCGCACTTGTTCAGACGGTAGGCCTCACGGATCTGACGCTTCTGGCGGTTACGGTCGACAGCGTGGCGCAGCCTGCGTTTCGACACGCTCACCATCATCTGGATCGATGGCGACTCAGCTCCGGACTCACCCTCAGGCTCAACCATGAAAATAGCACGGAGCGGAAACACGGTCATTGCCGTGTTTCCGCCGCTGAAGAGTTTATCAATAGTGATTTTGCTGTTGATTCGTTCTGCTTTAGGAAGCGTGAAACTCATTGCTCATTTCTTTTTCGGCTTGATTTCGCTTTTTTTGTGATTCTTGATGAAATCCTCTATGATGGCTGGTACTGAGCGGAGAGTCGGAGTCGGCTTCATGTCAACCCGAAGACCGGCCTCCTCTGCAGCCTCTATCGTCTTCTGGCCCAGACAGGCTATGGCGATGTCCTCCTGCTGGAAATCGGGGAAATTCTTCACCAAAGAGTTGATACCCTCAGGGCTGAAGAACACCAGCATGTTGTAGTCGAATGGCTCGTCGGGCGTGAAGTCATTGCTCACGGTATAGTACATCACAGCCTCGTCGTGCTGAAGCTCTGCCTCGTCGAGCTTGTTCTTCAGGTCATCATTGTGGGCAGAAGACTGAGGAACGAAATAGTTCTCGTCGGAATGCTTCTTCATGATCTGGATCAGGTCGTCTATCATTCCCGTCTCAGGGAAGAACACCTTACGCTTGCGATACTGAACGTATTTCTGAATGTAAAGAGCCACCTGCTCCGACTTGCAGAAATACTTCATGTCGGACTTGATGACCACCCGCAGCTCCTTCACCAGGTTGAAAAAGTGGTCGATGCCATGACGTGAAGTGAAAACCACGGCGGTATGACCGGGAATTGACACCTTCTGCTGACGGAAGTCCTTCGCGGCCATCGGCTCGATTTTGATAAAAGGTCGGAAGACCATCTCCAAACCATACTTCTCCGCCAGTTCAAAATAAGGGGACTTGGCGGTCTGGGGCTTTGGCTGTGAAATAAGTATTTTAGGAGTCATTTACTTAAATTTTTGCCGGCTGAATGTCGGTATCCTTAATTGTAATCTTTTACTTTTAAAAACTAATACGATGGAAGCTCTCATGTCCATCATTGTAACTCGTATGGCACCATCTTTCGAAGCTTGACCCAACCCTCTATTGACGGATTTTTTGCCACACAAATAATGCGGGTAGTAATTCGACGGCGCAAAAGTACAAAAAAATTAGCAGATAACCATATCTTTTGGCCCGAAAGTTCACAATTAGCTTATAAAACAACAATATTTCGTACGTAATGAACAGAAAAAGTAATATCACAGTTAGCAATTTTCGTGACAGGCCTGCATATAGCTCAATCAGTGCAAACGGGTACAAAAGGAAACTGAAAACGCCCGTCAGGAAGAAGTAGGAACTCACCCATCTCACGTTCTGTTCATGGCGGAAAAACACCCAGTTGACCAAGCCATAAACCAGTCCTTTCAGCAAGAAGAACAGCAACGACCACCAAGCCACTTTCAGGCCCAGGTGGAATCCGCTTCCCATCTGTCCCACCACTGGATAATACATCGGAAGACCGCTCACAATCAATCCGAGCGAGCAGCATGACAACAGCAACAAGGAGCCCATGGCGAAGTAGTTGTTCGACACGGACTGAGGACGTGAGAACGTGTAGAGCTCGTCGCGCGAGAAGAAGTCACGAAGCCGGTATGCCACATACTGGCGCTGACGGTAGACGATAATGAAGACCATCACCGTAAGCACCACCAGCGACACCGCAGTCCACGAGCTGAAGCTCTCGCTGTGCGTGCGGCTGATGCCCGCCACCCCTCCGCCGCCAGCGGCAGAGAGGCTGTCGGGCTGCTCCGATGCCATTCGCAACGTGTCGCAAATGGCATTCAGCTTCTCTGAGTATTTCCCTATAAATCCTGCCACAACTCTATTTTTTGTTGTAGAGACGTCCATACATGGCGTCTAAAATCCAACGCCATAATGACGTCTAAAAACCAAGCCTAAGCCAGTCCGAACGCTGCCTTCACCTTGTCAACATAGTCCAACTTCTCCCACGTGAACAGCTCCACCTCCATGCTTTTGTCGCCCTGGTAGTGGTTCTGGAACTCCTTAGTCACCACACGGTTCTCCTGGCCGAAATGGCCGTAGGCGGCTGTCTCGCTGTAGATCGGGTTGCGGAGTTTCAGGCGATCCTCTATCGCCTTGGGACGGAGAGAGAACAAGGCCTTGATTTTTTCTGCGATCTCATTGTCGCTCAATCCGACATGGCTCTTTCCGTAGGTGTTCACATAGATACTCACCGGGTCGGCCACGCCGATGGCGTAGCTCAGCTGAACCAGAATCTCGTCGGCCACACCGGCAGCCACCAGGTTCTTGGCGATATGACGTGCCGCATAGGCAGCAGAGCGGTCCACCTTAGAGGGGTCCTTGCCGCTGAAAGCGCCGCCGCCGTGAGCCCCCTTGCCTCCGTAAGTGTCCACGATGATCTTACGGCCTGTCAGGCCGGTGTCGCCGTGGGGACCACCAATCACGAACTTGCCTGTGGGATTCACGTGGTATGTTATCTCTGTGTTGAACAAAGCCTTCACCGACTCGCTCTCTATCTCCGACACCACCCTCGGTATCAGGATCTCCACCACGTCGCGCCGGATCTGCTCCAGCATCGCTGCGTCGGCAGCTGCCTGGGCTGACTCCGTCGAGTCGGCAGGCGCGATGAAGTCATCGTGCTGGGTCGACACCACGATGGTGTCGATTCTCAAAGGCTTGCCCTCTTCGCTGTATTCCACCGTCACCTGGCTCTTCGAGTCGGGACGAAGATAGGTCATCTCCTTGCCATCACGGCGTATGGCTGCCAACGTGCGCAGGATATGGTGGCTCAGCTCCAGCGGCAACGGCATGTAGTTGGACGTCTCGTTCGTGGTATAACCGAACATGATTCCCTGGTCGCCCGCTCCCTGGTCGTCGGGATTCTCGCGCTCCACGCCCCGGTTGATGTCGCCGCTCTGCTCATGAATGGCGGAGAACACGCCGCAGCTCTTCGAGTCGAACTGGTACTCTGCCTTCGTGTAGCCGATACGTTCTATCGTCTTGCGTGCCACGTCCTGCAAGTCAATATATGTCTCTGACTTCACCTCGCCGGCCAGCACCACCTGGCCCGTCGTCACGAGCGTCTCACACGCCACCTTCGAGTCCTTGTCGTAAGCCAGCAGGTTGTCGAGGATGGCATCGGAAATCTGGTCAGCCACTTTGTCGGGATGACCTTCACTAACTGATTCTGAAGTAAACAAATAACCCATACTTTAAAGTTTTAGTTGATATTGGAAAAAATTTAAAAGTGTGGGAAAGAAAATGGGGAGATGCATCGACTTTCTTGCATTTATTGCCCGGCATTGCCCCTGACAATAAATCCGCTGTTGTCGTTTTAGCATTTTTTTCTGTGGTTGCAAGCAGCCCAAATCTATCCACAATAAATAACAAATCTGTAATTCGACTGCAAAGTTACGAATAATTATTCAATTTATCAGTAAAAATCAGAAAAAAAGATACTCACACACAGTGTTTGACCGTGCTTCACAGGTCTTTTGTGCGGGCGAGGACGCCCACAAACCCAGCCAAAACCAGTGCAGAAGAAAGAGTATTTTTAATTTGTTAGGAACTTTATTAGGAACTTTATTAGGAACTCTCGCAGGAGTTATATCAGCAAGGGGCTCTCCTTGATGTATTTTCAAAGTCCTATTTTGCCTACGGATAAAAACTTCAAGCCTGGCAATATGATTGAAAACAATTTTCCATCATATTGCCGGGCTTTCTCAGTTTTTACGTTTACGCTATATCCTCAGCTATTGGAAGCTCTCGTCTATCGCACCTTGCTGAACGGGAGGTGTGGCAGGTGCGGCTGTCTGAGGAGCTGGAGTGGGTGCAGGCGCCGGGGCGGCAGACGGCTGGGATGCGCCGCCTCCCCCTGAGGACTCTTTCCTCTCTACAGGCTGGGGATCGCGAGGCTTCGAGTCGCGCTTCTTCTCACGCCTCTGCTCTGTGTTCTGCTTCGGCCGGTTCTGCTTCTGGCTTCCGCGGTCGGTGCTTCTCACGCTGGATCCGCTTCCGCTCTTCTTGGCCTCTGCAGCCTTTTTCTGAGCCGCCTCGATGGAGTCACGCTTCTCCTGGGCATACGACCGCTCATCGGGGTTGTTATAGTGAGTCAGCGTGTCCTTGATCGTGCTCTTCTCCTGGTTCTTCTCCCAGTTGAGCACCGCCTCCTCACGCTGCTTGGGAATGTAATAGAACAGGGTGAAGGCAGACACGGCTATCAGCAGGAGCATGATTTTCACCCACGGGAATTTCTTCTTCACCTTCTCCTCCACGGGGCCGTCGCTCACGAAGTCGCCCGTGGCCACCTTCGTCACAACCACCTTGTTCAGCTCAGGCAGGTAGTTCACCACATTGCTGCGCGACGTAGACTCATCATTGCGCTGGTCGGAGTCGCCGGGCTCCGCCTCCACCGACTCCACGCGAAGGATATAAGCCGTGTGGTTGTCCTTGTTGTCGAGCGTGGCGGATATGAGTCTCTGTTGCTTGGCCTCGTCGGTGTTCTCGCTGGAGAGGATTCCCATGATGTCGCTCTCCTCCGACTGCTCCAGCATGCCGTCAGAGCACAGGTAGAAGTAGTCGCCAGGCTGGATGTCAGTCGTGTTCACCGTCTCGGCGGCCACACGGTTGTCCTCGCCGGGCATCATCGCCCTGGTGATGACGTTCTTCTTGGGGTGGGTCTTCATTTCATCATAGCTGATCTCACCGCTGCGGAAAAGCTCGAACACCAGCGAGTGGTCGCGCGACATATAAAGGAACCGGCTCTCATCCGGACGAACATGGTAAATACGGCTGTCGCCGATGTGAGCCATGAAGCACCCGCCCTTGTGGAAGAGCAGGAAGGTGAGGGTCGTGCCCATCTTCTTGTGGCTGGTGCCTGGGTCGGCCTTGTCAAGCTCCGCATAGGCCAGCTGAAGCGCCTCATTGAACATATCGTCAGTGAAGACCGTGTCAGGACCCACGTGCTCATGAACGTAGGAAGAGAACGTATCGCTGACTATGCGGCTGGCCACTTCACCGTGCTCATGGCCTCCCATACCGTCGCAGACGATGAACAG
Source organism: Bacteroidaceae bacterium (assembly GCA_017483765.1). Taxonomy (GTDB): domain Bacteria; phylum Bacteroidota; class Bacteroidia; order Bacteroidales; family Bacteroidaceae; genus UBA3839. The sequence goes on along the minus strand of JAFUVE010000026.1, from coordinate 35,537 downwards.
ACGGTCGTCGGCCGTGGCTTGTCCGGCACTGGGGAAGAGCGTGTCTTCCTGATTGTTTCGTTTGCCTATCTCGTGGATAAACTGTGGTTGTGCTAATCTGAATTTCATATATACTCGTTTCTTGAGGAGCATCGACTGCCCCGTTGTTTTTTTATTGGTTAAGGGGGGAATCAGCTTTCGGTCTTGAGCCTGAACACCACGACGGTATGGCCCATACGGATATTCGCACCGTCGAGCAGCACGGTCTCACCGCTCTCTCCTACTGGGATGTTATTTACCGTCAAGCCGTTCTTGGCATCCTTGCATTTCAGCGAATAGACGGTGTTGCCGCTGAAGTCCGTCTTGCGCGTGATCACAGCGTGATGACGGCCCATGTACATGTCCTGAGAGTCAATCTGGATGTCGGCGGTCGAAGTGCCGGCACGGCGGCCCACCACCGTCACGTCCTGCTCTATGTCGTAACGCATTCCCTCATATTCGAGATAGGCGCCCGATGCCTGTGTACTGCCGTAGACGGTCTCACCTCCATCTTGTGATGAGGGCTCTGAGGGAGTCTCCGAGCCATATTCGTCCACAAAATTCACGAACAAGGGACAGCCACAGTTCGGACATTTCACACTGCGGCTCACCTCCAGCCTGCTGTTCGGAACTTTCAGGCTCTTACCGCAGCCTGTGCACTTAATGATTTTCTCTGATAAGATTGTGCTCATATATCGATATTTTTTAATAACCGTTTAATAGTTGCCTCATTTTGATGTAGAGACGCCCCGCGGGGCGTCTTCAAACTTAATCCATCCGCATGCCAAATACCCAAAATAATAAAATATCCAAATAAATAGTAAATCGTCAATCGTCAATCGTAAATAAATAACCCCCTTCTTCTACCATCTCATGACGGACATATTGTCGCTGAAATTGCCCCACATCACAGGGTGCTGCCGCCGCCTCGTCATGTCAATCACCTGCTTGCTGACGAAGTCGAAGAGTTCGCGGGCTGTCACCACCCTGTCCCCGTTCTTGTCGGCATAGCCTTTCAGTCCACGGCCCAGATAATGGGTAAAGACACTGTTTCGCAGCCCCACAATCTCTCGTGAGGGCTCACGCGTGCGGGAGGACAGGAAGAACATGATGCTCACGTCGTCCCGGGTTGAGCTGCGACGGTTGTTAGCGCGCATCCCGCCCGACATGCAGGCGTCAGCGAAAACCAGCCGCTTGCGGGCTGCGCTCAGTTTCATGCAGTCGGTCACCTTGTTGTATGCCAAAGTACCGTCGTAGCAACGGAAACTGCCGTTCACGCCGTGACCACTGAAGAAGAGGATGACCGTGTCGTGCTCTCCGGCTCGTCCGTAGGCCTGGCGCATCGTGCTCACCACTCGGCTCACCGTCGCATCACGGTTGGTCAGGCAGTACACCTCCGAGTTGCCGTTGCGGCGGAAGAGGTTGGACATGAACACAGCATCGTAGGCCGACACCGTCAGGTCGTTGCCATAGCCCGGATAGTCGCTCAGACCTACACAAACCACAAAGTTCTTAGCGCATGCCGGAAAGGCACACGCTAAGAACAACGCTATGTAGATTATCCGTTTTCTTACATCCATTGAGTTTTATCTATACTACACCAACCCTACTGTGTCGGCATCGGATACGTAGTCCGGCATGTCGTCCGAGGGTCCTGCATCCTGAGAGCCGTCGAAGAGCGGGTCGATGGCATCCACTCCGGAATCGATGTCCGGTATCTCGTTGACCAGGGTCGCGAGGGTGCCGAGCACGTCGTCGCTGGTCAGCTGCCCGTCGCCGTCGGCATCAAGCATGGCGGCTATCTGCTGCTCCATGCCGTCAAGGTCGTTGTCCAGCGTGATAATCTCCGGCTGGAGGTCCGACGCTTCGTTTTGGCTCTCGATAATCATGACGTCGTCATCGCTCACGACGGACACGTCATCTCCTCCAGCGGCCTCGTCGTCAATCACCACCACATCGTCCGCACCGACCACGGTGCCCTCAACGAAATGAGTGGGCTGATGGTGGCTTGCCAGCGCCTGGGGGGCATCCATCTGCTGAAACTCGCGTACCGCCACGTTTGTGAACTCATGCTGCTCACTGCGGCTCAGAGAATGCCACTCCGTCTGGTTGAACGTGCCATACACTCCGTCGCGCCAGATGAACGCCTGGCCGGATCCGAGTTGCTCACGGGCCATGGCAAATGCCTGGTCGAACGGAAGGCTGTCGTCGATCGTCATGATGTTCACGGGGTGGACATTCACACCGTCAGCGTCCACGTAAGCATCGGCCTGGGGATGGTGGTCATAAACATTCACCGTGATATGCGGAGTGTCTGCATGCGACTGCGCCACGGCGGCGTCATGCGGCGTCTCTTCCACCACGCGGGGAGCATCCTCGCGTACGGAATGTTGTGCGCTGGCTGTGGCTGCATGGCTCTGTGGCTGATGGGCCACATGGTCCTCGCGTGCCACCTCTGCCATTCGTGCCTCTGCCTGCTGACGAGACACCGGAAGCACGGGATTGCCGTCCTCGTCAAGCATCACGGGGTCGTCGTCTGCGGGCTCCACGCCCTCGGGGGTCTTCGCTCCCGCCACTGCCACGCTGTCGCTCACCTGAGCTCCGGCCAGGAGGCCGTCCTCGTCGTCGCCCTTGGTCATGCCGGAAGCATAAAGGCCGCCGCCGGCAAGCAGAAGACCGAAGGTGCCGCCGATTGAGAGCTCCTTCCAGGGAGTACCCTTGTGCTGCATTCCAGTAATCTCTTCCTGTATCGTGGCTTCGTTCAGCGTGTCGTTGTCCATCACGCTGATTTCCTCATAGTCGTTGAGGGTCTGTTCGTTCTCATTCATCTTCATAATTTCCGTTTTTTGATGTTTTTTCCGTTTTCGTGTGCAAAGTTATGACCTTTAGCACACAACACCAAACTTTTCTGTTTTCATTCCACGAAACAGGCGGATTAACGTATGAAATACCTGTTTTTTATATTTTTTAAATATCTCTTGTCGGTGGGATATATCCCTGCCCGAATAGAAACCTGAGAATTAGTAATTACACTTTAAACTTTAAACTTTAAACTTTAAACTTTCAACATTAAACATTAAACTAATATCGGAACTTTGCCTTGCACATCGGACATTCACCCAGCTGAAGCAGTTTCTCGTAACGGTAAGACTTTCCGAACGGGCGCTTGCATGCCGGGCAGACATACTCATCCACGAAACGCTCCTCTCGCTCGCGGGCCTTCCTCACCCTCCGGGGAGCAGTGACGAACATATTGAGCGATGTCCAGATGATGGACACGCCTGCGAGGGTGTATAGGACGAGGCGGAGCGTGCGCATCGTCTCCACCTCCATGCCGAAGTCCCCGAAGGTGATGATCAGCGCCGCCATGGAAAAGAGGCCGGTCACGCTCTTCAATGCCGTGGAGCGTATGTTGCTGATGCGGGTATGCTCCTCCCAGCTGGTATAATCCTCCCAGATCTTCTGCAGGTGGGAGACATCTACCTTACGCGCCAGCTTCAGCATCGACAAGTCCAGACGGTAGCGGTCGCCGCCCAGCTCCACCACGTCGTCAGCGGTGACTTCATGGCTCACCACGGCCTGGCCGTTCACGTAAGTCACGTTGCGGCTGTTCAGATTCGTGATGACGGCGGTTCCGTCGTCCTGACGAACCACCTTGCAATGTTCACGGCTCACCGACATGGGAACTGCGCCCAATGTGGTCGATTTCCCGTTCACGGTCACCTTCAGCGTCTGGGTCCCACCATCACGTCCTATCAGTATCTCCTGCATTGCTTTCTGCGTTTTATATAATAGTTGCCTCTTTTGGATGTAGAGACGCCCCGCGGGGCGTCTTCAAACTATGCCTTCAAACTAAATCCATCCGCATGGCAAATAGCCAAAATAATAAAATATCCAAATAAATCGTCAATCGGAAAAACTTTGGAGCAGCGAACACAGAGCCAAGCTTGCTTGAGCTATGTTGAGTCGTGACAAAGTTCATGAAATAATTCCTAAATCGTAAATAAAAATCAGCTTACATACATCTCCTTCACCGTCTTCAGTGCCTCCTTGGAAGCGGGAAGCGTGAAGGCAAAGCGCTCAAAGTCCGACAGCACCAGTTTCTGTTTCGCGATATGGATTTGGCAGATGAAATTCGTGTTCACGATATACTTCTTGCCGATGCGCATGAACACCGGCATATTCTCCTGTGTCTGACGGGAGAGCATCTGCTGCATATTGCTCAGGTTCATCCCTACCACGATCTTCATGGTGTTCACCGTGTAGATATTCGTGTAGTTGCCGTCAGCCTCAAAATAGACCACCTTCTGAAGGTTTACCCTCAGCAGTTCGTCACGGTTTTGAAAATAAATCCATTTTTCCATCTTCATTTGGCGCTTTAAAATGCAAAGTTACACCAAATCAAACGATTTGACAACTTTTTCCCCCGTTTTTATTTGCAGCCGGCAAAAATAAGCATGTTTTTTTGGTATTTCGTGAATTGTTGTGGAAGAAGATTATATATCGTTGCCTTGGCCGTGCTGCGCCGGCCTGTCATGCGGACGAGGACGTCCACAACCCCAGTGTGAACGGGCTTATGAAAACAGGGGATACTGTCTTGCAGCCCCCACTCGCATCAACTTAACAATTACAAAAGCAGATAAGTATTAATGCCTGTAAGGGAGGTTCCCGTCTACAGCACCAAACTGAATCCTGCCGAAACACCCACCTGTGAGAACCAACCGTCGATGTCGGCATGGTTGAAGATGGTGGAGTGGCGGAACGAGGCCTCCAGCGAGATGCGGCTACGGCCAAGCAGCAAATCTACCCCACCATGCGGACGAAGATAGAAGCCCTCTGCGCTGCTGTCGCTACCCCCGGCCGAGGGATAGTGGTTGAAACCAACGTCCAGTCCCACAGTTATTGTGCTATTATTGGATGTGCTCCATTTTGTAATTATGCAGATATATTTTCCTTTCTTTCAGATAATCCTTCCATTTCTGACGGTTATTCCACATATAAGACTTACGCTTGTTGCTCATGTCTACAGGTGACAGAAGATTCACTGCCGGTACGAAATGATATAGACCATCACCATAACGGTACTTGAAAACAGAACAGTCTACATCGTAAACGATTTCTTTCTCCGTGCGTTTTATCCAATGTATTGGATCAAGCGTATGGCGGTCTACCACCTTGTAGCTTCTAGTGAACAAATGTTTTCGTCTGAGACCATCCCACAAAGGAGCAACATATTCCGTGATAATCGTGTCTCCTTTTATGATGTAAGTACCGCCTGTAAGTTTCGGATACCCCGTATATGAAGAGCCGGTCCATTTCGAATTGTATACCGTCAGGTTCTCTCCAAGGTCAATATCTGGCACACCTATCAGCTCTGTCGGGAGGGCCAGGGTGGGACGACGCCAGTTGATATTGGAGAAACTACCGTCTGAGAAAAATATCAGGAAACGTCCGTCCCAATCAGTGCAGTCAGATTTTTCGCCAATGAAATAATATCCGTCAATATCTATGAGACTGGTGATATCACCATGCTCGTCATCGAATTTGTAGGTATGGTCTCCTCTTGTGAAGTACTTGGGATTTTCCTGCCCATGCCTCATCGCTTCCATATCTTTTCGTCGTGCTTTTTTGTAAGCTGCTCTTTCCCTCTTGTATCTCCGGAAGTTTCTGCCTTTCTTCCACATAAAGCGCTTATTCTTGCAGTACATGTCTTTCGGTTCGGGGAGATTCCTTGCCCTGACGAAATGATACAGTCCGTCATCACCCCACCTTGCTTTCATCTCTACTGCGTCATAAGTGATGGGAAGGCCGTGCTTTGAGTTGATGGACAGTTGGACTGGCTCAAGCGTACAGCGGTCAACAATCCTGAATACCTGTCTCACGCGCTGTCTGCCATGACTGTACAAGAAATTTTTAAAGGTGGACTCACAGATGATTGTGTCCCCCTTGATTTTGTAAGCACCGCCCTCAAGTTCATACTTGTTGCAAAGGATAGAAGAGTTCTCATATGGCTTACTGATATTTGACTTTATGTCTATATCCTCAACTCCTGTATATTTAAAAGGATCTTCACGGAGGGGACCGACCTCTTTCCAGTAAAAGTTGCTGAAACTGCCATCATCGAAAAACATGATATAGCGGAACGTCTCATTCTCGCAGTTGTCCTTGTCGCCCACATAGAAATAACCATCTATGTCGATGTGATCACGGATACTGCCATGCTCTCCATCGAAAGTACATAGCTGATCATCTGACATAAATCTTGCCACTTCGCAACTCTGTAAGCATGCAAAGAAGATGACAACTATAAGGGGTCGGAAATTGTTGTGAGTCATTGTTTTTAAACTTTTTATGGCCTTGACTCCAAATCTTCATAGGCCAGTTCTCCTATGGTGATTTCATCCTGCATGTTGCTTCTTGGTGTCGATTCCTTAAATATAATCTTTCTGTCCTTTTGGTCAATTTCAGTTTTTATAGTACCCATGGCCATTTTAAGTCCCTCAGCCACTAATTTCCATTTATTGTCTTCTTCCTTGAATACATATAATCCAGAACGGATGAGGCCAGAGTAACCATTAACAACCAAAATAAACACCTGTTTTCCATCAACTGAAATTTGATTTGTATAGGACGTAGCCCAAGGTAGTTGCTGGTTTCCCCAGTCTATTATCTGGCATGTGTCTTCCAGACAGATGTCTTCCGGAAACTTCTTGCTTTTCCATGTAATCTTTTTATATGACAACTGGATTGGCCCCCATTCTTCCAGCCGACTATGGTTTTTCAGTATCTCAAGTTTTTCGTCATTACTCAATTGAAGGAAGTTGTCGGCCAGGCAATTGAGACTTCTTTCCTCATCCTTGTATCGATTTCTATACTTTCTTCTGACGCTCTTTTGTGAATTCAAGTGCCGTTTAAAATTTTGTTCCAGGCCTGTGGCTGTCTCCCATGTGTCATAGGGAATCCTCTCATCGCCAATATCATAGATTTCTTTACTCACCAACTTGCAATGTGCGTCATTGTATTTGGGGTCTGAAGCATAGGAGAATTCCCATAATTCACATTGGTTATCCTTTTTACTCAGAAAATAAATTTCCCCGCCTGTGGTGATGGGATCGTGTAGTTTTATGAGTGTCTCATGCTCCACATACTCCGGACCTACATAAACAGGTTCTGTATAAACATAATTAGACGTATTACATCCACAGATGATTAGGATTATTATTAAAAAATACTGTTTTCTCATATTCTTTCTATAATAAATTTCCATATCAAAATACATTATTTGTCTACATTAAGTGATGTGAAAAAAATAACTTGCCTCACCATCCAGTTGACTGTAGGGTTTCTGTCCCCCGATAACGGGGGAACCGAAGGGGGTGTAAAGACCATTGATTACTTTATGTATGTCCGTCCATGGTTCAGAGTTCCCGTTTATGTATGTCCGTCAGTTGACTATCGTCTTGTCTTCTCGTCTTCCTTTCTTCTTGTCTTCATCAAAACGAGGCTACTTATTTTTTTAATTGTTACTTAGGTATCATCTAACTATTTATTTTTCTCTGGGTCTGAAGCAAATTCCATTGCTTTTCTCTCCAGAGAACTGTGCCGGGGTAGTTTTCCGTGAACATACTTGTTATGCATGCTCTCACGCCACAGGCTGTCAATACGCGTAGAGTCAGTGCCAGGCAGACGGAAAGGCTCACTGAAAGACTCATCGGCCAATATGGATGTATTCATCAACGTGTCGCCATCGTCACTGGTGATGAGCACATTGAGGGTGTCGTTGGAGAAGAGGCATGTCTTTATCGGAAAAGATACCAAGTTAACGCCTTGATAGATTTCCTCGCTGACCCATGAGTCGGACAACATGTGAAACTCCTTTATCCTCTTCCTGTCCGCATTGATCTTTTTGTTCTTCATCTTTATCCTGTAATCACGGTCGGATACAACGAACACATCGAGATAGCAGAATCGCTTTGGCTTCATTTTATTTCGCACATGGTTGATGTAACCATAATTATAATAATCACACACTGATGCCAGATACCTGATTCCAGTATTCTTGTCTTCATCTATCATGCGGGGATGGCAGCTTGTATCAGGTACCCAGCAAAAAAAAGGCATTCCAACGCAGGAAACCATTGAAAATGCGGCAAATAGGATAATATACAATAGTAATTTTTTCATCATCTTGAATACATTTTCTTGAATTGCTCCGCATCATAATCCAAATAGCCGGAGTTTCATTATATATCATCAACATCCAGTTCTCCCAGAACAATCGGAGTTGTTCCGGGAGGAAGCTCAGTTGTCATATCATATAAAACAGTGATATCTGCATTGCAGCCTAAGTTTCTCTTTTCTAAAGAAATGTTATTCTCTTTTATTGAGCAAAACACAATTTTATTTTCTTGAGGACAAAATCTGGATCTGACGGGACCAGGCAATTGGTTTACAAAACACTTACTTTTCGCGGCAAGCCTCCATAACTGCTTCTCTTGTTTGAATACATATATTCTATAATTTATAATCCCGGAGCCTCCTGTGACAGTAATTATTATCAGTTGTTTCCCTCCAACATATAGTTTCTTAACTACTAAAGGTGCGGATTGGTTCAAATAGATACCCCAGTCTATAATATCACATATATCGGGAAACATGATTTTATCTATCTTAGACTTTAATACCCATGAGAATCTATCACCTTTTTCTATATTAAGCCACTCAAAATCATCTGATTTTGTGTTCTGACTCCTTATTGTCATACTAATTACTATCAGACAAATAGCCAAAGTCATCTTTTTCTTACCCATAGTAAAATACCTCTTTTATCATAATTCATATTATATAACGATTATGTGATGCTGTATATTGTCTTTAACCGGACCTGCGTCTTCCTGACTCCATCTGTATCAACCAAAAGATTTAAGGCAAGTTCTAAAAATTAGCTTTAGGCTGTGTTTAGACTATTTTTGAGCAGATTTGCTCGCAAACTCGCGGAAGCGTAGCGAGCTACGGTTCAAGAGGTTAAGGGCAAAGATGCCAAAAAGAGGCAAACACAGACAAAGATAATTCTCATGGATTTATTAATTATTAGAACATGCTTAAAGAAGCAGGAAAGATAATCCCCTGTTTGGATGACACATACCTACAACTCCAGACTGAATCCTGCACCGATGCCGAACTGCGAGAGCCAGCCGTTGATGTTGTCGTCTTTGGTCACCTTCATGTGCTTGTAATTTACCTCAAAGAAAAGACGGCACAGCCTGGAGCAGTAGTCTATGCCGAGCTGAGGACGCAGAAAGAAGCCGCCGGTGCCCGAATCGCTCAGCTCTGATGCTGAGAACCAGTTGTAGCCGACGTCTATGCCAATGTAGGGACGCAGCCGCCCGGTGTCTGTGAAGTTGTGCTTGCCGTTCAGGTATAGCGCCATGCCACCAACAGTCTTGTACTTCGGATGAAACCAAGAGTCGGAGTCAAACCATCTGGACGAAGGGTCTTCATGGAACAAGTGGCTGTGGCTCGAATAGCCCAGGCCAAGACCCACGCTGCTCTGTTCCGACGTGTGAAGACCGGCGATGAAGTCAAACGACAGGGAGTTCGGCTTCATCTTGTTCATGCCCCAGTCGTAGGAGAACTTGAAACGGGGGTCGAAACGGTATCTTGTCTGGGCATGGACTCCAATCTGCCCGGATATAAGCAGCAGAAAGAACAAAGCTGCCTTAATCGTTTGTTTACGTGTCATGGTTGTCTATTTGATTTTATGATGTCACAATTGTTCTAATCATCTTGTAGCTACCTTTCTCTTATGCAGTCTTTTTACCACTGTACGTGTTGGAATAACAAATTTACTCCAATAAACAATGGCAGCGTCATAACCTCCACTCTCTTCTTTTTGGGCATCATTGAAAATGTACAAACTATTGCCTCCGACTATTGATGAGCCTTGATTGTAGAGGCTTCTTGTCTGTTTGAAATAATCCATTTTATCTCTGATAAAACCGACTTTCTTGCCTGCAAGATTAAATATCTGTGGACTAATATCGAAAATATAATTAAAATATTCGCCCTCATAAACGTTGAGAATCTCTGTATTGTCAGTTCCCATCTTGTCCAAATTAGAAACAATTTCATCTGAAATATCAGAAAAGGTATCTATTATTGGGAAGTATATTTTACCAGATTCTGATTTTTCAGTAATATTCTTGTTTGAAACTGAACTGCAGGAAAGCAATAATCCTAAACATATTATCGTAAATAATGTTCTCATTGATTTAGATGATTAATATGATAAATAAAAGGGGTTGAATAAATTCCCAATTGCCTGATGAGTAGTTGAGTATTTTACCTATTCGTTATCTGAACTTAAATAAACAGCACGGACAGGAAAACCACTTGTTAGTCCTTGAGGGTGGATGAATATAGAGTCTGACGCCAAAAACATTCCTTCAGCCTCCACAGCGTTAAAGTAATAGTAATAAGGAGAGATTGGGAGGGGCTCACCAATAACAACAATTGATTCAGGACCGTTATCATTAATCAGAGTAGAACTACGGTAATAACCATATACTCCTTGATAATTATATTTATAATTATAGATATTCTTTATTTCTTCACCAATCCAACCAGATGCCGGTATGAAAATGCTATTACCAGTTGGACCGGTCAGTTTCCCGCCATGTACACCATGAACTGTTAGCCATTCATACCGGCAACTATCCACTAATTTATGGAGTTCCTCTAAAGTTGGCATCCTCCATGTTTTTCCGACTTTCACTGTGGCCACATCGTAAGTGGTATTGGATATGTCGTGGGGTAAATCCATAAGCGGATAAAAATCTTTATCCCAGAATTGGTAATTGTCATTGCCATACCATTTTTTTCCCTCCGTTTCGCCCCATGCGTAGTAATAACCGTCTTCAAATGGGTTTTTTGCACCCACATTGCAGCAGGCGAATTTCACACCAATACCTAAATCAATGGGATGAGGATGATTCTCGTCAGGACAAAGACCTAATTCTACAGAACTGTCTTTTACCGCATCATCATCATTGCATGAAACGATGAATACAGAGGAAACAACTATAAAAATGAACACTAAGAGATAATAGTTTCTGTTCATGGCGTAAATGTTTTAAGTTTTTACTTGTTGATATTATAAAGCAACATGAATATATACATTGTTATTCATCAAAACAGTCTTTATGCTATGCATGGCATTTTACTTTTACAAAGTTAGAAACTTTTATTTGAATGGAGTAATCTATTTACAGGATTAACGTTTTTTATGTGTTTTCTGTGTGTTTTACTGGACAAGGACCTTCCAGCTGTCCTTTATTCCGTTCAGCGTGACTTGGATGATATACACTCCTGCAGGATAAGGGATGAGGCCGACAACTGTCCGTGGGGCGGCTGGAGCAATGGTGTGCAGGTGCTGGCCGGAGACACTGTAGAGAGAGACGGAGCACCGGTCTGTGGACTTGAGCCCGTTGACTTGCACCACGACAGACTGGGCGGAATTGTCCACCGTCACATTGACTCTCCCAGTCAGACTGTCCGTGGAGGAGGGTAACTCTGCGCCGGTGGTGAATCCCCGCTCCTTCACATGACTCACAGATATGGTGCGCGAGATACGGTTGCCTGCTGCATCGTAGCTATAGGTCACAGACTGTGCTGAAATCCCTATAGGAAGGAGCAGCATCAGAATAATAAGATGTTTTCTTTTCATTTCTTTATTATTTATATTCCTACGACAGTTCTATTTTTCCTGCGAGTTTAGCACAATTCATTACTCACAGTCTTCATTGTCCAGTTCTATAGTCGGCGAGCGGTGGGGCCGGTGGTGGAACGAACTGGCGGTCGGTTTCTTCCTCTGCCGCCTTCTCTTTCCAGCTCATCGCGCGAGCAGCTTGCAAGCATCTGATTCATATAATCCCACTTGACGCCCACTTCTGTATCAACCAAAGGATTTACAGAAGTAAAAAAAGAAAATCCCCAGCTTAGAAAACACATTATTTTAAACATCTTTTTCCAAATTGTTCTGTATTAATCAAAAATAATAGGAAAAAAGCAAATTGTCTGTACATTTCTTCTTATTTCCTACGTACAGATTTCCTTCTTTAAGTTCTTTCACACCATTGGTCATCCAGAAATCACGCTGATATCCTAGTTTCCAGTGTTTTCCTATTCTGATGCCACCACCTAAAGTCCATTGGAGAGTTATTGGCTGAAGAATGTATTCTCCATTGAACATCTTTCTTTTTCCTAATGTGAATACCGGCTTCGGACCAGTCTCTCCATAAAAAGTTAGAAAGTGTGGAATTTTAAAATTATATTCTATGGTTAAGGGGATTTCCAGAAAAAAACGGTCATTTTCCGTATAATCTGATGGTTCCAGATTAGCAGGTATCTTGTTTGATTTAAAACGAATTCTGCTTAATATCAATGAAATATTCATAGAGAGACCTTTCTTCTTCAAGTTATATGCTAATCCCCCTCCCACATTCCATCCTTCAAACATTCCACAGGATGGACTGTTGGAGTAATCTATATTCTGTAAATCAATAGCATTTATGCCGAGGCCAGCACCTATTCTATATTTTAGCTCTTGAGCATTTGCCGATGATAGAAATGCCAGAAATACAAAAAAATAAAATAATTTTCTCATAGGTAATAAATATGGTCAATTATTGTATATCAGAAAGGATATAAACTAAAGTAGGTTTTATAATTGTATTTGTCATTTTTCCAGTCTACACCTTCTTTTTGGAAATAATTAGCTGCTTTTTTACTAGCGTCTTTCTCTGGCCATCGATTAACATGCTCATCATGAGTATCACGCATCAGCAAGCTCCATGCACTGGGTATTGCCACTTTGAAAAGATAAATGAAACCTATTTTTTGACTTTGTATATAATGCCCATATTCGTGCATGTATAAAGGGTCGAGAAAAGGCTTGAAATGTCCCTCGTCATCCATTGGTATCGGATGTTTGCTATTTATGTTTATAAAACTACCTAATGTAAATGACTTGGAACCTTTTTCTCTGATAATATATGTGGCGCCATCATAGAAATCTACGCATGAAATACTATTAAAATTGATTCTGAAGTCACTTGCGAGAAGACCAAGGGTTGTTTGTAGTGACTCATAAGTAAATCTTGAAAATATTTGATTGAAGTTTCCCCTAAAGAGACCTGAAGTTAGACGGAGGTCATTGTTGAAGCTTTTAATAGATTCGTCAAATATAGCTCCAATTTTTCCATGTTTTATAAATTTCCCTATTCCTTTTAATAATCCTGTAAAGACTGACAACCCGAATAGTTCCCCACTCGGATCGGTATATTTCAGCGGATTGTTGTTGCAGTAAGTGTATCGGTTGAATCCCTGTGGCGAGAGAGGCATCTGAACGTAGTCGTCGGGACTGAGGAAACGGCCCAGAACGGGATCGTACACCCGTCCGTTCATGTTGATCAGCCCGAACTCCGGAAGCATCTCATGAACCGTGTAGCCGTGCTGGAACCAACCGAGGTTCCAGTTGCCGGGCTTGCCCCACGCATCGTAGCTGCGAGTGAATATTTTGTTCCCTTGATTATCAGAAAGGTTCAGAACACTGCCCAGGCGGTCGGCTGTTATCTGATAGAAACGGCTTGACGACTGAGGGGAGTTCTTTCCGCGAACATACACAATACCGCCGTCGAAGTAAAGCACCACAAGCGTTGAGTCGCCCATCGTCACCAGCTCCTCGTCCTCGCAGTAGCGGATGCTCCTTACGATGTTGTCCAAAGAGTCCGTCACCGTGGAGCGCCACCGCTGCCGGTCAGAACCGTAGTCGATGTCGAGCGTGTAACCGCCGCTCTCAATACGGCACACCTTTCCAAAGGCATTATAAGTAATGTTCTGGGATGTCTGCGGAATAATTCCGCCGGTGTTCTCCACGCCCGTCACGGCATGGGGCTTCGATGAGCCGTAGGTGTAGCTGCCCAGTCCTGTCTTGCTCAGGATGTTGCCTATTCGTGAGGCGGTCAACGGTTGTGTTGAAATATTTGTATGTCTGTTGATTACTGACATTGTTGCAATCATGATGATAATATTAGATATCCGATGAGTATTACTTTGTATCCATATCAAACCTAAAGATTCATGATTAAGGTTGTTTTTAAGATATGCATGGAATTGTTCGTTAGCAAAGTTACAAAATGCCACGTCATCTCTCTCCTGGTTGTGGTAGACCGGCGCTATAAAACCAAATTGTGTCATTAATCACTTTTTGATCTTTTACCATGATAAAATCGCATGGTAAAAAACAAACAGGAAAGAACTCAACCGGATAACGATAAGGTATGTATCGTTTCTTTTTTTTCTTTTTGTGTCCGTTCTGAACAAGTTTGTATGGAATAAGTGTGACTTTTATCAAGCAGTCAGATGCATAAAAGGTTCCTTCCATATTATTTTTCGTTTTACCTGTCGTTTTGTCTGTCATGGAGATTTCTCCTACACAGTCGACTGACTTATCGTTAAACAGAGCTCTTAGTGAGTCTGAATTGATTAAATAACTACCCTCTAATGAAAAATCCACATAGGGAGGCAGCCTGGCACATTCCCAGTCTATACCCGATATTGTAATTCGCTCTTTTTCAGTCAGGTTGATTTCCAAGGCTTTAGTTCTGTTGTTTTTGTGTGAAATAACCATTTGTCTGGGAACAAAAATATCACATGACAAAAGTATATAGAACATTATTATTGAGGCAATTATAAGCCTGATTTTACCACCACGGATAATGATAAACGAAATCTTCATAATAGTTTCCTTTTTTAATGAAATCTCCTTTCATAAGAAGAGCGACAACTCTGGCTCCATGCCGTTAATGCCCTTCGGGACATCTATCGGGATGGAGTATGTGGCGGCGCCCAGGCCTGACACGGAGAATGTGGCGGCAGGTCCGCCGAGGGGGGCGCTGTCCGTGCTCGTGCGGTCAGGGTCATGCACCCGAATGGCGATAAATTCGTCATTGGGGAGGATGTGGTCTCCAACACTGGTTATGATTGCATTGTCCTCTGCACATATAGCCTCAATGCTGTCTGAATTCTGTTCAACAGGCTCCTGGGCGTTCATATATGTCATTGTTGCTGTCAGTAGCATGACAAGGAATAGTTTTATGCTATGCATGGCATTTTACTTTTACAAAGTTAAAAACTTTTATTTGAATGGAGTAATCTATTTACAGGATTAACGTTTTTTTATGTGTTTTCTGTGTGTTTTACTGGACAAGGACCTTCCAGCTGTCCTTTATTCCGTTCAGCGTGACTTGGATGATATATACGCCTGCGGGATAAGGGCTGAGGCTGACTACTGTACGTGGGGAGGCAGAGGCAATGGTGTGCAGGTGCTGGCCGGAGACACTGTAGAGAGAGACGGAGCACCGGTCTGTGGACTTGAGCCCGTTGACTTGCACCACGACAGACTGGGCGGAATTGTCCACCGTCACATTGACTCTCCCGGCCAGACTGTCCGTGGAGGAGGGTGACTCAGCGTCGGTGGTGAATCCCCGCTCCTTCACATGACTCACGGATATGGTGCGCGAGATACGGTTGCCTGCCGCATCATATCCGTAGGTAACAGACTGAGCTCTGGATAAGGTGGTTGTCATCCAACAGGCAACAAAAAAGCAAGTAATAAAAAATTTCATTTTCATATAAATAGTTTAGAATCTTTATTCCTCCACAATGGTTATTATATATTCTGCTGTTATTCCTCCTCCAATCAATACAGCCAACAGATACTGGCCGCACGGATAGCCATTAATGTTGTATGTGACTATCTGGCCAGCTTGTGTTTCAAAAGTGTCATTTTCTATAATTGAGCCACTTCTGACAATAAGTATCTGGAAACTGTTAATCTCCGTAAATACAGTCACGTTTAGGATTCCTGTCACCTCATTCAGTTCTGCATAGAATGTTGGGTGTGATGGCCCCATCCGAGGACCATTAGTCTGGGGCGACCCCTTTTTCGTGATATAATACCTCTTGTTCCCAGACTGGGCATTCATTTCCGACGCCAAAAATGTGGTCTGCAGAAGTAGCAAAGTTAAGATAAAGAACATTTTTTCATGAGAGTAAACTATATTTAAGATTGAAAATTTCTGCAAATATAATACTCAGATAATCCTAAAAAAAATATTTCAGCAACATTTTTCAATATCTGACGTTACATAATATTTAATCATATTTTTCTATTTATCAACTGGTTTCATTCTGAATATCGTAGATAATACATAAAAATGTAACGCTTTTCTACTAGTTCAATCTTTATTTTCTGATTATTTTTTTCTAACTTTGAGTCGTTTTTGACGATTCCACATTCTTCCTTGTCTTAGAAATCTGAACGATTATGAATAAAGAATCCATCTTAATGCCCTGCCTCCTTTTCCTAATATTCACGACGGGATGCCATCACCGCATGCAGGAACAAAAGCTTGCGCTCGTTGACAGCTTGATACAGCAAGAACTGTATGACTCAGCTAGTCATGAGATTTCAAAGATGTGCGTCACTGATTTTGTCGACGAATCCGACATATACCATTATCAATTGCTGTCCATACAGACCAGCTATATCACGTCAAGCGATATTACCAATGACTCCATTGTCAACGCCGTGGTTGACTATTACAAACATCATGGACCATCACAGATGTATGCCGAGGCCTGCTATTATAAAGGTGTGATAAGTCTTGGCAACAGAAGGCTTGCAGAGGCAGCCACATGGCTGAAGACTGCTGAGCAAGCTGGAGATGAAAGTAACAACTGCAGACTGAAATACAAAATAAAGAGCAGCCTTTCAGACCTGAACAGACTTTCGGGGAATTACCAGCTTCAGCTGCGCTTTGCATTGGAATCTCTGGAAATAGCAAGAGCGGAGGTTAACAAAAGGTGGATACTGTATGCGCTGTACCATGTCAGCATCTCTTATATGAATCTGGACAACATGCAGAATGCCAAACAATATGCGGACGAGATGACGCGACTGATTGAATATGCTCAGGAGGGGGACCTTCCATATCTTTACGTGTGCCTTGGGGAAATATACAAGAGTGTGGATAAGGAAAAAGCCAGGGATTATCTGATGAAGTCTCTTTCCTATAGGCAATTTTCTTCCACCTACGAGCATCTGGCGGACCTCGAGCTTGCCGACGGCAATGAAGAGGCCGCACATGATTGCTGGCAACGCGCAATTACACTTGAGAACGACTCCACCACCGCAAAGGACATTCTTCTACACAACATGCTGCAATATGACCTGGCCCACGGAAACATCGATAACATCAGCCAACGGATTCACGACATCATGGTGATGAAGGATAGTGTCAGCAACTCTTTGATGGACCGGACGGTACAGGAAATTCAGGAAAAGTTTGACTTGTCGGTCGCTAAGCATGAGGTCAGAGAAAAACAACTATGGATTGCGGTATTGTCAATGAGTATGATAATTCTTCTCGCTGGAACATTTTTCTTGATAAGAATAGGGAAACAAAGAAACGAGCTGACACTTATACGCCATCAGATGGCCATAAACGGATTTCTTGCAGAAATCAGTAGGCTGAACGAACTGAACAGACAAGTGAACTCTCAGATTGCAGAATACAGGGAATGGGTTGAGCATTTTCAGGAAAGGATTCACATGAACATCCATGATTCTGGACTTCAGGACGGCCTAGTTGAAGAAATAAACAAAAGGATAGATGAATACATTACAAAGATAAGGGTATTGGAACAGACGTGTGTCATGTATGAGGAAAAGATTGCCAATCGTGATTCTGCCCTCAAGTCGTATGTCGAGCAGGAAATGCCAGCAATCATACGGGGTATTCAGCTTTTGGACGTGATACAAGCCAATGAGCCCATCACTGGATATTCGGAAGATTATTGGAAAGCTTTCATTAATTACTATAAGTTGACAGAGCAGGAATCATTCGCAAAACTGGAAAAGAGCTATACCAAGCTAACTGTCAACAATATATTATTTCTGATTCTTTATGATATGGGAAAGACTGACAGTCAGGTATGCAGAATCCTGGGAATTAACCCAGACACACCGAGAGTGATCAGATTCCGCTTAAGAAAAAAGAAGAGGGAGCATTTGAAGGGAGAAAAAAGTGATGATAAAATAAAGGCAGGTTCTAAAAATTAGCTTTAAGCTGTGCTTAGACTTTTTTTGAGCAGATTTGTTCGAAAACCCGCAGAAGCGTAGCGAGCTACGGTTCAAATCATCAAGTAGCGAGAGCCATAAAAGCTTGCTTGATATTTGCCAAGCGAGAGCTGATTCGGCGAAGCCAATTCTTAAGGATTAATTAATTATTAGAACATGCCTAAACAGAGTCTGTTTCCTTTCGTTTGTAGGTGTTTGCATTAATATTTTCCCATATCCACCTCCATGTCCATCCCCTGGTAAGTCACCTTTGCACGGCCATTCTTACAGGAGTGGATATACTCATATTTCACGGGAAGCACCACCTCCCCCGATTTGCTGACAAGCCCATACAGGCGGTTCTGCTCCACCCGCATCAGACCGTCGTACGTGGTGGAGACATTATAGATATAGTCGTAGGCAACCGGCAAAACCACTTGGCCGTTCCTGTTGACCAGACCCAGTTTCTTCCCCTTCTCCACCTTCATCAACCCTCCGTATGAGGAGGAAAAGCTGTAAAGATAGTCGTATTCCACAGGAAGCACAACCCTGCCCTGCTCGTCCAGCAGCCCGTACTTGCCGTCCTGCTCCACCTTCATCATGTCGCCATACGACGTGGAGAAACTGTATAGATAGTCGTAGACAGGCGGTACCACCTCATGCCCGGCCTTGTCTATAAGCCCGTACTTACCGCCTTGCTCCACCTTCGCCATACCCCTGTAGGACGACGAATAACTGTAGACATAGTCATAGCGCGAATGGGCATCCGCGTACTGGCCTGACGCATCGTCCGAATCTGACAAGTCACTGGATGGGTCCGCATCAGAAAGGTCGTTGGCCGACGACTGGCGGCCGGGATTCGTCCGCCGGACTTCCACCGTCGTGGCATGATCTTCCTCCTGCTTGTTTTTCCATATTTTGACACCTGCGTAGGCAATGACGGCAATCAGACAGACAAGCAAGGCAAAAAACAAGCCGTTGCTTCCCTTTTTCGGACGCTGGGCAGAAGAGCCTGAGGGGTTGGAGGCAGAAGAAGAAGAACCGCCGCTGCGTCCGGATTTCTGATAGTTGGAATCTCCGTTCGTGTCTTTCTGATAGTGGCTGCCAGGTTGATTGTTCTCCGTCACGGTTGTCTCAGCGGCATTGTCCCCAACAAGCCGATAATCCACGGTGTCGGTCAGGCGCAGGCCATAAGCCAGGCACTGAAAACAAAAGACGACATACCGGCTCTCATATCCCTCCCGACGCACGATCTTGCCAGAGGACTCGCTGACAAAGACTTGCCAGTCTGTGGCATGAGACTGGAGGTGGGCCAGCCCGCGGGCATAACCTCCCGACACGATGCCCTTCAGCACATGGCGCAGCAACGGGGGATTGAACACCGAAAAATCAGACAAGAAATTAATCAATTTCTCGTCTGAATAAATTGCGGAGGTGTGGGTGTCCACCAACTGCCGCAATGCGATATGGAGGGGAGAGGGGGTCAAGTGAATAGTGAATAGTGAAAAATGCCATGCGGACGGAATGGGCGCGGAAATTCAGCATACATCGGGAAGCCGTGCTTCGCCGGCTCATTGTGCGGACGAGGACGTCCACAACCCCAGTGCAATGACGCAATAGTAGACGTACTGAACTCGACCAGACTGGGGGCGTGGACTTCCCCGTCCGCGCCAGACGTCGAGGGCTCGATGCCCGAGACGGGTGATAATAACACACGGCTTGGCCGTGCTTCGCCGGCTCATTATGCGGACGAGGACGTCCACAACCCCAGTGCAGACGGGAACTCGCGAAATCACGAAACCTCGGGATCACTTGCGGTAGCTGGATCAGGAGCTGACTCTGTTGACGAAACTTCATCCAAGTCGGACTCGGAATCACTTGCGGGAGCGGGCTCGGACTCTAGGGTTGGCTCCAGTTCAGAATCTGAAACCGGCACCAAGCTTGGCATTTGCTCAGACTCCGGGCTTGACTCAGCCTCTGGAACTGGAGGATTCAGCTCATCTTCCGGCTTTTCATCCGTTTCTTCAGTAGCCATCTCTTCTTTGGCCTGCTCGATGATCTCGCTGTAGTCTGGCAGAGGAGGCAGCTCGTCGTGCGACAAGGACTGGTGCTCCTTGGCCAGGAACGCAATCTTACCATTGAGGATTTCGAGGCGGTCGGACGCCTTCACCAGGTCCTTGCAAGCATAGTCCAGCTCAATCGAGGCCTTCTTGCGGTCGGCATCCCAGCGGTGGATGCTCTTTTCGAGCGACTGCTTCTTCTCTGTCAGCTTCTTTATCCGTTCAGCCTGTTCCTCCGCCTGCACGTCCATATAGTCCATCTGGAACTTGATGAACGGACCGATGTTGGTATTAACGTCTACGTTGTTGTAAATCACAGCCACGGAGCAATCGTCCTTGCTTCCGATACGAGAGATGATGGGAAGGTCGTCCCTCAGCTGCTGAAGGGCGGAATTCCGCCCGTCCTTGGCGATGATCTTGAGAATCTCAACATAGAAGTTGGCGATGTTCTCCATCTCACCGTAGGTGTCGTCGATGCCGTCGCTGCCCAGGAAGACCGCCACAGGCATGGAAGTCTGGTTGCCATAGCAGTAGCGGAATTCGTTGATGGCGTCGGAGTCGCAGATGGACGTGGTCTTGTTCAGGAAGCAGCGGTCGTCCCAGGGAATGGGTTCGTCCCACACCTTGTGCTCGCCGTGGAAGTTGATTTCCTTATGGAACGACAGGCATTTGCCGTCGCCCAAATGGAACGCAAACCAATAGTCAGCTGTCTGTACATAAGCCATGAGCGTGCATCCATATTGCTTGTTGAGCGTGGACTCGGCAGGAGGTACGACGAGGTTCTTCCGAAACTCATCGAGATACTTCTGAGGCACATGCTCCTCTTCCCACTCCGTGAGGGGAAATTCATGGGCATGCTTGTCAATCCGCTCGTTCCAGAGCGTGATGATGGACGAGAACATCTGACGGAATTTCACGTCGATCGCAGTGAGTTTCTTGTCGTTGCCGGTGATGACTCCCTCAGCAGTGTATGCGCTTTTTTTGAAATCATCAGATTCGGTGTGCTCAACAAAGTCTTTCACAACCTCCACGATCACCTCCGTCGCCGTCTTCGAACCAACGTCGCTGCGGAAATAGCGCTCGCCTCCATGCCCGTCGCACACGACGGCAATGGCCAGTCCGTCTTCAACACTGCTGTAAGAATAGTCCTGACAAGGCTTGCCAGAGTCCTTATGACTCTCACCCAGACAATGGATATTTATACTTTCAATCATATAGTTTGAAATTTGAAATTTGAGGTTTGAAATTTAGTAATCTCAAACCTCAAATTTCAAAAACACATTTTAGTCCCAGTAGTCATCAGTGGCCTGTGAAGGGTCGGCAGCGGTGTTGGCACCATCCACATTGTCAATCTGATTCTTGATTTCCTCAACCACCTGATCCTGCTTGGTAGCGTCGGTGGCAGACGTGCTCTTGCTGCCAATCTGAGAGGAAGTGACTGCCACGATACGGATAATCTGCTTCAAGGCCTCGATGTTGTGTACCTCGATGACAGCCTCCAGGTTGCCTGTGAATTTCTTCAGCTCGTCCTTGTCGCAGTCGTCGCCGATGGCGATGGCAATCTTGATGGCAGCCTTGAACCAGTTGTTCAGTTTCAACTTCTCGATGCCCTTATCGTAGTCGTCGGTGGCACCACCGTCGGACAGGAGAATCACCACCGGAGCATAACTGCCACTGGCCGACTTCATGAATCCGTCGCGGTGGAGCACCTTCTCCAGCTGGATGCAGGCCTCGCCAAGCGAAGTCAGACCGCCTGCGCTCTGGTCCTGCCAGATGAAGTCGCTCGCGCTCTTAGGCTCGTCGTACAGCCAGCTCGTGCCGCTGGAGAACTGCAGGGCAGCCACCTTGATCTCGGCGTCAGGGTTTGTGTTCGAAATCTCACTGATCATCGGCATGATGTTTGTGATTGCATCGTTGAGTGCACCAATTTTGTTACCGCTCATACTTCCGGAGGTGTCAGCCAGGAAGAAGAGGGTCATCGTTCTGCGTGGAACGCTTTCTACATCTATTAAGCTCATAATATTTTAGTTTTTAGTTTAAAGTTGAGAGTTTAGTGTTGAGAGGGAAGTTAGAATTTCTATAGGGACTAGAGATTCTAGACTTTCTAGAGATTCTAGAATTAGTGGGTAGGCGGAGTAACTATAAATTTCAAATTTCAATTTTCGTGCAAGCGAATACAAAGCCAAGCTTGCTTGAGCTTTGTTGAGCGCAGCCGAAAATCATGTCAATAAAGTTCAAATTTCAAAGTTATTTGACTTCCGCTTTTGCGTTGGGAGCCCCTTCGATGCTGGTGCCGAAGGAGATTTTCAGTCCTGGACGGGTGGGCAGGCAGTCGTTGACATTCACCTGACGGATTTTTCCGCTTGGTGTCTCCACGTTCCAGCTGCTGGTCGACACGTTCTGCAGCATCATCTCGCCGCTGCTGCTCGTCTGAACCTTGATGTCCGGCTTGTTGTCCATATCAATAAACAGGCAGGTGCCAGGAGTGAGAACCATAGAACGGTCGCCCATCACCAGACGACGGGTGATGTCGAACTGGGCACCACATTCTATACACTTCCCTGTGGTCTGAGAACCTTCAACGAAAGTCTCCTGACGGCACTTAGGACATATCACCAACGTGTCGCGAACCTTGGCGATGACATTCTCCCACATCGACTCAACCATACGAGTCGTAGGGTTCTTCAGCTTCTCCTGGCTCAGCTGGTCCATGAAGGTCTCGCGAAGCAACTTCGGAAAGGCTGGCCAACGGCGGATCACATTCGTGTGGACGCCACGAACCGGCAGGTTCGTGTTATTCTGACGGTCGTAGATAAACAGCGCCTCACTTCCATAGAACTTCTTCTCGTTGCCTTCCGTCATGCAGGGGCAGGCTGCTACCCTCGCGCCCTCAAGCGGATGGTTCAGGTAGATGAGCATGAACAGCAATACAGTGAGTGAATACCGGTCGCTGTACTTATCGGGAATACCGCCAGCCACAATCTCAGGAGCCATATACCGGGCCTTGCCCATGATACCCGATTTCTCACCCTGGGGATAGACGTTGTCGTTGTCGCAGATGAGCACGTCGCCGTCGTCAGGACGGATGAAGAAGTTGCCGTCGTTCAGGTCCTGATAGCTGTAGCCATAACGGTGAAGCAGCTTGAAACCGTTGCATATCTTCATCGCGGCAGCGAAGATGGCGGAGAGCGACTTCATCTGATGGCGGGCCAGCAGATACTGGCCGAACTCGTAATATCCCGAAGGGCGAAGCTTCATGACATAGCCGTAGCTGCCGTTCTCCCTCACCGTTAGGAACTCCGGCCAGATAAAGGCATCGGAAGGAGCGCCGGCGTCAACGTTCTTCTGCAGATTCTTGTAGAACTTCTCGTCTGGAGGAATATGATACCACTTGAGGGCCATCTTCTTGCCGCCAAGGTCCACTTTATATACTGTCCCTTGGCCTCCGCGGCCGAGCTCCTCAATCACTGTACATGTCATTCCACCTGTCGTCAGGTGAACAATCTGTCCTTTCTTTAAATCCATAGTATATAAGTTTTTAGTTATTCTTCGTTATTTTTAGCAGGCTATGTTTTTTCTAAAGTTTCTAGTTTTTCTAGATTTTCTAGTTTCTTCTAGATTCTCTAGTTTTTCTAGAATCTCTAGTTCTTCTAGATTCTCTAGTTATACTAGTTTTTCTAGAATCTCTAGTTTTTCTAGAATCTCTAGAATTTCTAGAATTTAATCAACCAATCCGTCCGCATGGCTTAAACCTCAAACCTCAAATTTCAAAGTTCTTTCCGTCCGCATGGCTAAATTTCAAATCTCAAATTTCAAATTTCAAAGTATTCAATAGCCTCCTCCTCCGAACGAGAAGTCGCTGGCCTCGGTGATTCCGCCGATGCGAACGTGGCAGATGGGACATTCGGTGGTCTCCTCATTATAGCAGATGAAATGTCCGCATTTGCCGCACTGTGCAAAGGTCTGGCCTCCGCAATAAGGGCAGAAATTGAAGTTTTCGTCGGGGACAACCTGGCCTCTCACGCTCCGCTGGTCGGTGCCCTCACGGATGGCCTGGTCCTGGGTCAGCTTGAACGACCACACAAATTTGAACTGGTTCTTACTCACTGGGTCGACGGATATGCCAAATAGCTGACGGCTGCGGCTGCATGCCGACAGTATGGCGAATGCTTCTTTGCTTACTGGGGTGAAATTCATATTTTAGTTTAAAGTTTAATGTTTAAAGTTTAATGTGGGATGTGGAATGTTTAAGGCTTGAAGTTGAGGGGACAGAAGGGCACTGGGAACACTTTTTTTGATACTATCGGGGAAGTCAGTCCACTTTCAGCCCAATCACGTCGATGCAGGCTTTCACTTTGGCCAGCACCTCGTGAAGCTTCACCTTGAGGGTCTTGTCGTTATGAACGTCCTGAGCAGCGAAAGCAACGCAGTCCATCTTCATCTTCTGGGCGAGAAACAAGGCACGCTCGGCGTGGTCGCCCTGCGTGATGATGGTCATGCGGGTCACGCCGCCGTCCTTGGCGTTCTTGATTGACTCGAGGGTGCGCCAGCCTGAACAGTCCTCCTCCATAAGGTCTTCAGCCACACCCTTCTGCAGCATATAGCGGTGCATGTCGCGCGGTTCGTTCTCACCGTCGATAGTGACTCCCCCACTGAGAATCACGCGGCTGATCTTCTTCCGGCTCAGCAGTTCGACTGCGGCGTCAAGGCGGTTGACGAAATATTGGTTCGGCTCGCCGTTGTCGCGCTTCGACGATGTGCCCAGCACGAGTCCGACAGGATAAAAAGGCAGTTTATCCAAATTGTGGAATATTTTTCCTTTCGCACTGTAGGACACATAAAAATTGCATAAGGCCACAAAACCTGCCAAAAGCAGGATGAGTATGATCAAAAACACCAACATTTCTCTTTTTCGTAATATTTATCTGCAAATTTACAATTATACAATCAAAAATGCAAATAAAACGGAGAATTTTAGTTTTTGTCATCCGTTTTTTTTAAGGTTCTTCCGTTTCACATATTGCTTGTAGAACTTTCGTGCTTTCCGTTTACGCTCATATTTGTCAATCTGACGACTCACGTACTCCACCGATTCCGCTGCATCCCATCCCCGCTTCTCAGCATATGCCGACACGATGCGGGAGGACAGCTCACGGTCACGCGTCAGGCGCATCAGGTTGGACAGGCATTCCTCTTTCGTTGGTGATTCCTGGAAATGAGACCGGTTCAAGTCAATCACCGTGAACTCATAGCGGCCATCAGATTTCTTATGGAACAGGAAATTGGAGAGGTTGGTGTCGCCGTGAAGAAAGCCTTTCGAATGAAGGAACACAAGATAGTCAACCAGCCCGTCAAACAACTGACTGTCTGTGTCCAACAAACCGATATTCGACTTGATGTCAGGATCTGACGTATAAGTGGAGACGAAATAGCCCTGACGGAAAATACCAGAACGTTTGCATTCTACATAGGCGATGGGCTCAGGTGTGCTGATGCCCAACTCTTTCAGCCTGAGAGCAAACAAATAAGCCCGCTTTGCCTTTGATGGGCGGAAAAAAGTATAGTCTATGCGCTGAAAGAACAACGGAATCTTATACCGCTTTACCACCAACTTCAATCCTTCAATCTCATACAACTTCACGACATTACGCTTGTCATGGAGCATGACGCCTTGATGCTGGAAAACTTCCGGCAGGGTGCGGATAAAGTTTTCAAGGAATTGATAGGAAGGATTGACCGTTATGTTCATTTGAATTTTCTTGTGTCTTTATAATCGTGATAGGAATGCTGCAAATCCAGATAGTCGGGACGGTGTACCCGACGCTTGTTTTCTGGAGGTATCTCCATATAGTCACCATACAGAGCACGAAGATATGTGTCGTAGTCCTCCGGACCGTAAAACAAGTGACCCTCAAACTCATAACCGTCACGGCGATGACCTATCACCGATTTGCTGATGATGCTCTTCTCACCGTTGTCAAGCATGCATACCTTGTCGTGCTTGTCAAAGTCACATGCGGTCTGAACCTTGTGCATCCAACGCTGAAGAGTGGAGTTCTTAAATGCGAACTGAACAAAGCGGGGCCACCACGAGGAGACGCCATGACCACGCTTATAAGGGTCACGGTTACGCATATACAACAAGCGGTTCAATATCTTGTAAGCCGAAAAATGAAGACGACGAAGCATACGGCTGTCAGATACGGCATCCAATGGCCACACGTCCAGATAAACTCCACCAAGTTGGTTGTAGCTCCAACGCTCTATCAACGTCGTACTGCCATCTATCACCTTGCCAAGCTCCATGGGATATGTATCACTCGTCGAAGGACCTACAAACTCATAGGGAGATGGCAACAAGTCCTGAATGATTTGCACAAACCGTTCATATTCGGGTCGAAACATGGCTATGTCCATATCATCATCCCAAGGGATGACACCCTTATGACGGACGGCTCCCAGCAAGGTGCCGTTCGTCAGGAAATAAGAGATGTTGTTCTCACGGCAAATACGGTCCACTAACAACAATATCTTAAATGAGCAATCCTGGTGCTCTTTTAATGTACTTTTATGGATTTTTTCGTTATTGATTTCCATCTTTATGGTCAATTTGTATGCAAATGTAGCTAATTTTTGGGAATTCAACAAAAATATAGTAACTTTGTAGTGAAAATTCCAACTGAACTGACAAACATCTGATATGACCAGCTTCATCATAATTAATTTCAACACAAATGAATTGACAAAAAAATGCGTCGATTCCATCATCAAACATCTACCTGAAGGATCGTTTGAAATCATCGTCGTTGATAATGACAGTATGAAAGCAGACAAAGAAAGATTGAAAGAGGAATTGTCTGATAAATGCAATATTCTGGAAAGCAAAGTCAATTTGGGATTTGGAGCCGGAAATATGATGGGGGCCAATTTCGCTAATGGGAATTTCCTCTGTTTCCTTAATAGCGACGTGGAATTGACGGAGGATTGTATCACACCTCTATGCGACTATTTAAGAGAACACGACGACGTGGGATGTGTCACACCACAACAATTTAACGCAAAAGGAAATCAAGCTCGGTCTTTCAGACATAAGACAGGTATCAGGCATGAGCTCTTCGGAGATTCTATCTTTCAAAAAATCTGCCCGAGAAAATTTCCTGACCCAGACCAAGACTTCAATGGGCAGAACATTGAGGTGAGCCAGATTAACGGAAGCTTTATGCTTTTCCCTTCTGATAAGTTTTGGGCCGTTGGAGGATTCGACATCAATATATTCCTCTACTATGAAGAATATGACATGGGTATCAGGATGAACAGAATGGGATGGAAGAATATCGTAATGACCAAATACAAGTTCAAACACATACATGGCGCTACAATCAAAAATCACAAGTCCAAAACAAAAAGAGAACTATACATTTCCAAAATCTATACATATAGCAAACATCACAATTGCTTCATTTCTGCAATTTACAGACTCCTGAACATTGTTATTCTTTCGGTTAAACCATCTAAATGGTATATTCTTAAAGCTATCATTCATTCTAACACTTTAGGACAATCTATGAGGCATCAGGTGGCACATCTATCAACAAAATAAAAGAAAGTATGAAGAAGAAAAAAATACTACTCGACCTAAGAAACCTGAACAACCCAACAAGCGGATTCGGACAAATAGCTTACAACTACTATCTTTTTTTCAACAGGATTGATGTGGACGACATGGATTTTATACTGCTCATTCCTGAAAGCTTCAATGACATAACTGACGGAAATGCACATATCGTCAGGTTTAACAAAAAAATGAAGCACAATAAGAACGAACTGCCCATTGTGGATATATGGCATTCTGTGAACCAACAACAGAAAGTCAGAAGAATCAACGACAACACCAAATTCGTTCTCACCATACATGACCTCAATTATATCACCGAAAAGAATTGGATTAGAAGGCTAAAACATGATTTCAGACTTAGTAAACTTATAAAAAAAGCAGATGCCGTCACTGCCATCTCGGGATTCGTGGCCAGGCAGGTGGAAGAACGGTTCAAAAAAACTTTGAGGCAGAAGCATGTAGAGGTTATATACGATGCAGTTGAGTGGATTGCCGGCAAGCCACAGGAAAAACCGGCTTTCGCTGATCAAAAGCCCTTTTTCTTCACCATCGGACAAATCAGAATGAAAAAGAACTTCCATCTGCTGCTTGATGTGATGAAACAATTTCCCGAACATAACCTCTATATCTGCGGAGACGACCATTTCGAAGCCGGTAAGCTCATCGCCAGCAGAATTGAGAAGGAAAATATCAACAACGTAAAACTCACCGGCAAAATTTCAGAGCAAGAGAAAGTCTGGCTATACCAACACGCAGAAGCTTTCCTCTTCCCCAGCCAGGGAGAAGGATTCGGACTGCCCGTCATAGAGGCCATGCAGTTCGGAAAACCGGTACTCGTCTCCAATCAAACCTGCCTGCCGGAAATCACAGCAGGACATGCGTTCGTCTGGAAAGACCTCACAACCCAGACAATGGCGGACGGAATCAGGCAATACCTCGATGAGTTCAAACAAAACCCGAATATAAAGGAACAGATGAGGAAACATGCTCTCTCCTTCAACTACGAGAACCACGTCAACGAATACATCACACTCTATCGGAAATTACTCAATTCGTAAGATAATTCTTTTATTTTCAACCTGAACCACAAAATACTGATTGTTTTGGAAGTCAAGCATATATTGGTCATTCGTTTCAGAAGGGTCGGAGACTCGGTTCTCTCTATGGCTCTGTGCCATGGACTCAGGCAAACTTTTCCTGACGCGCAAATCGATTTCGTCATCAACGAGGGAGCTCACCAGCTCTATCTGCAACATCCGGATGTCGACAGGTGCATCGTCTTCTCAACCGATGACCACAAATTCCTGAATTATGCACCGAAAGTCTGGAAAACCGTACATGACACCAAATACGACCTCATCATCGACATGAGGACAACGCTGCGTACGCTGCTTTTCTCTGCTTTCTCTATGTTCAGGACAACGCTCAGGGTGGGAGAAAAAAAATGGTACGCATGGCCATGGCTGACAAGAAGAGTGGATAACCACGCTCCGGGAACAGGAAGCCGTATTGATCAGAACAACATGCTGCTCATGGCACTGAAGGACATTGCGGAAGTGAAAACATCAAATGAATTCAAGCTCTATGCCCAGCAGGACAACGTGGAACGATACCACCAAATCATGCAGGAAAAAGGGATAGACTTCAGCAAGATGGTCATCATCGCAACACCTACGGCAAGACTTGAATACAAAGTGCTTCCACCAGAAACCATGAAGGCTGTACTGACGAATATCATTAACCAGTTCGACGCACAAATCATCTTCAACTTCGCAGGAAAAGAAAGAGACATCGCACTCAGGTACAAAAAAGAAATGGGAAACGACAAGCATATCTTCACCGATATCGAAGCACCTACACTGCCCGACCTCTGCGCGCTCATGAAAAACTGCGACTTCTTCTTCGGAAACGAGGGAGGACCACGACACATCGCACAGGCACTCGACATTCCATCATTCGCCATCTTTCCGCCGGGAATCAGAAAAAGCATCTGGCTGCCAGAACAAGGAGAACGGTTCGCGGGAATCAGCCCTGACGACTTCATCCCAAGAGAAGAACAAATCAAGAAAAAAATGACTTACCAACAACGGATGAGCTTGCTCACCGAAGAAAGAATATGGCTACAGCTGAAGCCCATGCTCTCCAAACACCGTACCAAATGATACGATACTATCTTTGCATACTCATCACCTGCATCACGTCCATCACCTGTCTTGCACAGGAGTTGGAGGTGGCCTCAGTCTATGATTCTGTACAAGAAAACGATACGCTTACGCAAGTAAATAATATGCTTGCGCAAGAAAACGACACCATAAGGAACGACTCCGTCCAGGACTTCCAGGACAAATACGACAACAACCGATTCAAGCGAGGAAGACAATTCCTGCACAATGACACCGTCTGGAAAGACTATGCCATGGGGACACGTGTCCACCTGCAAAGGCTCACGGAGACCGACACGCTGGTGTCGACCAGGAAGAACGACATAAAACCCATCCTCGAGTCACTGGCCATCAACTTCGGTGTCTGGGGATATGACCACTTCTTCAAGGACGCGGACTGGGCCAACGTCAACGCCCACACCATTCACCACAACCTCAGGTGCAAATGGATTCTCGACCACGACAGCTACTCCGGTAACCAATTCTCACACCCCTACCACGGAAGCATGTTCTACAATGCAGCTCGATACCACGGACACGATTACTACACCTCAGCACTCTATCCACTCATCGGAAGCTGCGTATGGGAATATTTCTGCGAGACCAACGAGCCATCCTACAACGACTTCCTGTCAACCGGCATCGGAGGAAGTGCCATCGGAGAAATGACCCACAGGGTCAGCGACCTCGTTTTCGACAACTCAAAAACGGGGGCCAGGCGTATCTTCAGGGAAATCGTGGGAAGCTTCATCAATCCTTCGAGGGGGTTCCACCGGCTTTTCTCCGGAGAGATGTGGAGGGTCAGCCCTTCCAGAGGCAAGCGGGTCAGCCCGGAGCCCTTCTCGCTCGATGTCGGCATCGGAAACCGCTACATGAGGGAGATGAGGCGCCAGAAGCGACAGAAGAACGTCGCATACATTGACTTCGCCATGAACTACGGAGAACATTTCGACGGGAAGGAACACCATCAGCCATTCGACTTCTTCAGACTCTACGCACAGCTCAACCTCTCGAACGAGGACCCTACGTTCAGCGACATCGACATCAGGGGACGTATCGCCACCAAGCAGTTCCAGTCACACAACGACTGGAAGTTCGACCTCGGACTATATCAGGTATTCAAGTATGTCGACAACTACGGGGAAAACGGAAAAAGCAAGAGCCGGATGAACGCCGGAGACTTCGCGTTCGTCAACGAGGCATGCAGCTTCGGAGCCGGTCTCTACACCGAGAAAGTCAACCACGGAATATCATTCAGCAACGACTTCATGCTCGACGCCATCGCATTCGGAGGAAACACAGCCGACTATTTCTCCAAGCGCACATACAACTACGCATCGGGATTCAGCCTGAGAAACGAAATACGCTTCTGCGTCAACAACCGAATGGTCATCGGCGACGACTTCTATTTCGTCAGGATGTACATGTTCAAGGGCAACGAGCCCATGAAGCCCGACACACCCGTGGAATACAGCAAATGGGCATGGGGAGACAAGGGAAACTGCTCCATCTACCAGAACCGGGCATACTTGCAGTTCTTCCTCAAGCACAACCTCAAGCTCAACGCCGAACACAAGCTCTTCTACCGGCGATCCAACTATGCCAGCTTCGACAACGTTCATGCCAAAAGCTTCGAACTCAGGTTCGGAATCATCTACGCCATTTAGTGATTTTTAAAAAAAACTTGTCCAACCAACCCATCCGGAAATTCCCTAACTTTGCAGAAGTAGAGACGCCCCGCGGGGCGTCTCTACTTGGCGATGCTGTTGATGATGGCCACGATGTCAGAGATGTCGGTCTTGCCGTCGGAGTTCACGTCGGCCTTGGAGTTGCTGTCAGTTCCCGCGATGACGTTGATCACGGCCACGATGTCAGAGATGTCAACGGTGTTGTCCTGGTTGACGTCGGCGATAGAATGAAATGAGGAATCATCCTCAAGAATAATCTCAATGGCTCCTGCATTCATACCGGGATTATTTTCTATGATCACATATCCGTGAAGAGCTCCAATCCGGCTATTGAAATTACGCTCAAACGGGGACAACTGGCAGTCTTCCGTTGTGTCAAACATCCAAAGTTTATAAGATAGGGGTAGGTCGATAACATGGCTTTCGTATGCACCTATGAAATGTACGACGTCACCGACCGTAATCATTTGTGGCTGTACACTGAGGTCAAGGTTGCCCATCCTGACGGTATAGTCCTGGAAAGGAATGAAAAGATATGGGATATTTGCCTCCGGCTCGTATGTGCGGACAAAAACAAGCCGGTAGGTGTATATTCCGTAATCTTTGCCTTTGTCACCAAGGGGAGTGGTCTCAAGCCGTTTCAGCATATAATAAGCACCAGCCTGGGGGTCGGGGGTAACGGGTAGTATCAGCGAAGACTGTCTTCCTGCCTTGAAAGTGACTGAGTCATACATTTTGAAATCACGCTCCTCCGTTGCTGAGAGAGCGATGCCCTGATACCATGAGACTGCAAATCCTTCCGCACTTAACCTTACAGCCAGGTCTATGCCGTTGAATTCCTCCTGATCATATTCAGACTCGTATGTGGCGACAAAATAGCCATCTTCATCGCTGACAGCCTGGCACACAGGAGTGTCTAAATCACTGTCATACACATCCACACTCACACCGGCTATTGAATTGCCTGACGGTCCGTAAACACGGCCTTTGATGAAAATAATCTCATTAACCTGGGCATACAAAGAGGATGCACATATCAAAAAAAGGAGTAATAACAGGTTCCTCATCTTGTGAATAACGGTTTTTAATGTGAATTTACATGAAACTAAAAACAAAGTCAATGAAAATGAAAGGTGGTTTTTTAATAAGTTTCATTATTCGTTTCTGATTTCCAACTCTGCTCCTAAGGGCACTATCATGTCTCCATGAATCTCAACAGTATTGCAATAGAAGCCATCCATGTGGACAAAGCTTCCGTTATGATAACCTGAATTATTTATATATGCATTTTCAAAAGAATACGAGACAATTATACCGTCTTCTACCTCTTCGATTGTCTGTACCGGAGTTACATTACCTAGACTGTCAGAAATATAGCCATCAGACAGTCTTATGTTCTGTTGTGAATTAGAATGAAGAGTGATGAGAAGACAATAAATGACTAAAAATAATTTTTTCATGATTTTCTCATTTTAAAACCAATTATTTACATTTATCATTGCAAACAATGAATTCAGTTTTACTTCGTCAATTTGTTTATTATAGGATGTTGGTATCGTTAAGTTATATATGTCAGTTATAATTGGGATAATTGTCCTAAGAAGTGTTTTTGCTATGCTTTTGTGTTTCTTTGAACAGTATTATATGTTATTTTCTGCAAATATAGTAGTTTTGGGAAAACAATGCAAATGTTATTGATAAAATGTTGTAAATACGATTGGGGTATGTTTGATTATGAATAACAGTATTTGGATAGCTGCTAAGACTATTATTCATCGTTTGGATTATCTCAGTAAGTTTACCGCAAATTTAGGTGTTTTGAAAAAAAGTACAAAAGAAAATCATAAAAAAAATTACACAAAAAATACACAAAAGTAAACAAAAAGTAAACGTTTTCGAACTCATCGTATTCTTTTCCACGAACTCATCGTGTTTTAATGAGACGGGATAAGATGAAGATAATGGGGCGGATGGGTAGTTCCTCCACGGGGCATTTGATGAAGTTACAAGACGCCCCGCGGGGCGTCTCTACTTGGCGATGCTGTTGATGATGGCCACGATGTCAGAGATGTCGGTCTTGCCGTCGGAGTTCACGTCGGCCTTGGAGTTGCTGTCTGTTCCCGCGATGACGTTGATCACGGCCACGATGTCGGAGATGTCGATGGTGTTGTCGGAGTTGACATCAGCGGGATAGGGGTTTGTTGCTTGGCAGATTACCTCCACTTCCTCGTCCCATGACTCATTCACCAAATTTCCAATATAGCTTATGTAGTAAGTTCCTGGTGAGAAACCCGGGAAATAAATGTCTATTCCAAATTCTCTGAACCCCCATATACCCGGTCCGTATTGCACAGGGATATAATTGAGCCTTACTTTGTCTCCTTGAACATTGCACATGAGATAGATATAGTTGTTTCCAAGAATATTGGGTTTTCCAACCACATGAAGGCTGTTACCCACAAACTCATATCCGAGCGAATGCCCTTCTTTGATGAAGGCCGAATTGTCGGATATGGAATCTTTCGGTTTGAGAAAGGCAGTTTTCAGCATGTCTGTGTTCACATTCAAGAAAACATGGTATGACTCTGTCTGTGCCTGAATCAGCGTGTTTATTCTGTTAATCTTTAGTGTAAGACTGTAGTATCTGTCATACAGCGAAACACCTTTAAGGTCTTCGAATGAGAGTAGTCCTGTTTTAAGTGATCCCAGTCCCTGCAACCACTCGTCTGTGATGGATTCGTCGTCAAGCCCCTGCAGTTTGATTTTCTTGTAAGTTCCCATGTTCTTGTCATCCCATTGCTGCACAATCGTTGTGTCAGTCACTTGGAGCACAACAAACCGATTGCCATGCATGTCCTTGAATTCCTGTCCCTCCCTCAGACCGAAGTCAAAGACAAGATGTTCAGTTTTCGTGGCGGGATCATACCTGAAAACTTTCTCCTCCTCCTGTCTGAAGTAAAAATCATAGAGTGTGGCCTTTCCGTCATCTTCAGTGTCAACAGAAACCATATACTTTATATAGTCATGTCCGTCAAATGAGGCGTCATTATCGTTGGTTGTGTATAGACACAGTTCCGAGCTGTAACCGTTCTCACAACAGATGCTGTACAAATAGAACGCGCTTGTGTTCTGTGGCAGGTACTGCGCTGAGATGGGAGCGGACAGCAAGGTAAGTACCACGAGCAACCCGCAGAAAAATAGAAGGTTCTTAATAAGCTTCATAATATTACAAAATTAAAAAGTTTGATTGTTTTTACAAAATTACTTCTTTTGTGAAGAAAAAACAAAATAAACTTCTACGAACTCATCGTGCTCTTTTCTTCGAAGTCATCGAGTTTTTTAAGGAGGGATGGGAAGAAGACAATGAGGCGGATGAGCAGTTTCCACGGGGTGTTTGATGAAGTTTCAAGACGCCCCGCGGGGCGTCTCTACTTGGCGATGCTGTTGATGATGGCGACGATGTCGGAGATGTCGGTCTTGCCGTCAGCGTTCACGTCTGCTTTTTCGTTGCTGTCTGTTCCCGCGATGACGTTGATCACAGCCACGATGTCGGAGATGTCGACGGTGTTGTCTTGGTTGACGTCGGCAGGTTTGGGGGTAAACAACTCGCCTTGGAGAGTTGCCACGCGCCCTACGAAGAGCACGGCCTTCTCCTTGCGGTTCTCGATGGTGAAGTAGAACGGCCGGTCTACGGTGAAGGGCTTGAAGTCTTGGGCGTCTGTCTCAGTATTTTTTCTCATCTCGCTGACTGTGACTGCCGATGCCTCGGTTCCCTGTTCGTCGACGGAGATGTCGCTCAGCTGGAATATGCTG
>JAFUVE010000025.1 GCA_017483765.1 Bacteroidaceae bacterium | reverse complement strand
TGGCTATTCCAATTATCTCTTCTTCCACGGCTTCTCATCTGTGATTTATTGTTCGGAAGGTGCATGGGGCTTTTGCTATGACGACCCCGGCCAACAGGCGGATTTCCGCAGGCAACTGGCAGAAAACAAAGATATTGCTTCTGCCATGCATGAGCGGTATGCGTCTGCGGGATTCTCGGAAGAGGCTAATGCCATCGTGGATGCCATGACCACCGGCAACAAGACGGAAATCAGCAAGCAGCTGCGCCAGCAGTTCTCTGATGCGGGTATCAGCCATGTGCTGGCATTGTCGGGATTCCATCTCACTGTCATCGTCTCCCTTATCGATGTCTTGCTGCTCAGGGGGGTGTTCAGCCGTCGATGGAGACGGATGTCCGCTCTGCTCGTCATCCCTTTCATTTGGGCGTTTGCCTATATTGCCGGATTCCCGCCGTCGTTGGTCAGGGCAACCATCATGTGTTCGGTCTTCCAGCTTGCGCTTGTCGTCGGACATGGGCAACAGCTCAAAAACGCAGCTGCCATTGCAGGATTCTTCATGATTGCATTCAGTCCGATGATTATCATGGATGTGGGGTTCCAGCTTTCTTTTCTCTCCATTGTCGGTATTGCTGTCATGGGGGCACCGCTCTGCACATGGCTGGGACAAAAGACTGGCAGATGGGCGTATGTGCTCGATATTCTTTGCATATCGCTCACTTGCACGCTGTTCACGTTCCCTGTTGTAGCTTATCATTTCGGACAGGTTCCCCTTTACTCGTTACTCAGCAATCTTTTTGTGTCACTCATCGCCACGCTTATCATGTGGGCAGCGGTGTTCTGGTGGATTTTCTCTTGGTGTAATCCTGTGTGTGGACTGCTCACGTCTGTGCTCAACGGACTCACGCGTGCCATGGTATTTGTGGCGGAGAGCGTGTCTCAGCTTCCGATGGCTACAGTCAAATACAGCCCTAATATTCTGGAGGTCATCTGCCTTTACCTTGTTATTGGCTATGTACTCGTCTATTCATACAACAAAAAGCGGAAATACCTGGGTATTTCCGCTCTGATGATGTTGCTTATGCCGGTTGTGCACTATATGCTGTAGCTGTCTTTTGTTGGCTTTATCCTTTGGTGCTGATGTCTGCCGGTCAGCGAATTTTTACAGAAACTTCTTCCTCAGGGTTCCATTTTTTCACATAGTCGAACCATTCCTTGGCGTTGTGGCAGCCTTCTGTCTCTTTTGCAGCGCAGAAGCTGATGTAGTAATGCAGTCTCTGTTGGCCGTTCTTTCCCAGGATAATCAGATAATTCAAGTCGTCGGTCTTCACGGAGGAGATGAAGTCCTTCGGCACTCTCACGGCCAGTCCTACCGGCTCTGGGGGGAACTGCTCTTTCTTTCCCATCTCCGGATAGTCTGCTCCCCATGAAGCTGCAAGTCCGTCCTGTTTCACGAATCCTTCCTGCTTGATGCCTCCGTTGGCAGCGAAGGCTTCTTCGCTTTGCCCGATTTTCTGAACTCCGGTGCAGAGTATCGGTTTCTCCATGCCCCTGTCCAGCATGACATCGACTCTTACGTCACGGTGTCCTGCATACTGGGTATATATCGTCCGCACATTGTAAGGCTCAGTCACCCCCTCTGCCTGTACACCGCGGTCGATCACCTCAGCCACGTTGCGCACAGGTCCGCTGGCAATCAGACGCTGGCCGCGTGTCGCCACTTTCTTCCAGTTCTGGGGGCTCGTGCCGTCCCATAGTTTCAGCGTGCCGCAGCCTACGCTCTGCCCAGCCCACAGCACGTCGTTTCCATAACCGGCTGCCTGCTGGTCGGCTGTCGTGTAGAATCCCGTGTCGTGCAGTTCCAGACGGTGGGTCTTCTTTCCGTACAAGTCGATATTCTGACGCTCGTCGAAATAGATGCGGTAGGCAGTCAGCTCCGACTCGAAGGCGGCTCCGTGATGGTAGAAGTCGTTGTACAGGTAGCTGTCGCCCGGTGCTTCTAAGCTTGTGATGAAGGGATGCTTCTTTTTCTTGTCGTCCAGCTGCATGTCGGCATAGACGCGTGGGCTGAATGTGTTTGGCTGGCTTTTCCCAGAGAACGTCAACTCGAAAGATTTCTGTTCTCCTTTCTTCAGGTCGCAGACGAAACTCAACTCGTCTTTCAGCCCGTCGTTGTCCATGTCGTCCAGCTGGCAGGCAACCTCATGTCCGTCGCAAACCACGGATGCGCTTCTGACATTGAAGTCCAGCTTCTTGAAATCGCTCAGACGCACCACCACCGGGGCGTCTTTCTTCTCTGAGCCTTTGCTGTTCTTCACGTCTATGCTTGCCTTGTATTCCTGGCCTGTTGCCAAGACTGGCAATAATGCCAGTATCAACAGCCAATTCTGACTTCTTCTCATGTTCACGGTTTTTTTATAATCAACTCTCAACTTTATTCAATCACAATTGTCTTGATCCAGTCTTGAAGCATTCCTTTGTAACGGCCCTGGGAATCTGAAATCAGTATCACCGTCTGGCCGCCGCCGTCCAGCTTCGGACCGAGGCACATGCCTTCATAGTTTGCCCAGTTCAGTCCGTTGAACGACATCGTCGTGTTGCACGACCACAGCAGGGTTTTCTGCAGGAACGGGCTTTCTGACGTCAGTGCGCCGTTGCCTTTCAACTCACTCCCTTTCTTCGGGTCGACCACATAGATCTTTGTCTTTGTCCATGCGCCGTATTTGATTTTAGGTACAAAGCACTCACGCTCCATCACAAGCAGGCGGCCGTCGTCGAGAGCCGCTATGTCGCTTACGCCCATGATGTATTTCGATGCCTCTTTCATGTTTTCAGGGCTGTCGGTTTTGTAGGCATATTCGCGTACTTTGTTGAAGTTTGTGTCAAAGGCGGTCAGACGGAGCATGTTGGCCACGCCGTTTGTGCTTTGGCTGTAGTTTCCGTCGTTGTCGGTCTTCAGCGTGCTCTCCGACATGGTCCACAGCAATTTTGTGCTGCTGTCGTAACACAGCGACTCCATTCCCATGTTCGTCCGAGTGCCAGCCATGATGTTGCCGCTTCTCACTCCCGTGGCTTTGCCTTCAAGCGTGAATTCCACGATGCTGTTGTTGCGCTCTCCGCCTATGTAGATTGTCTTACGGACTGGGTTGTAGGCCACGCACTCTGCGTCGCGTCCTACGGTCTCGCTGTGGTAGAAGCCGATGTTCTCCACCGACAAGATCTCACCCGTGGAAGGATTCAGGTTGATGTTGAACTTATAGAAGCCGTCGTGGCTCTCTTTGTCCGACACCACTGCATAGGTGTTGTCACCGATGCGGGTGATGCCGCTGTAATTTCCCTTCGGGGCGTATTTCTTCAGGTTTACTGACGGGTTTTCTCTGATGGTCATGGTGCTTGTCTGGCCCATCAGGCTTGCTGCCGTCATAGTTAGCATAGTAAGGGATAGGATGAATGTTTTTTTCATTTTTTTCGAGTTTTTGATGAATTCTTTGTAAAGTTACAACTTTTTTCTCAATCAATATCTTTTTATAATGAATAATAACCTTTTTTTTCATAACTTTGCATAAATTTTCAACTTTTTTGCGTTTATGTTTGATTTTGGATGCCTTTCCGGTAAGAAGATTGCCTATGCCACCCTTGGATGCAAGCTGAATTTTGCTGAGACTTCTTCCATTGCTAATGAGCTGAAAAAATATGGTGCCGTGAATGTCGCGGCTGGAGAGTCTGCCGACGTATGCATCGTCAACACTTGCACCGTGACGGAAGTGGCCGACAGGAAGGGACGACAGGCGATTCATAAAATCATACGGCAACACCCGGGGGCATTGGTTGTGGTCACGGGCTGTTATGCTCAGCTGCGGCATGAGGACATCGCACAGATTCCTGGTGTCGACATCGTGGTGGGAGCTGAATACAAGAAACAGGTGGTCCCCATGATTCTTATGGCAATGGGGCAGAAGGAAACGCATATTTCCCAGCAGGATAACGGCGACGACAAACTGTTTTTCCCTGCATGTTCCAAAGGTGACCGCACCCGCTATTTCCTGAAAGTGCAGGACGGATGCAACTATTTCTGCACGTATTGCACCATCCCGTTTGCCAGGGGAAGAAGCCGTAATGGCTCGATCGATGACATCATGTGGCAGGTGAGGGAAGTCGAGAAGAGTGGGGGACAGGAGATTGTGATTACAGGAGTCAATATCGGTGACTTCGGACGCTCCACTGGTGAGCATCTCATTGA
This sequence comes from Bacteroidaceae bacterium, assembly GCA_017483765.1. GTDB lineage: Bacteria > Bacteroidota > Bacteroidia > Bacteroidales > Bacteroidaceae > UBA3839. The sequence goes on along the minus strand of JAFUVE010000025.1, from coordinate 39,009 downwards.
CTTGCTCCGGCAGATGGACGAGGTCAAAGGCATCCAGCGGTTCAGAATCTCTTCTATCGAACCCAACCTGCTCACTGACGAGATTATTGATTTCTGTGCGCACTCAAGGGCTTTCATGCCTCATTTCCACATCCCCTTGCAGAGTGGCAGCGATGAGGTGCTGAAGCTGATGCACAGGAAATACGACACGGTTTTCTTCCGTGATAAAATTACCCATATCAAAAGTCTCATCCCGCATGCCTTTATTGGCGTTGATGTCATGGTGGGGTGCAGGGGCGAACGTCCGGAATACTTCGAACAGGCTTATGAATTCATCAAAAGTCTTCCTGTGTCCCAACTGCATGTCTTCTCCTACAGTGAGCGGCCCGGGACGAAGGCTCTCAACATTCCTTTTGTCGTCTCTCCGACGGAAAAGCACGAGAGAAGCCAGCGGCTCCTTGCCTTGTCGGACGAAAAGACTAAGGATTTCTATAATTCTTTCATGGGTACTGTGCGGCCGGTGCTGTTCGAACATTCACGAACCCATCGTGTCATGACGGGGTTCACCGACAATTACATAAAGGTGGAGACGGACGACAATCCACAGATGTACAACACGGTGCAAATGGTCAAGCTAATGGAGTATAACGAGAAAAAAGAAATGATGAAAGGGGTAGTGATATGAAAGTGTCTATTGTCATTCTGAATTGGAACGGGAAAGATATGCTGAGGGCATATCTGCCGGATGTCATAGCACATTCCAATATGCCGGGAGTGGAAGTGGTCGTTGCCGACAACGGGTCCACCGACGGATCTGTGGAGATGCTCGAGCGAGACTTTCCTGAGACTCCACTCGTGATTCTTGAGAAAAACTATGGTTTCGCGGAAGGATATAATATGGCCTTGCGTGAAAACAACGCTGATTATTTCCTCTTGCTCAACTCGGATGTCGAGATTATGGACGACAACTGGCTCCTCCCTCTTCTCGACTTTATGGACAACCATCCGGATGTGGCGGCGTGTCAGCCTAAAATACTCTCGCTTAAAGACAAAAGACTGTTTGAATATGCGGGTGCGGCTGGTGGATTTATCGATAAATATGGTTTTCCGTTCTGTAGGGGACGCATTTTCGATTCCGTCGAGACCGATAGGGGACAATACAACGACACCATCGATGTCTTCTGGGCCAGTGGTGCCGCTTTGATGGTCAGAGCCAAGGACTTTTGGGCTGTGGGTGGTCTCGACTCCCGCTTCTTTGCCCACATGGAGGAGATCGACCTCTGCTGGAGGCTCAGAGACGCAGGGCTCAGGGTGGTGTGTGTGCCTGAGAGCAAGGTCTATCATTTGGGAGGTGCATCGCTCAATCAGGGAAATCCCAGGAAGACGTTCCTCAATTTCCGCAACAACCTCATCATGCTCTATAAGAATCTGCCAGATGAGGAACTCGGCAAGGTGATGAAAGCCCGTAAGTGGTTCGACAGGCTGGCGGCTTTTCAATTTCTCCTTAAATTCGACAGGGCCAATTATAAGGCTGTAATCAATGCGCGTAAGGAATTTAAATCGATGGTTCCTGACTTGAAGGACGACCGCAGAAAAAACGCCCAACGGCGAAAAGCCGCCAATATCAAAGAACGGGTCGGTTTCTCCATTGTCAGTAAATTCTATATCCGCCGTATCCGGAAATTTTCCCAGCTGCCAATGAAGCAATAGGGTCGCCATCATTCCTGTATATAAGCCCTATACACAGAGTAAATACACTCTTCATTTTTTTACTTTTCACTTTTCACTTCTCATGCATTCTTTCCTCGAAAAACTCATTGCCCAAGGAGAGCACGACCGTCAGGATTTCAAATACAAGGTCATGGATGCCGCCAAATTGGCTAAGTCGGTCTCTGCCTTTGCCAACACAAACGGCGGTAGGCTTATCATCGGCGTGAGGGACGACGGATTCATCTCGGGGGTCACTTCGGAAGAGGAGATCTTTATGATGAGGACGGCCGCGGAGAAGTATTGCATCCCGTCTGTGCAGACGAATTTCCAGACGGTCATCCACAAAGGAAAGACGGTGCTTATCTGTGAGGTGCCGCCTTCGTCCGACAAACCTGTATGTGCCATCGACGATATCATCATCGATCCGCAGACAGCGGAAATCAAGCCGAAGGACCGTCCCACAGCATATGTCAGAGTCGATGATGAGAACATCGTGGCCTCGCCGGTACACCTGCAGATATGGAAAGACCAGAAGGTGGAGAACGGGATGGTGGTGCAGTTTTCTGATGACGAGAGGAAACTCACGGAGTTTCTGGCAGAAAATCATGCGCTACCTCTCAACAGGATTGTGAAATCCACGGGCTTGCCACGGCGCAAAGTTGTCGTCACCTTGGCCAACCTGATACGCTTCGACATCGTGGCATGCTTGTTTGATGGGAAGCAGTTTCTCTTCTCCCTTAAGGCAGGTTCTAAAAATTAGCTTTAGGCTGTGTTTAGACTATTTTTGAGCAGATTTGCTCGCAAACTCGCAGAAGCGTAGCGAGCTACGGTTCAAGAGGTTAAGAGTAAAGATGCCAAAAAGGGGCAAACACAGGCAAAGATAATTCTCTTGGATTTATTAATTATTAGAACATGCCTTAAACAATAAAAAAAACATCCATACTGCTTGTATGGATGTTTCTGAATGATTGTATCTTTGTGTTGTGTCTTATGCTTCTTCAGCAGCTGGAACTTCTCCTGCCTCCAGGTCTTCAACAGCCTCTGCCTCAGCGGTCTCCTCTGCTGTGGGAGCAGGTGTCTCAACGACTTCCTCTTTCTTGGCGCTCATTGTGCCGTCCTCGTTCACCACGTCGAATGGAACCTGAACGGTCACTTCGCGGTGGAAGTGGATAGGAGCAACATAGCTGCCAAGCTCTTTCACTGACTTGAAGCTGATCTGCTTCGGGTCTACTTCCAGTCCCTGGGCTGCCAGTGCCTCAACAAGCTGAGGAGCACCTACAGAACCATAGATGTTTCGACCGTCTGACACCTTTGCCACGATGGTCAGTTTCACACCCTCGAACTGAGCGGCTTTTGCCTCTGCGTCTGCCTTGATCTTGGCAATCTTGTGGGCACGCTGCTTCTTTTCCTCTTCCAGTGCCTTCAATGCGCTTGGAGTGGCAAGAACTGCGTATCCCTGAGGGAGAAGATAATTTCGTCCGTATCCGTCCTTCACTGTCAGGACCTCATCCTTGTAGCCTAAGCCCAGGAGATCTTTCTTCATTATAATTTTCATAGGGCCTCCTTTCTTATTTCATCAAGTCTGTTACAAATGGAAGTAATGCAATCTGGCGTGCACGCTTTACAGCCTGAGCAACGCGACGCTGGTATTTCAGGGAAGTACCAGTGATTCGGCGGGGAAGAATCTTGCCTTGCTCGTTCAAGAACTTCTTCAGGAACTCAGGATCTTTGTAGTCGATGTACTTGATGCCGCTCTTCTTGAAACGACAATACTTCTTTTTCTTAACGTCTACTGTCGTAGGGGTTAAATAACGGATTTCTGATGTCTGTGCTGCCATAATTAAGCCTCCTCTTTTTTAGCGAACTTGTTGCGACGCTTTTCTGCATACTGAGCTGCATACTTCTCGTTCTTCACGGTCATGAAGCGGATTACACGCTCGTCACGACGCAACTGTAACTCAAAATTCTTAATCACTTCCGGAGCTGCCTTGTATTCCAGCATGATGTAGAAGCCTGTGGTCTTCTTCTCAATTGGATATGCCAGTTTACGCAGACCCCAGTTCTCATCGCTGAACACATCAGCGCCGGCAGCCGTCAGGGCACCCTTGAACTTGTCTACCGCTTCCTTCATCTGATCGTCAGACAAAACGGGAGTTAAAATGAAAACGGTTTCGTACTGATTCATAATCAATAATTAATGTTGTTTTTATGTTTATTATCTCATGCTTCAGCCTTTAGACGCAAAAGCGGATGCAAAGTTACAACTTTTTTCTGGTTTAACAACCATTTTTACCCTTTAATTTTCAAAAAATCAACATTATTTGCTTTTTTTGAAAAAAAATCACCAAAAAGTTTCGTTTTTTCATCAAAAATGTGTTATTTTGCATTTGATATGGGTTTACCATATGTTTCTAATCGAAATAAAATCTAAAACAACTTATAAAAATGAAAACAAATCCTATGAAACTTCTTGGCACGGGAATGATTCTTCTCGGTGCAATTATGCTTATCATCGCATGCTTCTTTGCTACAGGGCTGCTTGAGACTCCTTTCAACATCTATATCCTTTGCGCTTTGCTGCTCTGCATCGGAGGACTTATCGTTCATATCATCATGAACAAGCGTCTGCCCCTCGACGAAGTGCCGGAGGACGACAAGTAGGAGTACGATTTTGTCATAAGCAGTTTTATTATCAATATAACGTGCAAAACGAATAAAGAGGGTGTGGCTTGCCACACCCTCTTTTTTGGTTATATATTCTGGTTAATTATTAGAACATGCCTTTAGTTAACACGTCCTTGTTGTATTCTTAATATTGATATTCCCAAAAAATGTGAGCCTGCCATTCTTTCAATCCCATCCCTGTCAGAAGGCTCTGGAAAACCTGTAAGTAAGAGGTAGGTATGACTCATGTAGGCTCACAATTCAAACTTCAAAGTTCTCTATGCCTCCTCGCCGGAAATCACAAGTTTGTAGCCTTTTCCGTGTACGTTGAGAATCTGGACGGATGGATCCTGGCTCAGCAGTTTCCTCAGCTTCGTGATGTACACGTCCATAGAGCGGGCGTTGAAGTAGTTGTCGTCTATCCAGATAGCTTTCAGCGCATATTCGCGTGGCAACAGCTCATTCACCTTGTTGCTCAGCAGTGTCAGCAGCTCGGCTTCCTTCGTCGTCAGCTTCTTTTCCTCACCGTCAATCGTGAGCATCTGCTTCTGGGTGTCGAACACGAACTTGCCGATGTTTCTCACAGTCTCATTCTTGTTCTGCTTTCCGCGAACACGACGGAGGATAGCCTCAATGCGGAGAACCACCACGTCCATCCTGAACGGCTTGGTGATGTAGTCGTCGGCGCCAATCTCAAATCCTTCGCGTATGTCGTCAATCAGCGTCTTGGCTGTCAGGAAAATAAATGGAACCTCGGCATTCAGCTCGCGGATTTTGCTGGCGAGCGTGAAGCCGTCCATCTTTGGCATCATCACGTCGAGGATGCACAGGTCGTATTTGTTCGAACAGAATGCGTTATAGCCTTCCTCTCCGTCAACGCACAGGTCTGCCTGAAATCCCTTTGCCTCCAGGTACTCCCTGAGAAGCATACCCAGATTCTCGTCGTCCTCGCAAAGGAGAATCTTTACGTCATCAAATTTTTCTTCCATAATTTCTCTGTTTTAATAATTTATTGTTTTATTCTTGTTTTCTTCTATGTTTTAATAGTATATTGTTTTATTCTTGTTTTTTTCTCTATTTTTTATTGTTCTTTGTTTTATCAGCGGTCCCTTTTCGCTCCTTTCGTCCTTGAAGTGTGGCACTCCGTCCCTCAGCCGTACAACGTCCCTCGTGTCGGGTGTCATCACCAAAAGTAACTTACTTTAAACATTAAACATTAAACTTTAAACTAAATATCAGTCCTGCAACGCCCCTCGTGTCGGGTGTCATCACCAAAAGTAACTTCACTTTAAACATTAAACATTAAACTTTAAACTAAAAATCAACTGTACAGCAGCGGAAGCTTGATCGTGAATGTTGTTCCAATGCCGAAGTCGCTTTCTGCGCTAACGGTGCCCTTGTGGTCTGTCACGATTTTCTTCACGTAAGCCAGTCCAAGTCCGAAACCCTTGATGTCGTGGCGGTTGCCTGTACCGACTCGGTAGAACTTCTCGAATATTTTCTTCAGATTTTCTTTCTTGATGCCTATGCCGTTGTCGCGGATTTTGATATAGAGGTATTTTGAGTCGTTCTTTGTCGACACCGTCAGTTCCAGCTGGCTGTCCTCTCGTTTGTATTTCACGGCGTTGTCCATCAAGTTGAAAATCACGTTTGTGATGTGCATCTCGTCGGCGAGGATGACCGAATCCTGGGCATTCAGATGTGGAACAATTTTTCCACCGTTTTTCTCCACTTTCAGTGTGAAGGTCTTCACGATGCCGATAATCAGTTCGTTCACGTTCAGCTCCACCATATTCAGATTGGCCTTCTGATTCTCATACATCGACAGCTGAAGCACTTTCTCCACCTGGAATCTCAGGCGTTTCGTCTCGTCGTTGATGGTGTCCACCAGCCGTTTCAACATTTTAGGTGTCTTCGGCACGCTTTCGTCGCCCAGCATCTGAGCAGCCAGCGAGATGGACGAGATCGGTGTCTTGAACTCGTGGGTCATGTTGTTGATGAAGTCATTCTTCACTTCCGACAGTTTCTTCTGGCGGAACACCAGGATCATCGTGATGATGAAGGTGAGCAACAATATCAGGGTGAAGACGATGGATGGAATCATGAAACCGAGGGAGCGGAACATGTGTTTCCTTGCATCGGGGAACACGACGGTCAGCACCCCTTGCTGGTCCACGGGGTCGTATTTGAACAGGCTTTGGGAGAATTTCTGGCTTCCGTCATCCTCAGCGTAGTCCGAGCATTTGTAAATCAGCTTTCCGTTGCTGTTATATACGGCGAAATGGTAGTCGAGTTCTATGGCGTGGTTGGCCAGCTCATAGCGGATGTTCTGGTCCAGCCGACCGAAGTCTATACGGTCTTGGAGAGGACGGTCGTTTGCGGAGTAGAGCATGAGCAGAATCAGGGAGTCCATCAAGTTCTGATTGTAAACATATCGTTTCAGAAGGGTGGAGTCTGCCGAGATGGCGCGGTTGGAGTGCCGGGTGATTAATGCCTTGTTGAAATCTGGTGCCTGACGTCTTGTACGCTTGTCCTGGTCTATGTGGATGTTCCGCTCTGTTTGCTGAAGTATCGAGTCGTTCTGCTCGAGCACGGAGTCGGCAACGGCGGTCATACCGCTGAACTTGTCTTCCATGTACTGTGCCGTCTCGATGACTTCCATGTTGTGGCTCACGCTGTTCAGTGCACGCTCCACGCTCTCCTCGAAATGCACGCGGCGGGTCGTCACAATCTCTTCTACATAGCCAAACTGCATCACCAGCAGACTGATGAAGGAAATGCCCATCACGATGGCCAGTATGATGATTGTTCTGCGTTTCATTTTTGTGGTCTTGACGACGGGAGTCGTTGGCAGTTTTGTTTGTTAGTTTTTTGATTCTTATTTATGACAAAATAACGGAAAAGATTCCGTTTATTATAATGTTTGATAACTTTTTTACTTAAAAATATAAAAAAAATCAGCAAATTTAACATTTGCTGATTTTTTAATTGTTGTTTTGATAAGTATTATGCTTTGGGGCTAACCAAAACTTCAAACTTCAAACGATTAGTCCTCGTCCTTGTTCTGAGCCTCGAACTCCTTGATGAGCTGGTTCTGAACGTCGGTCGGCACAAGCTCATAGTTGGAGAACTTCATGGAGAAGGAACCGCGTGCGCCTGTGATGGCAGAGAGTGAGGTAGAGTAGTTGGCCAGTCCCTTCAATGGCACCTTGGCCTGCAACTTCTCGTAGCCGCTCTCGCTCGAGCTTCCCATGATCATGCCGCGGCGGCCCTGGATGTCACTCATCACGTCGCCCATCTTGTCGCTCGGCACGAGCACCTCCACGTCGTAGATAGGCTCCAGCAGCTTCGGACCGGCCTGCTTGAACGCATCGCTGAAGGCATTACGGCCGGCGAGCATGAACGAGAGCTCGTTAGAGTCTACCGGGTGCATCTTTCCGTCGTATACTACTACGCGTACGTCGCGGGCGTAGCTGCCAGTCAGAGGGCCTTGCTCCATTCTACCCATGATTCCCTTCAGGATGGCAGGCATGAAGCGCGTATCGATGGCACCACCGACCACAGAGTTGATGAACACGAGCTTGCCGCCCCATTCAAGGTCGATTTCTTCCTTACTCTTGCAGTTGATCTTGAACTCCTGACCGCCGAACTTGTAGCTTACTGGATCCGGGTCGCCTTCGTTGTATGGCTCTACAATCAGGTGAACCTCACCGAACTGGCCGGCACCACCTGACTGCTTCTTGTGACGGTAGTCGGCACGGGCGGCCTTCGTGATGGTCTCGCGGTAAGGGATCTTCTGCTCGTCGTAGATGATGTTGATCTTCTCGTTATTCTCCATACGCCATTTCAGTGTGCGCAGGTGGAACTCGCCCTGGCCTTTGATGAGGGTCTGGCGCAATTCCTTGCTCTGCTCAAGCACCCATGTCGGGTCTTCCTGAGCCATCTTCTGGATGGCGCTCATCATCTTCTCACTGTCGCTCTCGTTCTCTGGACGTACCGAGCGGATATAGCGTGGAGCAGGGTATTTCACGAGGTCGAAGCTGTAGTCGCAGTCCTTGCCTACAAGGGTGTTGCCGGTACGTACGTCCTTCAGTTTCACGGAGCAGCCGATGTCGCCTGCCACGAGTTCCTCCACCTTGGTGCGGTTGGCACCCGAGCAGATGTACAGCTGAGCGATACGTTCTTTCGAGCCGCGGTCCACATTCAGAAGGTCGTCGCCCTCATGTACCTTTCCGCTCATCACCTTGAAGTACTGAACGCCGCCGATATGGGGCTCGTTGGCGGTCTTGAAGAAATAGAGGGCGGTAGGACCGTTGCTGTCGGGCTTTACCTCTTCTCCGGTTCGTGTAACGGCTGCCGGCATCTCGTCAACGAATGGAACGACGTTGCCGAGGAACTCCATGAGTCGGTGTACGCCCATGTTCTTGGCTGCGCACACGCAGAACACCGGGAACATACCACGGGCGGCAAGTCCCTTGCGGATTCCTTCACGCATCTCGTCGATGGTCAGCACTTCCTCCTCGAAGAACTTCTCCATCAGGCCTTCGTCGTTCTCAGCGGCTGCTTCTACGAGAGCGTGGTGCAGTTCTGTGGCTTTGTCGAGCTCGCTGGCTGGGATGTCCTCGATGATAGGTGCGCCTCCTTCTGGCTTCCATGTCAGCTTCTTCATCAGCAGCACGTCAATCATGGAGTTGAAGTCCGGACCTTCGTTGAGGGGATACTGTATTTGTATGATTTTCTGTCCGTAGAGTTCGCGAAGCTTCTCCACGCACTGGTTGTAGTCGCATTTCTCTGAGTCAAGCTGGTTGATCAGGAAAATCACCGGCTTGTTCAGATTGGCTGTGTAGCGGAAGTGGTTCTGAGTGCCTACTTCAGGGCCATACTGACCGTTGATCAGCAATATGGCAGTGTCGGTCACTGTCATCGCGGTCAGGGCGGCGCCACAGAAGTCGTCACTGCCCGGACAGTCTATGATGTTCAGTTTCTTACCGTTGTATTCTACATGGAATACTGTTGAAAAAACAGAATAGCCGTATTCGTGCTCCACTGGGAAATAGTCACTTACGGTGTTCTTCTGGGTGATACGACCTTTGCGCTGGATCTGGCCAGCTTCGAAGAGCAAGGACTCGGTCAAAGTGGTCTTGCCCGCACCGTCATTGCCAAGCAACGCGATGTTTTTAATCTCTTTCGACTGATAAATTTTCATAATGATTAGGACTTATTGTTAATTAAATTGTTTGGTTCATCGGTGTTATTTCTAGTCTGCGTATAATGCTTACAAAATTACACTTTTTTCATGATATATCGCACCTCGTGTTTTATGTTGTATAACATATTTTGACAAAACAAAAGCCATCCCGCAGCTCTGAACTGCGGGATGGCTTTCATTTCCCAATGAATAGTCGTTTGAAAAGTAGGGACTTACTTTAGCTGCGCTGATTTTCTCTTTTTCATGGCTTGACTCTGCTCATTTGAAAAAATCGAAAAGTTATGTATGTCCGTCAACCTGCAGTAAACCCGTTTGCACAGTAAATAAAACTTTTCACTTTTCACTATTCACTTCGTAGAATCTTGTCACGACTCGGCAAAATACAAACAAGTTTGACTTTGCTCTCGCTGCTCCAAGATTTCACTATTCACTTAATAGAACGTCAGTGTCTTATTTTATAAACACTTTCTTGCCGTCAACGATGTAGACGAAGCGCGATGTGGGCTTCGTTACTCGCTGACCGCTTAAGTTAAAAACCTCTTTGCCTTTCAGAGCATCGGCGTTGATGGTCTCAATCGCTGTGGCATCTGATACAATTGTGTGCGACTTGTCGCTCACTTTCAGGCTCTTGGCTTTGGTGGTCGACTGGCTTTGGTTAATCACCTGAATCATAGACTCGCCGCTGTAGCTTTCAGATGCGCGGAGTCGCAGTGTCGCCAATGTGCCGCTGTTTCCTTTCAAGGGATTCAGACTCGTGTTGTAGGCGATGATGGTGTACTCGTTGCTTTTTTCTGTGCTGCGGAACACTTGAAGTGAATAGCGGGTGGGGTGGCGCTCGGAGAGCTTGATGCCATAATCTCCGCCTTTACGGGCAAACTCGATGCCTTCTGGCAATACCACGGTGGCTTGCCATGCGCATACTTCTTCTTCGTTGTCCATACTGATGTCTAAGGTGAAAATCTCACCGGGAACGACCTTGATCTCTTGTGCCTGCATTGTAAGGGAGGCAATCAGAGCGAAAGCAAAAAATAACAGTTTCTTTCTCATAATTGTAGGTTTTAAAGATTATATATAAGGTGTTATCACTGTCGTTCTAAAAAGGAGAGGAAAGAAAGAATCTGTCTGCGGCACATGGCCGCAGACAGATTTTGTGTGTCGGATTATTGTTCTGCGATGATGTTGATCACAGCCACGATGTCGGAGATGTCCACCTTCGTGTCGCCGTTCACGTCGGCGTTGGCGTAAGTGGCGGTGCCGGCTATCTGGTTGATGATGGCCACGATGTCGGAGATGTCTATCTTCTTATCCTGGTTCACGTCGCCCTTCTTGAAGGTATCCTTGCTTGTGTACGCCAGACGGAAATTGTCGGCCTTGAACCAAGTCGGGCTCGATGCCTTGATTTCCACGTCGGTCTCCTCGCTGATAGAGAAGGTCAGGCTGCCGTCAGTTGCGATGGTCTTATCGTTCTCCATCGTGAATGCCTGGCTTGCGCCGGCTGCGCTGAGTGTAATCACGTTGCCCTGGTCGGAGGCAAGAAGTGCCTGAAGGGTGTAAGTACCTGCTGGCAGGCAATACAATGTCTGGCTTACATAGAAACCATCTGCTGGAGCACTGCCGTTCCATGTGTTGAACACATAGATGCCGTCTACATTGGAAATATAGTAGGTGCCGCCTTCCTCACCGCTTTCCTTTGCTGCGGTGTCGCTTCCTGCGTATGCTGTCCAGCCGGTCAGGTCGCCGTTCTCGAAGCTGTTGTTGGTGATCACCTGAGTGAAGTCAACTGGAGGATTAGAGTAGTCAGGAAGTTTCAGGCGGGCTGCTGCCTTGTTGAGCTCTTCAGTAGCTGCCTTAAGCTCTTCAGTTGTCATGTTGTCGGGATCGGTGTTGCTCAGCAGGTCTTCTGCGGTCTGGGCATATGGAGAATCTGAATACTCAGGAAGCACGTTGCTTAGGTTGTTGTATGCGTCGCCGAAGGCTGTGTATGCGTCTACGTTGGCCTTTGCGTCAGCCAGTTTTTCTTTCAGTGAAGTGACGGCTGCGCTCTTCTCCTCATTGGTGCCGCTGCTTTGTACGCCCTTGGCCTTGTCAACCTCGTCGTTCACGGAGTTGCTGGCCACGGTGCTCATGTTGCCGCTGTTCTCAGCCATGTAATTCTCCACTTCCTGGATTACGGCTGCAAGTTCTTCGTCCACAAGGTTCTCGTCAACCACAGGGTTGTAGTACAGCTCGAAGGTGTACCATACCACCCATGCGTTGCCCTGCATCTGGTCGGCTTTCACACCGAAGGTGAGGTCGCCTTTGCTGGTCAGTACAGTCTGGACGCTCTTCAGCGTGATTTCGTCGTAGTTTTTCTTCACGTTCTCGAATACGTCGTGTGCGGCCTGCTGGCTGTTTGGCACGAACAAGTCGCTGTTGTCGCCAACGGCAGAGTTGTTTGAAAACTCCTCAGCGTCTGCTGATGCAATCAGAGCGATATTGGACAAAGGAGTCTTCAGGTTTCCTGCGAATACGTAAGCGTAGTCAACCGGAGAGTTATTGTATTCTGAGTAGTTTGTAACCTGGTCGGCTGTGCGGTAGAACGCGCGTGTTCTGAGCGTGTAGGTACCTGCCGGCATCTCTTTCATCGTCTGGCTTACCGTGAACGGGCTCTGGTTCCATACCTCCATTGTGCCGTACTGTGTCTTGAAGTTGCCAGCGTCGCCGTAGTTCCACTGCTTGTCTACCACGTTGGCTCCCTGAAGGGCAGATGTGCTGTAGGTAGCTCCAAGGATGTCTCCGTAGAGGATAGAGATGTTGATGTCGCCATCGCTCTGGCCAGTGGCAACGGCCTTGTCGAACTGCTCCTGTACATACTCCTTGATGAGAACAGGCAGAGAAGCGATGCAACCGTCAATGTCTTCCACGCTCCATGTTGCCTCTTCTTCCAGCTGGAGCATGATGCCGTCGCTCATGTCGTCGAGCTTTTTCGCAAGGTCGGTTCCTTCGTATTCTGCGTAAACGTCATTAAACTCGCCGTCGAAGAAATCTTTGAGTTTCTTGTAGGCGTTGATGCTGGCATTCACGTCGCCCGTCATCGCGTTGATCGCAAGGGCGGCCTGGGTCATGGCATCTGAATCGTCGCCGCTCTCCAGAAGCTCTTCACCAGCCTCAACAGCTGTTCTTAGCTGGTCTTTCAGATCCTGCTGGAAATATTCCTCAAGCAGCTTGTTTCCTGTGGAGATAGATGCTTTAAGGGCGAATACGGCCGGGTCGATGTTGCCAACATAAGTCAGCGAGATACCATCGGTGAAGAAGTGAGGCACGTTGGCTGACCCTACGTTAGGTGAGCTGTAGCCCATCGTGAAGTAGCCGCTGGTCTCCTCTGCGAGGGTGAATGTCACTTCCTCGCTTGTCCATTTGCCTACAGGGAAGGTTGTGTTCGTTCCGAGGTATTCTGTGCCGTCGTCAGCGATAAATCCGATAAGGTTCTTCGTGATGGCGGTTGTACCTCCTGCGTTGTAGTAGTTGAGCTTCAGCGTATACTGTCCAGCAGGAACTGTACATGCCTGCTTGTACTGTACAGTCATGGTCCAGCAAGTCACGAATCCGAGCACCTTTCCTTCGGTTGAGCCGTCGCTCATCGTGGTAGGCACGATGAAGTCTGCACCACCCAGGAATGCGCCTGTGCCTACGCCGTAAACACCGGCTGCACATCCGTTGTCGGTCTTTGTGCGCTCCCATCCGCTGAGCGGAAGCATACTGTAGTTGGTCAATGGAATCCCGTTCTTCTCGCAGTCGTAGTCGTAAGTGCAAATACCTCCGATAAGCGGCTCGTCCTCGTCGAAGTGAGGGTTGTTGAAGAAGAACTCAGAGAGGTCTGTCAGACCAGTAGCGTTGATTTCCTTCTGCTTTTCGATGGCTGCCTGCACCTGCTCCATGGTTGCGCTGGCGTTGTTGTACACCTGCTGAGAAGCGCTGGTGTCAACACCGTAGCTCTTACCGAGGTTGATGAGGTTGAGCAATTCTTCCTTTGCCTCGTCGATCTCTGCCTGAATCAACTCCTGCTCGTCAATCTGATACAGCTTCACATTGTCGACAAACAGGTGGGGGGCTGAACCGGAACCACCGCTGTGGCTGAAGCCAAGCTGGACTTTACCTGTTGTGGCTTCTGTCAGACGGAATGTGATTTGGTCTGTGGTCCATGCGCCTACATCGTATGCGTCATTGCTGGAAAGGAAGGTTTTGCCTTCTCCGCCATCAAATCCAAACAAGTTCTTGATGGTTCCTGTTCCGGCTGCGTTGTAGAGCGTCACCTCAATCATGTAGGCACCGGCTTCCAGTGTCACTTCCTGATAGTAAGTTGGATTCGATCCCCAAACGGCTACGATACCCATTGCGTTGGTAGTCGTTGTGATTCCGTCGTTGATGTAAGGGGCATAATAATTACCACCCAATCCGATGGTGTTGACAGTTTCCTGGGTGTCGTCCTCGTAGGCGAAAAGTCCGGCTGCTTTGGCGTTAGCACCGTCCTCGCGGGGGTGTTCTTTGTCTTCTGAGCTTTGCATCACCTTGATGTTGTCAGATGGGCTGCTGGCAGTCCATCCTTCCACAGGCTGCATACCGAACAGTTGGGTGCCTCCAGTACCAGCTCCGTCGTCCGTCATGTTGTAGTCATAGGTGAAGACGGTACTTGTTACCGGGCTGCCTTGTGTGAAATCGGCATTTTTCAGCTTCGAGGTCAGGTCAGCCGTGATGGTCTGTGCACTGGCTCCAAGCACCATTCCACTGAACAACAGTGAGAATAGTAGTCCTTTTTTCATAAGTCAGTAATTTTTTAAATGGTTAATAAATGTAGTTAATAAAATTTTATTAGTGCTTGAATTTGTTGGCTGTTTTTAGGATTATATAAAGTCAAATTAGCCGTGTTGTTTTCTAGTTGTTACAGATATTTTGCAAATTTATACATTATTTTTTATTTTTCAAATTTTTTTAATCGTTATTTTATGGAAAACACAAAATATTTCATAATTCAGGTTTATCCAATGCGCGTTTTTCTTTTCAATTTGCAGAATGCTTTTCTTGTCAAGAAATGTAAATAAAATAACTTGCCTCACCTTCCTATTGATTGTAGGGACTTACTTCTTGTATGTCCGTCAGTTGACTATCGTCTTGTCTTCTCGTCTTCCAGTCTTCTCGTCTTCATTAAAACGAGGCACTTATTTTTTTACTGTTACTTAGCCTATTCCGTCCAGTAATTATAAATTTCAAACCTCAATTTTCGTGCAAACGAACACAGAGCCAAGCTTGCTTGAGCTATGTTGAGTGCAGCCGAAAATCATGTCTATAAATTTCAAACTTCAAAGTCCTATGACTTTCTCCTCAAACTCTTCCTTTCCGTATTTCGAGCTGTTGCGGATGCGGCTCCGGTAGTTATAGACCGTGGCAGTGGAGTAATTCAGGAAATGTGCAATCGCCGCCGTGTCGCTGACACCAAGACGGATGAGTGCGAAGATACGCAGTTCCGTCGTCATCAGCTCACCCCGTTTCACCTTGATTTGCTTGTCGTCCTCCAGCAGTGCGTTGAACCGCTCCACAAACTGCGGGTGGATATTGAGGAACGCCTCGTCGAAGTCCTTGTAGAACCGTTGCTGCTCCTCGTCCATCACCTCCGATGAGTTCAGCCGTTTCAGCAGTTCCTCATGTTGTCGTCCTTTGGCCAGTTTCAGCAGTTCGCGACGGTATTTCTGAAGTGCGCCCAGGTATCCACGGCATTTGTCCAGATAAAAGGCTATATATTCCTCCTTCACCTTGTCGGTCTTCTCCAGTGCCGCGTTCGAATCCTGGAGATGCTCGTTGGCTTCCAGAAGGCTCTGCCGGGCATTGGTCAGTTTTTGGTTTTGCTTGCGCAGCATGAGCAGCAGGCCGGCCAGGAGCAACGCGAAACCGACAAGGGCATAGGTTAATAGACGCTCTGTCCTTCGCTGGCTCTGTTCCTGCTTCTTGTATGCCTTGTCGATGATGGGGAAGAACCGGCTCGACTCCACGGCACGTAGGCGTGCTTTGCATGCGCTGGCGTCTTCCATCGTGCATGTGAGGTATCGGTAGGCGCGCTCGTAGTCTCCATGCTCATAGCATGACAGAGCCAGCTTGGGCAATGCCATGTATTCCCGTATCCCGCTCCTTAGGTCGTCAATCGAAGTCAGTGCCAGGTAATATTCATATCGCGCGTTGTCGTCGTTTTGCCGGTATGCCTCCGCCATGTTGGAGTAGATATACCGCTTGTTGGCAGAAGTTGCTGCTGTGAGGTCTTTTTTGCATAATGCCAGTGCGTGATCTGTGTCACCGTTTATCAAATATTTGTCAGCCAAAACGATATGCCTGCTGATGCTGTCGTGGTCGTAGCGGAGGATGGAGTCTCGGTACTGTGCTGTTATCATAACGTATTTCTCTTTCAGATTGCTGCTTGAGGCGTAATCGCCCAGCCAGCCGTAGATGGTGCGTAGCGTGTGGTAGTATTGAGCCTGCAAATCGTTTCCTAATCCTTGGGGCTCTACTTTTTCCAGCAGCTCGATGGCCGACATGTACAGTCCGCTCACACCATAGATGTCAGCCTGGCTGATTTGTAGGTTAGCGGCCAGCTCCCTGTCTTCCTGCACCTCTGCCAACTGTCTCAGCGTGTTCAGGTAATGCTGGGCTGAGTCTGTCTGCACGCGTCTGTAACGGTCCATCACCTCCCAGTATGCGCTCACACGGTCCATCCCCTTTTGGTGGAGTGCTGAAATCTTTATCCTGTCGGTCGTTGCCTGCCATGCCCTCGCATACTCCTCCTTGTGCTCGATGACTTCGTCCAGCGAATCCAGTGCCTCCTGTAGCTTTTCCTTTTCGAACACATCGGTCTGAGCGAACGAACTCATGCATAAAATAACCGTTGAAATCGTCAGTATTTTTCGTTTGAAATTCATAGCCTTTTCGCCCTTTTTTATCATTCTATAATTAATTGCCGTCAAATTTACGATTTTTTTACATAAATACCAAAAATTATCAAAATTTAATTAAAAACGGATTTATATTTTTTACTATATTAATTCTTGTTAATCGCTTAAAAACCAATAAGATGAATTTTTTATCCATTTATATTTTTTTTAAATCAAAAATTTTCTATTAATTTTTGTTATATCTTTGCAACAGATTTCCAATCAATCGACACTATTACTTACCGAATATAACCAACTTTGGAATCCCGGCGCAATGCCCCTCTGAATTAATTAATGTGTCCTAACGACAAGAACTCGTACCATCTGGTTACGATCATCTTCATCACCTGACTAACTTCACATTAAACTTTAAACATTAAACTTTAAACTTAACCTGACATGCGACGTATAAGTTTTTTCATGATTGTTGTGGTTTCCATCCTGACTGCTACCACTGCAAAGGCTAAGAAAAATGAAGTCATTGATTTCGTTCATCCACTTTGCTGGTACAGCGGAATGGAAAACCACGTTTTCCAAATCCTTATTCATGGTGACAACATCTCCGACATGACTCCTTCACTGGAAAACGCTGCCAGCCTCAGCATCGACGAGGTTGTCAAAGTGGAAAACCCCAATTACTTGATTCTTTATATTGATACAAAGGGTGCCGGACCTCAGCAGTTTCAGGTGAAGCTGACAAATGGAAAGCGTAAAGCTGCCTTCGACTATGAATTGAAGCAAAAGGTGCCTTTCAACCGTAAGTCCTTCGACGCATCCGACGTGGTTTACCTGCTCATGCCCGACCGTTTCGCCAACGGCACGAGGGAGAACGACGTAGTGAAAGGCATGCGCGAGACGGTCTGCGACAGCAACATACCTATGGCCCGCCATGGTGGCGACCTGAAAGGCATAACCGACCGCCTCGACTATCTTGCTGAGCTCGGCATCACGGTCATCTGGCCCACACCAGTGCTCGAGAACGACATGGAGGTGGAGTCTTATCACGGATATGCCATCACCAATTATTATAATGTGGACCCTCGGTTCGGCACGAATGAGGATTACCGCAATTTCGTCAGCCAGGCTCACCAAAGAGGCATCAAGGTCATCAAAGACCTGGTGTTCAACCACTGCGGCAGTTTCAACCCGCTCTTCACCGACATGCCGCAGAAGGACTGGTTCAATTTCGACGGACAATATGTGCAGAGCAGCTACAGGACAGCAGCTGTGGCTGATGTCAACGCATCGCAGTTCGACCGCACACGCACCGTGGACGGATGGTTTGTCAAGACCATGCCCGACTGGAACCAGAAGAACCGTCTTGTCAGAGACTATCTCATTCAGACCAGCATTTGGTGGATTGAATATGCGCAGATCGACGGCATCCGCCAGGACACCTATCCCTACTGTGATTTCGACGCCATGGTGGAGTGGTGCGAACGTATCGATAAAGAATTCCCGGGGTTCAACATTGTAGGCGAGGCATGGATCAACAACAACGTGGGTGTGTCCGTATGGCAGAAAGACAGCAAACTGGCCAGCCGCAATTCCAAACTGAAGTCGGTCATGGACTTCCCGCTCATGTCGCTGCTCAATTATGTGTGCGACGAAAACACGGACGCATGGGATCATGGATTTGCACGACTTTATGAATATCTCGGACAGGACGGTGTCTTTGCCGACACCAACCATCTGCTCACTTTCCTCGACAACCACGACACCGACCGTTTTCAGAAAAACGAGGTCATGGCCAACGACACCACTCGATATAAGCAGGCGCTCTCCCTCTTGCTGACTTTGCGTGGTATCCCGCAACTCTATTATGGCAACGAAGTCGGCATGGCAGCCAACAAGTCGAAAGGAGACGGCGCGCTGAGGCAGAACTTCCCAGGCGGATGGCCAGGCGATGTCAACGACGCATTCTCCCCTGAAGGCAGGACCGACTTGCAGAACTG
This sequence comes from Bacteroidaceae bacterium, assembly GCA_017483765.1. GTDB lineage: Bacteria > Bacteroidota > Bacteroidia > Bacteroidales > Bacteroidaceae > UBA3839. The sequence goes on along the minus strand of JAFUVE010000025.1, from coordinate 20,539 downwards.
GTATTACAATACCACACGAAACCTGCTGCAGTGGAGAAAGACAAACGAGACGGTGCATTATGGCAAGCTGACTCATTTCCATGTACGCGACGGAGTCTATGTCTATGCACGGACTTACAAGGGCAAGACCGTCACCGTGCTCATCAACGGAACCAAAGACTCCGCGACAATCCAGCTTGAGCCTTATCAGGAGGTGCTGCCAGCCAAGTCGGCACTCAATATCATCAATCATCAGACGGTAAACCTCAATCAAACGCTCGTTTTGAGACCTAAGGAGGTCATTATTCTCGATTTTTAATAGAAAATGACTTTAATTAGCATTTTTTTTCAAAATAATTCTTAATTTTAGTAATAAAAACGTAATTTTGCAATACTACAACTACTGATATGAAAAAGACTTTTTTATTTCTGGCTTTGTCGTTGCTTTCTGTGACAGCGAATGCAACAGGTGCTGATGTGCTTGCTTTGAATTCTCCGGACGGAAGATTCAAAATGCAGTTCAATGTCAATCAGCAGGGAAGACCGTTCTATTCTTTGCAGTTTGATGGAAAAACGGTTGTGGATGACAGTTTCCTGGGATTGGAACTCAAAAAAGAGGTTGAAGGAAAACAGGAGACTTTCGACAACTCAAAATACACTATTCTTGCCCCAATTGACCATAAGCCCAATTTTTTTTCAGGATTTGAAATAAAAAATTCTTTGAAAAGTTCTAAAGATGAGACATGGCAACCCGTGTGGGGAGAAGAGACGGACATACGTAACCACTATAACGAGCTGCAAGTGGAACTGTATCAGAAGATGAATGACAGAACCCTGTTGATGATTTTTCGCCTGTTTGACTACGGATTGGCTTTCCGTTACTTTTTCCCTGACCAGAAAAACCTCACTTATTTTATCATAAAGGAAGAAAAGACGGAATTTGCCATGACGGGAGACCACACGGCTTGGTGGATACCGGGCGATTTCGACACGCAGGAATATGCATATACGAAATCTAAACTGTCTGATATTCGTCAGCTTCTTCCAGGTGCAATCAAGCCGAATTCATCTCAGACCCCAGCCGGACCCACTTGTGTGCAGACGGCGTTGATGATGAAAACTGACGACGGAATTTACGTGAATCTCCATGAGGCGGCTTGTATCGACTATCCGACGATGCATCTTAATTACATTGAGGAGCAGAACAAGTTTGTGTCTTTACTCACTCCTGATGCAATGGGTGACAAAGGATATATACAAACTCCTTTCGCAACTCCGTGGAGAACCATCATCGTGGGAAAGAGTGGGACTGACATCCTCGCCAGTCGCATGACGCTTAATCTTAATGAGCCTTGTAAGATAGAGGACACTTCCTGGATCAAACCGGTCAAGTACATCGGTGTGTGGTGGGATATGATTACAGGAAGGTCACACTGGTCATATACGAACGATTTTTCTTCTGTGAAAATCGGACAGACTGATTATACGAAAGCAAAACCATCTGGAAAACATGCTGCAAATACCGAAAATGTTAAACGGTATATCGACTTTGCTGCTAAGCATGGATTCGATGCCGTGCTCGTGGAGGGATGGAATCAGGGATGGGAAGACTGGTTTGGTCATGAGAAGGATTTTGTGTTCGATTTTGTATCTCCCTATCCCGATTTCGACGTGAAGGCTGTGCATGAATATGCGGCATCCAAAGGGGTGAAGATGATTATGCATCATGAAACTTCTGCGTCAACCCGGAATTATGAACGCCATCTCGACAAGGCATACCAGTTTATGGTGGACAACGGATACAACGCAGTGAAGAGCGGATATGTAGGCAATATCGTCCCCCACGGCGAGCATCATTACAGCCAGTGGATCAACAACCACTATCTCTACTGCATCACCAAGGCCGCCGACTACCATATCATGGTCAACGCCCATGAGGCGGTCCGTCCGACTGGACTCTGCCGCACTTACCCAAACATGATTGGCAATGAGAGTGCGTGCGGAACGGAATACGAAGCCTTCGGAGGCAACCCCGTCGACCATACCACCATATTGCCGTTCACACGTCTGATAGGAGGACCGATGGACTACACACCCGGAATCTTCGAGACCGACATCTCGAAGATGAGTCCCGACAACGACTCCAAGGTGAGAACCACCCTCGTGCGACAACTCGCTCTCTACGTGACGATGTACAGTCCGCTGCAGATGGCGGCCGATATCCCTGAGAACTACGAACGCTTCATGGATGCCTTCCAGTTCATCAAGGACGTGCCGCTCGACTGGCAGAAGTCCGTCTATCTGGAGGCCGAACCTGGAGACTACGTCACCATCGCGCGCAAAGATAAAAACTCGGAAAACTGGTTCGTGGGCAGCACGGTCGACGAGAACGGTCATACCACCAATCTCTCGTTTGACTTCCTCGACGACAACGCCAAATACGAGGCCACCTTCTATGAGGACGCGGCCGATGCCCACTGGCAGACCAACCCCCAGGCCTACAAAATCTACAAGAAGACGATAACGAAAAAGACGAAGATGAATATCAAGTCGGCACCGGGAGGAGGCTTTGCCATCTCCATTGTGAAAGTTTAGAGTTGAATGTTGAAAGTTTAGAGTTGAAAGTTTAAAGTGGAGTATGCTGTAGGGACTTACTTTATGTATGTCCGCAACCCAGCAACCGCTGTAGGGACTTACTTCATGTATGTCCGCCAACCAGCTTACTACTCATTTGCAGAGTAAATAAACACTTCACTTTTCACTTAAAAAAACGCTCAAGGGGCGCCCCTTGATTTATATGCGGCATTCGCCGCATATAAAGATTCACTAAAGACAAAAGAGATCAATAAAACAATATTACTAACTAATTTTTAAACCTTAAGTACAAAAAAACATGAACGAAAAGCATTACTTCAGATTTCTGATGGCATTTGCCGTCGGAATCTTCGTGTCGCTCAATGTGCTTGCTCAGGACATAACCGTGAAAGGAAGTGTGAAAGACACTTATGGTGAGCCTGTCATGATGGGCACTGTTCAGCAGAAAGGTACTTCCAAAGGGTGTATGACCGACCTTGAAGGAAATTTCACCCTTACAGTGCCAAAAGGAGCAACATTGGTATTCTCTTACATGGGATTTGTTACCCAGGAATTGCCAGCACAGCCCACAATGACTGTGATTATGGAGGAGGATGTCAAAATGTTGGAAGAGACCGTAGTTATCGGATATGCCACGGTCAAGAAGAATGACCTCACAGGGTCTGTCATCGCTATCAGGCCTGATGAGATGAATCATGGTCTGCAAACCAATCCTCAGGACATGATTCAAGGTAAAATCGCGGGTGTCAGTGTCATTCCTGGTGACGGTACGCCAGGTGGAGGAGCCACTATCCGAATTCGTGGAGGATCGTCGCTCAACGCATCTAACAATCCTCTCATCGTCATTGACGGACTGGCTCTTGATGCCCATGAAAACGAAGGACAGGGTAACCCCCTGACTATGATTAACCCGGCCGATATCGAGAGCTTTACTGTTCTTAAAGATGCGTCGGCAACAGCTATCTATGGTAGCAGGGCTTCTAACGGTGTCATCATCATCACTACAAAGAAAGGACTTGCTAATTCCAAACCAAGAGTTTCTTACAATGGAAATGTCAGCTTCAGTGTGAACACGAAAAAACTGGATGTGCTTTCATCATCCCGGTATCAGAAGTTCACTCAGAACTTGTTTGGATACAAAGACAATGATGAGGGCTGGAAGGCTTCCAGCCAATATCAAAACCTCGGCTATTATGATGCTGATGGCACGCATCGTTTTGCCAACACCGACTGGCAAAAGGAAATCTATCGTACAGCCTGGAACACAGACCATAATGTGACGGTTGCAGGAGGCATCAAGAATATGCCATACCGAGTTTCTCTGGGTTACACTCATCAGGATGGTACACTCAAAACTTCTAACTTCAACCGTTATACGGCAAGTGTGAATCTTTCTCCTTCTTTATTCGATGACCATCTCAAGGTGAATATGAATGCCAAGCTGATGTTCTCCCGTTATTCTTATGCCAACACCAGTGCAGTTGGAAAAGCTATCTACGCTGACCCTACAAAGCCTGTTTATGATAAAACCGGCAGTCTGGCTTCCCAACAGTATGGAGGATTCTGGCAGTGGCCTGTCACGGCAGATTTTGACGACAGTGAATGGCAGTATTCTTATTCCGGACTTAATGCCGACAACCCGGTGGCTGCCCTGCTTAATCAGAAGAACATCGGTAAGAGCCGTGACTTCCTCGGGAATGTTGAGATGGACTATAAAATACATGGATTTGAGGATTTGCATATCCATTTGAACGGAGGACTCGACACCGGACATGGACACTCTGACAAGTCGGTGAAGCCATACGACTATTCAACAAACATTTATTATGGAAGTAAAGGCTGGAATGAGTCTGACAAATATAATATGTCTCTCTCCCTCTATGCTCAGTATCTGAAAGAATTTAATGAAGCGCATAACCTTGACGTGATGGCGGGTTATGAGTGGCAGCATTTCCACTATAAATCCGATTACAGTTATCCGGTGTACTATCCCAAGACAAATAACACGCATCCGGGAGAGTTGGTCAATCCAGACTATTTTGAAACGAAAAACTCTCTCTACAAAACAGAGAATTATCTCGTCAGCTGGTTCGGAAGACTCAACTACTCTTTACTGAGCCGTTATTTGTTCACGTTTACCCTCCGTAATGATGGATCTTCACGTTTCTCGAAGGATAACAGATGGGGATTGTTCCCGTCAGCTGCATTGGCATGGAAAATCAATGATGAGGCATTCCTGAAAGACAGTGAGGTGATATCTGACGCCAAGCTCAGGTTGGGATGGGGTATCACAGGACAGCAGGAAGGCATCGGAGATTATATGTATCTGCCGAACTTTACGATCAATACAGCAGGTGCTTATTATCCGATAAGCGGTACAGGAATTACTTATCGCCCAGAAGGATATAATCCCGATTTGACTTGGGAAAAGACAACCACTTATAACGTTGGAGTTGATCTTGGCTTCGCCAACAACCGATTTGTTGCAAGTGTTGACTACTACTATAGAAAGACGAAGGACTTGCTCAATACTGTTGCCGTTGCTGCAGGTACTAATTTCTCTACTCGTATCATGAGTAATATCGGTTCGCTTCACAATACAGGTATTGAGACCCAGCTTACTTACCGTGTGATCCAGACTAAAGATCTCAGATGGGAGCTTGGGTATAACTTCACATGGAACAAAAACAAAATCGACCATCTGGTGTCCACCGACGGAAAACCTATCGGACATGCCTATGCGGCAATCGGCGCTGGTGGTGCAGGTGCAGTAATGGCTTATGCCGAGAATCAGCCGGCAAGTGCTTTCTGGGTTTACCAGCAGGTATATAATCAGGCCGGACAGCCTATCGAAGGTGAATTCGTGGATAGAGACGGAGATGGCGTGTTGACAGAAAACGATAAGTATTTCTATAAGAAAGCAGACGCTGATGTTCTGATGGGCCTCTCCTCCAAACTCATCTGGAAGAAATGGGACTTCAGCTTCTCTCTGAGAGCAAGCATCAACAACTATATGTATAATTCGGTTGAGGCTAACGACAGAGCTAACGTCTCCCCTGCATACGTTTACAGCAACAACACTTGGCATAATGTTGTGGAATATCAGCTTGATAAGAACTGGCAATACAACAGTAATATCTCCTCACAGTCTGACTATTTCATACAGAATGCATCATTCCTCAAATGCGACAATATCACTCTTGGATATTCTTTCAATAAGCTGGCGAAGTGGAATATCAGCGGACGTGCTTATGCAACAGCGCAGAATGTCTTCACAATCACGAAGTATAAAGGTATCGACCCTGAAGTCAGCGGTGGATACGACAGCGCCATTTATCCGCGTCCTTTCACTGGTATCTTAGGAATCAGCCTTAATTTCTGATTGCTAACCATTATGTAATTTAGATATTAAATATGTTTATTATGAAATTTAATATGAATAAATCAATATTGTCTGTGGCACTTTTATCGCTTACGATGGGAGGTGTTTCTCTTTCTTGCACAGGAGACCTTGATGTCACGCCGATTAATCCACAGACAACTCAGGTGCTGGATGAAGACGCACTCTTTAATAAAATTTATGCTAGTTTTGCGCTTACAGGACAGAATGGCGGTTCCGGTAACGGAGATATTCCTACAGAAATCTTTGCCAATGAGGGTATGTCTGGATTTTACCGCATGGCATGGTCGCTTAATGAGTTCACCTCCGACGAGGCCGGATGGGTTTGGTCCGACGCAGGAGTACCGGAATTGCTGCATCATGGTTTTGCGGCAAGCAACACATTCTCCTATGCAATGTACTATAGGCTCTATTTCACGATTACGCTCTGTAATTCATATTTACAGCAGGTCAGCGATGCCACCAAGTCTGCTGAAGTCCGCTTGATACGTGCGCTCAACTACATGTATGTGATGGATCTCTATGGTGCTGGACCGCTCACAACTTCTATTTCTGCAGACTTGGCTCCTTACTACAACAGACAGCAACTGTTTGAGTTCTGCGAGAGCGAGTTGAAGGCTTCTTTGGAGAATCTTGTCGATGACGGTAAGAACGTCTATGGAAGAGTTGACAAGGCCGCTGCAAACTTACTGCTTGCCAGATTATATCTGAACGCCGAGGTCTATACGGGCCAGCCAAAGTGGCAGGAGGCCATGGAGTATGCTGAAAAGGTGATTAACAGTTCTTATTATCATCTGAACACTGATGCGAAGAATGGATTCTCAGCATATCAGATGCTCTTCCTTGCCGACAACAATGAGAATGGAGCTCAGTATGAGGATGTGTTCCCTGTTCTTCAGGATGGCATTCAGACACAGAGTTATGACGCGACGAATTTCTTGGTGTTCTCCAACTACTCTTCAGAGATGAGTGATGCACTTCCTTCTGGCACGAACAACAGTTGGGGTAAGTGTGCAAGAGTAAAGGGTAAGCTCGTTGAGAAGTTCTTTGGCACCACCCCCGCCCCCGACACAGATAACCTTGACGTCATGATTAAGGCAGCCGGCGACGACCGTGCGCTTTTCTATAGTAAGGGATTTGCACAGTATGTCACTACGGAGGCCTCGGATGAAGGTTTTGCTTGTGTGAAGTTCAGAAACATACGATCCGACGGCAAAACTGCCAGTGCGGTTAACTTCGTGGACACCGACCTCCCGCTACTGCGTGTGGCCGAGGCTTATCTGACTTATGCTGAGGCTTCAATCAGGAAGAATGGGCAGAACACAACAGCCAACAAATATATCAATGAGTTGCGCAAGCGTGCCAATGCCACACAGGAAGCATCCTACACGCTTGATGATGTCTTTGATGAGTGGGCAAGGGAATTCTGGTTCGAAGGAAGAAGACGTACCGATCTCGTCAGATTCGGACGTTTCGGAGGACAGTCTGAGTATCTCTGGGAGTTCATGAACAATATTCCTGCCGGAGGATCATTCTCTTCAAATTTCAATGTCTATGGTCTGCCTTCCACCGATCTTGACACGAATACGAATCTTAAACAGAACCCAGGCTATTAATCTCTGTTGTTATTTGCTTATACGATAGTCTGATTAATTAAACTTTTATGATTATGAAAATAAAATATTTTTTATCAGTGCTGTTTCTTGGAGGAGCATTTATGGGCATGACATCCTGCTCTGATGATAATGACTCGAATCCAACACTAAAAATGCCGGAATCTTTTGTCTTGAATTCACCGGCATTGGCACAGACTGTTATTGACTTGGAATCATCGACCGACAGTATTCACCTAAACTGGTCACAACCCGATTATGGAGGGATGCCTTTGGTCACTACCTATTATATACAGTATGCTGTTGATGAAAATTTCAGCTCAACAAAGGATGACGAAGGAAACGAAGTGCCAAATTACATTCAGGAGGATGAACCCGTCTCTGAATGTAAGGGTGCAATAGCCATTGAGGACCTTAACCGTAACTTGATTAAACTCTTGGGAATCAACTCTGCGGACGAACTGCCGCAACAACAGGATGTGTTTGTGAGGGTTACGGCCCAGACTTATTCCACCGGATACATTTATTCCAATATAGTTAAGTTAGTCGTACAGCCATACTTCCAGTCGCTTGTGGCTGCCGATCCTGTACTTTGGTATATGACGGGATCTTGTATCGGCGACGGTTCATGGACTAATACTGTTCCTACGGGATGTATGCCGATGTACTTCAGCAACGAAAGCACATACAACGAGGTGGACGGAACCGGAGAAATTGTATGGGCTGGCTATCTCACACCCGACGGATTCAAGTTCCGTGGATCGCCTGATGACAACTGGGCTGTTCAGATTGGACAAGGAGACGCTTTCGGTGAGTTTAAACTCAATGACGGCGGATCGGCTAATATCTCTGTTCCAGAAGCCGGATGTTACAAGGTTGTGTTGGACACCAAGACGAACCAGCCTACCATCACTCCTTTTGAGGGAAAAGTAAGAACATTCGATGGTATTTCACTTTCGGGAAGCTTCAATGGATGGGCAGACACCGAAATGACACCGGTATCTACCGTCGGTGAAAACCATGACTGGTATCTCACTGTCGAACTCAACGAGGCTGACGAAATTAAATTTAAGGAAACAGGCTCCTGGGACAACAACTGGGGATGGGGCGGTCTCTTCGAACTCTCCTATGGATGGTATGGATTCGGTGAAGGCATTGGTGGTAACTTCTATATTGCTGAAACAGGCACATACGACATATTCTTCAATGACCTTCTTGGTTTGTTCAGGATTGTAAAACAATAATTCAAGGTGAGAGTGGTTGCAAGACGGATTTCACCGCCTTGCAACCTCACACCTGTTAAAATATTTTTAGATATGTTTAAGAAATTAATTTTTTGTAGTGCTGCGTTGGCTCTCTTTGCCTCATGTAATGAGGATTTCGATGACTGGGCAAGTCCGCAGACTAACGAGCAAGAGGAGATGCAGACCGTATCGGCATCTTCAAATATTGATAATCTGACATTTGACCTCAATTCAGTTGAAGACGACTCTTTGCAAGTGGTGGATCTAACGATTGACGCGCCAGACGGTTATCTTTTAAGTCAGTATGTGGCTCAGATTCTTTTCTCTGTTGAAGGCGAGGAAGGTGAGGAGCCGTCCCTGTCTTCTTACGATATCGCGGTTTCTAATTCTGGTAAAGTGGCTAAGGCTGATCTTCAGAATATTATCACTTCGTTCTATGGAAAAAGACCGGATGCAAGGAATGCTGAACTATGTGTGTTTGCTAAGCTTTTCACATCTGCAGTTGGGTCAACCGTTGTCAATACGAATAAGGTGAACGTTCCGATGACTGTCACTCCTGAGGCCACACCTATCGCTTCTGCTTATTATCTGGTCGGCGACATGCTTGCATGGAATGCTGATGGAATGCAGCAGTTCTCACACAGTGATAAGGATGTCTATGATGACCCTGTGTTCACGATTGTATTTACGACCACAGCCGACAATCAGTACTGGAAAATCATACCTCAGACTAACATCGACAATGATGATTTCTGGGCTAATCCGGGTGTCATTGGTACGGCTGTTGATGGCGATACTAGTTTTGAAGGAAACTTGATCAATGTAGATGCTCAGGCTGCTAAGATTGAGACTGCCGGAAAATACCGCATGACAATCAACATGCTTGATTTCACTTACAAGATTGAGGCTATTAACTTCGACGACTTCGTTTATTTCATCGGTGCTACTGATGGATGGACAAATTCGGAGCAGAGACTGGCACTGCAGAACAATGAAGGACTTTACACTGGATATGTTTATTGTGCTGATCCCAACGGATGGGGCAACCAGTTCAAATTCCAAAGGGTAGCTGGATCTTGGGATAATGAAATCAATAGTGCCACATTCTCTTCTATTACTGGTGACTTCGGACTCGTTGAAGGAAACACCAATATAGAGGCTAAGGCCGGAGAGGCGGTCTATTATGTTGAACTCAACCTTGGAGAACTTACCCTTAATGCTGTGAAAGTGGAGACAATGGGAATCATTGGCGACTTCAACGGATGGGGAGGCGACGTGGCTATGTCATGGAATGCCAAGGATTATTGCTTTGAGGCTACCGGCGTTGGAGCTACAGCTGCTGGATGGAAGTTCCGCCTGAACAGTGATTGGGCACTCAACCTCGGAGGTGAGGCCGGCAACTTGTATCAAGATGGAAGTAATCTTTGGATTGATGCCAACACTGTTAAACTCTATCCTACTCGTAAGGACAATGATAATATCTATTGTGTGGTAGAATAGTATTTCCTTAACTTATTGGCGGCTGACAATTTTGCCAGCCGCCAATTCTACACCCCATTAGTCAATTATGAAAAAACATCTGATTAATTTCATCCTTATTATCTCATTATTCTTTATCATCAACAATACGCCTGGAGTCGCTCAGGGATGGGAGCCAAACTACAAGGGTGTCATGCTGCAGGGATTCTTCTGGGACAGCTATGCTGCTACGAAATGGACAAAACTTGAAAAGCAGGCAGATGAGCTGGCACGATATTTCGACTTAGTATGGATTCCTCAGTCGGGATATTGCGACAGCCATGACAACATGGGATATATGCCTCTCTATTATTTCAGGCAGGAAAGCAGTTTCGGCTCAGAGAAAGAACTTAGAAGCATGATTGCCTCTTTCAAGGAACGCGGAATCGGTACGATTGCCGATGTTGTTATCAATCACCGTGGGAATGTTTCCAACTGGGTGGATTTTCCCGCTGAGACCTACAAGGGGGTGACCTATCAGATGAAATCTACTGACATCTGTAAGAACGATGACGGCGGAGCCACGCTCACCTGGGCCAATAATAATGGTTATGAACTGTCACCATACAACGACACGGGAGAAGGATGGAGTGGGGCACGAGACATCGACCACAGGTCTGAGAATGTCAACAAATGCGTGAAGGCATACCTCGACTTCTTGCTCAACGACCTTGGTTATACGGGGTTCAGATATGATATGGTGAAAGGGTATAGTTCGAGCTTCACCGCTGATTATAATGCTACGGTAAAACCGCAGTTCTCTGTCGGGGAATGTTGGGATAACACCACTACCATCAAAAGCTGGATCAACGGGACGAAGGTGGAAGGAACTCCAACGTCGGCCGCGTTTGATTTCCAGTTCCGCTACAGGATGCGTGATGCCATTAACCAGAACAACTGGAAACTGCTTGCGGCGGAAGACGTGAAGGTTACAGAAATACCGCTCATTTTCGATGATTATTATAAACAATATGCCGTCACATTTGTAGAAAACCATGACACGGAACGCCGAACGGGAGCTGAACAAGACCCTATCAAGGCGGACACTTTGGCGGCGAACGCATATCTTCTGGCCATGCCGGGTACGCCATGTGTCTTTTTAAAACACTGGATTGCGGCAAAAGGAGATCTCAAACGAATGATTACCGCTCGTAAATTAGTGGGTATCAACAACCAGAGTTCCTATCAGCAAATGGCAAGTAATATCTCGTATTATGCCGTACAGACGCAAGGAACTGAAGGATCGCTTATCTGCGTTGTCGGAAAAACACCGGCCGCATATAAGGCTCCTGATGGATTTACCGAGATTCTCTCTGCATCCGACTTTAGATATTTTATTTCCGATGCGCTTGTGGATGAATGGAACAACCGCCTTGAGCAAATCAAGGAGGAGGAAGCCGCTCAGAAAGAAGAACAGCAAGCAACGGCACACGATGCGACCATTTTTGTGCGTGATGAACTCAACTGGACACGCCTGAACTTCTATATATGGGATTCGGAAAACGACTCTCAGCTCAACGGAGTTTGGCCTGGCAAGCAAATTACCGAAACGAAAGTTGTGAACGGCCAGAAGTGGTATAGTCAGACTTTCAATATCAAGGATGATGATTATTATGTCAATGTTGTGTTCTCCACCAACTCTGGCTCACCTCAGACGGTGGATGTGACCCGAATCTCCAACGATAAGTTCTATGTCATTAAGTCAACACAGACTGGAGGCAAGTATATTGTGGAAGAAGACACGCTGGCTGGCGCAATCTATGCTGCCGATGTCAATGAAGACGGTAATGTGGATATTTCCGACATCGTGGCTGTCATCAACCATATCGCAGGAACCTCTCAATACGCCAAGTCTGATGTCAACAAAGACGGAAATACCGATATCTCCGACATTGTCGCCATCATCAACTGCATCGCAGGCCAATAATGATTCAAACTTCCAACCAGGTAGTCGGTCCCTCGTATTCCTCCCAGCAAGTAGAGACGCGCCGTGGTGCGTCTGAGTATGTGCCCGTTAGCTTTCCTGTACGCCGCAGTTGTCTGCGGCAACAAAGCTCTGCAAGTAGAGACGCGCCGTGGTGCGTCTTATCATCTACCGCCTCTTCTCTCAACTAAAAAATCATTGCCTGTTGTTTGCTTCGCGATATTATCGCGAAGAATCATCCAATCGCAGCTCTCTCAACTAAAAAACCTCAACTTTCAACCAATGAACACCATTCCCAACCAATCATTTTCCAAGCTCTTCAACCTCAGCTTCGGATTCTTCGGCGTGCAAATCGCATATGCCCTCCAAAGCGCTAACATCAGCCGCATATTCTCCACACTTGGTGCCGACCCCCATAGTCTCAGTTTCTTTTGGATTCTACCGCCCCTGATGGGGCTTGTGGTCCAACCCCTCATCGGTTCTATGAGCGACCGCACCTGGACCCGCTTCGGGCGGCGCATACCATATCTTTTTGTCGGCGCTTTGATTGCCGTGGCGGTGATGTGTCTCCTTCCCAATGCAGGGTCATTCGGCATGGCCGTATCTACTGCCATGATCTTCGGTGCTGTTTCCTTGATGCTCCTCGACACCAGTATCAACATCGCCATGCAGCCGTTCAAGATGCTTGTGGGCGATAATGTCAATGAGGAGCAGAAAGGGCTTGCCTATAGTATTCAGAGTTTTCTCTGTAATGCGGGTAGTCTGGCAGGATATGTGTTCCCATTCCTGTTTGCCGCTATCGGTATCAGCAATGTCGCTCCCGAGGGAGTGATTCCTGATTCTGTGATCTATTCCTTCTATATCGGTGCGGCCATCCTCATTTTGTGTGTGATTTACACCACCGTGAAGGTGAAGGAATATCCACCGCATATCTATGAGCAATACCATCCGACAGTTTCTCATGACATTGGTGGAGAGAAGGAAAGCGACAACATGTTTTTTCTCCTGAAGAAAGCACCTTCACAGTTCTGGACCGTTGGTCTTGTGCAGTTTTTCTGCTGGGCGGCATTCATGTATATGTGGACATATACGAACGGAACAGTGGCGCATCAGGCGTTCGACGCACCTACAGTAGAGAAAGTCGTGGACGGAGTTACCTCCGTGGTGCTTGATGTCAAGTCAAGCCAGTACCAGGATGCAGGTGACTGGGTCGGCATTCTATTCGCCGTACAGGCGGTTGGATCTGTTCTCTGGGCGGTTGTCATTCCGATGTTTAAGAACCGGAAGATGATTTATGCCCTCAGCCTTGTTCTTGGAGGAGTAGGATTCGTTTCCACTTATTTCATCCATAACCAGTATGCCCTTTTCGTTAGTTATGCACTCATTGGTTGTGCCTGGGCTGCCATGCTTGCCCTTCCGTTCACTATCGTCACCAACGCCATCAAAGGAGGGCATATCGGCACTTATCTCGGACTTTTCAATGGCACGATTTGCATCCCTCAAATCGTGGCGGCTTCGCTCGGTGGTGTGATTCTCGGATTTTTCACCACTCAGGGCCAGCTGGCTCCCGAAGTCGATATGTTGGTGTTGGCGGGCATTCTCCTTTTCTGTGGAGCCGCTTCGGTCTTCCTAATCAAAGAGAAATAACCTGCAAAAGTCTCTCAAGTTCTTGATTGAGGTCTCTCATTCAATCAATACAAATCTCAATCAGCGTACTGATATACAGATTAATAGCTTTAAACAGATTTCAAAGATTTAGGCCAGATTTGAAAGATTTCTGCGCGAAGCGCACTATCCTCAATATTGTCCCACTCATTTGCTTTACGGTCGATGCTGTTATCTCAGCTCGGCCGTTTTTGTATGACATCATCCGTCTGCAGCCCGGCAGTCATCGGCTGGGATTGTGGCCGTCCCGGCCGCACATCAGACCGGCGCAGCACGGTCAAATACAATAGAAAATGATTTACCACACAAAATCCCGAACTACCAAAATTATTGAATTGTTCATAATTTTCGTTTATAGCCAGCGAAAACTGCAAAAATATTATAGTTTTCGCTGGCTATAAACGGATTTTGACAAATTGAGAAAAAAAATGCTATGGAAGACCATGCAGACTGTTTGGATTGCTTAGTGCCTTTTTCCCTTCTTTATTACGCGGATTTACCCATAATTACGCAGAAGCGCGTGGAGACTCCATACATGGTTTTTGCCTTGAAACCGCAACGAAGCCCGTCTGCCTGCTTCACTTTTCACTCTTCACTCTTCACTTTTCACTCATTATATCATCGTCATCCGTTTTTCTGTGCTGCCTGACAGATAACATGAGTATGGTATTTTTTTTATGGCCGTTTGATTTTTTTACAGATATTTTTGGTTCTTTCCCTGATATTTGCGAAATTTGTTGTTTATTTTGGAAAACTTATTTGCCGATTGTGTATATGAAGACAGCTAACGCTTTTCTGAAATTTCTTGTCGGAGGCCTCTGCTTTTACTCGTTGCCCGTTGTTTCTCAGACTGATAATACATTATCGGATGATAGTTTGAATACAGTCCTGGAAGGGGTTACTGTATCAGCACACCGGCCTGCAACCATGAGAGTTAATGGGCCCGTCAATGGAGTCATTATCGGACGTCAGGAACTTTTCAAGGCGGCTTGCTGTAATCTGGGGGAGTCTTTCACTACTAACCCGTCTGTGGACGTTAACTATAGCGATGCGACTACGGGGGCCAAACAAATCAAGCTCCTGGGATTGAGTGGCACTTATGTGCAAATGCTGACGGAGAATCTGCCTAATTTCAGAGGGGCGGCTCAACCCTTTGCGCTCGACTATGTGCCAGGGCCCTGGATGAACAGCATTCAGGTTTCGAAAGGGGCGTCATCGGTGAGAAACGGATATGAGAGTATCACCGGACAAATTGATGTGGAATATTTGAAGCCTGACGACGAGCAGGGAGTGGCTGTCAACCTCTATGCCAATTCTCTGAGCCGTTTTGAGGCAAACGCTGACGCAAATCTTCATGTCAACAAGAAGCTGAGTTCCGAGATTTTGTTGCATTATCAGGATGACTTTGCAGGTCATGACATTAATAATGATGGATTTCTCGACCAGCCCGATGTCAGCCAATGGAATTTACAAAACAGATGGAAGTGGAAAACCGACAGGTATCTCTTCCATGGAGGAACGGCCGTCATAAAGGAGAAACGGCGAGGAGGACAGACACATCATACCGCTCCTAATCAGCACAGATTATTTCAAATCGGGGTCGAGACCGACAGATATGAGGCATATATGAAGCATGCTTTTTTTCTTGATGAAAACCATGGCACTAACATCGCACTTATGGGAAATTTCTCCCATCATGAGACGAACGCTGAATATGGTGAGAGAGCTTACCGTGTGAATGAGCAGAATGCTTATGCCCAGCTATTGTTTGAGACTAATTTGTCGGACGCCCATAATATTTCCGCTGGTCTCTCCCTGAATCATGACTATCTTGGTCAGACGGTCAGAAATACAGGCAGTAGTGTGAGAAATGAGAAAGAGACCATCACTGGAGCGTATGCGCAGTACACTTTCAACCATCTGAATGTACTTACGCTGATGGCGGGGGCTCGATTAGACCGGAGCAGTTTGTATGGCACTTTTTTTACGCCGCGTTTCCATTTGAAGTATCTGCCTAACAATGTGATGAGCATCAGGCTGTCGGCTGGCAAAGGCTATCGAACACCACATGCGCTTGCAGAGAATCATAATTTGCTGGCAAGTGGAAGAAAGATGGTGATTGATGATGATTTAAGACAGGAGGAAGCTTGGAATTACGGAGCGAGCACGTCTTTGTATATTCCTTTGGCGGGAAAGACGATGAAACTGAATGTGGAATATTATCACACTCACTTTTCTAACCAGACACTAATCGACTACGACTCCAATCCTTCACTGATTCATATTGCAAACATGAAGGGAAAATCTTTTTCCAACACATGGCAATTCGATGTCAATGTGCCTGTGATTCAAGGACTGGAGCTTACTGCGGCATACAGACTGAATGATGTGAAAGCTACCTATGACGGAAAACTTAGGACAAAACCGCTCACAAGCCGTTATAAGGGGTTGATCACCGTCAGCTATAAGACTCCCCTGGAAAAATGGCAGATGGATGTCACTTTTCAACAAAACGGGGGAGGAAGGTTGCCAGACCCTTACGTGTTGGCTGACGGAAATAATTCGTGGAGCGGACGGTTTCACTCTTATGGACAGTTGAATGCACAGGTCACCAGATGGTTCCGTCATTTTTCAGTATATGTCGGAGGCGAAAACTTAACTGGATTCCGACAGAAGCATAATATCATCAATGCTGACAACCCGTGGACCGACGAATTTGAGCCAACTCTTGTGTGGGGGCCGGTGCATGGCGCCATCGCCTATATGGGGGTAAGAATCAATATGGGAAAACTCTGAACCCTAAACGATAACCGGCATATTGTTGCGTAATAAAAAAGTTAAACGGCCAAAATCCTCATTGCCTGTTGAGTGGCTCGCGACAGTGTCGCGGGCAAACACAAGCAAAGATAATTCATCAGGATTTATTAATTTTTAGAACATTCCTTAAACTTTTAAAAATCAATATCAAATCAAAATTGTTTAGTATGAAAAGATTAGTTTTTTTATTACTTTTTCTTGTCGCTGCGTCATCCTCTTTTGCAAAGGACATTAAGACTATTGTGGTGACCACACGGCCACAGATGCATTGCACGAATTGTGAGACTAAAATTAAGAAGAATCTCCGTTTTGAGAAAGGAGTTAAAAAGATTGAGACCAACATTGAGAAGCAGACTGTAACGATTGTGTATGATGCCGACAAAACATCGGAGGATGCCATTTTAAAGGGATTCTCCAAATTCGGTTATACTGCCCGTGTTTTGAAGGATGGAGAGACGGTTGAAACAGATGAAGAGGAGGCCTGTCCAAACATGTGAGTCCAATATTTAGATGTTTCCCCCCTTTTCTTTATTCATTTCCAGAGTAACTACACTCTTCACTATAAACATTCTTCATAAAAAGGTTATTCTGGATTTCGTGTGGTTATGGATTAAATCCACCTCTGCTGTTTTCTTGACCTGCACGATAGTCTTCGGCTGGGATAGTGGCCGTCTCGGCCGCACATAAGACCGGCGAAGCACGGTCAAATACAATAGTAAATGATTTACCACACAAAATCCCGAACTACCCATAAAAAAAGGATGTGCCAAAGACAATTGGCACACCCTTTTTTTCAAATTCCACCTGAATATGTCTGGCAGATTAGAATTCCGCTGTTTTCGGAGTCCTTGGGAACGGAATCACGTCGCGGATGTTCTGCATGCCTGTTACAAACAGAATCAGGCGCTCAAAACCTAAACCGAAACCGGCATGAGGGCACGTGCCAAATCGGCGGGTGTCGAGATACCACCACATGTCCTTCATCGGAATGTTTCTCACTTCAATCTCATGCATCAGCTTGTCGTAGTTCTCCTCACGGACTGAACCACCGATAATCTCACCAATCTGAGGGAACAGCACGTCGGTGCCTTGCATCGTCTTGCCATCTTCGTTGGTCTTCATGTAGAAAGCCTTGATCTCACGTGGATAATCGGTCATGATCACCGGCTTTTTGAAATGCTCCTCCACGAGATAGCGTTCATGCTCGCTGGCAAGGTCGCCACCCCACGATATTGGGAACTCAAACTTCTTCTTACCGCTTGCGATGGCTTCTTCCAAAATCTTAACGCCCTCGGTGTAGGTCAGCCGGACGAATTCAGTGTTGACTACCGACTTCAGACGCTCAATCAAGCCCTTGTCTATCATCTTGTTCAGGAAGTCAAGGTCATCCTGGCAGTGATCCAGTGCCCACTGCACGCAGTATTTGATGAATTCCTCCTCCAAGTCCATCAATTCGTCTTTGTCCATAAAGGCGATTTCCGGCTCTATCATCCAGAATTCGGCAAGGTGGCGTGGAGTATTGGAGTTTTCTGCACGGAATGTAGGGCCGAATGTATAAATCTGACCCAATGCGGTCGCACCGAGCTCTCCTTCAAGCTGGCCTGATACCGTCAGCGATGTCATTTTGCCAAAGAAGTCGTCATCGTATATAATTGAACCGTTTTCGTCCTTCTTCAGGTCGTATAGGTTTTTGGTCGTCACCTGGAACATCTCGCCGGCTCCCTCACAGTCGGAGGCGGTGATGATTGGGGTGTGGAAATAGAAGAAACCGCGCTCATGGAAGAATGTGTGGATGGCGATGGCCATGTTGTGGCGGATACGCATGATGGCACCGAACGTGTTGGTACGCAGACGCATGTGGGCATGCTGACGCATGAACTCGAATGACTGACCTTTCTTCTGCATCGGGTAGCCATTGCCGCAGGTACCAAGTACTTCTATCTCCTTTGCCTGAATCTCAACACTCTGACCGGAACCGATACTCTGCACCAACTCACCGTTCACGCTCAAACAAGCACCCGTTGTGATTTGCTTCATCAGTTCTTCATCAAAGTTTGTGACATCAGCCACCACCTGGACATTCTTGATGGTGCTGCCGTCGTTCAGGGCGATGAAATTCACGGCTTTGCTGCCGCGTTTCGTCCGCACCCATCCACGCACGTTCACTATCGTGCCAAAGTCATCGCGTTTCAGCACGTCAATGACTTTTGTTCTCTTTATTGATTCCATTTTATCTTCTTTACCTTAATAATCAAATTTCCGAGTTAAACTATAAATCGTAAATCCTTAAATCGTAAATCCTTAAATCATAAATCCTACTGTGCCATGTGGAGCATTGCCACTTCCTGCTCGGTCAGGAAACGCCAGTCGCCACGCTTCAGGCCTTTCTTTGTCAAACCGGCAAACATCACGCGGTCGAGCTTCAAAACGCGGTAGCCGAGTGATTCGAATATTCGGCGGACTATACGGTTCTTGCCTGAATGGATTTCGATGCCCACCTGCTTCTTGTCGGTTTCTGAGGCGAAACTGATGGCGTCAGCATGTACCTCACCGTCTTCCAGCATCACACCGTCAGCAATCTTTTGCAAGTCGGCTGAAGAAGCGTTCTTGTCTAGGAACACATGGTAAATCTTCTGCTTGAGGAATTTAGGATGGGTCAGCTTCGATGCCAGGTCACCGTCGTTGGTGAACAGTAGTACACCTGTTGTGTTTCTGTCAAGACGGCCAACTGGGTAGATGCGCTCACGGCAACAGTTTTTCACAAGATCCATCACTGTCTTGCGAGCCTGAGGGTCGTCGCTTGTGGTGACATAGTCCTTTGGCTTGTTCAGAAGCACATACACCTTCTTCTCCAGGCTCACAAGCTGGTCGTGGAAGTGGATGGTGTCGGTACGTTTCACTTTTGTGCCCAGTTCAGTAACGACCTCTCCGTTCACTTTCACTACGCCTGCCTGAATGAACTGGTCGGCCTCACGGCGGGAGCAGATACCGGCATTAGCGAGGTATTTGTTCAGGCGGAGTGGTGCATCCGGATCTGCAAGGTATTCCTTGTATTCGATGCGTTTCTTCATCGAGTACTTTGCGTTTGGATCATAGCCACCGCGCTGCTGACGGTTGTAGCCGCCTCTCTGCTGGCCATAGCCACCTCTCTGCTGGCCGTAACCGCCACCACGCTGCTGGCCGTAACCACCGCCTCTCTGCTGGCCGTAACCGCCGCCTCTCAGCTGGCCGTAACCGCCACCACGCTGCTGACCGTAACCGCCTCTCTGCTGCTGACCGTAACCGCCTCTCTGCTGCTGACCGTAACCGCCTCTCTGCTGCTGACCGTAACCGCCGCCGCGCTGCTGGCCGTAACCGCCACGCTGCTGACCGTAACCACCGCCGCGCTGACCACCATCATAGTCGTCAAACCCACCGCGGTTGTTGCTGTATTGAGCATGACGGCTGCCATAGCCGCCCTGATAGTTGTCACTGCTTACTCGCCCGAATCCTTCAGGACGGAAACCCTGCTCTCCACCTCCACGGTAGCCACCACGCTCGCTGTTGTTGAAGCGCGGACGACGGGGACGGGGCTGGCCAGGATTTTGTCCGTAACCATTTCCTTTGTGATTCATGGCTTGAAAGCCTTCGCGGTTTTCATTTTCATTGCTGTCTGAGGGCTTCTTGCCCTGCCATTCTTCTAATTCGTTCATAAATTTTGTTAGTTTTTAATTTTTTAAGTCGTTTAATCTATCCTCGCGGATGTTTTTTCTCTCTATATTGGGTTATTTTAAATTTCAAATTT